>JBMFSS010000022.1:0-47607 GCA_049967415.1 Candidatus Limnocylindrales bacterium
CCGCGCCACCGCCAGGATCGTCCCCTCGCGGATCCCGGCCCGCGAGACCGACGCGGACCCCAGCCGATACCGATCGAGAAACGCCTCCACCAGCGCGGCACCACCGGGCAGGATCCGTGCCCGCTGGGGCCGAATCCCCGATTGCGCCGCGAGCAGATCGGCCGGCTCCCCTCCCAGCAGCGCGAAGGCAAGCGCCAGGCGACGCCGATCCAGCGTGCGCAGCGCCCGCCCCCCCGACACCAGGCGGAGCAGGTTCTCGGCCGTGCCACCGACGAAGACGGCCCGGGCGGGGGCCATGCCCACGGCACTCTCCACCCGCCGGTGCGCCTCGGCCCGCAGCGCCGCGATTTCCCCCGCCGTGGGCGGGTCGTGGCGCACGAACGCGGCCGTGAGGCGGGCCGCGCCGATCCGCACGCCGTGCGCCAGGGGCGGCCCGTCCGTCCGCGCCAGCACGTACTCGGAAGAGCCGCCGCCGATGTCGATGACCAGCGTGTCCGCTGCCGGGGCACGCCCCTGCAGCACGCCATAGAGGGAGAGCAGCGCCTCCTCCTCGTGGGAGAGCACGTGCAGCGGCCGCTCGGTCGCCAGCTCCACGCCAGCGGCCACCGCGTGCCCGTTGGCGGCCCGGCGCAGCGGGTCGGTGGCCACGAACGTCACGTCGCGCACGCCCAGCGTCTGGGCTGTCGCGGCGAACCCCTGGAGCGCGGCGATCAGCTCGCGGAGCTGCGAGTCCGGGATATCCCCGTGCGCGTCCACCGTCGCGCCCAGCTCCAGCAGCACGCTCTCATCGGCCAGCGGGCGCAACCCGCCGGCCATCACCCGGGCGGCCGTGAAATGGACACTCGTGCTGCCGACCGCGACCGCCGCGCCCCGGATTGCCTGGATCCTCGCCGCTGCACCTCCAGCGCACATGGTCCCAGATCGGCCGCCTTTCCGGGTCCGATGCGCGCGGCAGAGGCCGAACGCGCCTGACGCGAACACGATGCGCCCGCCGGGATGCCCCCGCCGCGATGCACCCGCCGAGGCCGTCGCCGGGGCCGCAGTCCGGGCCACCGCGGGGGCCGCCAAACGGAACCCGGCATCGGGCCGCGAATTAACGACCGCCTTACGCGGCCCTCACGGCCGACTGATCCACTGGCGTCACAGTTGCCGCATACCACAGAGGAGGGAACGCAACGTGATCATCCAAAGCCGCGCCCGTTGGGGCGCCCTGGCGCTGGTGGCAGCGCTGGGCTTCGGGGCATGCTCGGCGGCCGCGACGCAGGCCCCGGCCGGAGGCGCGTCTGCCGCCCCCGCCGGCTCGGCGTCCGGCGGCGCGCAGGCCAGTGCCGCCGCTGTCGACTACAGCAGCGTCACGCCCTCGACCACCATCGGCAAGAACGACAAGGCCGAGGTCACCGGCGCCGGCTCCACCGCCATCTACCCGTGGCTGAGCGCCGTCGCGCAGTTCTACCAGCAGCAGGTCGCGCCGGGAGTGGCCGTCAACTACCAGGCCATCGGCTCCGGCGGCGGGATCGCCCAGTTCCAGGCGAAGACGGTGGACTTCGGGGCCTCGGACATCTACCTGAGCGACGCGCAGGAGGCCCAGATCGGCGTCCCGGTGCTCAACATCCCGATGATCCACTGGGCCGCGGCGATGACCTACAACCTGCCCGGGTTCACCGGGGAGGTGCGCTTCAGCCCCGACACCATCGCCGGGATCTACCTTGGCAAGATCACCAACTGGGACGATCCGGCCCTGGCGGCCGACAACCCCGGCGTCAAGCTCCCCAACCTGGGGATCACCGTCGCCCACCGCAGCGACGGGTCCGGGACCACCATGAACTTCACCAGCTTCCTTTCCGACACGAGCGCCGCGTGGAAGAGCCAGGTGGGCGCGGGCCTCTCGGTCAACTGGCCCGTTGGCGCGGGCGGCAAGGGGAGTGCCGGCGTGACCGCGCTGGTCAAGCAGAACCCCGGCGCCATCGGATATGTCGAGCTCTCGTATGCGCTGCAGAACAACCTGCCGGTCGGGCTCGTGAAGAACGCCGCCGGGAACTTCATCAAGCCCACCCTTGCCTCCACCACCGATGCGGTCGCGGCTGCCGTCGCCAGCGCCCCGGCAGACCTCCGCTTCCTCGTCGTGAACCCACCGGCCTCGCACCCCAATGCGTACCCGATCGGCGCGAGCACCTGGGTGCTCCTGTACAAGGACTACCCGGCCAGCAAGGCCACCGAGGTCAAGGCGATGATCGACTTCCTCTGGTGGGCCATCCACAACGGCCAGAACTACGCGGCCCAGGTGGACTACTCGGCGATGGCGCCCGCGCTGGTGACCAAAGCCGAGGCGGCGCTCAAGGGCGTGACCGTGGGCGGGCAGCCAGTCCTGCCGTGACGGCCACCTGCCGTGCGATCATGGCGCCGCGCCGTGACGGGCGTCGCCATGATCGCACCCACGCCATCGGCGCCCATCGCGCGATCTTGTGCCGGGGTGCCATGATCGCCGGCATGCACGCCCAAACCCAGGAGGTACGTGGTTGAGCGCCCTGCCTGTCGAGACCGGGCGAGTCCGGGCGGTGCTCTCGCAGCACCGCCCGAGGTATGGCGAGCCCATCTTCCGGGCCGCGGTGCTCCTCGCCTCGGCGCTCGTGGTGGGGATCATCGTCGGCCTGGTGGTGGTGATCGCCAACGAGTCGCGCGCGGGGATCGCCCACAACGGCATCGCGTTCCTGTGGGGCCACACCTGGGACCCCGTCCACAGCGTCTTCGGGGCGTTGCCGTTCATCTGGGGCACGCTCCTCACCGCGATCACGGCGCTGGTGCTCGCCATGCTGGTGGGCGTCGGCGTCGCGCTCTTCCTGGTGGAGCTGGCGCCGGGCTGGCTCGCCGGGCCGCTCGGGTTCATGGTGGAGATGCTGGCCGCCATCCCGAGCGTGGTCTACGGGCTCTGGGGCATCTTCGTCCTGGCCCCCTGGCTGCGCGATTTTGTCGAAGTGCCACTCCACGACGCCTTGGGCGGGCTCCCCTTCTTCAGCGGGTACCCGATCGGGATCGGCAACCTGGCGGCGGTGGTGGTCCTCACCGTCATGGTCCTGCCCACCGTGGCGGCCGTCTCGCGTGACGTGGTGGCGGCCGTCCCGACCTCGCAGCGGGAGGCGGCGCTGGCACTCGGAGCCACGCGCTGGGAGATGATCCGCGTGGGCGTGCTGCCCTACGCCCGCAGCGGGATCCTGGGCGCGGGCATCCTCGGACTGGCGCGCGGCGTGGGGGAGACGATGGCGGTCACCATGGTGATCGGCAACGCGCCCACCATCTCGCTCTCGTTCCTCTCGCAGGGATACACCATGGCAAGCGTCATCGCCAACGAGTTCACCGAGGCCACCACCGACCTCTACCGCAGCTCCCTGATCGAGATCGGGCTGCTCCTGCTGCTCATCACGCTGGTGATCAATGCGGCGGCCCGGCTGCTGGTCTGGCGGGTGGCCTACAGCGCCAGTTCGCGGAGCCTCCTCGCGTGAGCGGGGCCAGCGTACCGATGCGCATCCCCGGCCGGAACCTGCGGCGCCGCCGCGCGACTGACCGCGCCATGCGCATCCTGCTCGGCCTGGCTGCCCTCGTGGCCGCCGTTCCCCTGGTGCTGGTGCTCGCCTACGTCCTGCTCGAGGGGCTCCCGGCACTCAACCTCGCCCTGCTCACGCAGTCGCCGGAGCCGGCCGGCTTCCCCGGCGGGGGCGTGGCACCGGCGGTGGTGGGCACGCTCATCATGGTGGGCCTCGGAACGTTGATCGGGACCCCGGTGGCGGTCCTGGCCGGCATCTACATGCGGGAGTACGCGGGCGGGCGCGGCGCGACGGCGATCCGCTTCCTGGTGGACGTCCTGGCCGGCGTCCCCACCATCGCGATCGGGCTCTTCGCCTACGGCCTGGTGGTGGTCCCCATGAGCTCCTTCAGCGGTCTCGCCGGTGCGATCGCCCTGGGCATCATCATCATCCCGATCGTGGCGCGCGTCACCGACGAGATGCTGGGGCTGGTCCCGGGATCCGTGCGCGAGGCGGCCTATGCGCTCGGCATCCCGCCCTGGAAAACGATCGTGCGGGTGGTGCTGCCGGCCGCGGCCAGCGGCATCGTGACCGGGATCCTGCTGGGGGTGGCGCGCATCGCGGGAGAGACGGCGCCCCTGATCTTCACCGCCCTCGGCAACCAGCGCGTGACCACCTCCCTCACCGAGCCCATGGATGCGCTGCCGCTCCGGATCTGGGTCTACGCGTCGGGTCCGTACGACAGCTGGCACCGGCAGGCGTGGGCCGCCTCGCTGGTGCTGGTCTTCCTGGTGGTTGCCTTCTCGGTGCTGACCCGCTTCGTGCTGCGGCGCCGCACCGTGCGTGGCGCATAGGCCTCGCACCCGATGGACCGTAGACTGATGTCCGTGATGACCCAGGAGGCGAGCAGCGTCTTGCCGGCGATCGACGATCCGGCCTCCACCGGCCAGCCGACGCAGGCGGACGCCTTGGCGCCCGCGGCCCATCCGCCAGCCACGCTCCGGGCGCGTGCCATCGAGGTGGCCGAGCGCGACGACTTGGCGGTGGAGCATGCCGCCGTGGGCGTCGAGATCGAGCACCTCGACGCGTACTACGGGCAGCACCTGGTGCTGCGCGACATCACGCTCACCGTCCAGCCGAATTCCGTCACCGCGATCATCGGGCCATCCGGCTGCGGCAAGTCCACCCTGATCCGGTGCCTCAACCGGATGCACGAGGTGGTCCCCGGGGCGCGCATCCGGGGGCAGGTCCGGCTTGACGGCGAGGCGATCTACGGCCCCGGCGTCGATCCGGTGGTGGTCCGCCAGCGGATCGGGATGGTCTTCCAGCGCCCCAACCCCTTCCCCACCATGTCCATCTTCGACAACGTGGTGGCGGGGCTCAAACTGGCCGGCGTGCGCGACCGTCACCTGCTCCAGGAGGTCGCGGAGCGGAGCCTTCGCCGGGCCGCCCTGTGGGACGAGGTGAAGGACAAGCTCCACGCGGCCGGCGGCGCCCTCTCGGGCGGGCAGCAGCAGCGGCTCTGCATCGCGCGAGCGATCGCGGTGGAGCCCGAGGTGGTCCTGATGGATGAGCCCGCCTCGGCGCTGGACCCGATGTCGACGCTCAAGATCGAGGAACTGATCGACGCGCTCCGGACCAGCTACACGATCGTGATCGTGACCCACAACATGCAGCAGGCGGCCCGGGTGAGCGATCGGACCGCGTTTCTGACCGTCGGCGACGACGGTGCCGGGTACCTGGTCGAGGACGGCCCAACGTCGCAGATCTTCACCAACCCGCGGCGCCGGCTGACCGAGGACTACATCTCGGGTCGCTTCGGGTGAGGGGGGTACAGTGATGAACGAGGCCAGTCGAGTCGGCGATCCCGGTTCCGTGCTGCCGCTCGAGCACGGCCACCGCGAGACGTATGACCGCGAACTCGCCCAGATCCAGGACGACATCGTCCAGGTCGGCACCTACGTGGAGGAAGCCATCCGGGCGGCCACCGAGGCGATGCAGGCGCACAACGCGGAACTGGCGGCGCGCGTGATCGCCGACGACCGGCGCATCAACGACCTGCAGGCGCAGGTCTCCGAGCTGATCACCGCCACCATCGCCACGCAGCAGCCGGTCGCGCGCGACCTGCGGTACCTGCTGGCCCTGGACCGCGTGGCCCACGAGCTGGAGCGGATGGGCGACCACGCCGGCAGCGTGGCAAAGCAGGTGCGGAAGCTCGCCCAGCAGCCCCCGCTGCGACGCTACGTCTTCCTGCCCCGAATGGGCGACCTGGTCGCCGGCATGGTCCACGACATCCTGGTCGCACTGGTCGCGGTGGACGAGGCACAGGCACGGGCCGTGGCGAGCCGGGACGATGAGGTGGATCGGCTGTACCACGCCAGCTTCGACGTGGTCCTCGACCTGATGCGGGCGGACCCCGACAACGTGGACCGGGGCACGCGGATCCTCTTCGCCGCCCACTACCTGGAGCGGATCGGGGACCGCGTGACGAACATTGCGGAGGACATCCTGTTTCTCGCCGGTGGCGTGGTGGAGGATCTCAACTGAGGAGCTGGCGAGAGGCGGCGGCCCCTTGCTCGCGCACGGGGAGCGCGCGGGCGGCCCGGCCGACCGTCAGCCTGCGCACGTGAAAACCGCCGAGCTCGTGGTGCGGACCGGCCGGCATCCGGGCCTCTTCGACCTGACCGACCAGTGCGCGCGCTTCGTGGCGGGCGAGGGCGATGGGCTGTTGTCGGTTTTCGTGCCGCACGCGACCGCCGGGCTGGTGGTGATGGAGCTCGGGGCGGGGTCCGAGGAGGACCTGCTGGCGACGCTGAACCGCCTGCTGCCGCGCGACGATCGCTGGCGGCACCGGCACGGGAGCCCGGGGCATGGCGCCGACCACGTGGTGCCGCTGCTGGCGTCGCCGTCGGTGTGCGTGCCGGTGCTGGCCGGGCGACTGGCGCTCGGGACCTGGCAGTCGATCGCGCTCCTGGACACGAACGTCGACAACGACGTTCGGACGGTGCGGCTGAGTTTCCTGCCCGGTTGAGCGGCCGCTCGACGCAAGCCGGAGGGGTTGCGCGCCCGGCTCGGGTCCTCGTCCCGGCTCGGGGAACCGCGCAACTGCGCGCGGCGACGGGTGTGCCTGCCCGGCCGGCTCCCGCGGGGCTACTGGGGCGGCTGCGCGCCCTCGCCCTCGGCCGGTGCGGGCGCCACCGACACGGCCGCGACGGGTGCGGGCGCGACGGGGGCTGGCTGAGCGGGGATGGGTGCGGGGGCCGGCGCCGGAGCCTGAGCCACGGCGGGCGCCATGGGCGCCGCCTGCATGGGGGCCGGTGGCACCGCAGCCGGCGGCTGGGCAGTTGGCTGAAGAGAGATGGCGTCCCGGGTCTCTGCGGTGGCCTTTCGGAACTCGCGGATCGTCTCGCCCAGGCTCTTGCCCACTTCCGGCAGCTTGCCGGGCCCAAGCACGATCAGGACGATGACCAAGAGCAGGACCAGGTGCCACGGTTGGATGGCGCCCATGACGGTTCCTTCACGCTGCGGATGCCGAACACGTGCAGGCTAGCACCCCCGCCAAACGGCGGCGAGTGCCACCGGCGAGTGGCACCGGCGAGTGGCCGGTGGCCCGGCTGCCGTCCCATCGCGCGTGCTCTGCTAGTCTGCCCGTGACGTCCGAATGCCGGTCGTTCCCCGGTCGAACGCACCTCCGGGCAGGGCCGTCGCTCCGGCCGTGGATGTCTCGATATCCGAGCTGAGGTCGCCCGTGTCGCCCCAACCGCATGGTCCGTCGGGCCTGAACCCCCAGGGAGCCGGGCTGGCTCGCCTGGCGACCGACTGGCAGGCGTTTGCCGGGCCCCGGTACCGCGCCTACCTGCTGCTGGGCCTGACCCAGGGGACAGTGCTCGCCCTCTCCGGCACCGCCCTCACCATCCCCCTCCTGATGACCCTCGGCCTGGGACCGGGCCTCACCACCCTGATCGCGTCGGTGGCGCTGCTGGGGCCGGCCGCGCAGCTGGCCGTTCCGAACCTCTTGCAGCGCACGGGAGGCAACCTGCGGGGCGTGACCATCGTGGCCGCGGCGCTCGGCGAGACGCGCGGCCTCTGGCTGGCCGTGCTCACCGTGATCGGAGCCGCGGGGGGTGCCAGCCGCGCCGTCCTGGTGGTCGGGCTGGTGCTGGCCACCGCGGCCCTGGGCGTCTTCTCGGGCGTGGCCGGTGCCAACCAGCAAGCGTGGTTCGCGGCCACCCTGCCGGAAGACGAACGGCGCTTCGTGGCACCGCGGGTCGTCGGCCTGGGGCTGGCCGTCAGCGCGGTGCTGCTGGCCATCATCGCCGTGCTGCTCGACCCCGCGCTGACTGCCTTGGGCCTGGCCGCGTACGCGATCCCCTTCTTCGTGGGCGGACTGGCCGGCGTGCTCGAGCTGTCCGCGCTGGCGAGCCTGCCTCGCCCTGGACGGGTGCGCGTGGCACGGCCGACTGCGGCAATGCCGCCGCCGCCCGGATGGTCCAGCTTCGTGGGCGTGGCCACCCTGGCAAGCGTCGGGTCGGGGCTCGCTCCCTATTACGCCGTCTTCATCATCAGCGTGCTCCACGCCACGGCCTCCATGGCGGTGGCGCTCTCTGCGCTCACCTCCGCGGCCGCGGTGGTGGCATCCACCTTCGGGGCCGGATTCCTCAACCGGGTTTCTTCTTCGCGCCTGCTTCGGCTGGCCTATGTCAGCCTGGGGGTGGGCTGGATCCTGGGGCTGGCCAGTTTCCCGCAGAACCCGGCGGCGCTCCTCTGCTTCGTGGTGGTGGCGCTGCTGGTGAGCGCCGGAGGTGCCATCGTCCAGATCGCCACCAACGAGCGCCTCTTCCGGCTGGTATCGGGGCCCATGGTCTTCACCCAGCAGGGCAGGTTCGTGGGGATCACCGCTTCAGCCACAGCCGCGGGCCAGGTCGCCGGAGCGATCCTGCTGGGCATCGCCCCGGTGGGGTACCCGGTCTTCGCCGCGCTCTTCCTGGTCTCCGGCGGCACGCGGCTGGTGGCCGCGGCCCGCCTGCCCGTGGCCGACTCCTGGGGCAATGCGACGCGCGTGGTCTCGCTGGCGGATCTCGGGCCGCACGACGTTCCCTGACCCGCAGCGGGGCCCGCTCCGGCGCCCCAGCCGGTGGAGACGCTGCAGTGCGCGCGGAGGCCCGCCGCTCCGGCCGTCAAGGGCTCCCGCGGCGCCGCGCTGGACCCCGCCGCGCGGGCCGTCGGGGGCTCGAAAAGGGAGTCACGCGCGCCGCCGCCGGGCCGCCGGGCTCCGCCGCGCCGGGCGCGCCGCCCTCAGGCGAGCCCCTCGCGGCGGAGCACTCGGACCTTCAACGCGTCGGTGCCGAGCAGGAAGAGGAGTGCCAAGACGAACATCGCGATGATCTCGGCCGCGCCGATCGGCGTCATCAACCAGCCCATGAGGGCCAGGGCCGAGACCACCAGCAGGTCCGCTGCGGAGCTGATGGCAAGCGCGCGGCTCGGCATCGAGCTCCAGAAGCGACCCCGCTCGCGGACCAGATAGACCGTTGCCTGGCCGCTGAAAACGAGCCAGACGAAGACCAGGGTGTGCAGCTGGTCGGGGCCGAGGTGCAGCCATGCGATACCGGCCCAGAACACCCCAAAGGAGACCAGCAGGAGCGGCACGGCCAGGAGCAGGGCGCTCATCACCAGCCCCCGCACCGGCCAACGATCGGGACGCAGCGAGAACGAGACGTTGTCGGTCGCGATCGACATGGTCACGAAGTCGTTGGCGAACAGGAGCAGCACCACCAGTCGAGGCGTGGTCACGAACTGTCCCGTGGCCAGCAGCCCCACACTCAGGAAGAGCGCGATCTGGAACGTCTTGATGATCTTGTTGAGCGTGTAGGTGAGCATCCGCTGGTAGATACGGCGGCTGGTCTCCACCCCCGCCACCACATCGGCGAGTCCTGGCGTGGTGAGGACCACGCTGGCGGCCGCCTTGGCCACGTCCGTGGCCGACGAGACGGCCACGCCCACCTCCGCCTGGCGAAGCGCCGGCGCATCGTTCACCCCGTCGCCGGTCATCCCCACCACGTGGCCGGTCTTCTGGAGGCCGCGCACCAGGTGGAACTTGTCCTCAGGCAGGACCTCGGCGAACAGATCGCAGTCGTCGGTGGACGCCGGAGAACCGGTGCGCAGGCGGTCCGCCAGGCAGGCACGCGTGCCGATCCCCACGCGCTCCGCCACCGCCCGCCCGGTTGCCAGCGCGTCCCCGGTAACCATGACCACCCGCACCCCGAGCTGGTGCAGGCGCGCCACCAGCGCCGCCGAATCGGGGCGAACGGTATCGTCGAGCGCAAACACTCCCACCGGCTCGAGCGGCCCGGCCTCGGGACCGGCCACCACTCCCAACACACGGGCACCGGTTCCGGCAAGCGCCGTCACGTCGCTCTCCCAGTTCGGGCCCGGCGCCGCGACCAGTTTGGCCACCCAGTCCGGCGCGCCCTTGGCCACCCGCTGCACCCCGCCCGGGTCGGAGAGATAGGCCTCCGCGCGCTTGGTGGCAGGCTCGAAGGGGACAAAGCGGAGCCGCGCGCCGGGCTCGATGCCGCGCTGGCGGGCCGCTTCGAGGATCGCCAGGTCCAGCGGATCCGAGCCGGCCTCGTCGGAGGCGAGCGCGGCGTAGCGGAGCAGCGCCGTTTCGTCGTAGGGAGGCTGCGGCCGCAGGGTGGAGACGGAGAGCCGGTTCTCAGTGATGGTGCCGGTCTTGTCGGTGCACAGGACGTCCATCGCCGCCGCCTCCTCGATCGCCGAGAGGCGGGTGACCAGGAGCCCGTGGCCGGCCAGGTCCAGCGCGCCCAGTGCCGTCGCGAGCGTGAAGGTCGCGGGCAGAGCCACCGGGACCGATGCGATCAGCAGGATCAGGGAGAACGGGAGCAGCTGCCCCAGCGGGAAGCCGGTGACCACCGCGTACACGAAGAGCGCCACCACCAGCAGCAGGTCGATGCCGACCAGGTAGCGGACGATCCCCATGATCACCTGCTCGAGGTGGCTGGGGCTCCGCGCACTGCGCACCAGCTCGGCGGTCTTCCCGAAGTAGGTGGAGGCACCGGTGGCCGTCACCTCGCCCGAGCCCTGGCCGCGCACGACGGTGGCGCCTGCGTACGCAAGCCCGCCGGCAACCAGGTGCACGGCCAGTGACTCACCGGTCAGGGCAGACTGGTCCAGGTCCAGCTCGCCGTCACTGAGGCGAGTGTCGGCGGGAACCAGGTCCCCCATCTGGAGATGCACCAGGTCGCCCGGCACCAAGGCTTCGGCGGCCACCGACTGCCAGGCGCCGTCACGCCGCACCTGCGTGCGCACCTGGAGGCGGCTCCGCAGCAGGGCCAGTGCGCCCTCCGCGCGGCGCTCCTGGGCGAACCCGACCACGCCGTTGAAGACGAGGAGGGCGGCGAAGATGAGCGCCTCCACCGGCTCGCGCAGGGCGAGTTCCAGGACAACGGCCACCTCCAGCATCCAGGGGACGGGCGCCCAGAACTTGGCCAGCAGCGCCCGCAGGGGATGCTCATGCTCCTCGGCCACCGCGTTGGGGCCGTACTGCGCGAGCCGGGCGCGTACTTCCTCGCTGGTGAGGCCGGAAGGCTGACCCGCGGGAGGCTGGCCCGGGGACGTGCCGGAGTCCTGCGTCGCGGACGCGTCGGAAGGCTGGCCTGGAGAGGACGCAGGAACGGGCTGGCCGGGGGACGGTTCGGGTTGGGCCTGGGGCGTGCCGGACTGGTGTGTGGCTCTGCCCGACGCCTGCGGGTCAACGCTCTCCACGCCGCCAGTCTACTGCGCAGGCCCCGCGGAGATCGCCGCGCGCCCGTGGACCATCTGCCGCCACGGTGCCGCCGCGCTGGCCTGCCTTCGCTCCAGATGAGCGTTGCCCTGGTCGCCGGGACCCGTATGCTACGGGCCGCTGGACCGTGATCTGCCCGTGCGCCCAGCGGGGGCGCCGGCGACCGGCCAGGGCAGGAGGGCCCGTTCGGTCATGACAGAGAAGCAGGACACCAAGAATCCCGATTGGGATCGTCACGAGTGGGCTGGCGAGGAAGCCCGCGACGAGGCGAACCCGAAGCGCTGGAGCGACAAGGAGTGGGCCGGCGAGGAAGCCACGCCCGAGGAGCAGGAGCCAGCCACCGACGAGCCCACCGGCCCGACCGGCGGCGGCCACTCGCCGAGCGAGCAGCACTGGGTCCCCGAGGAGAAGTAGCCGGCCGCGGTCCCGGGCCCCGGGAACTCGGCAAGCTGGTGGCGTTGGGCAACGAATGGAGGCAGGCCGTGGCAGATCTCGTTGTGATCGGCTACCCGGATGAAGCGACCGCCGAGCGCGCGTTCGAGGTGGTCTCGCAGCTCGAGCACGACCTGGTGGTGCAGGTGGCCGGGGCAGCAGTGGTGGTGAAGCATCCGGACGGCAAGACCCGGATGGTCACCAAGACCGGCGCCACCAGCTCAGGAGCGCTGATGGGCGGCTTCTTCGGCCTCCTGATCGGGCTGCTCTTCTTCATCCCGGTCGGCGGCCTCCTGATCGGCGGGCTCATCGGCGCCGTGGCAGGGACCATGCGCGACTGGGGCATCAAGGATGACTTCCGGGAACGCACCAAGGACGTCCTCAAGCCGGGCCGTGCCGCCCTCGTCCTCTTCCTCCTGAAGTGGACGGAGGACAAGGCCGTGGCGGCCCTGGCCCCGTTGGGTGGTGAAGTCCTGAAGACCTCCCTGTCGGAGCAGGCGACGGCGGAGATCAATGCCGCCCTCGAGGCCGAAGCGGGCAGCGCTGCCTCAACAACTCCGGCGGCCTGACGCCAGGTTCCCCGTCACCCGCAGACGGTACCCAGCGTGCCGTCTGCGGCTTTTCTGTACGCCGGCTGCACCGGAGCACGGACCGCCGGCATTCCCCGGGAAGACCTTGCGGCCGGATTCACGGTGGTGCCTTCAGGGATTGCCCACCTGGTCCGCCGCCAGCACAAGGGATGGGCATACATTCGGCCCTGAGGACAGGCACAACGATTGCGCACGACAGGGGGCAACATCGGCCGCCCGGACCGGGCCGCGCACCAGCCGTCACCTCCTGAACGCGCCGCGCGTCTGCCAACCCTTCATCCTTGACAGATGATCTGGGGCCACACAAAATACCGGCCATGTCGAACGCGGCCCTGCTCTCCTCGGAAGAAAGAGAGGCCGTGCTCGAACACGTCCGGGAGGCCGTCCGGCTGCGCCGGCCCGAGATCCCCTCGTGGGTTGTGGCCACGGACCTCACCTTTGGGCAGCTGCGGCTCCTCTTCTGGCTGCAGCGCCACGGGCCGGCTTCCATGACTCGACTCGCGGCCTGGCTCGGCGTGGATCCCGCCACCGCGACGGGGACCATGGACCGGATGGAACGCCATGGGCTCGCGATGCGGGCGCACCGGACCGACGACCGTCGTGTCGTCGAGTGCCAGATCACCGACGCGGGCGCCGCGCTCGTGACCGAGATCGATGGCCTCCGGATGGATGCCATGCGGCAGGCCCTGGGCCTGCTCAACCCAACCGAGCTGGCGGAGTTCGACCGCTTGCTGACCCTGATCATCGCTCGATCCAAGGAGCCCAGCGCATGACCGTGCAGCTGCCGTCGCGCCGGCGTGGAGCCGCCGCGAACGACGCCGACTCGCCCGCGACACGCAGGGCGCCCGAGATGCCCGACGCACCGGACCCAACGGGCACCCCCACGCCGGGACAGGCACGCCTCGACCCTCCCCCGGACCTGGGCGAGACCGCTCTCGCCGCGGACGAAGTCGCGGTCCGGATCGACCGGCGCCGCCAGTTCATCACGCTCGGCGCGGTGATGCTCGGCATGTGGCTCGGTTCGCTCGACCAGACCATCGTGGGCACCGCGCTGCCCAAGATCGTGGGCGACCTCAACGGCCTCGACCACTACAGCTGGGTGATCACCGGCTACCTGGTGGCGTCCACCGCGATGGTGCCGATCTTCGGCAAGATCTCCGACATCTTCGGCCGCAAGTGGCTCTACCTGCTCGGGATCGCGGTCTTCCTGGCAGGATCCATGCTCTCTGGCCTGGCGCAGACCATGGATCAGGTGATCGTCTTCCGGACGTTCCAGGGGCTGGGCGCGGGGGCCATGATGCCGATCGCCCAGGCGATCGTGGGCGACATCTTCCCGCCCGCCGAGCGCGGCAAGTACCAGGGGCTGCTGGGTTCGGTCTTCGGGCTGGCCGTGATTGTCGGCCCCACCCTGGGCGGGTACATCACCGACAACTGGTCCTGGCGCTGGGTCTTCTACGTGAACGTCCCCTTCGGGGCGCTGGCCCTGCTGGCGGTCTTCCTGGCCTTCCCCAGCCACACCGCGCTGCACCGCCGGCACACCATCGACTGGCTGGGCTCGGCGGCGCTGATCGGGTCGGTGGTGCCGCTCCTGCTTGCGATCTCCCTCGGCAGCACGCAGCCTGACAACCGCACCACCTTCGCCTGGGACAGCGTCCAGATCCTGGGCCTCTTCGCGGTGGCCATCGCGGTCGGGATCGCATTCCTGGCCATCGAATGGCGGGCCCCGGAGCCGACGCTCCCCCTCGACCTGTTCCGCAACCAGGTCTTCACGGCCTCCGCGGTGATCACGTTCCTGACCATGGCCGGCATGTACGGCGCGATCCTGTATATCCCGCTCTTCGTCCAGGACGTGCTGGGGCAGTCCGCCACCGACAGCGGCGTGATCCTGGAACCGATGATGGTGGGCGTGATCGTGGTGAGCATCGTGAGCGGCCAGATCCTGAGCCGGACCGGGCGATATCGGATTCTCGCCATCGTGGGCACGGCCGTGGTCGCGCTCGGCATGGCACTGCTCAGCACCATGACCGTCCATACCGGCAACAGCGTCCTGGTGCGCGACATGGTGGTGCTGGGACTTGGGCTCGGCACGTCCATGGCGCTCTTCACCATCATCGTCCAGAACGCCTTCCCGGTGGAGCGCCTCGGAGTGGTGACCGCCTCGCTCCAGTTCTTCCGGTCCATCGGCGGCGCGGTGGGCGCCGCGCTCCTCGGATCGCTGATGACCAACCGGTTCACTGACGGGGTGCAGAGCGGCCTCCGCGCGCTGCCCGCGCCGGTCCAGGCGCATGCCGGTTCACTCACGCAGAACGCGCAGGCCCTGATGAACGCGACCAACGCCGAGATCGCGCAGGCGCTGGCCCCGTACGGCGCGGCCGGAGCGGCGATCGCAGGACAGCTGGAGACGATCCGGGCGACCGCCATCGCGGACGGCATCGACGAAGTCTTCCTGATCGGGGCAGGCCTGGCCGCGGTGGCGACGGTGGCCGCCTTCTTCCTGCAGGAGATCCCGCTCCGCAAGACGCAGGCAGCGATCGCCCCGGCAGGCGCGGCGGAGGCCGGCGCGACTGCCATGGTGGAAGCGGGCACCGAGCTGGGCGGATAGCCCGCCCCCCAAGCACCGCCAGACAGAAGGCCGCTGCACGGCCCGGGGTAACCGTTCGGGCCGCTCTACGTCCGGCGGGCCGGGGGCGTGGGGTGCTCGCGGGTGTCCACCAGGTCCTGCGGGCGGCCCGCCGGCGCGATCCGGTCCAGGTAGAGGCGGCCCTCCAGGTGGTCCAGCTCGTGGGCAATCGCCCGGGCGGCAAGGCCCCGCGCACGCCACCGGACGCGGTGCCCGGCCAGGTCCAGCCCCGTCACCACCACCTCGGCAGGCCGGCCGAGCCAGCCCACGAGGTAGGGGACCGAGAGGCAGCCCTCCCAGCCGGGCACGTTCCCCCGCGCCGCCACCAGGGTTGGGTTCACCAGGACGAACTGCCGGCCCTCGGCCTCCACCACCGCCACCCTGAGCGAATCCCCCAGCTGGGGCGCCGCAAGCCCCAGCCCGGCGTTCGCCCGCATGGTGGCGAACAGCTCGTCCACCAGCCGCGAGACTCCCGGGTCGGGCAGGCGCACGGGGCGCGCGGGGGCACGCAGGACCGGCGCGGGCGCCACCACAATCGGACGCACCGCAGGGAGGCGCGAGTCAGCCATCGGCTTGTCCGCCATCGGCTTGTCAGCCACCGCGCGACTCAACCGCTGGAGGTACACACCGGGGGCGGGGTCAGGCAGGGCGCCCTTCGGGTCGCTCGGCCTCCGTCGCCCAGTCCGGCACCGGCCACCCGCCGTCCGGGCCCGCCACCGGGATCTCGGCGTCGTGATGATCGTCGCCCACCGGATGCGCGTGCACGTGGCGCAGCTGACCGTGCTGGTGGAGATGCTCGTGGATCAGGTTGGCCCGGATCAGCAGATCGCGATCGGCCAGGATCGCCTCCGGGGCTCCGTCGGCGAGCACCTTCCGCTCCTCGCCCAGGACTACCACGCGGTCGGCGATGATGGGCACGATCTCCAGCTCGTGGGTTGCGATCACAAGCGTCCGACCCTGCCCGGCCAGCCGGCCGATCAGGTTCACCAGGACCCACTTGGTGCGCGGGTCGAGCGACGCGGTGGGCTCGTCGAGGAGGACCACGCTCGGCTCCAGCGAGAGGACCGAGGCGATCGCGGCCCGCTTTTTTTCCCCACCCGAAAGCTCGAACGGCGCCCGCTGCGCCAGCCCCTGGATCTCCATCAGGTCAAGCGCCGCATCGCAGCGGCGCTTGACCTCTGCCGCGGACAGCCCCAGCTGGAGCGGCCCGAAGGCAACGTCGTCAAAGACCGTCGCGCTGAAGAGCTGGATGTCGGGGTCCTGGAAGACCAGGCCCACCTCCCGGTGGAACTGGAACGCATCCTGACCATCGACCACCGCGGCGATCTCCCTGCCCAGCGCCTGCATGGTCCCCGCGAGCGG
Source organism: Candidatus Limnocylindrales bacterium (assembly GCA_049967415.1). Lineage (GTDB taxonomy): Bacteria > Chloroflexota > Limnocylindria > Limnocylindrales > CSP1-4 > JAJYNJ01. Next base: position 16,324 of record JBMFSS010000022.1, read on the forward strand.
CGCGATGATCCCGTCAAGGAGCTTGAGCAGGGTCGACTTGCCGCTCCCGTTGGCGCCCAGCAGGACCAGCTGCTCCCCCTCCCGGATCTCCAGGTCGATGCCGTCCAGCGCCACGTGGTTGCCGGGGTAGACGTACCGCACCCCCCGCAGCGAATAGACCAGCGGGCGCTCGACCGGACTCACGAGACGAACCGGCCAGCCAGCACAGCCGCCGCGGCCACGGCCAGCGAGCCGGTGAGGGCCGCCAGGTCGGCCGGCCGGAGGCGGTACGCGCTGTAGGCGCGGATCTCCCCGGTGAAGCCCCGGGCCATCATCGCCCCGTACACGTCGTTGCTCATCTTGAAGGCGCGGCTCACCAGGTTGCCGACCGTCCCGCTGATCCAGCGCCGCTGCTCGGCCCCGCTCGTCGGGGCCACCACTCGGCTCTTACGGGCCAGGAGGACGCCGTTGACCGTGTGAAGGAACAGGAAAATGTAGCGGTAAGTCATGGAGAGCACCAGCACAAAGACCTGGGGGACGTGGAGGACGCGCAGGCTCTTGAGGATGTCGGCCCACGGCGTGGTCATCACCAGCAGAACGGCGAGCGAGACGCTGACCCCCACCCGGGCCACGAAGATGATCCCGCCCACGATCCCCGGGACCGAGGGTGCAATCGCGATCGGACCGACCGGGACCGAGAAGAGCCGGGGGCCGGGCACCAGGAAGAGCGCCGGGATCACGACCATGCCGGCGAAGAACGGGATGCCGAGCCAGACCCGCTTCACGAAGTAGCCGTACGGCAGGTGACTGGCGCCCGCAGCGCCCAGCACCAGCGCGTACAGCGCGGCCAGCACGGTCAGCGACCCGGTCAGGCTCGCCGCCAGGATGACGGCCAGGAACATCCCGAGCTTGGCGCGCGGGTCCAATCCCTGCAGGAAGCCCGCCTGGCGCGCGTGCTGTTCCGTGAAGATCGCATGCTCGATGGAGCCCGTGATCCCCCCCACCGTCTGCTCGAGCCACCCGACCTTGCCCCTGCCCCGGCGCCGGCGCGTGGGGGCAACCGGGGCGGCGGCCACACTGCCGCTCACGCCGTGCCGCTCGCCCGGTCCGTCTCGGGCGGGTTGCCGTTCCCCAGCAGCCGGGCGAGCCCCAGGACCAGGCCGCCGATGACAAGGATCCCGAGCAGGCCCGCGATCTCGTAGCCAATGGCGGCGTGCCAGAGGGGCGCGTTGGCGCCGTCAAAGAAGGGGAGCGGCAGGTTGTACCCGCCGAGCGGCGCGCTGAACACGCCCGAAAGCTGTTGCAGCCCCTGCGGCACGTACCCGAATGCCGCCCGCACCTCCTCCGGACTGCCCTCCCCATACGCGATCCCGGGGGCGATCAGCCCCAGCGGGGCGATGACCGCGATGGCGACGAAGGTCGCGCCAACTCGTTTGATCGATGCGGGAAGGATCCAGTGGGCCAGCGGCACCAGGATCAGTCCGAGCACGGCGGTCACCAGCAGCATGGTGCCGATGTCGGGCCAGCTGACCCGCGACCAGTCGGCGCCGTAGAAATGCCCCGGGTTCCCGCCCCCGATGGCCAGCCCGAGCACGGCCAGCAACGCGGCGGCAACCACGCCAGCGCCCAGGATCACCTGCCAGAGCGGCCGAGGAATGGCGCGCCCCTCGCCCTCGGCCCCGGGCGCGAAGATCGACCGGAGCGAGGTCAGGTACTCCGGGTGCCGCTTCTGGAAGTAGGCCACGCCAAGCCCGGTGATGAGCGCCTCCACGATGGAGGCGCCAAAGGCGTGAGCCGCGACCATGGCCGGGACCGCCTGTTCGAGCGTGTAGGGGCTGTAGAGCGGGTGGCCGTTCTGGGTGAAGAAGATCGGCTCGATGCCGAGCTCGATCCCCACCGCCAACGCGGCGACCGTGATCCCCACGTAGCTGCCGATGGCAGCGGCCCAGGCCCGGCGGGGTGAGAGGATCGGGGCCCGGCCCGCCAGCAGCCGGTAGGTCGCGTATCCCACGAACGGCAGGATGATCGCCATGTTGAGGCAGTTCGCGAAGATGGCCAGCACACCGCCGTCGCCGAAGAAGAGGGCCTGGATGATCAGGGCCGTGCTCACGGCGATCACCGCGGCCCAGGGACCCAGGACGATGGCAATGAGCGTCCCCCCGACGCCGTGCGCGGTGGTGCCGCCCGGGACCGGCACGTTGAACATCATGATCGTGAAGGAGAGCGCGGCGAAGATCGCGAGCAGCGGGACCGTGCGGTTGTTGAGCACCTGCTTCACGCGCTGGGTGGCCATGGCCCAGACCGGCACCGTCACCCCGCCCAGGCCAAGCGAGACGATGGGGCTCAGATAGCCGTCCGGAATGTGCATGGGTCACCGACCTCCCGGTTGCGCTGTCCTGCGCCTGCGCCCGGCGCGCGCTCGGCCGCGCTCCACGCGCGCTTATTGCAAGTGGGCGCTATTGCATCACGATGCAGGTAGAAAGTCCAGCCGAGGGCGACGTCGGCAGAAGCGCCGCGCGGGTGACCCTTGGTCGAGTGGCTATTCGCGGGGCGCCCGGCGCACAGGGGCGGGCCCCGTGGTCTGCCGGACCACCAGCTCCGTCGGCAACTCCACGTGCCCCTCGCCCTGGCTTGCGCCCGGGGCCATCTCCTCGCTCCCGGACGGTTCGAGCAGCATCCGCGCAGCCGCGTAGCCCTTGAGGCGCAACTGCTGCCGCACCGTGGTGAGGGATGGTCGGCTGCGGGCGGCAGCGGGAATATCGTCGAAACCGATGATCGAGAGATCTGCCGGCACGTCGAGCTGCATCTGGCGCGCCGCGGACAGGACCCCCAGCGCCAGCCGGTCCCCCATGGCAAGGATCGCGGTCGGCCGGGGCGTCCGGTCCAGGAGGTATCGGCCGGCGAGGTGCCCGGCGTCCTCGTCGTTGCGGGCGCATTCGAACACCGGCACTGCCTCAGGGCCGATGCCGGCCTCCTGCAGCCCCGCGCGATACCCGGCCAGCCGGTTGGCCGTCACCTCGTACGCACACGCCTCGAGGCGGGAGCCGGTGCCCGGGCCCAGGTAGCCGTCCGCTTGGCACGGCAGGGTGACGATGCCGAACGACCGATGCCCCAGCCCGAGCAGGTTGCGTGCAGCCTCGGCAGCCGCGGCTCGGTCGTCTATCCCCACGCTCGGGACCGCCTCCAGACGCGGCTGATCGACGATGACCACCGGCAGCCGCCGGCCCAGCACCAGCGGCAGCACGTCCGTGCCGCGAGGCAGGGAGTAGACAATGAACCCGTCCACCGCGGCAGCCTGTACCGCGTGCGAGTCCGGCGCACTGTGCATGCCGGGGACGATGAAGAGGCCCATGCGCCGCTCCTCGCAGGCCTCGGCGATCCCCTGGAGCAGCGCGACGGCGGTCTGGTCGTCGAACGCGTAGGGCAGGGTATCCGGGAAGACCAGTCCCAGGGCACCGGCGCGACGGGTACGCAACATGCGCGCCGCCGGGTCAGGCCCGGCGTAGCCGGACCGCTGCGCCGCCTCCAGCACCCGAAGGCGCAACTCCTTTGAGAGCTGGTCGGGCCGGCTGAAGGCGTTGGAAACGGTCGTCTTGGAGACCCCCAGCGAGGCAGCCAGGTCCCGCAGCGTCAGGTGTCTCCTCGGCGCGGGCCTCCGTTCGTCGCCGCTCTGCATGGCATCTCCTCCCCGCAGCCCAGCCGTCCAGGCGCCCCGTGTCCGCGGCGCCCCATGTCCAGCGCGCCACCGGCTGAAGCGGCGCGCCGGGGTTCTTGACCGATCCAGAACACGAATGGTACACTGCCCGCAGTTCTTGATCGTTCCAGATCCGCGGCTACCGGCCGTGGGCCTGGACGGAGGTATACAAATGGACGCAATGGAACAGACTCGCGAACGCGTCGAGCTTGCACAACAGCACTATCTCTTCTGCTCGTCCTGCGGGCAGCCCATGGATTTCGTCTACCGAAACGGCGAGCTCTGGATGGAGTGCCGGACTCTGGCCAAGACCGGCGACGGCCTTCGCTACCGGCTCACCGCGCCGTTCCACGACCGCCACTGGGTGGCGAACGTCGCCGAGGAGACGCTCGCGGAGCAGCCCCTCGCCGCATAGGCGGCCGACCGCACCACGCGCTGCCCGCCGTCCACCGCAGCGCCCGCCGGGCACGGAGGGCCATGGGCCCCGCGACGATCCTGCGCCGCTGAGCCGGCCGGTGCCGCCGGTCGGCTCAGCGCCCGCCGTGCGGGTATCCTGCAAGGATGCGCCGGACCGTGGTCATCGGGGCCATCGCGCCCCACGGGGAGCTCGCGATCCCCGAAGCGTGCGACGCACAGACGGTGGGCCTGGCGCCCCGCACCCAGCAGGCGATGGCCGAGCTCGGCAGGCGGGTCGCTGCAGCCCGGCCCGACACGGTCGTCATCGTCACCCCGCACAACCTGCACGTCGCCGGCCACCTGGCGGTCGTCACCGCAGGCCAGCTGGCCGGTACCCTCGACGACGCGCCCCGACCGCTCTCGCTGCGGTGCCGGGTCGACCGCGAGCTGGCAATCGAAACCGTCGACCGGATGGCCGAGGCGGGACTCCCGGCTGCGGCCGTAACCTTCGGCGCCAACAGCCCCGCGGAATCGGTTGCCCCGCTCGACTGGGGTGCACTCATTCCCCTCTGGCCCATCCTGCGCGCCGCGCCCGACCTCCCGGTGGTGCTGGTGGCGCCTGCCCGCGAGCTCGACGCCGACGCCCACAGGCGCGCGGGCGTGGCGCTCGTCCGGGCAGCCCGGGCCCTCGGCCGGCAGATCGCGGTGATCGCCAGCGCCGACCAGGGACACGGCCACCGCGCCGACGGCCCCTACGGCTACACGCCCGCGTCGGCCGCGTTCGACACCCTGGTGGCGGACCTGGTGAAGCGGGGCGCGCTGGAGGAGCTGCTGACGCTGGATCCCGGCGAGGTGGAGGCCGCGGTCGCCGATTCCTGGTGGCAGATGCTGGTGCTGCACGGGGCGCTCCAGGAGGACGGCGGGCCCTTCGTCTCCGAACTGCTCGCCTACGAAGTGCCCACCTACTACGGGATGCTGACCGCTCTTCTGACGGCCTGAGGAACTGCGGCGGCTCGCCCGGCCCTGGACGTCAGGCGCCGGCCGGATAGAGGACGCCGAGCAGCGCCCGCACCAGGAGGTCCGGGTTGACCCGATCGGCATTGGTCATGACCACGATCGACACGCCACCCGCGTCGGGGAAGTAGCGCATCGCAGCGCGAAACCCGGAGAGCGCGCCCGCGTGGCCCCAGGAGCCGAAAGCGAGCAGGCTGCGGCGCTCCACGCCCAGGCCGTAGGGAAGCGGCGGGTGAAATGCGCTGGTGAGGCTGAAGTCGAGCATCTGCTGCAGTGCCGGAGGCGCAAGCACCCGGCCCCGGTAGAGATAGAGCGCCCAGCGCGCCAGGTCGTCCGACGTGCTCACCAGTGCGCCGGCCGCGCCGAGCGCTGTGGCGAGGGACGTGTAGGGCAGGTACGGCGTGCCGTCCGAGAGGTCCTTCACGGCCCAGGTGGCGAAGCTGGTGTATTCGTATCCGTGCGCGGCCAGGCCATGGATCGGCTCTTCGCTCTGCAGGAACGTGTGCGTGAGATGCAGTGGCGCGAAGTAGCGCGCCCGCAGCAGGTCCACGAGGGTGGACCCGGTCGCGCGCTCGATCACCTCGCCGAGCAGGATGTAGTCCCCATTCGAATAGGCGTAGCCGGTGCCGGGCGCAAAAAGCGTCCGGCCGCGGTAGGCGAGCACCCGGGCGGGAGTCCAGGGCGTGCGGTGGTGGTCGTCGAGCGCATCGAGCAACGCCGGCTGGTTGAACGGATCGTTGATGCCGCTGGTGTGGTCGAGCAGCTCCCGGATGGTCAGCCCCGGGTCATATGGCAGATCGGGCAGCCATCGGCTGACCGGGTCGTCGAGCGAGAGGACACCCTGCGACGCGAGCTGTAACGTCAGCGCCGCGACGAAGGTCTTGGTGATGCTTCCGGCGTCGAGCAAAGTGAGATTCCCCATCGCCTGGTGCGCCACCAGGTCCCCGAAACCCGCGTGCCCCTGCCAACCGGTACCGTCGGGGTAACGGATCGCGGCCTGCAGGCCGGGCAGGTGATAGACCGCGCGGAGGCGTGCCAACGTCGCGGCGAGCCGGTCGGTGAGCTGCGGGGTGAACCGGACCGACGGCGCGAACGCAGCCGTGAACGCGCCGTTCGTCGCGGGAGCCGACCCGAGGGCAACGGTTGACCCGGGGATCATGGCCCCACCGACGACGAGCGTCGCGAGCGTGAGCACCAGGAGGACGGAAATCGGCCGCCGCAGCCGACCAGCGGAACGGAAACGGGTCTCCAACATGGCCTGATGCTGCCACGCGGCGGTGGCAGCCGTCACCCGCGCAGCCGGGCGGCGCGCGGGTACGAGCAGTCCACGGTCAGCGGAGGTCAGGCCCGGTTTTCAGCAAGCTTGGCGCCTTGCAGGCGCATGCTGAGGCGGCCGCGTTGGCGCGGCCCTACGCTCAGGCCGGGACCGCCGGGTCGAAGGTCTGCTCGGTCCGCGTCCGGACCAGCACTCGCCCCTCCCGCATCACGAGCGTGGGAGACGGATGGAGCCGCAGCGCATCGAGTTCCGTTTCCACCGGCAGGAGCACGAGATTGGCGGGCAGGCCCACCTGGATCCCGTACGCCTGCATCCGGAACGCCCGCGCGGCCCGGTAGCCCGGCATCTCAAAAGCAGCCCTGATCAGTTCCGGCGTCGTCAGGTGCCCGGCGTGGGCCGCCACGTTGGCCGCGTAGAGCGGGTTCAGGTTGCCAAAGGGATAGAACATGTTGGCCAGGTCGTCGTGCCCCACGGCCACGTTGACGCCGGCCGCGAGCAGCCGATCCAGGGGCGGGACACCTCGCCGGATGGGCGGCCGATCCCCCCGTCCCTGGAGGACCAGGTTGGTCAGCGGCAGCGTGACGATGTTGATGTCAGCATCCCGCACCGCACCGATGATCCGCGCGAGCGTCTCACTGTGCCAGGCGGCCGAGGCACAGATGTGGCTGGCGTTGACCCGGCCTTGGTAGCCGTGTCGGATCGTCGCCTCAGCGAGCAGGCCCAGCGATTGCCAGTACGGATCGTCGGACTCGTCCACGTGCAGGTCCAAGTCGGCGTCCGCATGCTGGGCGATCTCGAAGAGCAGCTCGATCTGGCGGGCGGCGTCGTCCATGTCGCGTTCGTGATGGGGGATGCCGCCGACCAGGTCTGCCCCCTGCTCCATGGCTGCGTACATCAGCTCGACCGTCTCGGGGCTGCGGGCCAGCCCCAGCTGGGGGAAGGCGATGATCGAGATATCCACCACGCCGGCGAAGCGCTCCTTGACCGCACGGACGCCGCGCAGCAGCCGCAGGCCGACGCTGGGATCGATGTCGACGTGGCTACGGAACCAGAGCACCCCGTGGGCCAGGCTCTGGCGAACCGCGAGCGACGCAAGGCGCACCAGCTCGTCAGGATCGCGCTCGACTTTGATGCGACCGTAGAGCTCGATCGCCTCCCTCAGGGTGCCGCTGGTGTTGGTGCCGGCGCCCAGAAGCGGGTTGTCGAGATGGAAGTGCGGCTCGAAAAAGGGCGGCGCGACCATCTGCCCGTGCCCATCGATGGCTGTGCGGCCCGCCGGCAGCACCGCCGGCGAGATCGCGACGATGCGGCCGCCGTCGATCCCGATGTCCACCTGCTGGTGGGTCCGGTCGAGCCGCGCCCCGTGGATGGTCAGGTCCACCTGATCGCCTCCCAAACGGGCGAGAAGACCACCGCAGCCGGGCGGTGACTGGGCTTCGCCTCCGTGCGAGCCACGCCTGTGCTCGCGGCATGAACAGCGTCCGGCAATCGTACGCGGGCCGGAGAGATGGGCGGGCGCCGGGCGGCACCGAGTGGCACCGGGTGGCACCACGGTGCCGGGGACCTGCCGAGCGTGGAGCGGGCTGGTACCATAGCCACCGCGCCGACATAGCTCAGCGGTAGAGCAGCTGTTTCGTAAACAGCAGGTCCTCGGTTCAAATCCGAGTGTCGGCTCCATCGATTGAACGTGAAACCGCCGCTCCGGCAGGAACCGGGACGGCGGTTTCGGCGTCCGTGGCGATTGCAGCGGTCATGGTGCCGCTGGCGCAGCCTGTTTCCGCCCCCTTCCGGCCCACCCCTCCCACCGGGTCGTCCGCGCGAGCCCCGCCCAACCGGCCAGGGCGTGCCGCAGCTGCCTCGGTGTCGATCGGACCCGGCCACCATCGGGTCTCAGCAGGGCCGCGCGTCCAGGTCGACCATGCGCGGGCAGCGGCTGGGCCAGCTCGGGGCCCTCCCCGGCAGCCCGAGGAGCTCCGGGACGGTGCGAAAACCGTATCCCGCCGCGCGATACCAGGCGATGATGGCGGGCAGGATCTGCGGGGTGACCGCCGGTCCGCAGTGCAGCAGGATGATCGAGCCATCCCGGCCCCGCTCGGCGTCCCGGATCATCTCGGCAGGGGTCCCGTGCAGGCTCGTGTCGGCGGCGCTGGTGTCCCAGAAGACCAGGGCCGCGAAGCCCGCGGCCCGGGCCGCAGCCAGGGTCGTCGCATCGGCCGCGCCGTAGGGCGGGCGGAAGAGCGGGGTCATGGGATGGCCCAGGACTCCCGTGATGAGCGCGCGCGAGTCCACGAGCTGGGCGAGCTGGTCGGCGTACGAGAGGCGGGTCATGAAGGGGTGGGTCAGCGAGTGATCGCCGATCGGGTATCCGTCCGCGTCGACCAGCCGCCAGAAGGCGGGATGCCAGCCCACCGCCTCCCCCACCGGGAAGAACGTGGCCGGCACCTCGTCGCGCTCCAGGATCGCCAGGATCGCGGCGCAGGCAGCCACGTTGTAGCCGTCGTCGAAGGTGAGCGCCACCACCCGCTCGGCCCGGTCCCCGTGGAAAACCACCGGGGGCAGCGCCGGACGGAGCGCCACCGCCGCAGCCGGCAGCGCGCTGGCCGGGAGCAAGCCAAGCAGGGCCAACACCAGCGCCAGAACGGATCGTCGCGTCGCGCGCATGGTCAGGTCCCATTATCGCCACGCGCCGAAACGGAGACGGTAGCCCGGCCCGCGGAAGCCGCGGGTCAACCGGGGGCGGCTGTGCGGCCTGGGAGTCCTCCCCGGCAGGCGCCGCCGGGCGGGACCCTGAAACGGGACGCGGCGGGGCGTCAGCCCAGCGAGCCGCCTACCCGGCCGCCCGCCCCGTCTGCCGCCGGAGCCAGGCCAGGATGTCGGCCACCACCTGCTCGCCCTGCGGCTCGTTGAAGGTCTCGTGCCGCATCCCCGGGTACACGCGTCGCTCGACGTTGGGGAGCGCGCCGAGCGGCTCCGAGCCCGCTGGCGGCACGATCGTGTCGGCCGACCCAACCGTGACGAAGGTCGGCACGTGCAGCCGGCCCAGGTCGCGGTGGGAGCGCTGGATGGCCGCGAACAGCTCGGCCCCCAGCCGCGCCGTGGAGCGCGGCACCACCAACGGGTCGGCGAAGTACGCCTCCCCCACCGCCGGGTCGGCGCACAGCTGCTCCGCCCGCAGGTTGTTGGAGAGGCGCAGCATCGGCGTCACGCGCCCCAGGAGTGGCGCCAGCAGCCGCACCGGTGCCGGAACTCCAGCGCTCATCGCCGGCGAGCTCAGGACCAGCAGGTCCGGCGCCGGGCGCGCGCTTTCGGCATACGTCAGGGCGATCAACCCGCCCATCGAATGGCCCATCAGGACCAGCGGCCGACCGTCGCGCAGGCCGGCAAGTCGGTCCGCGACGTCATCCAGGTAGTCATCCCAGCGGCGCACGAACGCGCGCGGCCCGCCCGAGCCGCCGAAGCCGCGCAGATCGAAGGCCCACGCGTCGATGCCCGCCCCGGCGAACCGCGCCCCGGTCCGCTCGTGCCGACCGGAGTGCTCGGCGATCCCGTGCACGAGCAGCAGGCGCGCCCATCCTTCGCCGTCCGGCGCCCAGTGGCGCGTCCGCAGCACAACCCCGTCGCGCGCGACAACGGTTCCCGTCTCGCTGCTCATGCCGACCTGCTCCTCTCACCACCCCCGGCATCCAGCGCCGCGCGGACCAGCACCTGCGCCTCTTCGAGGAGCCGCTCGAGGTGCGCCTCTCCCCGGAAGCTCTCGGCGTAGAGCTTGTAGACCGCCTCGGTGCCAGAGGGCCGGGCGGCGAACCAGCCGTGCTCGGTGGTCACCTTGAGCCCACCGATCGGCGCGCCGTTGCCGGGCGCCACCGTGAGGACGCCGGCGATCGGTTCGCCCGCCAGCTCGGTGGTCCGAACCTGGTCGGCCGAGAGCGCGCGCAGGATCTCCTTCTCCTCCGCGGTGGCCGGCGCGTCGATGCGCCGGTATGCCGGGTCCCCGAAGCGCTCGGTGAGGCTCCGGTAGCGCTCGCCGGGGTCACGGCCGGTGCGGGCGGTGATCTCGGCCGCCAGCAGGCAGGGGATGATCCCGTCCTTGTCGGTGGTCCAGACGGTGCCGTCGCGGCGCAGGAACGAGGCGCCTGCGCTCTCCTCGCCGCCGAACCCGAGCGTGCCGGAGAGGAGCCCCTCCACGAACCACTTGAAGCCCACCGGCACCTCCACCAGGCGGCGGCCCAGCGAGGCGACCACCCGGTCGATCATGGCGCTGCTCACCAGCGTCTTGCCGACGGCGGTGGAGGCAGGCCAGTCGCGCCCCCGGTCGAAGAGATAGTCAATCGCCACGGCCAGGGCGTGGTTGGGGTTGAGGAGCCCGGCGCTGCGCGTCACGATCCCGTGGCGGTCGGCGTCCGTGTCGGCCGCGAAGGCCACGTCGAAACGATCGCGCAGGCCGAGCAGGCCGGCCATGGCGTAGGGTGAGGAAGGATCCATCCGGATCCGGCCGTCCCAGTCGAGCGGCATGAAACGGAAGGTGGGGTCCACCGCGGTGTTGGTGACGGTCAGGTCCAGGCCGTACCGGTCCGCGATCGCCCCCCAGTAGTGCACGCTGGCTCCTCCCAGTGGATCGGCGCCCAGCTTCAGCCCGGACGCGTGGATCGCCTCCAGGTCGACCACCGAGGGGAGATCACCCACGTAAGTGTCGAGGTAGTCATAGGGCCGCACGAGAGTCCCGGCCGCCGCCCGCATCTGCTGGGGGCCGGCGCGCCGAACCCCGTCGAGACCGGACTCGAGCAGGGCGTTGGCCTGCCGCTCGATGGCCGTCGTCACGTCGGTGTCGGCCGGGCCACCCGTCGGCGGGTCGTACTTGAAGCCACCGTCCTCGGGCGGGTTGTGGGAGGGCGTGATCACGATCCCGTCGGCCAGGTGCCTGGCGCGGCCGCGATTGTGCCGCAGGATCGCGTGGGAGACGGTGGGCGTGGGCGTGGGGCCGTTCGCGCTGTCCACCAGCAACTCGACCCCGTGGGCGACCAGCACCTCGAGCGCGGTCTCGAAGGCCGGCCCGGAGAGCGCATGGGTGTCCCACCCGACGAAGAGGGGCCCGTCGATGCCGTGTGTCGCCCGGTACCGGCAGATCGACTCCGTGATGGCCAGGATGTGGGCCTCGTTGAACGAGCGGCGGAACGACGACCCGCGATGCCCGGAGGTGCCGAATGCCACCCGCTCGGCCGGAACCGACGGATCGGGCTGGGCCTCGTGGTAGGCCCGCACCAGACGCTCGACGTCGACCAGCATCGCCACGTCGGCGGGTCGCCCAGCCCCGGGATCCACCGCCATCTCGACCTCCTGCCTGCCCGGACGCTGACGCGACCCGCGGCGCACGCGCTCGCTGCGTCACACGTGCCTGGTCCGCCAGGCCGAGGGTGGCGCCTTCCCGGCCTGCTCGGCTTCGAGTGTACCGGAGCCTCATCGGCGGGGACGCCGTGGCCGCCCACGAACCTGCCCGCGCGCGGCCGGCCTATCCTGTCGCTGGCCGAGGGTGGGCGGTTGCGGGTCACCGGTTGCGAGTCGCCGCGGAGGATGCGCCATGACTGTCTCGTTCGGGTACGCGCTGGTGACCTGCGAGCGGCACCCTGCCGTGGACCGCGCGACGGGCGACCTGTACCGTGATGCCCTGGCGCTGGCCCAGCGCGCCGAGGCGCTCGGCCTGGAGTCCATCTGGACCAGCGAGCACCACTTTGTGGACACGGACTATCTCCCATCTCCGCTCCTCATGGCGGCGGCGATGGCGGCGGTCACGAGCCGGATCCGCGTGGGCACCGGTGTCCTGCTCGGCCCCCTGTACCACCCCCTCCACCTGGCCGAGGACGCGGCCACGGCCGACCTGATCGCGGGCGGCCGGCTGATCCTGGGGTTGGGGCTGGGCTGGTCGGGAATCGAGTTCCGGGCCTTTGGCGCGGACCGCACGAAGCGGGCCCGGGCCATGGAGGAGCTGCTCGATGTCCTGGAGGGCGCCGCGCACGACGACCTGCTGCGCCACCACGGCACCCTCTGGGATCTGCCCGAGGTGGTGGTGCGGCCCAAGCCCGCGCGCGGCCGGCTCACGGTCTGGCTGGGCGGGGCGGCAGAGCCTGCCCTCCGACGGGCGGCGCGGCGTGCGGACGGCGTCTTTCTCCACGCGCCCATCGACCAGTTCCGCGACCAGATGGCCACGATCCGCGATGAGCTCGAGCGGGTTGGGCGTGACCCGGACACGTTCCAGGTGGCGGTCTACCTGACCATCGTCCCAACGCGGGACGGCACCGACGGCTGGCCGCGCTACGGAGACCTGGTGCGCCTCGCCCAGTGGAAGTACCGCGATCTCCGCGCGGCCTCCACGCGGGTCGGCCAGCCGCTCTCGACGGGTGGCCCGCTGTCACCGGAGGACGAGGCGCTGGTCCGCGGCTGCTACGTGGGCGGGCCGCCCGGCGCCATCGCGGAGCAGCTGGCCGCATACGTGCAGGCGGCTGGTGGGAACCTGCACATCGTGGCGCGGGACTACCTGCCGGGGCTGGAGCCGAACGCACAGCTCGAGCTGCTGGAAGAATTCGCGACCGAGGTGCCGCCGCTCTTCCGGTGAGCCCGGCGAGGCGGGGCTCGGCAGCCAAACTGGCTGGCAACCAAGCTGGCTGACGAGGCGCGCCACCGAACCTCGCCGGCCGGGCTCAACGCAGGCCGTGCACCGCGATGACCGCTACAAGGAGCAGGCAATGATCGACCTGGCGACCGAGTTCGGGGCCCGCGCGGAGCGGCGCCTGCGCGAGGAGAAAGTGGCCTGGCTGGTCACCGTCCGTCCCGACGGCACCCCCATTCCCGTCCCGGTCTGGTTCCTGTGGGACGGAGCGACGGTCCTGGTCTACAGCCAGCCGCACACGGGCAAGCTGCGCAACATCGCGCACAACCCGAGGGCATCGCTGCACCTGCGGACTGACAAGCTCGGCAACGACGTGGTGGTGCTCACCGGGGACGCGCACGTCGAGCTGGGGGCCCCCTCGGCCGCCGCCGTTCCGGCCTTCGTGGACAAGTACGCCGACTCCATCGCCGACATGCACCTGACGGTCGAGGCCATGGCCGCCGACTACTCGGTGGCGATCCGCTTTGTGCCGGACCGGGTCAGCGGCTTCTGACGGGTCACGCTCGCCGCGGAGCGTGGCGCGGCGAGCACAGCACAGGGCAACCCGCCCCGTCGGCCCGGTTGGGACCGGGCGGCCAGCGGGCCGAGGATCAGTCGGCTGTGGGCGCTCCAGCCGTTTCGCCGGTGGGCTCTTCCCCGCCTGCGGCCGCGGTCGCGGTCGACTCGCGCTCGACCTCGGCGCGCGACGGCTGCACGTGCGCGACAGGCTCATCCGGGTCGCTCAGCAGCGTCACCCTGGGTGGCAGCTGCAGATCGCGGACGTGGATCACGGCCTCGAAGGAGTCCAGCGAGCTGATGTCGTACTCCAGCGTCTGGGGCATGTCCCCGGGAAGCGCCCGGAGGCGCACGTGCTCGACCGTCTGCAGCAGGGTGCCGCTCTGCTTCTCGACCGCGATGGAGGTGCCCACCGGCTCCAGCGGGACCTCCATCACCATCTCCTCGGTCATCTTGACCAGGTAGAAATCGACGTGGAGCGGCACGCGCCTGACGGGATGCTCCTGCACACCGTGGATCACGGCGGGGTGCGTCCGGCTCCCCTCGATCTTCAGGTCGATCAGGGCATGCCGTCCGGCCGTCCGGCTGAGCGTCTCGAACTCCTTGGCATCGACCTGGATCGACTGGGAGGGCTGGCCATGCCCGTAGAGGACGGCGGGCAGCTTCCCCTCTCGTCGAAGCCGGGAAACGGCCTTGCCGGTCAATTCGCGCGGCTGCGCGGTCAATGCGGGTCGGGTCACGGTGGTGTCCTCGTTGTGGCGGGCGACCGGTCGGGGCGATGGACCGTGGCCCAAGTGAGCCGGAAACGCGAGAAAGGCGGCGCTCCCGAGCGGGATTCCCACTGGCGATGGTAGCAGACCTCCGGGGTTGTACGATTCCCGCCGATGAATGCCACGATCCTGATCGTCGAGGACGAGTTCGCGGTTGCCCGCGGGATTGAATACGCGCTGCAGCAGGAGGGGTACGACGTCCGGATCGCGCGCAGCGGCGAGGAGGGGCTCGAGTTCGCCACCCAGCAGGCCCCGGACCTGGTGGTCCTGGACGTGCGCCTGCCGGGGATCGACGGGTTCGAAGTGCTGCGGCGGCTCCGTGCGGCGGGCTCAAAGGCACCGGTCCTCTTTCTGACCGCCCGCGACGACGAGGTGGACAAGATCATCGGCCTGGAACTGGGCGCGGACGACTACGTGACCAAGCCGTTCAGCCTGCGAGAGCTGATGAGCCGCATCAAGGCACTCCTGCGACGTGCCTACGGTGACCTGGCCGACGCCACCGGCGGCCGCGTGATCCGCTTCCGCGACCTGGTGATCGACCTGGAGCGACGGCGCGTCTCGCGCGGGGAGCGGCGAATCTCGCTGACGGCGACGGAGTTCGAGATCCTGCGCCACCTCGCCGCTCGCCCGGGACGCGTCTATTCGCGCCGCGAACTGCTGGAGCTGGTGCGGGACTACGAATCCTCGCTCGACCAGGACGAGAAGACGATCAACGTCCACGTGAGCCATCTGCGCGAGAAGCTCGAGGACGACCCGTTCGCGCCCGCCTTCATCCTCACGGTGCGGGGTGCCGGCTACGCCTTTGCCGAGCGCTGACCGCCCGCGGTTCCGCGCTCCCCTGGAGCTGCTCCCTCGCTCCTTTCGCGCGCGCCTCGCGCTGGTCATCTCGGCGGTGGTCGCGTTCGCGCTGCTTCTCGTGCTGGCCGTGGTACCCCGGCTGCTCGACTCGTACTTCGCCCAGCAGGAAACCCAGAACCTGCAGGCGCGCGAGGCAGCCGTGGCGCAGCTGCTCTTCACCCAGCTGCGCCTGACCGCGAGCGGGGGCCTGGTCCCGATCCTGGCGCCCACCACCCCGCTCACCGTTTCGGAGCCGGTGGTGGCCGCGCTGACCGGCGCGGACGAACCGGACGAGCGCTCGTTCCTGGCCGTGGAGGCCCAGGTCGTGGCACAGGCGGACCTCACGGTCCAGTTCTACCCGGGTCCCCACGCCACCGGGACCCCCGTGGCAACCCTCCGCTCGCCGCTCACCGGCCCGCCCGGTCCCGGGTTCGCCCGCGAGGAAGGGAGCGTGTCCGGCTCGTTCACGATCGTTGACCAGTACTGGTCGCAGTTCTCACAGGCCGCGCCGGTGCGCACCGTGGTGGTCACCGTCTCCTCGCCGTACACGCTGCGGGCCGCGACGCTGCAGACGCTCTTCACCGTGCTGATCGCGGTCGCCGTGCTGGCCCTGGCGGTGGCGGTGGTGGTCGCGTTCATCGTGGCCGATCGCCTGACCACGCCCATCCGGAGGCTGACCCGGGCCTCGCGCGCGCTCGCCGAGGGCGACTTCTCGGCTCGGGTCAGGGCGGTCCCCAGCGGCTCGCCCGAGGTCAACGAGCTGGCCGCCGCGTTCAACCGGATGGCCGAGGAGCTGGAGCGCTCCATCGAGTTCATCCGCCGCGACCGGGACCGGGGCCGCGAATTCCTGGCCGACGTCAGCCACGAGCTGCGCACGCCCATCGCGGCCCTGCGCATGTTCAACGAACTCCTGCAGGGCGGCGCGGCCGACGACCCGGCGACCCGGGCGGAGTTCCTCGAGACCAGCCGCGTGCAGATCGAGCGGCTCGACTGGCTGGCCTCAAACCTGCTGGAGCTCTCGAGGCTCGAGTCGGGGCTCATCGCGCTCGACCTGCGACCGGACGATCTGCGGACCGTGGTGCAGAGCGCCATCGAGCAGGCGCAGCCCACCGCCGACCGCAAGGGCGTCCAGCTGGCAGCCAACCTGCCGCCTGAGCCGTTCCGGTTCCCGCATGATCCTCCCCGGCTCGGCCAGGTGGTGAGCAACCTGGTCGGAAACGCGGTGAAGTTCACGCCGCGGGGCGGCCAGGTCACGGTCTCCCTGGCGCCCACGCCAGAGGGTGCCTGCATCACGGTCAAGGACACCGGCATCGGGATCGCCCCGGAGGAGCTGCCCCACGTCTTCGAGCGCTTCTACCGAGGGTCGCGGGCGAACGAGGCCCGCGCCTCCGGTTCGGGACTCGGGCTCGCCATCGCCCGGTCCATCGTCGAGATGCACGGCGGCCGCATCAGCATCGCCAGCCGGGCCGGGGAGGGGACGCAGGTGGAGGTGCACCTGCCGCGACACCCGAACGCGGCCGAAGTGATGGAATCTTCACCCGGCGGGGCATTGCCCGTGAACACGACCGTGTCACAGTGAAATGGAACCTGTAACGCCGGCAGTGGATCGGGCCGGTCCTGGGATTCCGTGAAACCGATCCGAGGCACCTGCGCATGACCGAACCGAGACCAGACGACACGCTCTCCTATTACAGCCCGCCGCCGGAGCCTCGCCCGACGTGGTCGCAGGAGGCGTGGAACGCGGCCGCCACACCCAGCCAGTGGATTGAACCGTACCCTGCTCGGCCACCCTCGAAGCCGGAGCCTGCGCGCGGCACGGGGGCCGGCCTGGTGGTGGTGGCGGCGCTGCTCGCGGCGGTGCTCGCCTCCGGTGGCACGTACGCCGCGCTCGATCTCTCCGGCAACCTGAACCGTCCGGCGCCGGCCGCGGCCGTCAATGCGGGCGCCGCTGGCTCGGGCTCGCCGAGTCAGCAGGTCGTCACCGTCAACGAACAGTCGGCGATCGTGCAGGCGGCGCAGGATGTCAGCCCGGCCGTGGTCACGATCACCACGCAGCAGCAGGCCAGTGCGCTGGATCCGTTCGCGCTGCCCGCCACGGGTGTCGGCTCGGGGATCATCTACAACCCGAACGGCTGGATCGTCACGAATCACCACGTGGTCGCAGGCGCAACCAACAACCAGGTCCAGGTGCAGCTCAAGGACGGGCGGACGCTGACCGGCAGCGTGTACGGCCTTGACACCTTGACCGACCTCGCGATCGTGAAGATTTCCGGTTCGAACCTGCCGGCCGCGCCCATCGGCGACTCCGGCTCGTTGCAGCCGGGTCAGCTGGCGATTGCCATCGGGAGCCCGCTCGGGACCTTCACCAACAGCGTCACGTCGGGGATCATCAGCGCCCTCGGGCGGCAGATCCAGGTCACCGACGACCAGACCGGGCAGCCGGTGACACTCCACAACCTGATCCAGACGGATGCGGCCATCAACCCGGGCAACTCCGGTGGGGCGCTGGTGAACGCCGCGGGTCAGGTGATCGGCATCAACACGGCCACCGCCAGCACCGCCCAGGGGATCGGCTTCGCGATTCCGATCAACATCGCCCGACCGATCATGGCGCAGGCGGTGGCAGGACAGCCACTGACGCGGCCCTGGATCGGGATCCATTTCACGTCGCTCGATCCGCAGACGCAACAGCAGCTGAAGACGCCGCTCGATTACGGAGCGTTCATCGGGCCGGCCAGCGCGACGGCGGGCCAGCCCCTGGTGGAGCCGGGCAGCCCCGCGGCCCAGGCCGGGCTCAAGGCTGGCGACATCATCACGGCCCTCGATGGGCAGCGCGTGGACGTCGCGCACCCGCTCGACATGCTCCTGGTCACGCACTCGCCGGGGCAGACGGTCACGCTGCAGGTGCTCCGCAACGGCCAGCAGCTGACGGTCAGGGTCACCCTGGGCACGCGTCCGGCGAGCGCCGCGGAGCAGTAGAGCGGCGGCGAAGCCGAGCGGCGGCGAAGGGGGCGCCCTGAGGTGCCCGGTTCGGGGGCCGGTTCGGGCACCTGCATTGCGGGGCCGGTGCGGAAGGGCCTGCGCCGAGGGGCCGGGTTCAGGGGCCTGTGTCGAGGCGCTTGTGCCGAGGCGCCGGGTTCAGGGGCCTGTGCTGACAGGCCGGTGTTGACGGGCCGCTGCCGAGGCGCTATCGCACACCGGGAAAGCGCTACGCGGGGTCGGCGCGATTCTCGCGGAGTGCAGGCGTCGGCGGGCGGCGCACCCGTGCTCAGCCCGTGCTGGCAAGAAGGCATTCCTGGCCGATTCCAAGATGTGTGCGGGTCCCGTGGCCGCGTACGGCTCGCCCGGCGTGCATAAGCGGCTGATTTGCGACGTTAGCCGGGTAACGCGCACCTGGCGTGCATCAGCGGGGTCTCGGCCCCCGATTCCCGCCGCTTTCCGATAATGCGCACCGGATGGGCGACATCGGGAACCATGAGAGCTGAGCGCGTCCGCGGCCGTCCTGGGCCGCTTTTGGGCCAGCGCCAGAGCGAGCCCGGCCGCGGCAGGACCGATACCGTGGCCCGGCGCGTCCGCGGCGGCATCCGCCTGCGGCGTCCGCGGCCCGCCCCGGCCCCGGCCAGGCCCGCAGCCGCACAGCCCACCCGCCGTCTGCCAAACAGGCTGCACCGGCCGAGATCAGCGCCGTCGATCGCCTTCGGAGCGGGTCCGCCAGATCTCGACCTCGGCATGATCCAGGTGCCCGCTCACGGGGACCTGCAGCTTCCGGACCCGAACCCCGACCTCGTTGACGGGGAGCGCGCGGAGCAGCTCGTGGGCTATCCCCTCCGCAATCGCCTCGACCAGCCGGAAGTTGGTCGACTCCACGAGTTCCTTCGCGATCTCGAACGCGCGACCGTAGTCCACCGTCTGCTCGAGATCGTCATCCACGCCGGCAGGTTGCAGGTTGAGCAGGAGCTCCACGTCGACTTCGAAAGGTTGGGGCCGAGCCCGCTCTTCCTCCGTGTAGCCATGCCGACCCTGGAACAGCATCCCCCGCAACACGATCCGATCAGTCAACCGGCATCCTCCTCTCGCCCCCGCAGGATCGCATCGCACACCCTCGCGACCCGTACGTTCTGCCCCACATCATGGACCCGCACCATGTCCACGCCCGCCGCGATCCCCAGCGCGGTCGTGGCAAGCGTCCCTTCCAGTCGCTGCGCCGGCGGAACCCCGCCCAGGACGTGCCCCAGGGTGGACTTGCGGCTGGTGCCGAGCAAGATCGGCCGGCCCAGGACGCGCAGCGCCGCCAGGCCGCGCAGGAGGACCAGGTTGTGTTGCACCGTCTTGCCGAACCCGATCCCGGGATCCACGATGATGGACGAGCGCGGGACGCCAAGGGCGACGGTCCGCTCGATCGCCCGCTCCAGGTCGGCCACCACTTCGGCCACCACGTCGGAGTAGCGCGCCTCCTCCCGGTTGTGCATCAGCACGTACGGAATCGCACGCTCCGCGGCCAGGCGGGGGAGTGCCTCGAGAGGGCCCACCCCCCAGACGTTGTTGATGCAGTCGGCTCCGGCGTCGAGCGCGGCTGCCGCAACCGCCGGCTTGGTGGTATCGACGCTGATCGGGATCTCGGGCAGGGCGGCCCGGATGGCACGGACAGCCGGCACAACCCGGGCGAGCTCCTCCCGTTCCTCCACCGGCACGTGGCCGGGGCGCGTCGATTCCCCACCGACGTCGAGCAGATCCGCCCCTTCTGCCACCATCTGGCGGGCTTTCGTGGCGATGGCGTCCAGCCTCTCCTGTCCGGAGGGGCCTCGTCCACCTGCCGGGGCCGGCGAGGCCCGGTCGGCGGCGGAAAGTCGGGCGGAGGGTCGGAGGATGCCGTCGCCGCTGAACGAGTCGGGCGTCACGTTGAGGATCCCCATGACGTAGGTGCGGACGCCCCAGACGAACACGGTCCTGCCGATCCGGGTGGTCCCGATCGGGCCGGGGGCTGGGCCCAGGATCGGCTCGCCGCCAACGTCGCTCACGCGAGGTGTCCCCGGGATTGCAGGATTCCGCGCACGGCGCCCACCAGGTAGAGCGATCCCATCACCACCAGCGGCCCCCCAGAGCCGCGCGCGAGGTCGATTCCGCGATCCAGCGCGGCTTCAGGCACCTCGAAGCGGAGCAACTTGCCATCCGGCAATCCCGCGCTCCTGCGCGCCCCGAGCCAGGCGTTGCCCAGCGCTTCGGCCTCCAGTCCGCGTTCTCCCACCTGCGTGGCCAGCAGGCGAGCGTCGTGCAGCGCCTGCGAGGCCACCAAACGGCCCATCATGCCGACCACGTCCTTGTCGCGCATGACCGCCATCAGCAGGGTCACCCGCCCGGGCGCCAGCGACGGTCGCAGCTCGTCCAGCGCGGCCACCAGGGCCTCCACGCCGGCGGGATTGTGCGCGCCGTCGAGGAGGATCTCGACCGACGCGCCGGGCTCGGCCCCCGGCGCCCGACCGGTTGAGACCTCCCAGACCCCACGCGACTCGATCGGGGTGCTCCCGGCAACCGTCTGCCTGGGCCGGGATGCATTGCTCGCGGTCGCCCGAGGCATGGCGGCCGGCCGGAGTTCGATCAGCTCGAGCCGCCCCGGCCACCGCGCCGAAGCCAGTCCCTCGCGCCGCGCTGCCTCCGGCACCCTCGCAACACCGGCCTGCTCGAGGGCATCGACCACGCCGAGCGCCACGGCCGCGTTGGCGGCCTGGTGCCGGCCGAGCAGGCCCAGCCGGACCTCGCCCAGGCTCGGCACATCGACCACCAGGCCGCGCCGGTCCATCCCCAGGACCCGGAGCGGCGCCGTCTCGGCCAGCGGCGCCCCCAGGCGACGTGCCCGGCGCCGCACCACGGCCAGCGCCTCCCCCACCGCGCCCGTGACCCCGACGTCACCGCGCTTCAGGATCGCCGCCTTCTCCCGCGCGATCGCCGGGATCGTGCCGCCCAGGACCTCGGCATGGTCCATGGCCACGTTCGTGATCGCCGCCACGCCCCCATCCCACGCGTTGGTGGCATCGAGTCGGCCGCCCAGCCCCACCTCCACCACGGCGACCGCCACGCGGCTCGCAGCGAACCACTCGAAGGCGGCCGCCGTCAGAACCTCGAACTCGGTGGGCGGCCCCAGCCGGCGTGGCAGTGCGTTGGCGAGCTCCAGGGTCCGGGTCAGCAGAGACGCGAAACGGTCGGCGGCAATGGGCCGGCCATCGACCACGATCCGCTCCCGGTACTCGACCAGGTGAGGCTTCGGGGCCTGGCCGACTCGGTAGCCGGCTGCCTGCAGCATCGAGGCCACCAACGCCTGCACGCTGCCCTTCCCGTTGGTCCCGGCGATCAAGGCGCCGCGGATCTCCGCCTCCGGATCGCCCAGGGCGCGCAGCAGAGCGCGGGTGCGGCCCAGGCCCAGATGGACGCCGAAACGGCCGCGCCCGTGCAGCAGGGCAACGGCGTCAGCGTAGCCCAGGGCGCCCGACTGGTTCAACGAAGGCACGCCTGAACAGAGGGACCCTGCAGGTCCGCATTCCGTGGCAACGCCCTCGGGTGTGGCAGGATCACGGTCTCCGGCTGCACTGCAGGCGCCGGCAGATCCGACTCAGTCATCCTCCGAGAGTGCATCTTCATAGAAGACGCACTGGTTGAAGCGGGCCGAGAGGCAGACGTCCGCGACATATCCTTGCTCAAGGTGCACCCCCCCCTCGCAGCTGGCATCGGGAGACGGTGGTCTCTTGTCGCGAGAGCGCCTTCATCAAGTGTGGCGCATGCACGGGGAGTGCACCTCGGCGTCCAGTCAGGTAGAAGTGCGGGCACACGTTTCGACGCAGGTTGGCCACCGTCAGTGGGTTTCGCATCACGGCAATCGGGGGACGGCCGGGGGCGGTGGCAGCCGGACTGCTCGGGAACGGCACGCGCGCCCTCGGAAGCGATCCGGGGGACGCAACCGACGGGCCTCCTGACGCCGGAGAATCCAGTCTCCGCGCGGGGGATGGCGAAGGCCGGCGCGCCGGACGTTCCACGTGCACTCCTGGCTGGCGGTGGCGCGACCCTGGTCGGGGTCGCCGGCTAGGGTACACCAGTACTCGACGCCCGGGCAGGAGGTACCAGGGCCGCGAGCATCGGCCCCGGCGCGGCCCACGGCCGTGAAAGGACCGTGGGACCAGGGCGTGCGAGAATCGGCCCGATGGCCGACCGATCGACACGCGGAAGACCGCTGGCGCCCCAGCCGAGGCGCGTCCAACCGCCGGTCGCGCGCCGACCCCCGGTGGCCGGTCGATATCGGTCTCCGTCACCACCCTCGGTGCGCAGAGTCCCTGCCAGCCGCGGCGGCCTTCCCTGGCCTGCCCGCCTGATCCTGAGCATTGCGGTCATGGCGCTCGGCGGAGCCGTACTCCTGACCGCCTCAGGATTGCTGGGCGACGCCGTCTCCGGGTTCGGCCACTCGGTGGGCGACATCTTCGGGGCGGTGACGGGGCCCGGGGCAACGGCCAGCCCAACGCCGGCTGCACGGCCCGCGGCGCCCCATCTCGTGACGCCCACCAATGCGTACACCCGCCAGCCGGCCTGGGACGTGCAGGGCTTCGCACCCGAGTCGGCAGTCGGCCAGGGCTACTCCGTCCGCGTGTACGTCAACGGCACGCTGGCTCGCCAGCAGCTGCTGGGGCCCACGACGGACTTCACCGTGCCCGCCGTGCCGATTCCCCTCGGGCGATCGTCCATCACGGCCACCATCGCGGGCCCCAGCGGCGAGAGTGCCCCGAGCGCGCCGATCAGCGTGGTCTTCTCGAACATACCGCCCGCGCTGACCATCACATCGCCAGCCGACGGCGCCGTCATCAACGGCGGCAAGGTCACCGTCTCGGGGAAGACACGCACGGGCAGCACCGTGGTGATCCGCAACGGCAACACCCACCAGACCAGTACGGTAGTCGCGACCAACGCGCTCTTCTCCACCACCGTGGCCCTCGGCCCGGGCGCCAATGACCTGACGATCACGGCCACCGATCCCGCCGGAAACGCCACCACCACGTCGGTCAAGGTGGTTGGCGGCAACGGCCAGACCTCCGTGACCCTCCATCTCTCGAACGCCCGGATCGCCCTCACCAGCCTGCCCACCACGATCTCGATGGTGGCCACGGTCCTGGACCAGAACGGGGCACCGCTCAACGGGGCGCAGGTCGCCTTCACGCTGCAGGTGCCCGGCCTCACCCCGGTCACGTTCGACACCACCACGGCGAACGGGATCGCGACGTGGTCCACGATGATCCCGAAGGAGGGCGTGGTGACCGGCAACTCGCTGGTGACGGTCCTGGTCACCACCCCCGACGGCAAGCAACTCACGAAGACCGGCAGCTTCGCGATCGTCTGAGGGTGCGCCACGCTCGATGTGGCCGGCGAGCCGGGCGAGCGTCAGTGGGCCCGACCGCCTGCCTCTTCCGGAAAGAGGGCCTGCGCGTCGCCGGCTGAGTCGGGCCCGGTCCAGCAAGGGCGCAGCTCCACGCCTCGCAGCGGGGCGTGCCGGGGATCCAGCGCGCAGTACCCGAGCCTCCCACCAATGGCCCGGCGGAACCAGCGGCAGGTACCACAGGTGGTACTGGACTGTGCGCAGACCCAGCAGCGCGACGATTCCGGCTGGGGAGTGCCGCAGTGCGGACAGCGCCAGGTTGCCACGGCGCCCAGTCTAGTCGCCATCCGACCCCCGTGAAGCGAGACCAGCGCGAGCGGGTCGCAGACCGTCAGGAAGGCGCTGGCGTGGGCGGCCCGACCGTAGGGGGCGGGGGCGTCAGTGGCGGCAGGGTTGGTGGAGGGGGCGTCATGGGTGGTGGCGTCGGCGTGACGTACGGTGTCGACGGCAGGGGAGTGGCTGTCGGTGCCGGGGTCGCCGGCTGCGGCGAAGGGCCGGACGACACGTACAGGATCACGGCGGTGCCGGCCGTCACGGTCGTCCCCGCCTCCGGGTTGGTGCTGACAACGTCGCCCACCGGCACGCTCGGGTCGCTCACCTGTTTCACCGCACCCGGCCGCAGGCCCGAATTCACGAGGGTCGCCCCGGCGTTCACCTGGGACTGGTTGCGCAGGTCGGGAACCTGGACCGTTGGCGTGACCTCCAGCAGCGTCACGCTGATGGCCGACCCTTTCGGCGCCTGGGTCCCCGGTGCCGGGATCTGGCTCGCCACCGTGAGTACGCCCGACCCGGACGGACTGGCGCCGGCGAGCTTGAGCGTGAACCCCTGGTCGGCGGCGGCCTTCTCGGCCTGGGCAAGCCGCATCCCGATCACGTAGGGGACCTGGACCGTGGCAACCGCCGGCGCCGACGAGGCAAAGAACCCTCGCGACGCCAGGAGCGCGATGCCGCCCGCGGCCAGCAGCAGGATCAGGACCGCCAGGAGGCCGGCCGCCCATGCCCACCCATTGACGCGGGGCTGCTCTTGAGGCTCGGGCTCCAGTGGCGCGCCTCCCACCGGCGTGTAGGCAGGCGGGTATGGACCCGGTGCATAGGTCCGGGGCGCCGGACCGCGCATCCCCCCGGGGCGCGTGCCGAAGGCGGTGGG
Source organism: Candidatus Limnocylindrales bacterium (assembly GCA_049967415.1). Taxonomy (GTDB): domain Bacteria; phylum Chloroflexota; class Limnocylindria; order Limnocylindrales; family CSP1-4; genus JAJYNJ01. The sequence goes on from JBMFSS010000022.1 coordinate 41,003, forward strand.
CGCACCCGCGCTGGACTCACCCTCGATGTCGGCAGAGGACCCAGCTGTCTCCGGCGCCACGGCCCCGGCGGCGGTGCCGGCACCGGCGGAGAGCAGCGCGGCGCCACCCTGCTCCATGCTGCCCAGGCCGGTGCCAGCGGGCACGGCGCCGACCGGCCCCGGGCCACCCGCTGAGGCGCTGCGCTCCTCTCCTGCTGCCCCCGGCACGCGCGCGCCACGGTCCGGGCCCCGGGCCTGCCGGCCGGTCGGACCGAGCAGAGCCCGTCCGGTCGGATCGAGCAGAAACGCGCCCAACGCGGCGGCCATGTCGCCGACCGTGGCAAACCGGTCGTCCGGGTCCAGCGCGAGCGCGCGCTCCACGATCGCGTCCATCGCCGACGGCACGCCCGGCCGGAACGCGGAGGGGCGTGGCGGCGGGTTGTTCAGGCGTGCCAGCGCCACCGCGCCCGCCGTATCGCCGGTCCATGCCCGCCGTCCGGTGAGCATCTCGAACAGGACCAGCCCGAGCGAATAGGTGTCGCTGGCCGCCGTCACCGGCTCGCCGCGTGCCTGCTCCGGGCTGAAGTAGTGGACGCTGCCGAGCGTGGTGCCAGGGAGCGTCAGCTGGGACTCGACCAGGGCCCGGGCGATCCCGAAGTCCACCACCTTGGCCCGGCCATCTGCCGTGATCAGGATGTTCGACGGCTTGATGTCGCGATGGACGATCCCGCGGGCATGCGCCGCGGCGAGCGCCTCGGCCACCTGTTCCCCGATCCCGGCCGCCGTGAGGGGCGGGAGCGGACCCCGCTCCCGGAGCACTTCGGCCAGGTTCTCGCCGTCAACCAGCTCCATCACGATGAACGGCCCGGCCTCGTCGGTGCCGTAGTCGTAGACATTGACGACGTTGGGGTGATTCAGCGACGCGACCGACTGTGCCTCCTGCCGGAAGCGCGCGAGGAACCCGGGGTCACGGCCGTACTGCGGCAGCAGCAGCTTGACGGCAACGTCCCGGTCGAGCTGGGTGTCGTGGGCGCGGTAGATGGTGGCCATCCCGCCCTCACCGAGCAACTCGATGAGGCGGTAACGGCCGCCGAGGACGCGACCGACTTCCGGCATCATCTCCCTCGCAGGCGCCAGGGGCTCAGGATCCGAGGTCCAGTCCGGCCAGGTACGTCCGCAGCTCCGGGCCAACGTCCGGGCGCTGCAGCGCCAGCTCCACCGAGGCCTTCAGCCACCCCATCGTGGTGCCGGCATCGTACCGCACGCCTTCGAATGCGTAGGCGTACACGTCCTGCTCGGCCATCAGCGCTTCGATGGCATCGGTGAGCTGGATCTCGCCGCCGGACCCGTGGCTCGTCTGCTCCAGCTTGTCGAAGATCTTGGGCGTCAGCACGTAGCGCCCGATGATGGCCAGGTTGGAGGGCGCCGTGCCGGGCGCCGGCTTCTCCACCACGCCGCGCACCTTGAACAGGCGCGGATCGCCCGTCTCCACGTCGGGCGCCGGGTCGATCACGCCGTAGCGCTGCGTCTCCTCCGGCGGCACTTCCATGACCGCGACCACCGAGGCGTGGGTCTGCTCGTACGCATCGATCAGCTGGCCGATGCAGGGCGGCCCTCCCACCACCACGTCATCCGAGAGGATGACCGCGAACGGCTCGTGACCCACCAGCTCCTTCGCCACCAGCACCGCGTGGCCCAGGCCGAGCTGCTCTTTCTGGCGCACGTAGCTGATGGTGGCCATGTCGCCGATGTGGCGGATGCGCCGGAGCATGTCGATGTCGCCGCGCTGCTCCAGCAGATGCTCCAGCTCGAACGAGATGTCGAAGTGATCCTCGATCGCGCGCTTCTGGCTGCTGGTGACGATGATGACCTGCTCGATCCCGGCGGCGACGGCCTCCTCCACCGCGTACTGGATGACGGGCTTGTCGACGAGCGGAAGCATCTCCTTGGGCTGTGCCTTGGTGGCGGGCAGGAACCGGGTGCCCCAGCCGGCAGCTGGGAAGACTGCTTTGCGAACTCGCATGGGACTCCAGGTGGTGTGGTCGAGCGCCGGAGACCGCGGCATGGTGCAGCTCGGCGGCGACGGCAAGTATACCCACCCGTCCCGCGGGCAACCCGCGTCCGCGCGCCGTTCCCGCCCCACCGACAGCGGCCGGAACCGCTCGATCCGGCCCCGCGGGCTGTCCAGTGGCGCTTCAGTGCGCCGAAGGGGCGTGAGCGCCGCCCATCCCCGACGGATCGCCCCCGGGCGCCCGCTCCCGTCGGCCGTGCGCCAGGACGATCCGGGTGAACGGGACGCGGATCTCCGAGAAGACCTCGATCGAGACCAGGAACCCGGCAAAGATGAAGACCACCGCCAGGAAGTGGCCGAGCTCGCGGAGCCCCATATCGCCGAAGCGGCTGGCGCTGTCGGTGACCGTCGGGATGAACGCGCCGATCGCGATCAGGATCGTCGCCGGCACCCGGCTGGGGAGGCGTCCGGCCACGAGTGCCTTCGCCGCTCCGGGCAGCGAGGCGACCAGGTTCACCGCGATGGCCACCGGGGCGATGAGCAGGTTGCCCAGCAGGCGCCCGCCGGGCTGGTGCGGGTCAAGCGAGTAGGTCATCACCCGGCGCTTTGGCATGAACACATAGGCCGAGAAGACCGCCCCAAGCAGCAGCGAAAACGCGCCGGTCACGTTCATGTAGGGCGTGAGCAGCCGCAGCGTTCCGGGCAGCAGATCGAACGCCGGGGCGTGACTGGTCGGATCGAGCTCGTACCCGGGCGAGGGCAGCCTCGCCGCCAGCATCAGGACCAGGCTCAGGAGCGTGGCGCCCGCGACCGCCACGGTCGCCACGTTCGGCCAGCGGTCATCCTCGCGGTACGTGAACGCCGCGACCACGACCGCCAGGGCCGCGGCCAGGACGAAGTAGATGACCGGCGCGGCGCCCGAGTTCGGGTAATGATACTCGGCGTCGGTCAGGAACGTGAACAGGCCGGCCAGGAAGAGGCTCGCCGCGAAGGCATACCCGAAGCGGGTTCGGGCCAGGAGATACGCGGTGCCGAGCCCGAGCCACGCCACGGACCAGACGGCGCCGGTGAGGTAGTAGGTGCGATAGAGCGTCTCGTTCCATCCGGACGCTCCCGCGATCGCCTCGCAGCCCGCGGCAACGCCGTAAAAGAGCATCCCCAGGGCCCAGATGAGCTGGAACGCATGGTGCCTGGTGTGGTACTGGTCGAGCAGGGCAACCGCGAACACCAGTGCGATGACCGAGGTTGCCCCGGCCAGCAGGACGGATACGTTCATGTGCCCCCTCCCGGGCTCTCGCCCGCGTGCACGTAGGAATCGTTACCCTCCGCCAGCGCCTGGTGCGACGCGTCTCGATGCGCCTGCACCAGCACGACCAGGAGACGGTCGAACGCCCCCGAGGCGCGCTCGTAGATCTCGGCGAACTGTCCCACCGTCGGGTCACGACGGCGCCGCAGGGCCGCCAGCTCGTCGAGGAAGGGCCGGCGAGCCGCAACGAAGAGCGTGACGGCGTCCGCAAGCCCCACACCAGACCGGGCGAGGCGCACCCCGAGCGCCTCCACCAGCGAGGAAGCCTGGTCGAGCGCCGTCGCGGCCGACGCCGCCGCTCCGGGCCCGCTCTCGGACGCGTCGAGATAGGCGAGCAGCGCCTCGATGAGCTGGCGCCCCTCCAGCCGGAACGTCTCGCGCTGGGCCGGGTCCACCGCCTCGACCGGGTTGGGCGCGTCCTCCGCGAGCGGCAGGGCGGGTGCGGGCCACGCACCGCCACGGCCGACGCTCAGGGCCCGCCCCGGGACCGCGGCCTGGAAGGCAGCGACGTTCTGGAGCCCAGCCCCAGAACGGGCCGTCACGTACCGACGCCGGTAGGCCGAGGCCAGCCGTGCGTACGTCACGCCCAACCGGATGAGCGGCACGCGCCCCGGGGAGGCGATGCGCATCAGCCGCTCCAGGGAACGGCGGCTGAAGCGTCGGTGCCCGCCCGGCGTCACGAACGACTCCACCCGTCCCTGGTCGGCCCAGCGCCGCAGCGTGTCAGGCGCTACGCCGATCAGCTGGCTGGCCGGTCCGAGCGACAGCCAAGCATCGGCGCGGACCGAACCGCGCGCAAAATGCATACGAGAATCGCCGCTCCTGCCGGCCCGCAGAATCTCCGTAAATCTGGCCCGTCTGTCCGGCCGGGTTCGCGCATCGTAGGCGGCCGTGCAGCAACCGTCAACCGGCGCCATCCGCGTTTGTGGACGGCCCGCGGTTCTCCCTCGCGTACTCGGCGAGCGACGTGGGCGACGCGCGCCCAGTCGAGTTCCCTCTCCGCCGGCTAACGGGACGGCTGACGGGCCGGACAGCCCTCAGGCAGGCACGAACTCGTGCGCGTCGTGGTGCAACCCATCACAGAGGCCCCAGTGCGAGGGGTCTCCGGGGATCGCAACCGGCCGCATGATCTCCCGCACGGCCGAATGCCGGCACAGGAGGTATCCGCGCTCACGCATCCACGCCCGCACGCAGGCCGGATCGTCGTGGAACTGGTGAGGTCCAGGGTTCAGGGTCGGCGTCTGGTCAGCCCAGACCGGCCGTTCGGAGGAGACGATGTCCATGATGGAAACCCGGAAGGGCCGGCCATCGATGTGGAGCCCGCACCCGGCGCAGCGGCGCGCATCGCTCTCCGCAAAAACGGTGGGGATCCGGATCCCCAGGTACTCATTGCCTCGAAATGTCTTTGCCATCTGGCCTCGATGGGCGTCTCCTGCGAGCGACCCCGGCGAGCCGGCTGCGAAGCGAACGAGACGCCATCCTGGGTCCGCCTCTCGAACCGCGAGGATACCCGTTTGCACCGGCCGATGCCGGTGTCCCACGGCACGGCACGCGGTCCAAACGCCAGACCGCGCAACTGCGCGATCGCGAGCTCGAGGCGATTGCGTGGACGCCTCCGGCGCGTCCGTTCTTCGCCCAGCTGCCTGCGAAAAGACAGCGGGAGTGGCCCCAAGGGGATTCGAGGACCCGCCCGCTGTCGGACGACGACAGTCTAGCGTGGTACGTGGCGTGAACGGCTGCGGGTCCCGCCCAGTTTGGCCCACGGGCGCCACAGGGCGCCCACGTGGCGCGATCCGGATCACCTTGGCCAGGTGTGCCACCCCGCGCCTGACCGCGGACAGGCCCCAAGATCTCGCCTGGGGCCTGCGGCAGCCTCTGCTGGGAGGTGGTTACGTGCTGGCCTCCCGCGCGGCCTGCTCGATCTCGTCGAGCCAGCCCTCCATCGACCGGCCCATCCCCTCGTCGCGCCCCTCGAGCGCGCCGTACGCCTCGATGCGCGCTAGCTCGAAGCGGAGGCCGGGGTGGTCGCTTGCCCGGAGTGCCTGCTTCAGCTCGTCGACGCGCTCCTGGTACGCGAGCCAGGCCGCCCGGGCCGCCGGGAGCGTGTCGAGGACCTCCATGGCCCCGTCAGTCCCTTCGCTGGCCGGCGTCGCCCTGGGCGGCCTTCTTCGCCTTCGCGTCCCGGGCAAGGGCCCGGGTGTACGCGTTCCAGTGGGTCCGACACATCCGCCCCAGGCCGTCACGCTGGGAGGGCTGGGCCGGGAAGTCCTCGATCGGCGCCTCGTGCGGCGCGATCCCGAAGCGCACCGACCCGATGCACCGACGCAAGGTCGGGATGCTGGTCTCGTCTGCCATGGTGCTGGCTCCTTCTGTTCCCGACGCGGCCCTCGCGTCGCGGTGCACATCCATCGCTCGATCGGCATGCAGATGCAAGGCGGTGCTCACTGACCCAGACCATCCGTCCCTCCCTCTCCGTCGAGGAGGTCCCGCTCGATCGGTTCCGGCCCGACCCCGCCAACCCCCGGCGCATCGGCGAGGACGAGCTCGACGCCTTGGAACGGAGCCTGCGCTCCTTCGGCTTCGTGCAGCCCGTCCTCGCCCGCCGCGAGGACGGCACCGTCATCGGCGGCCACCAGCGCCTCCTGGCCGCTCGACGCCTCGGGTTGGCCACGGTCCCCGTCATCTGGCTCGATCTCAGCGCCGAGCAGGCCCGGCTCCTGGGCCTCGCCCTCAACCGGATCAGCGGGTCGTGGGACGAGCCGCTCCTGGCGCGCTTGTTGGCCGAGCTGCAGGCGGCCCCTGAGCTCGACCTCTCGCTCGCAGGGTTCGGGGAGGACGAGGTGCGCGACCTCCTGCGAAGCCTCGAGACCCGCGAGAAGCGCGAGCGCCCGGAGGTCTTCGATCTTGACGAGGCGCTGGAGGAGGCGCGCCGGGCACCCCTGCGCGCCAAGCTCGGCGACATCTGGCAGCGCGGCGAGCACCGCATCTGCTGCGGCGATGCCACCGACCCATTGGCCGTCGCCCGCCTCCTCGACGGGGCGGAACCCAAGCTCCGCAATCGCGATCCGCCCTATGGCGTGCAGCTCGACCAGACCTGGCGCGACGGCGTGTACAGCGCCCTGGGGCCTGCCGAGCGGCCCTACCTGCGGACCGCTGGCCAGCGCGGCGACGATCTCGCGCCACGGGCCAGCGGTGGCGCCCACGGGCGCACCCGGGGCCATCCGCACACCAGCATCAGCGGCGACACGCGCGCCGACTGGTCGGAGGCCTACGCGCTCGTGCCCTCCCTCCAGGTGGGATATGTCTGGT
>JBMFSS010000023.1:0-43971 GCA_049967415.1 Candidatus Limnocylindrales bacterium
CTCCGGGCTGGCCCCTGCCTCGCGCGGCCCACGCTCCTGCTCCATCGTCTCCTCCTCCGGACGTGCGCTACTGCCCCTTGCCCGGTTCGTACTTGGCAAGGAAGCGGGCTCGAGCATCCCACGCATCGTACAGATGCGGGACGAGGCTCTTGTAGATCTCGTAGACCTCCGCGTAAGGGGCGACCGCAGCCGGGTTCGGCTCGTACACGCGCTCGACCTGACAGAAAGCCTCCACCGCTTCATCTCGGGTCTTGAACAGACCGGCGCCGAACGCCGCGTTCCAGGCGGCGCCCTTGGCGCCCAACTCGGTCCCGGCCGGGATGCGGATGGTCGCATTCAGCACGTCGGCGAAGATCTGCGCCCATACCGGGCTCTTCGCGCCGCCCCCCGATAGCCGGATGTCGGTCACCGGCACTGGGCTGACGTCGACGCAGTGCTTGTTAGAGAAGGCAATCCCTTCGTAGATGGCTCGGAGCAGGTGGTAGCGGCTGCTGTGCAGTCCGAGACCGAAGAAGTTGGCCTTGGCGGTAGTCTTGGTGAAGGGCGCACGCTCGCCGTTGTTGGCCATGTACGGGTGGAAGATCACCCCGCCTGAGCCAGGTTCAATTCGCGCCACTTCCTCATCGAAGATCGAGAAGATGCTGCGCCCTTCGGCCTGGGCTCTGGCTTGATCAGCCCCGGCGAGTTCCCGGACAAACCAGTCGACGTGCGGCGTAACAGTCATGGGCGCGATCAGCTTGAGCCAGGTATCGGGCACGGAGTGGATGTACTGCAGCCCGAGTTGGCGGGGCGTGAAGAGTGGCTTCGACAGCACCAGCTCCATGACTCCAGCCGTGCCCAGGATGATGTTCGCCTGGCCCTCATGGATGGCGCCAACGCCGGCTGCGCACGAGACCACGTCGAAGCCCAGTCGGACCACGGGGGTGTCTGCCTTCAGACCAGTCTCCTCCGCCGCTGCCGGCGTGACGCCGCCCACGACGTCCCACGGATTGCCGAACGCAGGGAAGATGTGGCGGTACTGGCTGATCCCCTCGAGCCGCATGACCTCGTCGGAGTATTCCCCCTTGACGATGTCGAGCTGGCTGTAGGCGTCGGCGCGGTTGAATTGCAAGTTGCCCGTCAACTTGTAGGCCAGCCATCCGGTGGGCAGGCAGATCGTGTGGGTCTTCGCGAGCATCTCGGGCTCGTGCTGGGCCATCCAGGCGATCACCAGGCCCTCGTCGCCCGGCATCAGCCAGTTACCACTGATGTCGAAGATCCGGTCCATCACCCCGTTCGCGATCCACTCCTCCATGAGGGGCAGCGCTCGCGCGTCGTTCCAGAGGACGCCATTCCGCAACGGACGCAGGCCGCGATCGAGGAAGCAGACGCCGACCCCCTTGCCGCTGACACCGACCGCTGCAATCTCGTCGGCGGTCACCGCAGCTTTCGCCAGCGCGTCCTTGATCGCGAGCGCCGTCTCGCGCCAGTCAACGTCCATGTCGTACTCAGACCACCCCGGCAACTTCTCCAGGACCGGCGTGTTCCTGGCAGCGACGGCAACCTCGTTGCCGCGCATATCAAAGACCGCCACCTTCACCACCGAGGTGCCGTTGTCGATGCCGATGACGTATTGCTGAGTCACCTTGCACGAACCTCCATGGCTGGACGGACATCCCCTTGGTCACAGCCTCGCGTTACGGGACTGCGTTGATCACGCTGCCAGCGTTCGGCGTGCCCCATCACCCACGCATTTTGCTGTTCATGGATCGGCGCTCACCGCAGATACGCGTCGAAGCCCTCCAGAACGGCGAGCCCGTTGGCTGTTCCGACGCGCGTGGCCCCCGATTCAAAAGCGGCGATTGCATCTTCCGTACTCGTGATACCACCCCTGGCTTCGATTCCGGTCTCGGCTCCTAGGACCTCACGCAGCATGCGAATATCCCCGGCGGTGACCGGGCGCAGATGGAGGCCGGGGAAGTCGGTCGACGTGCTGACGATGTCGGCCCCACCGCGTTCGACCGCCAGGGCCGCCCCGATCATCTGATCAGGCGTCAGAAGGGGCGCCTCGATGATCGCCTTGAGCACCGAGCCGTAGCTGGCGACTGCCTGCCTGATCGCGGCCACCTCGTCCGCGATCAGGTCCACTTCGGCGGAGCGGGCGGCTGCGACGTTGATCACCACGTCGATCTCGTCGGCGCCCCTGTCGCACACGGAGCGAGCTTCGGCTGCCTTGACCGCCGCCACGTCTGCGCCGAGCGGGAAGCTCACGACTGTCGCAACCTTGATGGTGGCGCCGACGGCGACGCGTCGGGCGGTGGGTACCAAGTTCGGCGGTACGCACACCGCGAGCAACCCACGTGCTGCGGCTTCGCGAACCGACGCCTTGATATCCTCGCGCGTCGCCCCGAGACGGAGCGCGGTCTGGTCGATGTACCCGGCGAAATCCGCTTTGGTCTTCGGCAACGACCAGCCCATCCTCGTCATCTTCGCCCCTTTTCGACCCTGCGTTACCGCGCCGCCTACGCGAGCCCAAGGACTGCCTGGACCGAACTCGTCGCGATCCGGTCCGCGCCGGAATCGAGCATGGCAAGTGCGTCGGCGTGCGTGCGAACCCCACCCGATGCCATCACCTTGAACATGCTGCCGAAGTGCTCTTTGATCACCCGGATGTGGTGGGGCGTGGTGACGTTGCCGTAGCCCGGGTTGGTCTTCAGGAACGTGATGCCCGCCTCTGCCACCAGTGCGGCGGCCCGGATCGCCTCGTCGTCGCTGAGTAGCGCCGAGTAGTAGATGGCCTTGACCAGGTGGTCCCCCGCCAATCGCCGGACCGCCCGCAGGTCGTCCACCACGCGACCAGGGTCGCCGGAGCGAAAGGCGGACAGGTCCATCGCCACGTCTAGCTCGTCTGCGCCATCCTCGAGCGCCTGTTCCGCCTGGATGAGCTTCGCCTCGGTGGTCATGGCACCGAGCGGGTAGGCGATGACGCTGGCCAGCCGCTGGCCCATCGCATCCAGGATGGGCCGGGCAAAGCGCACGTACGAGGGTTCCACCATGACGGCCGCGAACCGGTAGGGCGTAAGCGATCGGATGAAGCCCTCGACCTCGGCGTTCGTGGGCGCCGCCCGCCCGCCGATGGATGCGTCGATCATGGACGCCAGTGTCACAACCGAAGGCTCGCTCATGTCGCACCTGACACCGCAATCAGCCGATAGCCTTGCTCCGCTCGGGTTCACCCGCCCGGCGTGGCCCGCTACGCAACAAGCAGGATACTGCATACTGTGCCCAGAGCAAAGGGTACACGGAGGGTTTGCCAGGGCCGAACGGCTCTGTGGCTCATGTTCGCTGCCCTCTGACCGAGCCGATCAGCGCGCCAGCCTGGCGCCCAAGCTCGGGCGGTTCGCGCCGACCTTTCTCCGTTCCACCGATCTCGACGCGGTGGGCGCTGCACGCGGCATCGGGAAAACCCGGGCCGGCTTTTGGGGGCTCGTCTCCTCCCTGGCTCAGCGTGGCCCTGCGCCAGCAGCAGCTTCTGGTGCCAGCGCTGATCGGACCTGCAGCCACACGATCCTCGTCGTTCATTGCCCGCTTGCCGGTCGGGGCACCCGTTATCGCGACCTGTGGCGCAACTACGACGTTCAGCACGACCGGTGACGGCTGAGCATCATCGCCTTTTCGAGGAAGGACCAGGTTGGATCGGATGGTGGCGGGCGGCTACGGCTTCGCCGAGGGATCGCCGACACGGCCCATAAAGAGGATCGCGCCGGTCTTCGTGTCGCGCAGTACGAACAGGAAGGGTCGGTCAACCTGGAACTTCAGCCAGGGTCCCTGGTAGCCGGGGCCGCCGGTGGTCATCACCACGGCCGTGGCGCCGGCTGCGGTCGTGCCCTTCTCGTCGACGTCGATGTTCGCCTGGTGGATCACCTCCGAGATGTACAGGCAGTTTGACGAGGCGCTGCAGGACTGAAGCGCGATTCCGGAGAAGTCGGCCGCTTGTGGGTCGAACGCCAGCGGCATGCCGAGCGCCCGGAGGGTAGCGGCGAGGCGGGCCTCGGTCTGGATGCCGAAACGCGGCAGCGAGAGCTGGAGTGGCCGCAGCTCGAAGGCGCCAGTGATGCGCGCAATCTCCGCGCTCGACAAGTGCGTCTCGAAGCTGGCCAGATCGTCGGGCAGGATGACATCAAGGGCGAGGGAGCCGCCGAGGTAGGGCAGCTCAACGGCCCGCCACCCGGTGCCGGCCGCGTAGAGTTCGAATTCCTGCGCGGCCATCATGGGCACCTGGACCCGGGAGCCATTCGACCGCGTGAACGTGCCGGGCGCGGTCGAACGCGGGTCGAATGGCGTCAGCCACGAGGCGTGCAGGTAGATCGCGTTGACGAGCACGAAGCGCGTCAACGCAGTGATGTCGGGCGGTGCGAGCAACTGCGAGATGCGTCCTTCGGTCTGCGCCATCACCCAGGCATTGATGCGCAGGCGCGCCGCGTTCGGGTCCCGCGCGTAGTCGAGCAGCCGCAGCGGCGCCCCGAACTGTGCCGCGAGCGCGTCGAGGTAGGCCGGCTGGATGGGCATCCCGAGCTGCGCAAAGGGGGCGTTGACGAGACGGAGGGTGACCGGCAGCTCGCGGCCGTTGCCACCCCGGAACGTCCCGTTGAGGGCGGTGAGCGCCTGGTCGAGCGAACTGACGGCCTCTGCTTGCGCGGCCGCGGAGCCCACCAAATGCAGCACCGCGTCCATCTGGGCTGCTGTCTCGCCCTGCGCCCCGGCGCGGGCCATGTCGAGCGCGATCGCGACGCTGGTCGGCGAGATGACGACGTTGCCGCCGCGCGCAGAGACGCGCCGATAGAGGTCGAGGCCGAACGCGTTGATCGCTGCGGCTGCTGCGCTCGCTGCGCTGGACGACGCCGCTACGAGCGGCGCATCTGAACCGGCAAAAGTGATCCCATCAGGCCCGAGGGTGACCGCAGACCCGGGCGTCTGCGAAGGCGGCTGCAGCCCCGTGGGGATCGGTCGCAGCGGCGGCATGGAGGTCGCCGACGGCAGGGCGGGCGACGCCGCTGGTTGACCGGTTGCAGACAGCGCCGGGGAGATGGAGGGCACGGTCGTGCCGCCGCACGCCCCGACGAGCACGACGACGAGGAGGAGTGCGACCGAGGCTTCGCGCGCCGCACCAGCAGAGCAGCCCACGATCCAAGAGGCTCGCGATCCTTGGGAGTGCGAACTCCTCACCATTATGCCGTGCAGTGTCGCCGGTCCGCCTCGTGGCCACAAGAGCCGACCGGCGCAAATCCATCGGGGCGCCGGTCGGACGGTTTGGTGTCGCCGCTTCGGCCAGCTCGCCCCCCCACGACGGCGAGATCGTGAGGCGCGACGCGGCGAGTGGGGCCGACGGCGAGGGTGCGCTGAAATTGACGGCGCACCAGGGCGCGCGTGCCGGCCGGACGTGCCTCGGGATGAGTGGCACTGTCCAGCGGAGCGCCTGCGTAGGTATGCTCGCCGCAGGCGTCAGAGATGCGTCGGTGGGGCATGTGGAGTCGGGCGAGATGATCCAGCGCGAACGTGGCACGATGGCTGCGGGCGCCGAGCGCCCGCAGCCATCGTGCCCCCAGTCCGAGCTCGCTCTCGGGGCGCTGCGCGTGCTGGCCCAGTGGCCTACGGCGTGGGAGCCAGCCCAGCTCGCGGAGGCGCTCGGCGGGCGCGCGGATCTGCTCGCCGAGGTCGTCGCGCGGCTGGTGCGCGCGGGATGGGTGCAAGCGAGCGTCCACTCCGGCCACCTCACCTACCGCTACACCGACCCGCAGCCTGCCCCCACGCTCGATGAGCTGCTCCACGCGGTGGAGGGCGCCTCGGTGGCCGACGACTGCGTGCTGGGCCTGGGTCCCTGCGCTGGTCTCTCGGGCGGCCCGGTCTGCAGCGCCCACGAGGCCTGGCTGCGCGAACTCAGCTGGAGCGCGCTGATCGTGACCCCCCTGCTGCCGGCGGCCGCCCGGGGGAGCGTCCCGGAGCGCTGGCGCACCTGGCCCGCGGGCGACGCGGACGGCGCCGCCGCCCCTCCCCGGGCGCTCGCTCCGGGCGTGGAGGCTCCCGCGCCGGTCGACGCCCCCGAGGAGCTTGCCGCCGCGGAGCCGACGGCATGATCACGCGGCGGACCCTGTTGCGCGGGGCGCTCGCGGCCGGTGCGGCAGCCGCGCTCGAGGCCTGCACGGGGGCACTGCCGCGCTCGCCGCGCCGCCCAGCGCCATCCCTCGTGCCGGCCACGCCGCCCTCGAGGCCGACCACCGCCGCCACGCCGAGATCGAGAACGCCATCCGCGATCTCAAGTACGGGGTGGGCTTGAACCACCTGCCGTCCGGCCGGTTCGCTGCCAACGGGGCCTGGCTCGCGGTGCAGGTGCTGGCCCACAACCTCGCGCGCTGGACCGCCCGGATCGGCCTTGACGCCGGCATCGTCACCACCAAGAGCCTGCGCCGGCGGCGGTTCACCCTGGCTGGGCGGCTCACCCGCTCGGCGCGCCGCATCATCCTGCATCTGCCGGCGCGCTGGCCCTGGGCCGCCGAGTTCACGCTGGCGCTCGGACGGCTACGGGCGCTGCCGCTCATCGCCTGACCGATCGGGACCCAGCCTCCGCCGCTCCCGGGGCAGGCGGGAGCCTGCCCGTCGGCGGCTCCGGCGGCGCTCCTGCAGCCCGGTTCGGGCGTCCCGACGCCGCTGCGAGGGCCGCCAGCGCGCCATTCGGTCGCCGCGTCCGCCCGATCCGTCGGCCAGAGGGTCCTTCCGGCCCTCCAGTGACCCGCTCACCCGGAACATCGGTGGATCCGGGGTTAGTCAACGAAACCGATAGACCCCGTGCAGGATCTTGTGGAAGCATCCCATTCTCTGTGCTGACTCAGGCCACTGCGGGCCACGACCGAAGGGCCGCAGCGAAGCGCTCGGACCAGTAGCGGGTCCAGGTGCCGTTGAGCCGCAGGAGCCGGAGCCGGACGAGCGCTGACACGCCGCGCCGGAACCAGCTCATACCGCGGGCCTTGCAGCGGCGGGCGATGACGAGATCGACCGCCTTCTCCATCGGGCGCGACGCCGCGATCGGACTACTCCTTCGAGCAGTCCGCGCCTGCTCGCTTGGCGCAAGCTTCCGAGCCTTCGGCCCTCGCTGGCATGCCCTCGTTCGGGTAGGATCAAGAAAGATCAACCGCAACCGCAGGCTTCGCCTCACGAGGTTCGCACGGGATGGGCCAACTCCAAGGAGGGAAGACATGCAATCCGTCTCCACGTCCAAGTCCAACAGCACGCTCGCCTCATGGACATTTCTGATCGGGACACTCAGCCCGATTGCGCTTTTTTCCACCACTTGGCTGGGCCCGATCCTGGGAATCGTTGCAGTCATTATGGCCGTCGTGGCGCTGCGACGCCCTCATGCTGGTTACGAGGAGGGCGTGATCATCCTGGGCCTGGCGTTTGGTGTCTGCTCGGTGCTGCTGAGCTGGATTGGCCCGGGCATCTACCAGGTCATCTGGGGATAGGCGTGCCCCTGACGCGCACGCGGACCGCGATACTGACCCACGAGGAGACACAGTGACTCAGCACCCTTCGGGCGAACAGCAAACGGGACTCTCTACCCTGCCGCAGGGATTGGCGCTGGGGATCGCCCCGGTCGCCGCTTTGGCGGCCCTGCGCATCGTCACGGCCTGGAACTGGATTAACGGGGCCTTTTTTGGTACCGATGCGAAGATGGGCGGCTATTTCCTCAGCGGGAAGTTCCTAGTGGCTCGGATTGAAGGCCCCAAGGGGTTTGCCTCCACCGCGCTATATCCATGGATCGGGAATTTCATCGGCAGCGGGGTTGCCCACAATGCAGCCCTCTGGGCCTGGATCATTTTCCTGGGCGAGGCTGTGGCGGCGCTCTCCCTACTGTTGGGACTGTTCACACGGGTGGGTAGCGCTGCAGCAATCCTGTCCGCATTGGCGAATCTCTTCGCGGCCGCCGGGAACGGAGCCGACACTATCGGCCAGAATTACCTGCTGCTGATGCTGGGCATCGTCTTCTTCCTGGTCGGGCCCGGACGGTGGTTCGGTCTCGATGGGTGGCTGCAGGCACGATATCCACGAGCAGAGTGGCTGCGCGTCCTGGGGTAGATTGGGCCAGCCGGCCGGCCATGATCGCAATGGCGGCGAGCAGGTGCTGCAGCCGGAGGCCCAGCTGTTGCTCTCGGGCCAGGCCCGGCCGCTGAGCCCTGGCCCGAGAGCCGCCATCGAGCCCCCGCCAGGCGTCATCAGCACACCCCCTCAATGACGCGCCGGCTCAGGACGCGACCGGCAGGCGAGCGCGAATAGACCGAGCGAGATCCACCAGGGGCGTCGGTGAGCCCCGACGAGCGCGAACGGCGCTCGTCGGGGCTCACCGGTACGAGCACACCAGGCCAGCCGTAGAGAAGGCCGAGCGACGCGGCGGCCACGATCCAGATGCCCGGGGTTGCCATCGACCCAGATGCCGACGCTGCCCGGCCACAGCAGCAGGGGCAGGGTGACCGGCCAGGCCCGGGGCAGGGTGACCGGCCAGGCCGATGGGCCGGGATGCAGGTGCCCGAGCGCCCATGCCGTGGCTGCGATGGGGATCGCCCACCACGAGGGTGCCGGCAGGAAACGGAAGGGCACGACGAGCCAGAGGGCGACCGGGGAATATAGGACAGGGGGACGGTTGCGCATCGAACCCCTACCCCGAGCAACCGGGGCCGTGCCCGGTCGCGCCGTCACGGCCGGGCGTTCCGTCACGGGGTGACCCGACGGGTTCAGGGTCTCATGCGCCGGATCCGCCTCCACCACGTTGGCCGCCATGCACCCGCCCGAGACCTCACGCCAATGTCTCGCCCAAAGCAGGCCACGATATGTAACCTTGGTTGCACTGTGATGTTAGAGTGCGAGCATGCCACGACGGACTCGTTGGGTGCTTCTCGCATATCGCCTTCCACGGGAGCCCTCGACCCCGCGCATCGCCATCTGGCGACGGCTGCGTGGGCTGGGCGTCGCCCAGATCGCCGCTGGCGTGGTTGCCCTCCCGCTCGACGCCCGTACCCGTGAGCAGCTCGAGTGGATCGCGCAGGACGTGGTCGAGCAGGGTGGCCAGGCGAGCATCTGGCTCGCCGAGTCGGGCTCGGCCGCCCAGGAGCGAGCGCTGGCTGGCCAGATGGCTGCCCTGGTCGCGGTCGACTACGCCCGTCTCATCCAGGAGGCATCGACGACTGCCGATGCCTCCGATACCACGCGCCGTCGGACCCTCGCCCGGCTCCGGCGTGCGCTACGACGGATCGGCTCGCGAGACTACTTCCCGGGTGCGATCGCCGAGCGGGCGCACGCCGCGGTGGAGGCGCTCGGCGACACGTTTGAGGCGGCCTCATGAAGTGGGCGACGAGGCGTGGCTGTCACGTCGACCGAGCCGGCTGCGCCTGGCTCATCCGCCGCTTCATCGACCCCGCGGCGGAGTTCGTCTTTGTCGACGATCCTGACGAGGTTGCTGCCGAGGCCACGGCCTTCGACATGCGCGGCGTCGAGCTCTCGCATCACGAAGGCGACTGCACCTTCGAGACCTTCCTGCGTCGCTATGAGCTCCGCGATCCGGCCTCGTCGAGATCGGCCGGATCATTCACGAGGCCGATCTGCGCGATGAGCGCTACGACGCACCGGAGGCCGCGGGGCTCGACGTGCTGCTCCGCGGCTTATTGATGACCCTCGATGACGAGCGCGTGCTGGAGACCAGTGGGCCGCTCTTCGACGGCCTGTGTGCGTTCAAACAGCACGCCCAGATGCTGGGCCGCGAGCCAGCCTGAACAGGAGGAAGTGCGCGATGCAATGGGTCACCCGTGAGCATCCCAAGACCGACCGGATCGCCTGTCCGTGGCTCATCCGTACGTTCATCGACCCCCACGCCGAGATCGTCTACGTGCCCCGCGACGAGGTGCTGGCCTACGCCGCTCGCGAGGGCGCGACGAGCTTCGACGCCCCGGGCGCGAAGTACACCCATCGGGATGGCAAGTGCTCATTCGAGACGCTCGTGGAGGAGTATCACATCGACGACCCGGCGATCGCGCTCCTTGCCCGGGTGGTCCATGGCGCCGACATCTCTGACGATCGGGACGCGACGCCCCAATCCCGGGGTCTTGAGGCGATCGCCGACGGCTTCGCACTCCTGGGGCTCGATGACCAGCGCCAGCTCGAACTCGAGCTCCCGGTCTACGACGCCCTCTACGCGTGGGCACAGCACCAGATCAACGCCGGCTGATCGGGTGGGCCTCCGCTTCGAGGGCTCCATCGAGCTCCCTGAGCACAGGGGCGGCGACGGCTTCGACTACGCCGCCGCCCACCGCGGGCTGCGGCGGCTGCATCTCGCCCACCCCGCGAACGACGCGCTCGACCGGATCGATTTGGACAGCGGATCGCCGATCCGCCCTCGATCGCTGTGGTGGAGGGCGGGGCACCGACCCGGGTGTCCATGGTGATCCCGGTCCCTGCGGCTGGCCCGCACGGCCTCGCCGTCGATCAGGCCGGTCGGCTCTACGGCGCCTGCGCCGTGGGCCACCTGCTCGTCCTGGCCCCACCGACCTACAAGGTCATGGCCGCTCGGCCGCTCGCCGGTGCGCCCGACCTCATCATTTTGGACCCGACGCTGCACCAGCTTGACCGTCATCGGGTCGACGCCTTCCTGCCCGCGACGCACCGAGCCGCGGTCTTCGCCGCGAGGGCGTGATCGCACCCGCCGCCGGCGCCCCAGAGCGCGACGTCTTCCTCCTCTTCGCCACCCGGAGTCTGCGGCTCTTCGGCTACGGCCTGCTCTCGGTGGTGCTGGTCCTGTACCTGACCTCGCTCGGCTTGTCCGGCGGCGAGATCGGGCTGCTACTGGCCCTCACGCTGCTCGGCGATGCGGCGGTCTCGCTGTGGCTCACGACGCACGCCGACCGGATCGGTCGCCGGCGGGTACTCCTCGCGGGGGCCGCCCTGATGCTCGCCGCCGGCCTGGCCTTCGTGGCCACGCCGCTCTATCCCGTCCTCGTCGTCGCCGCGACGATCGGCGTGATCAGCCCGAGCGGCAATGAGGTCGGGCCATTCCTGGCGGCCGAGCAGGCCGCGCTCGCGCAGCTGGTGGGCGCCGCTCGACGGACCACGATCTTCGCCCGTTACCAGCTCGCTGGGTCGATCGCCACGGCGACCGGCGCGCTGGCCGGAGGCGGCCTCGCCCAGCTGGCCATCGGGGGCGGTGCCGAACCAGCGGAGGCCTACCGACTCGTGATCACCGGCTATGCCCTCGTCGGCGTCGTCCTGGCCCTGCTCTTTGCCCGCGTCTCCCCGCGGGTCGAAGTCCCGCCGCGCGATCTCGAAGATGCGCCGATCCAAACGCGCCTCGGGCTGCATCGCTCCGAGCGCCTCGTGATACGACTCTCAACGCTCTTCGCCCTCGATGCCTTCGCCGGTGGCTTCGTGATCCTGAGCTTCGTGGCCCTCTGGTTCCAGACCCGCTTCGGGGTGGACCCAGCAGTGCTCGGGGGCCTGCTGTTCGGGGCGAACCTACTGGCCGGCCTGTCGGCCCTCGCGGCGGCACCCATTGCGGCTCGCTTCGGCTTGATCCCGACGATGGTCTTCACGCACCTGCCCTCGGACATCCTGCTGATCCTCGTGCCGCTCATGCCCACGCTGCCGCTCGCCGCGGGCGTGCTGCTGGTGCGGTTCTCGATCAGCCAGATGGACGTGCCAACACGCCAGTCCTACACGATGGCCATCGTGGCGCCAGATGAACGCGCGGCGGCGGCTGGCGTTACGGGCATCGCCCGCAGCCTCGGCGTCGCGGCTTCGCCGCTGGTGGCGGCGCCGCTGTACCTGAGCGCGACCCTGGCCGGGGCGCCGTTCGTCATCGCCGGTGGCCTGAAGGTGCTCTACGACCTGCTGCTCTACCGGCGTTTCCGAGCCCTTCGGCCGCCCGACGACGTCTGAGGCCCGAAACGACCTCGTTTTCGGGACAGGCCACAGCCGGCGTGCGCTGGGCAGGCGAGGTGTGGGGTGCGCCCTGCGAGATGGACGAGCACTGCCGGACGGCGCCATTCGAGCGCAACCTGCCGGTGCTCCTCGGCCTGCTGGCGGTCTGGTACGCGAACTTCTTCGGGACGCAGACGGTCGCCGTCCTCCCGTACGACCAGTACCTGGAGCGGTCCCCGGCCCACCTCCAGCAGCTCACGCTGGAGTCGAACGGCAAGAGCGTGACCCTCGACGGCACGCGGGTGGGTTACGAGACCGGACCGATCTTCTGGGGCGAGCCCGGCAGCAATGGGCAACGCTCCTTCTACCAGTTGATCCACCAGGGGACGCGCCTCGTCCCGCTCGATTTCATCGGCTTCGTGCAGCCGCTCAACCCGCTCGGAGACCACCGCGACCTGCTGATGGCGAACCTCATCGCCCAGTCCGAGCCGCTGGCCTTCGGCGAGACGGCCGACTAGGTTCGGGCGGAGGGGACACCCGAGTGTCTGGTGCCCCACCGTGTCTTCGAGGGCAACCGACCGTCGAACACGGTCCTCGCCGAGCGGCTGACGCCCACGACGCTCGGCCGGCTCGTGGCCCTGTACGAGCACAGCGTCTTCACGCAGGGGACAATCTGGAACCTGGACTCCTTCGACCAGTGGGGGGTCGAGCTGGGCAAGCTCCTCGCGACCCGGGTGGCCGCCGAGCTGAGCGCCGCGGATGAGCCAGCGGCGGGCCACGACTCATCGACGAACGCGCTCATCGCGCGCTACCGCAGCGTCCGCCGGGTCGGTTGACCGGCCGAGCCTCAGGGTTCCCGGCAGCTGCCGCTGGAGCACACGAACATCACCCATCGAAGTTCGCGTCGCATACGCTATACACTATACAAATAAGCAACGGCGGATCTTCAGGAGCACTCGACCATGAACCAACCACTCGTCTACATCGACCTCGGCGTGGGAGGCATGACTTGCGACGACTGCGTCGTGCATGTCACCGAGGCGCTGGAGTCCGTACCCGGCGTCGAGTCGGCGACCGTCGACCTCGCCACGCGCAGTGCGGTCGTCACCGCGCGCCCGGACGTCCAGGCGGCCGCGCTGGCCACCGCCGTGCGTGCCACCGGCCAGTACAACGCCTTCGAGCGGCGGCGCCGGGCGGCCTCCGGTGAATGACCCGTTTGACCTGCTGATCCTGGGCTCGGGCTCCACCGCCTTCGCCGCGGCCATCCGCGCGGCGGACCTCGGGGCGCGCGTCGCGATGGTCGAACGCCGGACGCTCGGCGGGACCTGCGCCAACCGGGGCTGCCTGCCGTCGAAGAACCTCATCGATGCGGCACGCATCGTCCACGAGGCGGCGCACCCCCGGTACGCCGGGCTGAAGCCGGCGAGCGTCGAGGTCGACTTCCCGGTGCTCGTGGCCCAGAAGGACGACGTCGTCCGGGACTACCGGGCGAAGAAGTACGCCAGCGTCGCCGGCGGCCTCACCGAGCTGGAGCTGATCGAGGGCGATGCCGCCTTTGTCGATCCCCACGGAGTTCGGGTGGGCGACCGGCAGGTGACCGGGGACCGGATCCTGATCGCCACGGGAAGTCGCCCGACGATCCCCGCGATCCCGGGCCTGGCGGACATTCCCTACCTCACCAGCGACCTGCTCGACGCCGACGAGGCGGGCCGGCTCACGGACCTCCCCGCGTCGCTCGTCGTCCTGGGCGGCGGCTACATCGCGGTCGAGCTCGCCCAGATGTTCAGCCGCCTGGGCAGCCGGGTAACGGTCGTCGCCCGCTCCGGGCTCCTGCGCGGCTACGAGCCCGAGCTCGGGCAGACACTGACCGAAGTGTTCACCGCCGAGGGGATCGAGATCCTCGCCAATGCCCGTATCGACCACGTCCGCGGCGACGCTGGCGGCGTGGAAGTCTCGGTCGAGCAGGCCGGGGCCGGACGCCGCATCAGGGCCGACCGGCTCCTCGTGGCCACCGGCCGGACGCCGAACACCGACACGCTCAACCTCGCGGCAGCCGGAGTCGCGGTCGAGCAGGACGGCTCCGTCGCCGTCGACGCGCGGCTGCGAACCAGCGCGGCGCACATCTGGGCTGCGGGCGACGTCATCGGCCGCCAGCACCGCTCCCAGATGGCAACCCCGGTCGGCGCCCGGC
Organism: Candidatus Limnocylindrales bacterium; assembly: GCA_049967415.1. Lineage (GTDB taxonomy): Bacteria > Chloroflexota > Limnocylindria > Limnocylindrales > CSP1-4 > JAJYNJ01. The sequence continues at coordinate 14,126 of JBMFSS010000023.1, forward strand.
AGGGACGGATCGTCGCCGACAACGCCTTCGCCGACGCCGGCAAGGCGTTCGACGGCGCCGTCATCCCGCGGGCGATCTTCACGGACCCGCCGATCGCGGTCGTGGGCGAGACCGAGGCCGAGGTGCGAGCCCGCCACTACCCCGCGGTCGCCGCCACGACGCCGCTCATGTACGTCCCGCGCGCCGGGGCGGTCCACAAGACGACCGGCTTCGTGAAGTTCATCGCGTCCACCATCGATGAGCGCGTGCTGGGCGTCCACGTGATTGGCGAGTCAGCGCCCGAGATCATCCACGAGGCAGCAATGGCCATGCACTTCCAGGCCACCCTGGCCGACTTCGTGGAGCTGATCCACGTCTACCCGACCATGAGCGAGGCCCTCAAGATCGGTGCCCAGGCCTTCAGCCGGGACGTGTCGAAGCTGTCGTGCTGCGCGGAATGAGCGCGGTGCGCGCACTGGGCACGTTGATCCCCGCCTGCGACGGCACCCCGGGATGACCAGCAATCTACCGGCGGCTGCCGCCCGCGCAGCCACGCTGGGCCGCCACGAGGTGCTCGCGGCCTTCTTCCAGGGCCTGTCCGATCCGACCCGCGTGCGGATCCTGGAGCTGCTGGCCGAACGACCCCTGACCGTTACCGAGCTGGTGGAGCGTCTGGGCCTCGCCCAGGGGCGTGTGTCGAGCCACCTCTCCTGCCTGCGCTGGTGCGGGTACGTGGAGGCACGCGCCGAGGGTCGCTACAACCGCTACCGGCTTGTGGACGACCGCGTCCGCGAGATCATTCGCCTCGGCGAAGCGATCGTCCGCGACAACGCGACCCGCCTGAGCTCGTGCCTGATCCTGGCCACGGAACGCGAGAGTGCGGTGCCAGGCTGACGGGCCGGTGACGCCGAGCTTCGGCGCGTCCGCGGGGTGCCAGTCCAGGTGGGGACGCCCAGCGTAGCTGCCCACCCGGCCTGGGCGGTGCCCCCGACCGCGGCCCCGGGGTCACCTGTACGGAGCAAGACAGCGCGTGCCCCCGACCTCGGCCAGACTCGACCTGAGCGGCCGCGACGACGGCGCACCAAGGGCGAGGAGTTCGGTGAATAACGGGGACACCCCACGGGGGTGCTGGCTCCCGAGGATCGACGAGCGCACGCCCTCCATCCACTCGCGGTTGGGTCGGCCGCTCGTCGGGACACCGCGATGAGGCCGCCACTGCGAGTACTCGAAACGCGCCGCCCCATCCTGTACGAGATCGACGCCCGGTCCTGGTTGGAGCGGCTCCCGCGTGTTGCCGGCCGCGCTATGTGGTGATGCCGCAGCAGGATTGGGTGGGGACCTGACGGCAGCGCTGGATGGGGACGCCATTGGCCTGGCGGTGGAGCCGCACGATCGCGTCGTCGGTGAAGCGCTGGTCGCTGCTGCCGGCCAGGGCAAGCTGGTGGCGCAGGTAGGCCGTCGCGTCACCGAGGTCCATCGGCCCGATGTGGTAGCGCACCGCGATCCGCTGGTCGAGCGCGGCGAACACCCCGAGACGGAGCTGTCTCGCGAGGCTGGGCTGCCCGAGCAGGACCCCCGCAAAGGGGCTCCGGGAGTCCATCTCGGCGTTCGTGAGGAGCCGCAGCTCCTCGAGCTGCTCGGGGGTGAGGAGATGCGCTTCGTCCACCACGATCACGACCCGGCTTCGTCCACCACGATCACGACCCGGCGGTGGCACCAGGGGCGCCGCGCCGACGATGCGCCTGAGGCAGGGTCCCGCGGGGTGAGAGTCGCGCGCGGTGGCGCTGGTGGAAGCGGCGGCCAGCCTGGGGGTGACGGCGGGCACCCTGCGCCATCCGATCGCCACCGGGCGCCTGAAGCCGGTGCGCCACGGACGGGACTGCCGGGTCAGGCGCGGCGCGATCGAGCGGTATCGTCGGGAGAGCCGGGGGCGACCCGCTCGTCGGCCGAGGGCGGGCGGGCCCATCGGAGCGCGATCGAGCGGCACCGGAGCACCCGAACCCGCCCCGCTTGACGGCGCCGCTGACGCGTGTACGATGGTCGGAACGCGGACAGGTCGCCCGCCCGTACGAGGCGTAGAAGAGCTCACTGACCAACCCCATCTCCAGCATCCCGTCCCTTCCATCTGGTACCAGCCGTCCGGTGGCGCAGGCCACACAGGACGGTGTTTTTGTATCTGCGACGACGGAGGCGTCGGCAGCGCCCGCCGTACCGTCCGGCGGCACCCTCGACGCCGCGTCGACGGCCCGCCCGGTCCCGCCGCACCCGCACCGCGCGGGCCGGGCGCCCTGGCGTAGCCGGGTCCTGGGGACCGGCACCGCCGACCCTGCGTCGCTCCTGCCCAACGACGCCAACTGGCGGTCCCATTCCCGGGCCCAGGAGCGGGCCCTGGAGGGGGCCCTCGGCGAGGTCGGCTGGGTGGCGCCCGTGCTGGTGAACCAGCGCAGCGGGCGGCTCGTGGATGGGCATCTGCGCGTCGAACGGGCGCTCGCCCACGGCGAGCCGGCGATCCCGGTGACGTTCGTCGATCTCTCCGAGGAGGAGGAGCGCTTCGCGCTGGCCACCCTCGATCCGCTCGCCGCGATGGCGGGCGCCGACCCGGCGAAGCTCGCCGCGCTGCTCGCCCAGGTGACCCCCGACGACGAGGCGTTGGCGGCGATGCTGGCCGACCTCGCGCACACCTACGGGATCCTTCCCACTGGCCTTACCGATCCTGACGAGATCCCCGCGCCGCCGGAGGTGGCCACCACGCAGCCGGGGGACCTCTGGGTCATGGGTGCGCACCGGCTGCTCTGCGGTGATGCCGGTAATCCAGATGACCTCGACCGCCTGCTCGGGGGCGTGCCGGTCGACCTCGTGCACACCGATCCGCCCTACAACGTGCGGGTCGAGCCGCGTTCGAATAACGCGATCGCCGCGGGGCTCTCCTCCTTCCCGGCCGCCCATCACCAGCGCTTCGACCGTGCCCGCCACCCGGGCAAGGCGCGCCCCACGCAGCGCACGCTGCGGGCCAAGGATCGACCCCTCGCGAACGACTTCCTCAGCCGCGACGCGTTCGCGGCGCTCCTGCGCGCCTGGTTCGGGAACCTCGCCCGGGTGCTCCGCCCAGGCGGCGCGTTCTACCTGTGGGGTGGCTATGCGAACCTTGCCAACTACCCCGCGGCGCTCGAGGCCGCCGGGCTCTACTTCAGTCAGACCATCATCTGGGTCAAGGAGCACCCCGTCCTGACCCGCAAGGACTTCATGGGGAACCACGAGTGGTGCTTCTACGGCTGGCGCGAAGGGGCCGCGCACCACTTCTATGGGCCCCCCAATGTGCCCGACACCTGGTCGGTGCAGAAGGTGGCGCCCCAGGCGATGTGCCACCTGACCGAAAAGCCGGTCGAGCTCGCCCGCCGGGCCCTCGAGTACTCGAGCCCGCCGGACGCGGTGGTCCTCGATCCCTTCGCGGGCTCGGGGAGCACGGTGATCGCGGCGCAGCAGACCGGCCGGCGGGCGTACCTCGCGGAGATCGACCCCCTCTATTGCGACGTGATCGTCGAGCGCTGGGAGGCCTTCACGGGCCGCGCGGCGGTGCGCCATGGCTGAGCCGCACCGCGCTCCCCATCCGAGGCGCCGGCCCGACTGGGAACCCCGCTTCCTCGAGCTGCTCAAAGGGACCGGCAACGTGACCCTCGCGGCACAGGGGGCGGGGATCGACCGCACCACCGCGTACGCGCGGGCAGCCCGCGATCCGGCCTTCGCCGCCGCCTGGCGGGAGGCGCACGAGGCAGCCGTCGATCTCCTCGAAGGCGCCGCGCGGCAGCGGGCGCTCGGGGGCAGCGACCAGCTCCTGATGTTCCTCCTGCGCGGCCTCCGCCCCGAGCGCTATCGCGAGCGGCTCGACCTGCACGTCGACCTGCGCCGCGAAGCGGAGCGCATGGCCGAGCGCCTGGGCTGCTCGGTGGACGAAGTGCTCGAGCTCACGCAGCCTCGGACGGTGCGAGCGACGCCTGCCTGGCCGTCCCTCGCCCGCCCCGAGCAGCTGCCCCCGCCCGGCGAGTGGCGCACCTGGCTCCTCCTCGCCGGGCGCGGCTGGGGGAAGACCCGCACGGGCGCCGAGACCATCCACCGCTGGGCCGCGGAGGGCCGCGCCCGGCGGATCGCCGTGGTGGCGCAGACGCTCGCCGACGTGCGCGATCTCTCCATGCGCGTCCTGCGCGCGGCGGCTGGACCCGGCGTCGAGTACGTCGAGTCGCGCCACTTCGGGCTGCGCTGGCCGTCGGGCGCGGAAGCGCTCGGCTTCAGCGCCGAGGATCCCGATGCCCTGCGCGGCTACGAGTTCGATACCGCCTGGTGCGACGAGATCGCCGCCTGGCGCTACCCCGAGGCGTACGACCAGCTGCAGTTCGGGCTGCGGGCCGGAGCGGCGCGCCAGATCGTCACCACCACGCCGCGTCCGGTGCCGCTCATCCGGGCGCTCCTGGCGGATCCTTCCACCGTGGTGACCCGGGGACGCACGCAGGAGAACGCGGCGAACCTCGATCCGGCCACCCTGCGCTACTACCTCGCGCGCTACGAAGGGACCCGCCTCGGCCGTCAGGAGCTCGAGGCCGAACTCCTCGACGACGTGCCGGGCGCGTTGTGGACCCGCGACGGGCTCGATACCCTGCGGGTGTCGGTCGCCCCCGAGCTCGTGCGCCTCGTGGTGGCCATCGATCCCGCCACCACCAGCGGGGACGATGCCGACGAGACGGGCATCGTGGTGGCCGGCAAGGGCACGGACGGCCAGGGGTACCTCCTGGCCGATCTCTCCGGAAGGTATAGCCCCGACGGCTGGGCCCGCCGTGCGGTGGGGGCGTACCACACCTGGCGCGCCGATCGGGTCGTGGGTGAGGCCAATCAGGGCGGCGAGATGGTCGAGGCGACCCTGCGCACGGTCGATCCGGCGGTGCCCTACCGCGCCGTCCACACGAGCCGCGGCAAGCGCACCCGCGCCGAGCCCGTGGCCGCGCTCTATGAGCAGGGGCGCGTCCATCACGTGGGCGCCTTCCCCGCGTTGGAGGACCAGCTGTGCGCGGCCCTGCCCGAAGGCGGGGCCGGTCCTGACGATCGGCTCGATGCGTTGGTGTGGGCCTTCAGCGAGCTCGGGCTCGCGGGCTCGGAGCTCGAGACCCCCGGGATCATCGACTGGATGTACGGGGTCTGGCGCTGCCGCTGTGGCCGGGGGTTCATCTGGGCAGCCGGCCGGCGCTGTCCCTTCTGCGGGACGCCTGGGCCCGCGACATACGAGGGCCCCGTGGCCCCACCGGAGGGTTAACCGGGCCGCCCGCCCCGGGCCTCTCCCACGTCTCGGCGGTGCGCCCTGCGGTGCCGGCCCGCGAGGAAGCTGATGTAGTCCGCCACGCTGCGCCGCTCCGCCTCGCTCAGCTGGGCGAGCCGCTCGTCGGCCGCGCCGCCGATTCCGAGCACGACGAGTTCCTGCGCGAGGCGTTCGGCCGGGACGTCCCAGAGCAGCTCGAGCAGCTCCACGAAGGGGATGCCGGTGGCCTCCGAGGCCCGCACAAGATCGGCCGGGGTGGGCCGGGCCCGGCTGGGCCGGGTCGGATCCAAGAGCGCCTGCACGTAGGTCGGGTCGCGCCCGAAGGCGGCCGAGAGGGCCCGCTGGGAGCGCCCGGTCCGCTCGAGGAGCGCCAGCAGGCGGGTCCGAAAGGTCTGGTCATCGAGCACGAGGCGCCTCCCATGCGTGCGGTCGGTGCACGCACACACGCTTGCTTCCAGCGTTGAGCTGACGTATTCTAGCAGCATGTCAAGCGGGGTCGCGGCGGGGATCGACGCGCGTCGGGTGGGGCGGTACCGACCCCTCCGGAAGCTCCACCGAACGGTTCCCGTGGCTGGGCTCCCCGGCGCTGCGGCGACGCTGCGTCGACGGCCCGCGGTGGCCACCCCGCGGTCGGTGCCGGGCCAGCCCCTGGCGCCCCTCATCGCGACCTACACCGCCCTCTATGGCGCGAGCTGGCGGCCCCTCACGCGATCGAAGCATGCCGCCGACTTCCGCCGCTTCACGGACTGGCTGGCGGCCACGGATCGCCCGGCCACCAGCGCCGCGCTCGTTCTCCCCACCTTGGCGGCGTATGTCTGCGACCTGCGGTCCCGTCCCAAGGTGAGCGGCGTCTGGCGGGGCGCCCCCGATGCCCGTGCGCGCTCGCTCGCCCAGGGTGCCAGCGCCACCCTCTCGCTCAACAGCGTGAACGCCTACATGCGACCCATCCGCTCGCTCTGTCTGTGGCTCCTCGAGGAGGGGATCTTGGGCGTCAACCCCTTCCGGCGCACGCATCGGCGGGCCGGCCTGCACCCGCTCCTGCCCTCGGAGGAGACGCCGCCGAAGTCCGCTACCCTCGCGGACCTCCACGCCCTCGAGCGGGGCTGCGCCGGGGAGGGACCGCTCGATCTGCGCGACCGCGCCATCGTGGCGATCCTCGAGACCACCGCGGCGCGGAACAGCGCGGTGCGCCTGCTGCGGGTCGACGATGTGGACTTCGAGCGGCACGTCCTGCGCTTCCGGCGCGGCAAGGGCGGCAAGACGCTCGAGGTGGCGCTCCATCCGGAGGCCCGCTCGGCCGTGCTGGCCTACCTCGAGCGCGCACGCCCCCGGCTCACCGGGGACGAGCCCGCCGACCCGGGCTACCTCTTCCTCTCCGCGCACCAGGCGGGTGGGCTCCATCCCCTCACCACGAACTCCCTCTCGCTCATGCTGCGGCGGCGCTATCACCGAGGGGGCGGCACGCTGCCGACCTTCGGTGCCCACCGCATCCGCCATGCCACCGCCACCCTCCTGGTCAACCACGGCATGCCGCTCGACGAAGTCTCCCGCTACCTCGGGCACAGCTCCACCGACGTCACCCGGCGCTACGCGCAGCAGACCCCCGATGCCCTGCCCGCTCGGCCGGCGGGCCCGCACGCGCTCCCGGGCACGGGTCGACAGATCAATCCGAAGGCACGAAGCCAGTCGTAGCGACGGGTCAGGCCCGGCCCAGGACCGCGTGCCACCCATCATCGCAGTCGTAGTTGATCAGCCGGCCCGAGCTCTGCAGGTTGAGTCCCTCGCTCAGGGCATCGGTGCCAAGGAGCATCTTGACCTCTTCGCCCTTCTCGAAGAGCTCCCGCACGCGCTGCTTCGTGACCGGCACCCAGCGCCCGGTGTTCGGGTCCCAGCGCTCGCCGCCGTCGCCCGAATAGCAGATCAGCCGGTCGCGGAAGGTGGGCACGAGCTGCTCGCGCAGATAGCGCATGGTGTCGGTGTACTGCGTGAAGACGACGGCCGTGTCGTGCACGCCGCGGAACGCGGCGAGGAGATCGTCGCGCAGGCGTTCCATCTTCGATTCCTGTGGCGGCCGGTCTCCGAGATCGGCGAGGAAGTCCCGCAACTCCTCGACCTCGCGAGCGAGGGCGAGCGCCGGACCCTCCAGGGCGTCCAGGTCCAATGCCCCGGTCTCCTCCAGGCTGGCCAGGTCGTCGGGGGTGAGCAGGTCGATCACGCGCGCCTTGCCGAGAAGGGCGCCGAGGCGCCGCTGCAGGCTGAGCTCGATCGCGAGGAACGACGAGGTCAGGCGCCGGCGGTACACGGTCATGATGAAGCCCAACGCCTTCTGCGCGGCCCCCGCGCGCATGTACGCGTTGTAGTAGCGGGCGATGTAGCGCTCGATCCGCTCTCTATGAGAGGACCCCGCTTGTCAAGGCCCTCTTGGGGGCGCCCGGGTCTGAGAGGGAGATGCGCTTCTCACGTCTCTATCGGCCTCCTCGAGGGGGAGGACTCAGTTGGGTGGGAGGCAGCGGCGGCCCAAGTCATAGAGGGTCGTCAAGCGACCAGAACGAATGTGGGGCCTGCCGCTCGGAACGGCTCCTGGCGCGTGAGCATGTGCCAGATCGCGCCGGCGAGCTCGCGGGCGAGCTCCACCCGGGCGATCTTGCTGCCCCGCTGCTTGCCGAGCCGGCGCTTGGTGTGTTCGTAGCGCTCGTGGTACTGGGGATTGCGTGCGGCGGTGGCGGCCGCCTCGATGAGCGCCCAGCGCAGGTACTTCGGGCCGCTCTTCGTCAACGAGCCCCGTCGGTCGACCCGGCCTGACTGGTACACCCGGGGACAGAGCCCGGTGTACCCGGTGAAGCGCTTGGGGCTGGCGAACCTGCCGATGTCGCCGATCTCGGCGGCGATCGTGTACCCCAGCACCCAGCTGATGCCGGGCACGGTGCACAGGAGCGGGACGTAGGGATGGTCGGCCCCCATCGCCCGCAGCTCGGCTTCGCAGGTTCCGATCTCGGCTTCGAGCTCGTCGACGAGGCGTAGGCTCGTGGCGAGCGTGGTGGCCCAGGGCTCGGGGATCGCCAGGGAGGCGAGCAGCTTGCGGCCGGCGACCCCGAACAGGTCGCTCACCGGCACCGGGTGGCCGAAGGTGATGAGGGTGGCGTGGATGCGGTTCTTCAGCGAGGTGCGATAGCGCACGAGGTAGAGGCGGAAGCGCGCCCGCTCGCGTTCCGCGCGGACGTCGGGGTCGGGCAGCCAGATCGCCGGCACGAGCTCCCGACGAGCGAGCTCGGCGAGCACCCGCGCGTCGATCTTGTCCGTCTTCGCCGCCAGGCGCGCCAGACTTTTCGCCTTGGCCGCATCGGCGATCGCGACGTCCCAGCCGTAGCGCTCCAAGGTGTCGTGCACGAAGCGCGCACCGTTCATCGACTCGATCGCCGCCTCGACCGGCTGGCCATGGCGGGCGATCCGTTCGGCGAGCGTGCGCAGGGCGTCGGCATCGGGGCGCACCGCAAGGAGGTCGACGCTCCGGCCCTCCTCGTCGAGGACGTGCACATCGAGCTTCTGGCGTGACAGGTCCGATCCGGCGTACAACATGTCTCGGGCCTCCTGGTGGTTGGTTCCCTCGAGAACCCACTGTCCCACCAACGGGGCCCTCTACATGGCAGTCATGGTGTGGGGGCTGGACCCGGACTCCGCGGCCGATGCGGGCCGGACAGCTGGGCCTCGTTCGTTTCGGCGCGGAGATGTGCGCGTGGCCGACTGGTTCAGGCGAGATCGAGGTCCACCACGAGCGCCGCATGGTCCGTGATCCGGGGGATTCGTTCGGCCTCCGAGATGACCGCCGCGCGCAGGCAGGACGCCAGGCTCGGTGAGAGCAGGGCGTGGTCCACGCGGAAGCCCTCGCCCCGGTTGCTCACCCAGGTGTACTGTCGCCCCTCGGGATGGAGCACGCGCCAGGCGTCGGTCCAGCCGGCCTCGGTGAGGGCCTCGAACTCCCGCGCGGCGGCGAAGGTGGCGCCCACCTCATCGACCCCCTGGCGCCCGGTGTTCCAGTCGCCGGCGAAGCAGTACGGGCGGGCGATGCGGGTGGCGGCGAGGGCCAGGAACTTGTCGCGCCAGAAGGTGCGCGTGGCGCTCCCGAGCGGGAAGTAGACCGCGCCCAAGGTCAGGCCGGCCAGCTCAACCTCCAGCACCCGATGCCCGTGCCGTCCGGTCAGTGGCTCGCGCACGCTGCCGATCGGCAGGCAGGAGGCGACCGCGACCGACTCGACCCCCGACGGCGGATGGCTGGTGACCTGAAAGGTGAGCCCTCCGGCCGCCAGCCGGCGCAGCAGGCGGGCGCCCACCTCGTTGACCCGGTACTCCGTCAGCACCACCAGGTCGGGCGCGTGGCGCAGCAGCGCGGTCGTAATGGCCGGGATGCGGGGGCCGCCCCCATGGTCGATGTTCAGGGTGACGAGTCTCGTTCGGGGCCTCCTGCGAGGGGCCGTGAGCGCGGCGCGGACGGCACGCGGCCCGGGTGGTCGCCCGACCGTCGCTTCCGCGGAGCAGCTAGGCCGCGCGCACGTGGACGGCGCGGGGACCCTTGGGGCTGGCCTCGATCTCGAAGGTGACGCGCTCGCCGCCGACGAGCCGGTCAAAGTCGAGGGGGGGCTCCACGCCGTCGCGATGGAAGAAGTAGTCCTTCCCGTCGTCGTCGGTGATGAATCCGTACCCCCGATCGGCGATGAGCTTCCGGACAATGCCGTGGATCATGGAACCGGCCTCGGTGCGCACTTCCCGAACTGGACGGGCCGACGCACGGTCTGTTCGAGAAGGGGAGCGACCCTGCGGCGCATCGCCGCGCGTGGCGGCAACGGCCGCACTATACGCCGCCCTCTGGTGCGGATGCGTCCGCGTCCGGTCTCCCACCGGGGCGCGTCGCGCAGGCGCAGGACGCGCGTCGAGTCCGCCGACGATGCGAGCATCGCCCGGGATGTGGCCAGCCGCCACGCCAGCGGGCAGAATCGCGGGAGTCATGGAGCGGGCCACCCTGATCCAGAACGGCGGGGCGCACGACGCGCCGAGCGGCCGCATGCCCGCCGCCGCGAGGGGCTGTGAGTCGGAGCGCGGGACGTGGGGGGAGCTCTGCCCCGACTGTGGCGTGCGCCTGCCGCCGCGGCCAGCGCTGCTCCAATCCTGGCACGGGGCCCGGACCAACGACCCGCTGCGCTCGGAACGCGCGCGCTCGCTGAACTCTCCCCTGCGGCACTGGCGCCTGCGCTGACGCGGGAGAGGTGGAGCGCGGCGGCGCTCTGCCGGCTCTCCATCCTGCGTACGTCCGCTGGTTCCGGGCGGCCACGCGGATCGCCACGATGGGGCCATGGTGTTGCCGTCCGCGTTGACGACCCCCGGGCCCGTCGGTAGACTCTGCCTGCGCTCCCCGAGCGGGAGTAACTCAGTTGGCAGAGTGCTTGCTTCCCAAGCAAGATGTCGCGGGTTCGAATCCCGTCTCCCGCTCCATTCCCTCGTCCTGACCCACGGAAGTGGTGTACGCACGCACCGAATCCTGTCAGGGGGCGTCGAGGCCTGTCAGGGGGCGTCGAGGCCTGGTCGGTTGAGGTCCGCCCGCCCGGGTGTCCGACCTGCCGACAGGCGCCGAGCTATTCGACTCGGCCCTCCTGCCGCGGCTGCGCTACCTGTCGGCGGAGACCTGAGCGCCTCTTCGCGCGGCTCTATCTCCAGGGCTTGAGCGCGGATCGGCGGCTGCCGGCCATCCGCTCAGGAGCGGGCCTCCCCAGAAGGATCGGCACCCGGATCGGATGACCCGTGGGCCCCGGGGGAGCCGGCGGCCGCCAGGGCCGCTGCGGCCGCCGCGATCTGGGCCGCCGAGGGGGTTGTCGCCTCGGCGGCCCCGCCGGCCATCAAGAGCCCCACCCGTTCCCGATCGGCGGTGCTCCCCGGCAGGGTCTCCACGATCCGGCCCTGGTAGATCACCGCGATGGTGTCCGAGAGCGAGAAGATCTCGTCGAGCTCGCTCGAGATGAGCAGGATCGCGAGCCCCTCGTCGCGCTGTTGCACCAGCTCGGCGTGGATGAACTCGGTGGCGCCCACGTCGAGGCCGCGGGTCGGCTCCGCGGCCACCAGCACCTTGGGGTGTTCGGCGAGCTCGCGGGCCACCACCACCTTCTGCTGGTTCCCGCCCGAGAGGGAGGAGACGGGCGCCTCCGGGTCCGGCGGCCGGATATCGAACTGCTCGATGAGCCGCTCGGCGCGCGCCTCGACGGCCGCCTCGTTGCGCTGCCCGTGGACCGCGAAGGGCGGGCGCGACTGGGACCCCAGGATCAGGTTGTCCTTCACCTCGAAGGGCAGCACCAGCCCCCGGGCGTGGCGGTCCTCGGGGATGTAGGCGAGCCCGTTCGCGCGCCGCTCGGCCGCGCTCTGCTCGCGCACATCGATCCCCTCGAGGTAGACGTGCCCGCCGCTGACCGGGCGAAGCCCGGCGATCACCTCGGCGAGCTCCGACTGCCCGTTGCCGCTCACCCCCGCGATCCCCACGATCTCGCCGGCGCGCACCGCGAGATCGACCCCGGCCAGGGCCGGGAGGCCCCGGTCCGAGTCGGCCCGCAGTCCCTCCAGGCGCAGCCGCTCGTCGCCCACCCGGGCCACGTCGCGCTCCACGCGCAGCAGCACCTCGCGGCCCACCATGGCGCGGGCGATCTCGGCGGGCGAGGTGTGCGCGGTCTCGAGGACCGCCGCGTTGCGCCCCTGCCGCAGCACGCTGACCCGATCCGAGATCGCCATCACCTCGTTGAGCTTGTGGGTGATGAGGATCACGGTCTTGCCGCCGGCCACCAATCCCCGCAGGATCTCGAAGAGCTCGTCGGTCTCCTGCGGGGTGAGCACCGCCGTGGGCTCGTCGAAGATCAGGAGGCGCGAGCCGCGGAACAGGATCTTGAGCAGCTCGACCCGCTGCTGGATCCCCACCGGGAGCGTCTCCACCCGCGCGGTGGGATCCACCAAGAGCCCGAAACGCTGCGAGAGCTCCCGCACCTCGCGGTTCGCACCGGCCCGATCCAGGTTGATCCGGCCGGGCTCCTGCCCGAGGACCACGTTCTCGGCCACGCTCATCACCGGCACCAGCTGGAAGTGCTGGTGGACCATGCCGATCCCCGCGGCAATCGCATCCCGCGGGCCCCGGATCCGCACCGGCACCCCGTCGATCCGGATCTCCCCCTCGTCGGGATGGATCAGCCCGTAGAGGATGTTCATCAAGGTGGTCTTGCCCGCGCCGTTCTCCCCGACCACCGCGTGGATCTCCCGGTCCCGCACGGTGAGATCGACGTGGTCGTTGGCGAGCAGGCTCCCGAAGGCCTTGGTGATCCCGCGCATCTCGAGGTGGGCGACCGGCGGCCCGCCGGTGGCGGGCGCCGGCTCGCCCGCCGCGAGGGCGCTCATTCGCCCACCTCGTAGGGGACGCCGTCGGCGGCGGGCGCCACGGCCCGGCCCACGAACCCGGCCAGGGCCACCACCGTCAGCACGTAGGGGGTGGTGGCCACCAGCTGGTCCGGAAAGCCGGTCCCCTGCAGGTTGATCCCGAGCGACTGACCGAAACCAAAGAGCAGGCAGGCCAGGAACGCCCCCACCGGGTTCCACTTGCCGAAGATCATGGCCGCGAGGGCGATGAACCCGGCGCCGCTCGTCATGTTGTCGCTGAAGGAGTGGGCCACGCTGAGCGAGAGGTACGCCCCCCCGAGCCCCGAGAGCAGGCCGCTCAGGATCACACACAGGTAGCGGATGCCGAAGACCGAGATCCCCAGCGTGTCGGCGGCGCGCGGGTGCTCGCCCACGGCGCGGATGCGCAGCCCAAGGCGGGTCCGGAAGAGGAACCACCAGGTCAGCGGCACGGCCAGGATGGCCAGCCAGACCACGATGTTCTGGTCCCCGATCACGGCCCCGAGGAACGGGATCCCGCTGATCAGCGGGAGCTTCACATCCGGGAGCGCCGGGATGTCCGAGGGGGTCCCGTTGGTGGCGAAGAAGCGGAACATCAGGAAGCTCGTGAGACCCAGCGCGAGCAGGTTGATGGCCATCCCCGAGACGATCTGGTTGGCGCGCAGATGGATGGCGGCGACCCCGTGGACGGCCGCGATAAGGCCGCCGCAGAGCACCGACGCGAGGGTGGCGAGCACGATGTCGTGGGTGGCCGCCGCGACCAGCACAGCGAAGAAGGCGCCGATCAGCATCATGCCTTCCATGGCGATGTTGACCACGCCCGAGCGCTCGGAGATGACGCCCCCCAGGGCCGCCAGGGTCAGGGGGGTCGCGAAGCGCAGGGTCCCCGCCCACAGGTCGGGCCGGGCGAAGATCGAGCCGAAGGCCCCGAGGGTATCCATCAGGCCCCGGCCCCCGCGAGCGCCCGCAGGCCGCCCCGCTTCAGGATCCAGCGGGTCAGCATCTCGGCGCCCACGAAGAAGAGGACCAGGGCCTGGAGGATCTCGACCAGGAACCCCGAGATGTTGGCGTTCGCCTGCATGGCCACCGACCCGTGGATCATGGCGCCATACAAGAGCCCCGCGAGGAAGATGCCGATCGCCGAGTTGCGGCCCACCAGGGCCACCGCGATCGCCTCGTACCCGTAGCCCGGCGAGAAGCTGTCGTAGAGGCGCATGGAGACCCACACCGGGACCATCCCGGCCAGGCCCGCGAAGGCGCCCGCGATCACCATCGCGACCACCACGCGGCGAGCCACGTTGATGCCGCCGTAGGCGGCGGCCTTGGCGTTGAGCCCGACCGCGCGGATCTCGTAGCCCAAGGGGGTCCGCCACAGGATCCAGGCGAAGGCGAGGCCCGCGAGGATGGTCAGCAGGAGGCTCGCGTTGAGGCGCGCGTTGGGCAGGATCCAGGAGGGGATGAGGATCGGGAACGCCGCCTGGGGCGGGATGGGGCCCGACTCGGGCGTCCCGAAGGCGTTGCCGGGCGTCATCGGCCCGGCCTCGAGGAGCCAGTGGCTGATATCGATCGCCACGTAGCTCAGCATCATGGTGGTGATCACTTCGTGGGCGCCGGTGCGGGCCTTGAGCCACCCCGCGATCCCCGCCCAGGCACCGCCCGCGGCCATGGCCGCCAGCATGGCGAGCAGGATCAGCGGCAGGCCGGGCCAGCCCGAGAGGCTGGTGGCCACCCAGGTCGAGGCGATCGCCCCCATGTAGAGCTGGCCCTCGGCGCCGATGTTGAAGAGCCCGCCGCGAAAGGCGAACGAGACCGCATAGGCCGCCAGGATCAGCGGGATCGAGGAGACGAAGGTCTCCGAGATGTCGAAGGGCGTCCCGACGGCCCCCACCAGCATCTGCTGGTAGGCCGTCACCGGGTTGGCGCCACTCGCGAGGACCACGCCGCCGCCCACGATGACGGCCAGCACGACTGCCAGGATGGGGCTGGCCCCCGAAGCGAGATACCGCCACACCCGGCTCTGCCGAGCGTTGCGCGGGACCGCAGGAACTGTCACGTCAAGCCCTCGGGGGTGCAGATCGAGGCGGGTCCGGTTGGCAGGGCCCGCCTCGATCGAAGGTTCCGACGCAGACTACTTGGGGATGGTCGTGGGCGGGACGATGGCCCCGCTCGCGATCTGGCCCTCGATCTGCTGGACCTGCGCCACGATGCTCGCCGGCACCGCGCTGTTGGGCGGGGCAAAGCCAGTGGCGCCGTCCTTCAGGGTGAACTCATTGTCACCCGCCTTGAAGGTCCCCTGCATGAGGTGCTGGATGGTGAGGAAGACCGCCACGTTCACCTTCTTGATGGCGCTCGTGATGATGGTGGCGGGCGCGACGTAGTTCTGGTCGGCGTCCACGCCGATCCCGTAGACGCCCTTGTCCACGGCCGCCTGCAGGTAGCCGAGACCGCTCGAGCCCGCCACCTGGAAGAGGATGGTGGAACCGCGCGAGATGTGGTTGAGCCCGATGCTCTTCGCGATGGTCTGGTCGGTGAAGGACTGCGAGTAGCCGCCCAGGATGGTGATGGAGGGATCGGCCGCCTTGGCGCCCGCGATGTAGCCCGCGATGTAGCGGTCCACCGGCGGGATCGCGAGGCCGCCCATGTAGCTGATGGTGTTGGTGGTGGCGGCGCCCACCTTGTCCTTCTCCATCAGCCCGGCGAGGTACCCGACGGTGTAGCCGGACTCCTGCTCATGGAAGAAGAGGTTGGCCACGTTGGGCAGGTTGACGGTGTTGCCCTTGGCGTCCGCGGGGGCCGTGTCGACGGCCGCGAAGTGGACCTTCGGATACTGGGTGGCCACGGTGTAGACCGCGTTGGCCATCAGGAAGCCGACCGCGATCACTAGGTTGTCACCCTTCTGGGCGAAGGTGGTCAGGTTCGGCACGTACTGCGCCTGCTCGCTCGACTGGATGACCTCCACGGTCGCGCCGAGCTGGCACTGCGCCTGTTCCAGGCCGAGGTAGGCGAGGTGGTTGAAGCTCTTGTCGTTGAGCCCGCCCACGTCGGTGACGAGGCCCACCCGGAAGTTCGGGTTGGGTGCCACGCAGCTGGCCGCGGCGGACGCACCGGGGCTCGCCACCACCGCCGCCTGGCT
This sequence comes from Candidatus Limnocylindrales bacterium, assembly GCA_049967415.1. GTDB lineage: Bacteria > Chloroflexota > Limnocylindria > Limnocylindrales > CSP1-4 > JAJYNJ01. Next base: position 29,956 of record JBMFSS010000023.1, read on the forward strand.
CGCGGCGGCCGAGGCCGGCGCCGCGGCAGAGGCGGGCGCAACTGAGGCGGGAGCGGCCGAGACCGCCGGCGCCGCCGATGCAGGTGCCGCTGACGGCGCCGTGGTGGCGGCCGACGAGCAGGCACCGAAGAGGATGGCCGCCGTGGCCGCCACGGCAAACCCCATGCGTATGGTTCGCAACGCTGCTTCCTCCATTGTGCCGCCGACCCTCGAACCTCCGTCCAAGGGTCGGCGGCCTGTACGTCCCGAGGCCCCGAGGGCCCCGTGGTCGCTCCCTACGCCGGCGCTAGTTGCCGTCCCCATCACCACCGGGTACGGCGCCACCCGGGACCTGGTCCGGGGCCAGGATAGCGGCGTCGCCCGGATAGGGCACGCTCCAGTCGTGCGCGGTGTACCAGTCGAGCCGGTTGAGCTGCGCCGGGTTGGCCATGTCCGGGGCCGGCGCGGACCCTCCGAAGTGCTGATCCGCGCTCCAGGCCACCCATTGCCGGTAGATGGGCGTCAGCCCGGCCGGGACCATCGCCGCATCGCCCTTGATCCCGAGCGTGAGGGGGATCTTGTTCGGAACCGCGGTGTAGGGCCGGAAGTCTGGCTTGGTGGTGAAGGCATTGAACATGGGCACCGCAGCGCGGTCCATCTGGTTCATCGGTGCGATCCCGAGGATCTGCTCGATGGTCTTCACCAGGTTGAGCTGGGTGGCGTAGGTATCGTTGACCGCGCCTTCCTTGGCCCAAGGGCTGATCACCAGAGCCGGGGCCCGGTGGCCGTCCACGTGGTCCACGCCGTTCTGGCTGTCGTCCTCAACCACGAAGATCGCGCTGGACTTCCAGAACTGGCTATGGGAGATGGTGTCCACGATGCGTCCGAGGGCGAGGTCGTTGTCGGCCACCTCGGCGACCGGGTAGGGATCGCCCGCGCTCAGGCCCGCGGTATGGTCGTCGGGCAGCGCAATCAGGGTCAGATTGGCGAGCTTGCCGGTCTTCACGCTCTGGGCAAAGGCCTGCTGCCAGACGTCCACCCGGTACTGGTCAGGGATGTCGAGGTTGAAGGTGGGGAAGAGCGGATCCTCGATCGCGTTGACCGAGAGCAGGTCCGACCAGCTGGTGTACTTCGACTCCGGGATCGGGAGCGGCCCGGCGGCCTTGTGCTCGAGGATCCGTGAGTCCTGATACCACTGGCTCCAGGTTGGGTAGCCGCTCAGCGGCAGGTTCTGGAAGTTCTCGTACTCGCCAAAATCCTGCACCGTCTTGCCAGCCGCCTCGGCGGCGTTCCAGAGAAAGCCGTCCGGCTGGTAGGCCAGGGCGTCGGCGCCGAGGGCCGGGTAGCTGCGCCAGAAGGCGCCGAACTCCTTCTCGAGATAGTCGTTGGCGTTGGCCTGCAGCAGCCAGTTATGGCCGTCCGCGGAAAGCGTGGAGGGATCGTAGAAGTTGTCGAAGAGCCCGAACCGATTGGCCAGGGCATGCGCGTTGGGGGTCACGGTGGCGCCGAACTGCGCCAGGCTCGGGTCGCTGTTGCCTTTCCCGATGTCACCAAAGACCTGATCGTAGGTGCGGTTCTCGCGGTCGATCAGGAAGACGTGCTGGATCGTGGAGGGCTGGCCGAGCACGAGCGGGACAGGCACCGCGGCGACATGTGCGCCGCTCGTGGGCTTCGTCGGCCCGAGGTTCTCCCAGCCGTTGTCGAGCGAGACAACGTGGGTGTAGGCCCCCAGGTTGGCGAGGGCGTCCGACCAGGCGAACTCGGTGAGCGAGCCCGTGTCGTCGTAGGTGTTGTGCCCGGTCGCGGGCTGCGTCTCGGGGCCCTTGCTGATGGTGCTCGGGGCACCCCAAGCGCCGATCCCCTTGTCGTTGGTCACCACGAGCTGACCCGGGGTCGCATCGGTCGCGACAGCCACCGGGTACCAGTCGGTGGGCAGCAGGCCGAGGTAGCTCACGGGCGCGGTGGGACCGCTGTAGGCGTAGACCGCGAGCGCGTTGTCGCGCCCGATGCTCACGAGCAGGTGCGTGGCGTCCGGCATCAGGATCGCGTTCGGATCGCTGCCCACGGTGGTGCCGGGCACGGGGTTGGTGTTGATCGTCTGCACGACCGCGTTGGTGGCCGTATCGATGAGCGAGACAGCGTCCGAGTTCGAGTCCGCCACCATCAGGGTGCCGTCGGGCGCCAGGTACTCCGCGCTGGGCTCGAGCCCGACGCTGATCTCCTTGGTCTCGGTGCCCTTGGTGAGGTCGACCACCGAGACTGTCCCGGTGGTGGCAGCGCCGGTGGTCGGATCAGCGATGATCGGCGTGTTATCGGACAGGTTGACGTAGGAGTAGTTGTAGGAGGGCTGGCCGGTGGGGGTGCCCCCCTCGTTCGAGACGTACGCCGTAGTCCCCACGAGGACCACCTGGCGGGGCGCGTTGCCAACCGCGATCTGATTGACCAGCGTGTTCGTGGCGGTGTCGATCACGCCGAGCGTGTTGTACCCGTTGAGCGCGACGTAGAGGGTCGAGCCGTCCGCGGAGAGGGCCATGCCCGACGGCAACGCAGCGCCGCCGGGGCCGCTGGTGGGCAGGCTGATGGTGACCGGGTCCGAGACCATGCCCGTGGCGGGGTCCACCGTGAACCGTACGATCGCGGTTGCGGTGGGAACCCACAGGCTGGTGCCGTCCGGGGAGTAGAGCGGACCGTCCGCGCCCACGCTCTCATCCGCTGAGAGGTACGGCTTCCCGTCGCCGACGGTCTGGATGACCTTGCCACTCGAGAGGTCAATGATCGAGAGGAAGCCCGTGAACTCGTGCCAGCTCAGGGCGGCCAGCTTGGTGCCGTCGGGGCTGACCGTGCTCGAGAGGAGCCGGCTATCGGTGCTCGCCCCGATCACGAACCGGGTGCCGACCGGGGTGATCTGCTGGTCGGTGGGCAGCAGCACCGCGCTGCCGGTCTGGGGTCCGACGGTGGCCGCGCCGAACCCGCCGGCCACGCCCGCCGCCGCAGCCACGCCGCCGAAGCCCACCATCAAGATCAGCGCCGCCACGCCCCCGGCCAGCCGGCGCCGGGCGCGCCCTGAGCTATTGCCCGCCCCCGGGGCGCCGTGCGCCGATCGCGTGCGCCACCCTGTGGCCCAGAAGCGGTGGTGATCTGCGCCCCGTGTCGGGGCGCTCGACCCAGAGTCTCGGGTCATGCCGCATGCCTCCCTGTACCCGATGGTTGGGACAACCGGCACGGCGTCGATGGTGCCCGCCCGCTCTGCAGCCCACGCGCCCGATGGACGCCGCACGCCATCCCCGTCACCCCGCGGTGCAGGCCGTCCGGCGACTGCCACGGGTCGTGCGATAACTGGGATGCATGAAGCACCACCTGACGTGAAAGCGGAGTGGACGCAGGCACCAACCGCCGCCTCCGGCGTTGCCGCGGGACGAATCGGCCGACGCGCCCCGTGCGCCCTCGCTGGCCACCCAACCCAGGCACGCCCCGCCGTCTCCCACGCGGGCTGGATGCTGTGCCCTACTGGACCGATCCGCTAGGCCGGGAGGTCCCGTCCTGCCCGGGCATTTTGGCGACCGGCCCTACCCGGACCGGTAGCCCCGGGCCTCGCGATCGCCCTCGGTCCCGAGTCGCCCGTCCACTCCCCGGCAGGACGAGGGGCCCGGCGGGCGGCAGGGGCCCTCGTCCTGGGCCGCGGTGCTCAGCCTGACAAGAGCGAAACGCCGGGATCGCCACCTCCTGATGAACTCCGTGCGGCCCTGCCAAGTGGGCGCCGCAGCGCAGGACCACAGGGGCGCGCGCCATGGCTGTTGTCTGCAATCTCCCGCTGGACGGCCTTGCGCCGTCTGGTCGCCGTGGTGGCCGAGCGCGTGGCACTGTCTTGACGCAATCTTGACACTGGCGTGCTGGACTGGGCCGCATGCACCGCTCAGCCAACGTCGTCGCCCGAATCCTGGTCCCGGTGGCCATCGTGGGCCTCGGACCCCTGGTTGCCGCCTGCGGCAGCCGTGCCCCCGTCACGGGCTCGCCGAGCGCCTCGGCCGCGTCCACCTCGGCCGCCGTCCCCGCGACTGGGATCCACACCATCCAGCACGTGATCGTGATCTTCCAGGAGAACCGCTCCTTCGACAGCTATTTCGGCACGTACCCGGGAGCCGATGGCATCCCGATGGCGAACGGCGCCCCCACGGTGTGCGTCCCCGACCCCGCCAGCGGGCAGTGCGTGCGCCCCTACCCCGACCACGCCGACCGCAACGGCGGGGGTCCCCACAACGATGTCAACAGCGTGGCCGATGTCGACGGGGGAAAGATGGACGGCTTCATCGGGCAGGCCGAGCGGGCGCGCAAGGGCTGCGCCGACCCCACCAACCCTGCCTGTGCGGCCCTCCCGACGCCCGACGTGATGGGCTATCACACCGCGGGCGACATCCCCAACTACTGGACCTACGCGCGCGACTTCGTGCTCCAGGACCACCTCTTCGAAGCCGTGCACTCCTGGAGCTTCCCCTCCCACCTCTACCTCGTCTCGGCTTGGTCAGCGAGCTGCGCGAATGCCAGCGATCCGATGAGCTGCACAAGCGCCGTCGACCCGCCCGACCGCACCTCGGCGAACCCCACCCCCTTTGCCTGGACCGACCTCACCTACCTGCTACAGCGCGACCACGTCAGCTGGTCCTGGTACCTCGACCACGGCGCGGCCCCGCAGGGGGCCTACCAGGGACGCCGCGGCGGGGGCGTGCCCAAGATCTGGAACGTGCTGCCGGGCTTCAGCGACGTGCACGCCGACGGTGGAACCGCCAACATCCGCGACCTCGCGGCGTACTACGCGGCGGCCAAGGCCGGGACCCTCCCCGCCGTCTCCTGGATCCTGCCCGACCCGGCCGACAGCGAGCACCCCCCGGCGCTCGTCAGCACCGGGCAGGCCTACGTGACCAGCCTCATCAACGCCGCCATGACGAGCCCGGACTGGAGCTCGACGGCGATCTTCCTGACGTGGGACGACTGGGGCGGCTTCTACGACCACGTAACCCCACCGACCGTCGATGCGCTGGGCTACGGCATCCGCGTCCCAGGGCTCGTCATCAGTCCCTACGCCAAGGCGGGCTACGTCGACCACCAGACCTTGAGCTTCGATGCCTACCTCAAGTTCATCGAGGACGATTTCCTGGCCGGCCAGCGCCTCGATCCGCGGACCGACGGTCGACCCGACCCACGCCCCGACGTCCGCGAGAACGCGCCGCAGCTCGGCAACCTCGTGAACGATTTCGACTTCGCCCAGGCCCCACGCCCGCCGGTGCTCCTGCCACTCTACCCGACCAGCACTCTGGTCCCGACCCCGGGAACGACGTCCAGCGCGGGGAGCGGCAGGGCGGGAGCTGGCGGTGCCACCCCCACGGTGGGGCCCTGAGCACCCGCACCCACCGCCCGAACGGCGGGGCCCCTCGGTGCGGCGCAGCCGGGGCCCGGGTCTCAGGATCGGGTTGGGTGCCGACGGGCATGCGACCGTCGGGCCCAGCAGCTCGGGCACCGTCACGAAACGCCGGCTCGGCCGCCCGAGCACCAGCAGAATGTGCGGTCAGCCAGCTTGCTCGTCGGCACCGGTCACCACCGGCAGGCCCGCCCTGCGCCACTCCGGGAACCCCTCGACCAGGCGACGTGCGTGATACCCCCGGCGACGCAGCAGCTCCACCGCGGTGGGCGCGTAGACGCAGTACGGCCCGCGGCAGTAGGCGACGATCTCCTCGTCGACGGGCAACTCCGCCAGGTGCGCCTCCAGTTCCTCGAGCGGGATTGAGCGAGCGCCCGCCACATGGCCCGCCAGGTACTCCGTCCGGGGCCGGACGTCGAGCACGATCGCCTCGCCCGTGCTCAGCCTCGCGGCCAGCTCCTCGCGGGAGACCGGTTCGAGCCGGTCCCGGCCGGTGAGGTAGGTTGCGACCAGCTGCTCGACCTCGGCCAGGTGCCCCCGCGCGATCTCGCGCAGGGCCGCCAGGAGCCGCTCGACGTCGTCGCTCGAAAGGCGGTAGAGGACCCGTACCCCCTCGCGGCGGCTCTCCACAAGCCGGGCAGCGCGCAGCACCTGCAGGTGCGACGAGGCCAGCGGGAGGGTCATGTCGGCCGCCGCCGCAAGTGCCTCGACACTGCGCTCGCCCTGCGCGAGCAAGTCCAGGAGCTCGATGCGACGCGGGCTGGCGAGCGCCTTCGCAACCCGGGCGAACTGCTCGTTGAGCGCGGTCTTGGCGGCGCGATCGGCATCCATTCCATTATTCTAACGACTCTTTGATACCTGCTATGCTCGCGACGCCATGCGTCCCGCGTCCCCTTGGTGCCATCGGTGAGCGAGATCGTCCCCCGCGTCGACGGGGGCCTCGGTGCCTGCTGGTGTCTCCTCGCGCCGGGCGAGTGGGGCGCGTGGGGCGCTCCCGAAATGAACCGGTGAACCTCCTCAGCAGCGGCGGCCCGCCCATCGCGCCTGACTCGAGCGACGGCGCGCCGGCTGGCCGCGACGCCGCTGGGTTCCGGCTGGGCCTACGCGCCAACGGGGGTCAGTTCATCCTGCTGGTGGCCGTGCAGGCGCTAGTGGGCGGTGTGCTCGGGCAGGAGCGCACGATCCTGCCGCTCATCGCGACGCACGTGTTCGGGCTGCAGGCGGCCGCCTCGGCGCTCACCTTCATCGTGGCCTTCGGGATCGTGAAGTCAATCACCAATCTCGCCGCGGGGGCGCTGGCTGACCGGGTGGGACGCAAGCCACTGCTGGTGGCCGGCTGGCTGGCTGGGGTGCCCGTGCCGCTCCTGCTCATCTGGGCACCTGGCTGGGGTTGGGTGATCCTGGCCAACGTCCTGCTCGCCCTCAACCAGGGTCTCGCCTGGACCAACCTGGTCAACGCGATGGTCGACCTGGCGGGTCCCGCGCGCCGGGGCCTGGCGGTGGGCCTCAACGAGTGGGCCGGATACAGCGGCCTCGCGCTGACCGCCCTCGCCACCGGGTTCATCGCGCAGGCAGCGGGTCTGCGCCCGGCCCCCTTCTTCCTCGGGCTCGCCTACGCGGCCCTGGGGCTCTCTCTCTCGACCCTCCTGGTGCACGAGACCAGGGGGCACGCCCGGGAGGAGGGACGGCAGCGCTCGGGACCGAGCGCTGCCGGCCGCGGACCCGCCCTCGCTGCGGCGGGTGTTTGTCCTGGTCAGCCTGCGCGACTCGACGCTGTCGGCGGTCAGTCTCTCGGGCCTCGTGACCAACCTGAAGGACGGCATGGCCTGGGGACTGCTGCCGCTCTTCTACGCGGCTGCGGGGTTACCGGTCGGGCAGATCGGGATCCTCGCCGCGGCGTACCCCGCGGTGTGGGGGCTCGGCCAGCTGGCGAGCGGACCGCTGTCGGATCGTCTCGGACGCAAGCCGCTCATCGTGGGCGGCATGGTCGTGCAGGCGCTCGCCATCGCGAGCATCGCGACGCTCCGCGGGTTCCCGGCCTGGCTGGGTGCCGCGATCCTCCTGGGCGTCGGAACCGCGATGGTGTACCCGACGCTCATCGCCGCGGTGGGCGATGTGGCGCACCCCGCCTGGCGCGCCTCGGCGCTTGGCGTGTATCGCTTCTGGCGCGATTTCGGCTTCGCGCTGGGTGCGCTCGTCGCCGGCCTCGTCGCGGATGCGCTGGGGTACCAGGCGGCGATCGGCGTCGTGGCCGTCTTGGCACTAGCGGCGGGCGGGGTGGGGGCGTTCCGCCTGGAGGAGTCGCGCCCGCGGCTGGCACGGGCGGTCAGAACGTGAAGACGCGCTCCGCCTAGAGCCCCGTCACCTGGCACGCGTCAGGCGCCGACCACCAGCCCACCGTACATCCCCGCCTGCGCGTGCCCCGGCACGGAGCAGAGGTAGCTGTAGCGACCAGATACCGACGCCACGAAGGTGATCCTCGCCGAGGGCATGCCCGACGCGCCGGCCTCGGCGAGGGTCGGCGTGACGGCCCCGAATGCGACCGGCCCGGCCATCCTGACCATGTACGGGAAGGGCGGCTGCGCGTGCATGATGAGCCAGTTGTGGGGCATGCCCGCGTCGGCGTTGATGAGCTGCAGCGTCACCTGCGCCCCGCGCGGCATCACCAGCGTGGGGTTGGTGAGCCCAGCCATCCGGAACGTCTCGTCCTGGCCGTCCGAGGGGCTTGCGAGCACGGTCAGCGCCACCGTCGTGCCGCTGAACGTGATCGTGTTCGAGGCCCGGTCGAGCGTGGCGCCCGCGGGCACCTCGGCGCCGAGCGAGGCGGCCTCGCCGGATGCGACTGGCGTACGCGCGACCCGTGCCCCGAAGCCCAGCATGCCCGGCCCCATCCCGCCGATCCCCCAACCGGAAGCGCCCCCGCTGCCACCGGAGCCGTCAGCCGCGCGCTGGGCCCCGAACCAGCCGGTGCCAGTCCCACCGGCAACCGCGCCGACGGCGATGAGGATGATCCCGACGACAACCAGGGCGGCACCCGCGACCCCGGTCCTGGGCCCGCGCATCAGCGCCGCTCCAGGGCTTGCTTCGCCTGCTCGAACTGCTCCTGCGTGATCTCGCCACGGGCGTAGCGTTCGCGCAGGATCTCGAGCGGGGTCGATCGGACGTCGTCGCGCCTGGTGCGCATTGCGCCCCCGAGCGACCAGACGACGAGGAGCACGATCCCCACCATCACGACGAGCCCGCCGAGCAGCCACAGCGGGCCGCCGGGTCCGGCGCCGTACCCGTAACCGAACATCATGGGAACACCTCCTTGGGGTGCAGCTTCGAGGGGGAGGACGAAGACGCCAGGCGCAGCCCGCGCAGCAGCTGGGCGTTGGCGGCGACGAGGATGGTCGAGGCGCTCATCGCGATCGCCCCGACCGCCATCGGCAGCTCGATGTCCCAGGGGCGAGGATCCCGGCCGCGATCGGGATCGCCACCAAGTTGTAGCCCGTGGCCCAGGCGAGGTTCTGGAGCATCTTGCGGTAGGTCGCGCGCGAGAGCTCAATGGCACCCACCACGTCGCGCGGGTCGCTGCGCACGAGCACGATGCCGGCGGAGCCCTGGGCCACGATTCCGTCAACGGGAACCCGGGCCCCCGGCCGCACGAGCACGAGGTCGCCCAGCCCGAGCGCGTCGAGCGGGACCGTCTCGGTCTGCCCACCGTCGCTCACCCGCTCGGCGGTGTCGGGCAGCAGCTCGGCGAGCGCTCCCAGGGCACCCCGTGCCTGCGCGATCAAGCGCATCTCGAGCCAGTGCCCCAACAGCATGATGACGATGAGCGAGGCGAGCTCCCACCAGATCTCGATGTCGAAGAGGCCGAGCGTCCCCGCCCAGCTGGTGAGGAAGGCCACCCCGATGGCCAGCGAGATCAAGGTCATCATGGCCGGCTGCCGGTTGGCCAGCTCGCCACGCGCCCCGCGCAGGAAGACCAGGCCGCCATAGAGGAAGACGAGCGTGCCGAGGACGGGCGGGATCAGGGCGGAGCCCGGGAACGCTGGGGCGGCGTGCATGGCCTGGGCCATCGGGGATCTGGTGGGACCGTGCGCGGACCCCGCGGCATTCGCCCCCCTCACGGATGGGCTTCCGTCTCGGTCCGCAGGACGCGTCGCGCCTCCTCGAACTCCGCCTCGCTGATCTCGCCGCGGGCGAAGCGGGCGCGCAGGATCGCGTCGGGGTCGTCCGTCCGGGCGACGCGCTCGCCTCCGCGGACGAGCAGCCAGACCATCACGAGCAGCGCGACGATCCAGACGCCCATCCAGAGCCAGGCGCCCAGCGTCATGTCGCCCCACGCGGTCAACATCTTCCTGCCCTTGGTGCTCGCCGCCCAACCTGAGCGGCACATGTCCGAGGCTAAGGGTGCTGGATCAGGATTCGATCGCGGTTGGGTCAGGCGTTGCTCAAGATCCGCTCAACGCCGCGGGCAGCTCGACCGAGAAGGTGGCGCCCTGGCCCGGGCCGTCGGACGCCGCCCAGACGCGCCCGTCCATCGCCTGGGCGAGGGCGCGGGTGATGGCCAAGCCGATGCCCGACCCGCCGAGTGCCCGCGAGCGGGAGGGATCGACCCGGTAGAAGCGCTCGAAGACCGCGGCGCGCTGCTCGGCCGTCAACCCAGGTCCCTGATCGTGCACCGCGAGCACCACACCGCGCGCCGAACGGGCGCCGCTCACCCGCACCCCGGTGCCCTGGGCTGTGTAGCGCAGCGCGTTCGAGAGGTAGTTGTCGAGGATCTCGGCCAGCCGGTCGCGGTCGGCACGGACGAGGAGACCCTCGGGCACCTCGAGTTGGAGGGTGAGCCCGCGCGCCGCGGCCTGCGGGCCGAAGCGCGCTGCCACTTCGCGGGCGACGCTCGTCGCATCGAACGTCTCGGTGGCCAGGGGTAACTGGCGTGCCTCCGCCCGCCACAGTTCCTGGAGACCGCTGACGAGGCGGGTCAGGCGCGCCGTCTCCCCGCGCAGGAGGTGCCAAGTCTCGGGAGTAGCCGCCACCACGCCATCTTCGAGCCCCTCGAGATAGCCATCCACGGTGGTGAGCGGGGTGCGCAGCTCGTGGGCCACGTCCCCGACCAGCTCGAGGCGGCGCCGCTCAGTCGCCTCGAGCGAGCCCGCCATCGCATTGAACGAGGCACCCAGCTCCGCAATCTCGTCGGTTCCCGCAACGGGAACCCGTTCCGCGTAGTGGCCGCGGGCGATGCGCCCAGCGGCTGCCGCCAGGCGCGCCACGGGTTGCGCGATCGCCGAGGAGAGCGCGAGGCTCACGAGGAGCGAGGCCACGATCGCGATGAGCCCGGCCGCCAGGAGCGCGTTGCGGACCGCGCCATCGAACGCCACCTTGGTCGCCGCGTCCATCGCCGCGCCCATCGCGTCGCCGGCGGGATGGCCCATCGCCTGGGCGAAGTACCCGGGCCCCACCAGGCTCACCGCGACCACCACGGTCCCCAGGGCGGCGCCGGTGACCACCAGGTTGGCGACGAGGAGGCGGCCCCGCAGGCCGCCGGGCAGGCGCATCAGCGGCTCACCAGCCGGTATCCCACACCCCGCACCGTCTCCACGAAACGGGGGTGCTCCGGGTCGTCGCCGAGCTTGCGCCGCAGGTTGGCGACGTGCACATCGACCAGGTGGTCGTCGCCGACGAAGTCCGCGCCCCAGATCCGGTCGAGGAGCGCTGCCCGGCCCAGGACCACGCCCGGGTCGCGGACCAGCGCGGCCAGGATGCCGAACTCGATGGCCGTCAGCGTCACCCCCATCCCGTCCACGCGCACCTCGTGACGTGCCTCATCGAGCGACAGCGCCGGGGGCACGCTCGCCGCCATTGCGGCGGGCATCCGCGGGCGACGCAGCAGCGCCTTGACGCGCGCCACCAGCTCGCGCGGGCTGAAGGGCTTGACCAGATAATCGTCCGCGCCCACCGAAAGCCCAACCACCCGATCGATCTCCTCCCCGCGCGCGGTGAGCATCAGCACGTAGGCATCCGAGAAGGTGCGCAGCTGCCGGCACACCTCGACCCCGTCGAGCCCGGGGAGCATGACGTCGAGGACCAGCACATCAGGCGAGCCCGTGCGCGCCAGCGCAAGGGCCTGTAACCCGTCCGCTGCGGAAAGGACCTCGTATCCCTCCCGCTCGAGGTACCCGCGCACGAGTTCGACGATGGGTAGCTCGTCGTCCACGACGAGGACCCGCGTCGGCCGCGGAGTGGGGGTCGGGCTCACGTGCATGCGGATATGCTCCACCACTGCGCCAGATCTGCAAGACGTCCCGGTCTCGCCGTATCGTGATGACGAGATTGGCTCTCACTCCGGTCCGCGGCCACTCGCCGCGGGAGCCGCCCGCGCGCAGGGTGTCCGGGTCCTGACGAGATGCCTCGCGTGCCGACACTGCCCTGCACACGCGGACCTGCTTGGGCTGCACCACGCGATGGACCGAGCCTGGCCTTGGGCGGCCGGCCACGACAAGCAGCGGGTTATCAGCCTACAAAGGGTGGGCGAGCAGCGTGACGGCCGCCAGCGTCAGGCGGTACCCCGGTCGGTCTGAGGTCGTGTACAGGCCGGCGGCGAGGGGTCCGGCGGAGAGGAAACCCGCGGCCAACGCCGGGCCAATCCGTCCCCCCAGCGTGGTTCGCACTCTCCTGCCCACTCTTGCGTGATTCCCCGCTGCCCGGTTGCGGGAATTCGAGCGTCCGGCTTACCGCCCACTGTAGCAGCGTGAGTACGCGTCCATTGATCGGGAGATCCAGACGTGAGTCCATCTTGGCTGCAGTCGATCGTCCTGGCTGGCGCGTTCTTGATCGGGTCTGCGGTGCTACCGCTGGCCGCGCCTCGGGCCAGCGCGGTCGACGGACTCCATGCGACGCTTGATGGCGCCGCGGTCCCACTCCAAAGCGTCGCCCAGTTCACCTGTCACGATCGGGACTACCCGCTGATCCGCTGCTTCCGGGACGCGGCCGCTCGTGACGCAGACCTGGCGGCCGCGGCTCCCGGCGGCACGACCTCGTCTCCAGACCTGCCCAGCGCGTTCGTGCGCTGGTATCGGGACGCTGACTACGGCGGTCCGTCCTTTGAGGCCTACAACTCGTACCCCGACCTGTCGGTGATCGGGTGGAACAAACAGATCAGCTCGTTCACGACCCTGAACGGCGGCCATCCGGTCTGGTGGCAGGACACCAATTACGCGGGCACCGGTTAGGATTGGGGCTTTACCTCAGAACCCACGCTGGGGAGCGCCACCTGTTGGCGGCATGTCTGTATGGGCATGAACCGGCCGGTGATGGCCGCGCTGAATGGAGACGTCGACAACGGCCGGGAGCCTGCGCGATGATCTGACCCGACACACCAGGTGACCCCCCGAGGGAAAGGCGCCCCCGGAGGGTCGGTGGTGGAACGAAGGTCCACCGTCGGTGATCGTATGGCCCTGCCCGCTCGATGTCAGCACGTACGCGGCGCGCGGCCGCGACGTCGCTCCACCGGCGGTGCGCTGCCCGGCCTGCGGTGGCCCGACGGGGCCCTGGTCGGGATACCGCCGGCATCTGCGGGCGGACGTCCTGCTCGTCGTCTTCGTGCCCCGCGTGCGCTGCCGGGACTGCGGGCGCACCGATGCCCTCCTGCCCTGGTTCGTCGCGCCCTACCGCTATGACAGCGCCGACGGCATCGGGCGCGCCCTGGAGCTGTCGGTCGCAGGCCAGGGGGTGCGCGGGATCGCGGCGGCCCTGGACCGACCCGAGACCACCGTGCGCGAGTGGTGCCGCCGGTTCGGACGGATTGCCGCTGCCCTGGCCGCGAGACTGCTCGCCGCGGCGGTCAGGCTTGGCTGGTCGGGCTTCGAGCTGCCGACCGCGCCCGGACCCCGCGCCGCCGCTGCGGTGGCCGCCCTCGGTTCGGCCTGGAGCCGTCGCCACGGTCCGGTGCAGGCCTGGCGCCTGGCCAACCTCGTCACCGGCGGCGGGCTCCTCGCCCCCAACACAACCTCGCCCTTGGCGCCTCGGGGCGCGGCCGCTGTGATCAGCGGCACACGCACAGACGAGGTGAGCGATGGACCCTGATCCCGCCGAAGCCCGCGCCCTCTGGCGATACCACCTGATCGCCGAGGCGCTCGACCCCAAACTCGGCCCACGCGAGCGCGGCCTGCTCGTCCGCCGCATGGCCGCAGCAGCACACACGGGCCCCGACGGCGAGCCCAGGACCGTCAGCCGCAACTCGCTCGACCGCTGGATCCGCCGCTATCGGGCCGAGGGCCTGGCCGGGTTGCACGACCAGCCGCGAAGCGATCAGGGGAGTGCGCGGATCGACCCCGCGCTCCTCGATCTGGCGATCCGCCTGCGACTCGAGCAGCCGGCGCGATCGGCCGCCCACATCGGCGAGATCGTGCGGACCCGCCACGGGGTGCGCATCCCCGAGCGCACCCTGGCCGCGCAGTTCCGACGGCGCGGCCTCACACGGGGTGCGCTCCTGCGCGACGGGCGCACCTTCGGCCGCTACGAGGCCGACGCACCCAACGAGCGCTGGATCGGGGACGTGCTCGTCGGTCCCTTCGTGCCGCATCCCCGGGCGCCGGGCAGCGTGCGGGCCCGCCTGTTCCTGCTCGTGGACGACC
>JBMFSS010000024.1:0-5401 GCA_049967415.1 Candidatus Limnocylindrales bacterium
ACCAGGTATCGGTTGGGGCGATAGGGCACCGCCAGCAGGACGCCCATCCCAACCGCGAACCAGCCGGCGCATCCCCCCACCACGCGGCGCTGCCGCTCATCCAGGGAGCTCCAGCCCCCCAGGATCGCCAGAAGTCCGGCCGCGCCGGCCAGCAGCAGGGGCAGCGCCAGCGGGATGCCGCCGTCACTGCGGCCCGGGTACGAGGTGAACCGCCGAACCAGCTCGGCGAGACTGTGCGGCAGCGGCTCCGGGGCCCAGATCCGCAGGTCCGTCGCGAGTGCCGCTTGATTCGGCAGGGCAAACACCACCGTCCAGGCCAGCGCGGCGACCAGCAGGCCCAACACGGCGCCCGCGAGCGCGCGGCGAACCCCTGGCTGACGCCAGCCGACGAGCGCGACCCCGCCCAGCATCCCAGCCGCCGCGGAGCCGGCGCTGGCCTTGGTGGCGATCGCCAGCGCCAGCGCGAACCCCGCCACCACGCCAGTGCCGAGTGACGGCCGCTCGCCGCCCAGCGCCACCAGCGCAGCGATCAGCCAGAGCATCACCAGCGGTTCCAGGTAGGCAAGCCGGCCGTAATAGAGGAGCAGCGCGGATCCCGCCAGTGCCGCCGTGGCCAGCCCAGCCCCGGGGGCCCCAAGCGGCCGCCGCAACCCGATCCCGAGCGTGGCCAAGGCCACGGCCCCGCTGGCGATCACGAGCAGCCGCGCCTGCACGATCCCCACGCCCACAACCGCCAGCCACGCGGCCTCCAGCAGGCTGAACGGGAGGTTGACCAGGTACATGTTCCACTCGTCGGTGGACCAGCGCCCAAAGAGGACCAGGTTTCGGGCGTTCACCACGTTCCAGCCCTCGTCGGTGAACGGACTGGTGCTCGCCGTCACCCCCCGAGCCGGATCCACCCCCACAGAAGCGGCCAGCAGGACCAGGAAGAGCAGCGCGATGGCGAGCGGGACAACCGTCCCGGGCTCAGGCGCAACCCGACCGGTGAACCGGCGCAGAAGCGTGGGGGCCCGCACGTCACGCGCCGCTAGGCGCGGAGCTGGCGCCTGGCCATCTCCCCTTCGATCTGGCGCTCCGCCTCCACATACCGGTCGATCTGATCGCGGAGGCGGTTCGCCTCCGGCGTGTAGAGGTGCACCTGCTGCTGGAGGATGTAGCTGAGTCGCCGGCTGGTCATGCGGGCATGGTCCAGGTTCTTCATCAGCACGAGAGGGTCCATGGCCGCGAGATCGCCGGGGTCATACATCTGGCGCATCGGGGCGAGTATAGGGAACCCGGCGCCGTGACGCCGGGTTCCCTTCTGTGTGCCCATCCTGGGCCCCGCCGGGCCAGGATGGCCGCTGAGCCAGCAGACTCACACGCGTGCTGAGCAGCGTGGCGCGCTGAGCCGCGTGGCCACGCGCGGGATCAGCTCGCCCCGGCCACGCCTGCCGCCGGCCGACGAGTCCCGCCCTGCCCGTGCGTGACCCTCCGCTCTCCGGCGCGACCGCACTCCGCGCGCACGAGGCCGCCAACCACCGCGGCCAACCCGGGAAGGTCCAGCAGCGTGAACCGGATCCCGTGCTCGGCCAGCTCGGCATATCCCCATCCCCGGTACAGGCCGCGCGCCGCCACCGCGCTCATCTCGTCATACAGCTGCGGCCACGAGACCGGGCGCCGGGCGTAGCAGAACCGCACGAACTCCTCCGCCTCGATCGACACTCCCGCATTGCGGGATTCAGTGGGCTCCATCGATACGAGATCCCTCCGTTTCTGCCCAGCGGCGGTCTGCCCCTCGACGGACCGTCCACGAGCGCTCCCCCTTCCGCCCTCGGGGGCCTGCCGCAGGCTTCCGGACGGGCTTCGGCGGGACATGCTAGGGGCCGCGCCGTGGCCCGGGAAGGGATTCTGTCCACCACGTTGTCCACCAACTTGTCCACACCGGAGCGCCCCGGTGGCGGGCGCCAACGCGATCGGCCCAGCGGCGCGATGCCCGTCAGGACGCGCGACGCACCCCGAGGCCCGGCTGGTCAGACAGCCTCCAGCGGCAGTCGTTCGACAGCTCCAACCCCTCGAACGGGTCCGCTGCCAGCAGCAGGGAGCCGTCCAGGTCCACCCAGTCGGCGAGCGAAGCAACCGCGGCAGACGCCGCGATACCGACGCTCGTCTCCTCCATGCAGCCCAGGAACCTGCGGAACCCCAGCTCGCGGGCGCGCTCCAGCATGCGCTTCGCAGGGCCCACGCCGCCGCACTTGGCCAGCTTCACGTTCACACCCTGCACCACGCCGACCAGTGCCTCCAGGTCATCGTAGACCACGCAGCTCTCGTCGGCCACGATCGGCAGGCTTGACCGTTCCTGTAGCCAGCGGAGCTGATCGAGCCGGTGGGCCGGGAACGGCTGCTCGATCAGTTCGACGCCCAGCCGTTCGAGCTGGGGCACCAGCCGGACCGCCTGCTCCGGCACCCACCCGGTGTTGGCATCGACGCGGATGGGGCCCTGGTAGACGGCGCGCACGGCCTCCAGCGTCTCAAGGTCCGCTGGGCCTCCGACCTTGATCTTCAGGGCCGGGAAGCGGGTCGCCCTGGCCGCCCGCTCGCCCACCAGGTCGGGGGTATCGATCCCGATCGTGAAATCGGTGGGCGGGATCCCGGCCGATAGCCCCAGCAACCGGTACACCGGCACGCCCAGGCGCCGCGCGGCCAGGTCATGGAGCGCCATGTCGACGGCGCACTTGGCCGCGCCGTGATGGCGAATCGCCTCGTCCATGGCGGCCGACGTCGCCTCCAGCGCCGCGCGCGTCTCGCCCAGGTCCCGCCCCAGCCCCCCGTCAAACGGCTCCACCGCTTCGAGGAGCAGCGGCATGACCGCGGCCATGGTGTCGGGTGTCTCCCCATAGTAGGTGTCCGGGAATCCCTCCCCGAGCCCGGTCCGGCCCTCCTCGCGATCTCTGGCGGCCGACAGCTCGGCGATGACGGTGACGGCCACCTCGCCGCTCATGTCGCGCGAGATCCGGAACGGGTCACGAAACGGGATCTGCAGGGTCTCGGTCTCCAGGCGCAGGTTGCTCATGCGGTGCCCTCCGGGCGGTCGATCCAGGGAAGGGCCTCCACGCGCTCGCGGAGGCTGGCGAAGAGCCGGGTCCCGCCGAACCGGAACGGGTCATCACAGGGGAGCCCCGTCTCGGCCGCGGTCCGGGCGATTGCTCGATGGGCCGCGTCCTCCTCGAGAAGTGACGTATTCAGCGCCACCGCCACCACCCGGCTGGGGGCCACCAGCCCGGCGACTTCCTCGTGGACCCGGATCATCTCGCCGAGCGGGTGGAGCGGGAAGGAGCGGTCCGGCAGATGGTCGAAGTCGTGCTCCACGAGCCCCGGCTTATGCACGAGCACCATCGCGTGGGGGGTGAAGCCGTGGATCAGACCCAAGGT
Source organism: Candidatus Limnocylindrales bacterium (assembly GCA_049967415.1). GTDB lineage: Bacteria > Chloroflexota > Limnocylindria > Limnocylindrales > CSP1-4 > JAJYNJ01. The sequence continues at coordinate 3,409 of JBMFSS010000024.1, forward strand.
GACCGAGCTGTACGCGGGATGGTCGAGCGAGCCCTGTCCTTCCACGAAGAGCCAGTCCCCGCGCGCCTCGCCCTCCTCGCTCAGCCACTCACAGGTGCCCTGCACGAAGTCGCTGACCACTCGATCGACCGCGACGCCCCAGCCTTCGATCATGATCCCGGTCTGCCCGGTGGGCACGAACGCGGTCGAGAGCCCGGCCGCGCGGGCCGCGGCGCGCAGCTCCAGCGCGACGCTCATCTTGCCGATGGCGCAGTCGGTGCCAACGGTGAGAATGACCCTCGATCCCGGCCGGTGCAGGCGGCCCTGCGAGGTCTCCATCCGGTCCGGCGGTTTCCGGTAGTCCACCAGCTCCACGCCCCTGCGGGATGCCGCCGCCACGAACTCGGCGTCGTCCGACAGGAACGTGTGCAGACCGCTCAGCACGTCCAGGCCAGCATCGATCGCCTGCAGGATGATCGAGCGCCAAGCCAACGGAAGCCGCCCACCGGTGGGAGCGATGCCGACCAGCAGCGCGGTGGGACGCAGGGGCAGCACCTCCTCGAGGGTGGCCACCACCGGCACGTCGTAGGACGCGCCAAGCAGATCGCTGGCATTGTGCCCGGCCCGCGTCGAGTCGATCACCGCGAGTACCGGGTCCGGGCCGTACCGGATGACGCCGAGTGCAGTTTTGGCGGCGTGCAGGCGAAACTCTCCCTGGGCGAGGATCACGAGGCGACGTTGTCTCCTGGACATGCGACCTCCGCGGCGGGTGAAGGCGAGGCGGGGACGTTCCTCCGCGCCAGTCTAGCCGGATGCTCGGCGGGGACGATGGCGGGGACGATGGCGGGATCCCAACGCCGCCCGGCGGCCCCGGCCGGCATGCCAGCCCTGATCATCCGCGGTCCGCCAACCGGCAGTCGCTGTCGCCGCCGCAAGCGCTATCGCACACCCGATGCGCGATATCGGCCATCCGCCCGCGATCCGCCGCTATCGCACACACGATGCGCGATATCGGCCATCCGCCCGCGATCCAGCGCTATCGCACACCCCCTGAGCCGTACGCGGCCCCAGCACGGTTCGGCCCCGTCCGGCGCCCGGATCCGCGGTCCGGGATCGCGCCGAACCCGCGGGCTCCGTGCGTGGCTTGCCCCGCAGATCCGGGATTGCCCGGTCTTGCGCCTACCTGCAGCCCGATCCCAAAGGGCACCTTCCCGCGTACGGCTCACCCCACGTGCGTTATCGGCTCGCCACCGGCAACCGGGTCGGCCGCGGCACCGCTCGCGACACGGACGGCCAAGGCCGTGCCCGCCCATCACGGCCCGTGCGACTGACCCGGAGGCTCCGCCGCACGGGCCTCAGCGGACCGCTGCAGGCGGGCCCTCGGCCGGCACCCTGCCGGCCCCGCGCCCCTGGTCACGGTCGCGATTCCGCTTCTGCGGCGCGCGACCAAGGCGGCAACCGGGCGAATTCACCGGACCAGGGCGGACCGTCGGTTGCCTGGGGCCAGGCAAACGTCTCGTCGGCCCCCTGTCCGCGACCGACCGGGTCGGCGAAAGCCGGCTGGGCGATCGCGTCCCGGCCTGGCGCGACCTGGCCAGCAGTGGAGCCTACCCAGGACCGCCAGCAGGCCCATCGAAGACCACCGGTTTCGGCCCACCCGGAGCGGGCTCGGCGAGGCCAGGCCCAGTTCGCCGAGCGGCCTCCTAGCAACGCTCACCTCGGCGTGGTTGCCCGGATGGTTGCCCGGCCTGCCGTTGCGTGGCCATTTTGAGCACGAACAAGAGGGGGTGGTACCGCATATCGGATTCGAACCGATGATCTCCGCCTTGAGAGGGCGGTGTCCTGGGCCTCTAGACGAATGCGGCGCGGTTCACGCCACGCAGGGCGCGACGAAGCGGCGCGAATGGTACCACAGGCCTCGGGCCGTCCGGCCCGCTGCGGCCGTCCGGCCCGAGGTGCGGTTGCCCGGCCCGCAGTGTGGTTGCCCGGCCCGCAGTGTGGTTGCCCGGCCCGC
>JBMFSS010000024.1:5501-41601 GCA_049967415.1 Candidatus Limnocylindrales bacterium
GGTTGCCCGGCCCGCAGTGTGGTTGCCCGGCCCGCAGTGTGGTTGCCCGGCCCGCTGCGGCCGTCCGGCCCGCGGCGCACGAGCCGCCCCACTCGACCTGCCGCCGGGCTGGTCCGGCCCGAGGCGACGGAGCCTACAGCCGCTGGGCCTCCAGAAAGAAGCGGATCGCCTCGGCCACCTGGCCGAAGCTTTCCGAGCCAACGATCAGGCCATAGTGCGAGTGCGCGCCGAACGGCTCGTACTGCCCGTGGAGCCAGTCGGCCAGCCGCTCGCACGCCGGCGCCGGGAAGAGGCGGTCCTGGCCTCCGCCGATCACCAGCGCTGGCACCGGTCCGATGCGCTCCCGGTCGACCAGGACACCCGAGAGCATGGCACGCCGCACGGGACCCGACTCCCGGCCGAGCATGTGCTGCACCCGGAGCACGTCCTCGATGGTCAGGTCCGGGTTGCGGCGGCGCAGCTGCTCCGGGAGCGATTGCCAGCCCAGCAGCGCGCGCGTGTAGGTGTCAGGCACGTCGCGCAGCACGTGCGGCCGAGCCGGAACGCCAGGTGGCACCGGCGAGGCCGGCGCGACCAGGACGAGCCCGGCCACGCGACACTCCTGGGCAGCGCTCAGCGCAAGCAGCGCACCCAAGCCGTGTCCCACCAGCACCGGGTCGGTGGGCATGCGCTCGCAGGCCGCCAGCACGTCCGACACGTAGTCCTCGAACCGAACCGTCGAGAGCTCGGCAACGTCGGACCAGAAGTGCCCGCGGAGGTTCAGGGCGTGCCCCTCCCAGCCCCGGTGCGCGAAATACCCGAGATAGCGCTCCCAGAGCCAGGAGCCGGCCAGTTCACCATGCACGAACAGGAGCGGATGCCGACGCGACCTCCGCTCGGGGAGCCAGGACTCGACGTAGAGGCCGCGCTCCTCCAGGACGATCTCGTCCTTGCGGATCGGGCGCTCGGCACCGCTCACCATTCGTGGGGGTTCAGTACCAGGCCGGTGACCTGCTTGGGGTAGAAGTAGGTGGACTTCTGCGGCATCGTCTCTCCGGCTGCCGCGACGCGCAGCACCTCCGCGACGCTGGTGGGCGCCAGCAGAAACGCAGCCGCGCCTTCCCCCCGATCGACCATGGTGAGGGCCTCCGCCGGGTCCTTCGTGTAGGCGATCCGCCCACCGCCGGAACCCGCGGCCCGGTCGATGCCCGCCATCTGCTCGAGGGCGACCGACAGGAGATTCACGTCGAGCCAGCGTAGGGCAGGCGATGCGGAGGGATCCAGCAGCGGCTCGAACGCGGTCAGACGGGCCCAGAGGAGCGCGGCGGTTCCGCCCGTCCAGAGCCCGATGCGATGGAGTCGGCCAGCGGAAGCGCGATCGTCGGGCGGGCTCCCCGACAGCTCGGGTTGGGAGCCGGCCGCAATCGCATCGCCGGGTGCAAATGCGGCCAGCAGCGCCTCCCGGGACGGCAGCCGCTCCACGTCGAAGAGAGACGCCGCGGCCGAAAGCAGTGCTTCACCGGCCGGTCCGTCTCGCACCACGCGATGGGTGGCGAGCACGGTCAGAGGCTGGTCGATCGGCACCAGCAGCGCAAGCAGGTAGTCAAACGGCTCAGGATCGCCGGGTGACCGGTCCCGGCGCCGCTCGTCGCGGTATCGGAGCGCCGTCTCGTAGCGATGATGCCCGTCCGCGATCGTGAGCGGTCCCGGTGCCGCGGCTCGCAGCAGTTCGCTCGCCAGCTGACCCCGGTCTGCGTCGTCCACGGGAAGCTGCCAGAGCCGATGGCGGACCCCGTCATCGTCGGTGAGGTCGGTGAGCGCATCGCCGCGGGCGGCCAGCTCGAGGGCGCGCATGGCGGCTCCGTCTCCGTCGGCAAACAGCAGGACCACCGGGCTGGCGTTGATCCCGGTGGCACGCAGCAACCGGTAACGGTCCTCTTTTGGTGCACTGAGGGTCCGCTCGTGAGGCAGGATCCCGGAGGCAAGGCCCGGTTGATCCACTCGCAGGCGTGCGAAGAACCCGCGCTGGACCCGCTGTTCGGCGGTGCCCGGGACCACGTACCCCTCTTCGTAGGGATAAACCGAGGATTGCCTATCGGTGCGCAGGGTCCCCTCGGAGCGCCACGCGGCGAGGTCCCGTGCCGCGCGCCGATAGCGCTCGTCCGGAGGATCGCCAGGCTCGTCGGGCGGGAGGTCGAGACGCACCACGTTGCGCGGATGGCGCCGCACAAGGGCGCGCTGTTGGGCGGGCGAGATCACGTCGTAGGGCGGGCTCACCAAGTCGCGCGGCTGACCCGCGCCGGGGTCGTATCGAAGCGCTCGGAAGGGCTGGAGATCGGGCACGGCAAGTGATGGTACGACAGCCGCCGCGACAACAGCCGCGACAACCTCGCCGGCCGGGATGGTCCACCCCGCCGGGGAGCGGGGCCCGGGCGGGCCACGCGTCGAACGAGTCGAGCCGCGAGCGAGCAGACGAGTGGAAGCGATGCCCGGTCGTCTGCCGGACTGTCGCCACGAGGGTGTCATGGGTGGTAGGCTCGAGCCATGGTCGACCGCCCCACGGGTCTGCGGCACGCCCCCGCCGCTCAGGCGCTCCTGCTGGCGCTCCGACGAGATGGTCCCCTGAGTCCGGAGGGGCTCGCCGGCCAGTTCCACATCAGCCGAACAGCCGCGCTGCAGCAACTCCGGGTGCTCGCGGCGCAGGGTCTCGTCGAGCGAAGGAGCATGCGCCACGGCGTCGGCCGCCCCCGGCACCTCTACGACGTCACCGAGCGCGCGCAGCCCCTGCTTCCCGCCAGCTACGACCGCCTCTCGGTGAGCCTGCTTGGCGCCGTGCAGGAGGTGGGGGGCTCGGAACTGCTCGGTCGCGTGTTCGAGGCACGGCGGGCCGCGCAGGCGCGCGCCATCCAGGAGCGTTTCGTGGCGCGGGGGCTCAGCACAGCGCCCCTGGCGGACCGGGCCCGCGAGCTCGCGGTCATCCAGTCGGAGCAGGGCTACGTGTGCGAAGTGCGGGAAGCGGACGGTGCGCTGCACCTGCTGGAACACAACTGCCCGATCCACGAGGTCGCCGAAACGGCGCCGGCGGCCTGCGATGCGGAAGCCCAGCTCTTCCGCGACGTGCTCGGAGTGGACGTCGTGCGCGAGCGGCACCTCGCGTCCGGCGAGCGCTGCTGCGACTACCGGCTGATCGACGACGCGAGCGCCCCGGGATAGCCCGCGCGCCCGGCGCCGACTCAGACCTTCGAGGATAGCTCGCGCCCAGCGCTGACGCGCCCTTCCGGGACGATCGCCGGCCCGGCGCAGCGGTCTCAGCCCTCCTCGCGTTCGACCGTCTTGCGTGCGGGCGTCCTGCGGCGGGGAACCCTGAGGTCGGCCACGCCAGCCACGAACGACGCCTCGCGGGCCCATTCGGCCGCCTGGAGCTGTTCCTCCACCGAGAGGATGCCCAGCCGGGTCAACGAGGCGAGCTCGTCACGGATGTAGGTCTTCAGCATCTCCGGCCCATCGGTGTTGATGGTGTATTTGACGCCATTGCGCCGGAACGCGTCGAAGATCCAGCGGAACTCGTCCCACCCGGAGACCACGCCCGTGTTCAGGTTGCTGGTCGGGCAGATCTCCAGAACGATCCCGCGCTCCCTGATCATGGCCATGGTGCGCGGATCGTAGGCTGCCTTGATGCCGTGGCCGAGCCGCGACGGTTCGAGCTGCTCGATGACCTCGGCGACCTCCTCGACCGGCCCGGACTCCCCGGTATGGACGGTGACCCCGAGCCCGTGACGGCGGCAGCGCTCGAACAGGGTGCGATAGTCGCGCACCTGGAAGGCGGCGCTCTCGGGGCCTGCGACGTCAATGCCCACCACGCCCCGACCGTAATACGCGATGGCCTTCTCGGCGATGATCTCGTTGAGCTGGTACGGGAAGGCCCGGTCGAGGCACAGGATCAGCCCCGGGCGCACCGGGTACTCCAGAACGGCACGATCCATCCCGCGGATCGCTGCGCTGATGATGTGATCGAGATCCTGCTCGCCGCCCCGGTTGCGCTTCATGGGATTGAAGCGCAACTCCATGGTGGTCACGTTGTTCTTGCGATAGGCGCCGCCCACCACTTCGTACACCGAGCGCTCGATGGCCAGTGGCGAGGACTGAATCAGCTCGGTCCAGTGGAACAGCTGGAGGTAATCATCGAACGAGTGACCGTGCCGCGGCGAGACGGTGATCATGTCCCGGAACGCCCAGTAGTCCTTGGTGGGCAGCTTGATCCCCTGCGAGTGGGCGATCCCCCACATGATCGCGGGCGTTACGGCGCCACCGAGGTGGCAGTGCAGCTCCGCGAGTGGGACACGGCGAGGAAACGAGGCGGGCATCGCAACCATCCTACCGGAGCGCAGAACTTGACGCGGGGCCGGCAAGCGCCCAGGGCTCCCGTGATGGGCGATCCCGGCCTGGCTCCCAGCCAGACGATGGTCGACCGGCATGCCGGCCAGATTCCCCCTGCCTGGCGACTGCGCCAGCTGGCAAGACAGTCTGGCGGCCGCTGCCCCGGCCGAACCGCCGGTTCGGAGCGCGTTCCCGGGCCGTGCGAGGAGGGAGGATGCGGTCCGGGTACGCCCGACATCCGGGGACGGACGCGACACCTGCGGACGGATGCGAGGCGGGCTGCGCCCGGGTCGCGGGCGGCATGAGCGACGGCCGGCGGGAATTCGGCCTGGTGTATGGAGTGGCAGATCCGGTGGACGCGTCCGGCCGCAAGCCTGGTGTGCCGGCCGGACATCTGGTGCGTGCGGCCGGCGCGGCCACGTGGCAGCTCAGCGCCAGGTGGGGCGATCCTCGTACGGGCCGGCCAGCAGCCGCCCGGCCGCAAAGCGTGAGAGACCAAACGGCGCGATGTCCACCGTGGCTGCCCGCCCGCTGACGATCAGTTCCGCCATGCAGGCCCCCACCGCGGGCGCGGTCTTGAACCCCGTTCCGCTGAACCCGCAGTCGAGATAGAAGCCATCCGGGCCCGCCGCGCCCAGGATCGGCCGCTGATCGGGCGTCATCCCGTCCTGGCCGCGCTGCGTACTGTGCAGCTCGCCGTCCACCATGGACGGTACGCGGCGGCAGATCCGGTCCACGACCCGCTCCACGAAACCCGGCGCCGGCTGCAGTACCTGGTCCGGACCGCCGCCGATGTTTTCGTCATCCTCCAGCCCCACCAGCGTGAGGTCGCGGCCCTCCGGCCGGAAGTACATCGCGTTGCCGTCGTCGATGACGGTGGGGTGTCCCTGGCGCAGCGGGGCGGGGCGCCGGATGTACGCGGTGTCGTGCCGCCAGACCGTCACCGGTACCTCGAGCCCCACCATGGCGGCCACCGCGCGCGCCCAGGCCCCGGCTGCGTTCACCACCACCGGCGCCGCGAACGTGCCGCGCGACGTCTCGACGCCGGTGACACGCTCCCCCTCCACCCTTATCCCCGTCACCTCGCAGCCCTGCAGGAGGCGGGCACCACGTTCACGGGCTCCGTTGAGCAGGCTCGAAGTGGTCCCCGATGGGTCGGCGTAGCCGGAATCGGGCTCATATGCGGCCCAGTCGAAGTCATCCGCCCGGAAATGAGGGGCCAGCCGCACCACGTCGCCGGCCGTGACCAGCAGCGTCGGGATTCCCACCCGCTGCTGCATCTCGGCGTTGGCGCGCAGCCGCGCCTCGGCATGACGGGGGTAGAGCTGCAGGAACCCAGTCCTCGTGAACCCGCACTCGCCGCCGACCCGCTCGTGCCAGTCGCGGAAATAGGCGAACGACGCCCAGGCAAGCCGCGCCTCCGGCTCCAGGTCGTAGTGCATGCGGACGAGTCCGCTGGATCGCCCGGTGGCCCCGCTCGCCAGCGCAGCACGTTCCAGGACCAGGGGCCGCAGACCCTTCTCCGCAAGCTGGAAGGCGAGGCTCGCGCCCTGGACGCCTGCCCCGATAACGATCGCGTCGGCTGTCTCCGTCATGGGTGGATACTACCGACCCGGTCGCCCCTGTGGTGGGCACGGGACGAGAGCGGCATCGAGACCGTGCGGCTGGGCGCGGCGCACCAAGGACGAAACCGCGCCGAACGGCGGTACCGGGACCGGCGAGGGGATCGTGCCGCTCGCACCTCGGCCGTGGCGCGCGTGCAGTCCTGGCCACGGTGCGCTGTAGAATGGCGCGCAACTCACGTCCCGTATGGCAGACGGTGGGGATTGCGCGTTGGTGCGCGTCTACGCGAGGAGGAGGCGTTGACCCCATGAGACGTTCAGTCGTACCCGCGACGCTGCTCGTGATCGCGACCCTGGTGGGCGCGTGCAGCAGCGGCGCAACCACGGCACCGACGCAGGCTCCGGCCAGTGCCGCTCCGGCCAGCGCCGCTCCGGCCAGCGCCGCTCCGGCCAGCGCCGCTCCGGCCAGCGTCGCCCCGGCGAGTGCAGCTCCAGCGAGTGCCGCTCCGGCCAGCGCCGCCCCGGCGAGTCCGATCGCGGCCGTGCCGTCCGGACAGCTGATCTTCCCCGGCAAGCTGGTGATCTGCTCGGACATCCCGTATCCGCCGCAGGAGTTCTTCGACGCGAACGGCAACCCGACCGGGTCCGACATCGACCTCGGCGCAGCGATCGCGCAGCGCCTGGGCCTGACCATGGAAGTCCAGAACTCCGTCTTCGACACGATCATTGCCGCCCTGACCGGTGGCAAGTGCGACATCGTCATGTCGGCGCAGAACATCACCGCCGACCGGGTCAAGCAGGTCGACATGATCCCCTACTTCCAGGCCGGCCAGTCGTTTGTGGTCGTCAAGGGGAACCCCAAGAACATCACCACCCAGAACGACCTGTGCGGCAAGACGATCGCGGCCGAGAGCGGCACCACCGAGGCTGACTACCTGAACGGGAACGGCAGCTACAAGGGCCAGGGGCTGGCTGCGGCCTGCACCAAGGCCGGCAAGCCCGCCATCAACGTCAAGGAGTACCAGAAGGACAGCGACGCGCTGCTCGCGCTGCAGGCCGGGCAGGTCGACGCCTACTTCGCGGACTCCCCGGTGGCCGGCTACTACGTGGTCCAGCACCCCGACCAGTTCCAGCTGTCGGGCCTCACGCTGGGCGTGGCGGACGAGGGGATCAGCGTCGCCAAGAACAACACCGGGCTGCGCAACGCGGTCCAGCAGGCCCTGATCTCCCTGATCAACGACGGCACCTACCTCAACATCCTCAAGAAGTACGGCGACGAGTCCGGCGCCATCACTGCGGCCATGGCAGCCAAGCTCAACTACATCGGCCAGTAGCGGCCTGGGGTCGGGAGGCATGACAACACCCGACCGCAGCCGACAGACGCGAGGACCTCGGCCGGCCATCCTGCTGGCCGGGGCCCTCGCGGTGATCCTGACGGCCGGCTGCGCATCAGGCGAGGGTTCCTACCAGTACCACTGGTCGTACTTCTTCAACTCCATCTTTCACCCCGATAACCAGATCCTCTACGGGCTCTGGTTGACGCTCTCGATCTCGGTGGTGAGCCAGGTCATCGGGGTGGTGCTGGGCGTCCTGGGCGCGCTCGGACGGATGTCGAAGTTCCTGCCGTTCCGGCTGCTGGCCAACTTCTACATCTGGTTCTTCCGCGGCACTCCGCTGCTGGTCCAGATCACGTTCTTCTTCTTTGGCCTGAGCGTGGCCCGCATCTACATGTGGCCGCCCATCAACCTCTTCGGTTTCAGCATCGAGGGGGAAATCCAGGCGGGCGTCTTTGCGCTGGGCGTCAACGAAGGCGCCTACATGTCGGAGATCGTGCGCGCCGGCATCATCTCCATTGACCCGGGGCAGCTCGAGGCGGCGAAATCCCTGGGGATGACGTACGCCCAGGCGATGCGGCGGATCATCCTGCCGCAGGCCGCGCGAGTGATCGTGCCGCCGCTCGGAAACGAGTTCAACAACATGCTCAAGACCACGTCGCTGCTGGTCATCATCAGCGTTCCCGAGCTCTACACGATCTTCTCCCGCAAGCAGGGCCAGTACTTCGCGCCGTTCGAGTTCTTTCTCGCCGCGGCCGTCTGGTACCTGCTGCTGACCACGCTCTGGAGCATCGTGCAGGCGTGGATCGAACGGCGCCTGGCGAAGGGCACGCCGGGGTCGACCACCAGGGGCCCGAGCATGCGCGAGCGCCTCTTCGGCGTGCACGAGCCCATCGAACCCAGCATGGTGAGCGGAGGCCGGTGATGACCGAGACCCCCCACGACCTCCTGGCCGTCATTGGCGGAGTACCCAAGCCCCCGACCGAGGTGGTGATCCAGGCCACCGATGTCAACAAGTGGTTCGGCCGGTTGCACGTGCTCAAAGACGTGTCGATGACCGTCAAGCGCCAGGAGGTGGTGGTCGTCATCGGCGCCTCCGGCTCCGGCAAGACCACCTTCATCCGCTGCGTCAACCATCTCGAGAAGATCCAGTCCGGGCGCATCTTCGTGAACGGCCACCTGATCGGCTACCGAGAGGTGAACGGCAAGCTGGTCGAGGACAAGGAGTCCAACATCGCGAGGCAGCGCCGGGAGATCGGCATGGTCTTCCAGCGCTTCAACCTCTTCCCTCACAAGACCGCCCTCGAGAACATCATCGAGGCGCCCGTCCTGGTGCGGAAGACGCCCACCGCGGAGGCCACCGAGATGGGCAAGGCGCTGCTGGCGCGGGTGGGGCTGGGCGCCAAGGCCGACGCCTACCCATCCCAGCTTTCGGGCGGGCAGCAGCAGCGCGTGGCCATCGCCCGGGCCCTCGCCATGAAGCCCGCCCTGATGCTCTTCGACGAGCCCACCAGCGCGCTCGACCCCGAGATGATCGGGGAAGTGCTGGAGGTCATGAAGGAACTGGCGCGCGAGGGGATGACCATGATCGTGGTGACCCACGAGATGGGCTTCGCCCGCGAGGTGGCGGACCGGGTGGTGATGATGGACGAGGGGCAGATCATCGAGGAAGGGACCCCCGAGCACTTCTTCACCAGCCCGCAACAGGAGCGGACCAAGAGCTTCCTCTCCAAGATCCTGTAGCCAGGCTCGAAGGCGCGGCCGGACGGCCCGGCTGACGCGTGGTGTCCCAGGCCCTCGGCCACGCCCTGACGCCGGAGGAGCGTTCAATGGCCTACATCAACTCGCTCCGGGAGCGCTGGGGGTCGGGCGGCGCCGTTCTGGCGACCTGGCTCACGGTCCCCGATCCGCTGGTCGCGGAACTCCTCGCCGCATGCGGGTGGGACGCGGTGATCGTGGACCAGCAGCACGGCGCGGCCGGGCCACGCGAGCTCGCCACGCTGTTCATGGCCATCCAGGCAGGCGGCGCATGGCCTCTGACGAGGGTGCCGCCGGGCGATCCGGCGGCCATCGGCCGATCGCTGGATGCAGGCGCCCTGGGTGTCGTGGTCCCCATGATGGACACGGCCGACCAGGCAACGGACGCCGCGGCCGCCTTCCGCTACGGAACCCGGGGCCGCCGATCGTACGGGCCGATCCGGGCCGACCTGGTGGCAGGATCGGCGGATCCGGCCGACCTCGAGCGAGCCGCGCTCATCCCGCAGATCGAAACCGTCTCCGGCCTCGCGCACGTCGACGAGATCGCACGGGTGCCCGGGGTGGACGCACTGCTGGTGGGGCCGGCCGACCTGGCACTGGCCCTCGACGTGCCCCTGGACGCCGCGCGGCGGACTGGCGAGCAGGTGGCGCGACACGCGTCCGCCGTGGCGCGCGTGCGGGAGACATGCGAGGCGGCCGCGATCGCGCCAGGGATCCACTGCCTGGAGGGCGAGACGGCCCGGCGCTACCTCGCCGACGGCTTCCGGTTGGTCTCGGTCGCAACGGACGCCTCGTTGCTGCGATCGGCGTCGACCCACGCGCTCGAGGTCGCGCGCGGCAGGCACGGCCGGGTGTAGGGGCGCCGGCGCGGGGCTCTCAGTCGGCGAGCCCCGCGCCGCCCGCCTCGGCGGCTGCCCGGAGCGCGGCCCGCTCCAGAGCCCGGCGCTCGGAGTCGGGCACCTGGTCCCGGGCGTGGTAGCTGGAGCGGACCAGCGGGCCGGATTCCACGTGCTTGAAGCCCATGGCCAGCGCCTCGTCCTTCAGCGCAGCGAACTCGGACGGATGGTAGTAGCGGACGACGGGCCAGTGCTCCTCGGACGGGCGGAGGTACTGGCCCAGCGTCAGGATGTCACAGTCCACCGAGCGCAGGTCCCGGAACGCCTGCAGCAGCTCGTCGCGCTCCTCACCCAGGCCCACCATGATGCTCGATTTGGTGTGCACGGTCCCCTCGCGCCCGGCGATCTCGCGCGCGTACGCCTTGGCCCGTTCGAGCACCCCCAGCGAGCGATCGTAGCGGGCCCGCCTGCGGACCGGCTTCTGCAGCCGCGCCACGGTCTCCAGGTTGTGGTTGAGGATGTCGGGCCCGGCTTCCATCACCGTCCGCAGCGGCGCCTCTTCGCCGTTGAAGTCGGGGATCAGCACCTCCACTCCCATCCCCGGGCAGCGCGCCCGCAGCTCCCGGATGGTGGCCGCGAAAGCACCGGCACCGCCGTCGGGCAGATCGTCGCGGGCCACGCTCGTCACCACGCAGTGGTCGAGGTCCATGGCCGCCACTGCCTCGGCCACCCGCCGGGGCTCATCGTCGTCGAACCAGGTCGGTCGCCCGGTCCTGATCGCGCAGAACGCGCAGGCCCGGGTGCAGACGTCGCCCAGGATCATGAAGGTCGCGGTCCGCTGGTCCCAGCACTCGCCGATGTTCGGGCAGCGCGCCTCCTCGCAGACGGTGTGGAGAGTCAGGCCGCGCATCAGGTCCTTCAGACCGAAGTAGCGCTCCCCGGTTGGGACGCGCGCGCGAATCCAGTCGGGATGACGCTGCAGTGCGGGGCGGTTGCCGGGCATTGACGCCTGGGGGGAGCCGCGCTCCGGACTCGAGCCAGTCGTGGGCTGGCCGGACTGGTGCGCGCCCGGGCCAGTCCCCGGGTCGATGACGGGGAGCGGACGAGTCATCGGCTCACCAGACCGCCGTCTGCTCGTCGACCGACTCGAGCCAGCCCTTGACGTCCTGCATGAACCGCCCCATCTGTGCCCCGTCGGTCGCGCGGTGATCGAAGCTCGAGCAGATGTACATCCGGGGGCGGATCGCGATCGCCTCGCCAGCCGGCGTGTCCACCACCACCGGCCGCCGCTGGATCGCCTCCATGGTCAGGATCGCGATCTCGGGCACGTTCACGATGGGCTGACTCACCACGGACCCGAACCAGCCGGTGTTGTCCACGGTGAACGTCCCGCCCTGCAGATCCTCCAGCCGGAGCCGATTGCCGCGGGCCCGTTCGGCCAGCTCCGCCACCGCGCGGTTCAGCCCGTTGATGCTGAGCCGGTCGGCGTCGTGGATCACGGGCGCGATCAGCCCGTCGTCCACCGCCACCGCGACGCTGACGTTGATGTGGGCACGCCGCAGCAGTCCCTGGTCGGTCCAGTGGGCGTTGATGCCAGGATGCCGGCGGAGTGCCTCCACCGCGGCCTTGGTGACGAACGCCACGTAGGAGAGCGCGATCCCTTCGCGCGCCTCGTACTCGCGCTTCACCCGCTCGCGCAGGGCCACCACGCCCGACATGTCGACCTCGAGGGTCAGGTAGGCCATGGGCACGGACAACGCGCGCGTCATCTGGGCAGCGATCCCCCGGCGCATCTGGCTCAGCGGCTCCAGGAAATCGCCCTCGCCAGCGGCGACGGCAAGCGGGGATGGCGCAGGGGCGGCGGGCAGCGAGGGCGCCTCGGAGGGGCGCACCGGGCCGGCAAGGGAGGGCACGGACGCGGGCGCTGCAGGCGGCTGCGCAGGCACGGTGGCGCGCGCGGCAACGAAGGCAAGCACGTCTTCCCGGGTCACGCGCCCGCCGTGGCCGGTCCCCCGCACCAGCGCGAGATCCACCTGCTGCTCGCGGGCGAGCCGGCGCACGGCCGGAGTGACAGGCCCCTCGTAGGGAGGCGGGGCGGATACGGACGTGGCCGGCGCGGGCGTGGCCGGTGTCGCGACGGGGACGGCCGGAGCAGGAGCAGCCGAGGCCGGAGGGGGCACCTGCGCAACCGCCCCGCCCGGCGACGCCGGAGCGGGCACGGGCCCGGCCTCCGGGCGCGCCGCCGCACCCGCGGCGGGGCTCTCCGCCGGGGCGGAACTCTCCGCCGGGGCGGCCAGAACCCCCGGGGCCACCTCGCCGGCCTCCTCGATGACGGCGATCTCGGCGCCGTTCGGGACCGTTGCCCCTTCCTCGACCAGGATCTCCGAGAGGATCCCCTCGTACGGCGAGGGGACCTCGGCGTTCACCTTGTCGGTGATCACCTCGACGATGGGCTCGTACTTCGTCACGCGGTCGCCGACCTGCTTCAGCCAGCGGCCGATCGTCCCCTCCGCGACGCTCTCACCGAGCTGCGGCATCGTCACCCTGGGCACTTGATCGTTCTCCTCCGAGGGTCCGCCGTTCGCAAAAGTGGTCCGGCGGGACCATGCTCGCCGCGCCTGGCGGCCCTGCTTCTAGTTTCGCCGATCTTGCGACATCGTGACGCCGCGGCCTGCGGCGTCACGCTCAGATGGACGGAGGCGGCCCCCGCGGCTGCGGTCAGTACGCCGCCAGGCGGCGAATCCCGTCGGCGATCCTGGCCGCATCGACCATGAACCACGACTCGAGAGCGTGCGCGTAGGGGACGCCCGGCACATCCGGCCCCGCCACCCGAACGATCGGTCCATCCAGGAACTCGAAGGCCTCCTCGGCCAGCGTTGCCGCGATCTCGGCCCCGTACCCACCGAACTTGTTGTCCTCGTAGGTCACCACGCACTTCCCGGTCCGCCGCACGCTGGCGAGGAGCGTGTCGAGGTCCAGCGGGCGCAGCGTACGCACGTCGATCACCTCGGCGCTGATCCCCTCCCCGGCCACCTCCTGGGCCGCCTCCAGCGCGTAATGTGCCATCAGCCCGTACGCCACCACGGTGATCTGTGTCCCGGGACGCGTCACCTGCGCCTGACCGATGGGGACCTCGTAGTCCGCTCCGGGTACCTCGCCGCGGACCGAGCGATAGAGCTTCTTGTGCTCAAAGAAGAGGACCGGATCGGGATCGCGGATCGCGCTCCGCAGGAGCCCGGCCGCGTCATACGGGGTGGACGGGATCACCACCTTGAGCCCGGGGACGTGGGTGAAGAAGGCCTCCACCGACTGGCTGTGGTACAGAGCGCCATGGACCCCACCGCCGTAGGGGGCCCGAATCGTGATCGGGCAGCCGAAGGCGCCATTCGATCGGTAGCGCATCCGGGCGGCCTCGCTCACGATCTGGTTGAAGGCCGGCAGGATGAAATCCGCAAACTGGATCTCCGGCACCGGCAGCAGCCCGTTGACCGCGGCGCCGATGGAAGCACCCACGATGAGCGACTCGGTCAGCGGCGTGTCGATCACGCGCTCCGGTCCGAACTCGGCCTGGAGCCCGTCGGTGGCAAGAAAGACGCCGCCCTTCAGGCCCACGTCCTCGCCCAGGACGATCACGCGCTGGTCCCGCCGCATCTCGGAGGCGAGTGCGCTGCGGATTGCCTCGATGAAGGTGAGGATCGCCATCAGGCCGCCCCGGCCGGGTCGGCATAGACGTGCCGGAGGGCCGTGGCGGGATCCGGCTCCGGCTGGCGCTCGGCCCAGTCCGTGGCATCGTCCACGGTTGCCTTCACCTCGGCCGCAATCGACGCCTCGCGCGCCTCGTCGAGCACTCCGGCGTCGCGAAGCTGCTGGCGGAACCGCGGCAGCGCGTCACGGCCCCTCCCGGCGTCCAGGTCCTCCTTGGAGCGGTACTTGGTCTGCTGGTCGTCCGACGAATGCGCTGTCAACCGGGCGACCTTGGCCTCGATCAAAGTGGGGCCGTCGCCCCGCCGTGCCCGCGCAATTGCCTCGCGCCCGGCCCGGTAGCAGGCCAGCACGTCGCCGCCGTCGACCACCACCCCGGGGAACCCGTACGAGGCGGCGCGGTCCGCGATGTTCGCGATCGGAACCTGCAATGACATCGGGACGCTGATCGCGTACCCGTTGTTCTCCACGAGGAAGACCACCGGGAGATGATGGACACCGGCGAAGTTCAGCCCTTCGTGGAAGTCGCCTTGGTTGCTGGACCCCTCCCCTAGCTCCGTCAGGGCGACCTGGCCGGTCCCGCGGATCTTCGCGGCCAGGGCGATCCCGACCGCGTGCAGCAGCTGGGTGGCCACCGGCGAGCTGGTGCTCAGGATGTTGTGCGCCGCCGAGCCGTAGTGTCCGGGCATCTGTCGACCCCCCGACGAGGGATCCGCGGCCCGGGCGAACTGGGCCAGGAGGATCTCACGCGGCGTCATCCCAAAGGTGAGGACGGCCGCGATCGAGCGATAGTACGGGACCAGCCAGTCGAGCCCCGGACGCAGCGAGGCAACGATCCCGACCTCCGCGCCCTCGTGCCCCTGGCCGCTGATCACGAAGGCCACCTTGCCGGAGCGGTTGAGCACCCACATGCGCTCGTCTATGGCCCGCGCCAGCGCGGCCAGGCGGTACATGCGCAGCAGGTCGTCATCATGGAGGCCGTGCTCGGCGGCCAGCTCGCTGGTTCCGGTCGACGCCTCCGCCACCGCGGTCCTCCCGGGCAGCTGCCCTAGAAGTTGATGGAGCGCCCGGCGACCGCCATGGCCGCCTCGCCAATTGCCTCCGAAAGCGTGGGGTGTGGATGCACGGCGCTGGCCAGCTCCCACGCGGTCGACTCCAGGAACATCCCCACGCTGGCCTCCGCGATCAGGTCCGTCACGTGGGGCCCGACGAGGTGGACGCCCAGCACGCGGTCGGTCTCGGCGTGGGCCAGCACCTTGGCAAAGCCGTCGTACTCGCCCCCGATGATGGCCTTGCCGTTCGCGATCCAGGGGAACTTGCCCACCCGGTACGGCACGCCGTCGCGTTCCAGTTCCTGCTCCGAGCGGCCGATCGAGGCGATCTGGGGCCGAGAGTATGTGGCGCGCGGCATCCTGGTGTAGTCGATCGGATCTGGATCGAGCCCGCAGATCGTCTCGACCGCCGTGATCCCCTCGTGCGCGGCGACGTGGGCCAGCAGCAGGCCACCCACCAGGTCCCCGATGGCGTAGAGGTGAGGCTCGGCGGTACGCATCCAGCCGTCAACCTTGAGAAACCCGCGCTCGACCACGGCGCGCGTCCGCTCGAGGCCGATCCCCTCCAGATTGGAGGCGCGACCGGTGGCCACCAGCAGCTGGTCCGCCTGCAGCTCCTTCGGGGGTTTCCCTTCCGGCCCCACCGAGAGGCGGACGCCGGCGTCGTCGACGGTGACCGCGGCCGGATCGAACCGGGCGCTGGTCATCACCGCGATCCCCCGGCGCCTGAAGGCCCGCTCCAGGACCTGGCCCACCTCGGCGTCCTCGAGAGGCACCACGCCGGGCAGGTACTCGAGCAGCGTCACCTCGCTGCCCATGTCCCGGTAGAACGAGGCGAACTCCACGCCGACCGCGCCGGCCCCCACCACGATCAGCCGCTTCGGCAGCGTCTCGCTGCGCAGCACGTCGTCGCTGGTCACGATGCGGGTTCCGTCCGGGACCAGGCCCGGGAGACTCTTGACCCGGCTGCCCGTGGCCACGATCACGTCGGTCGCGTCGAGGACCCGCTCGCCGCCGGCGCCCGGGGTGCCGTCTTCCCCGTTGAGCGTCACACGGACCGTGGTGGCGCGCTCGAGCACACCATGCCCGGGCACGAACTCCACCTGGTTCTTCTTGACCAGACCCATGAGCCCCTTGGTCAAGCGGTCGACCACCTGCGCCCGGCGGCGGGCGATGGCCGGCATGTCCACCCCGTGCTCATCGACGCGCAGCCCGTAGCTCGCCGCATCGCGCACCCGGGCGTACAGGTCGGCCGACTCCAGCATCGCCTTGGCGGGGATGCAGCCCCAGTGGAGGCAGGTTCCACCGATCCTGGCCTCCTCCACCAGCGCGGTGTGCAGCCCCATCTGGGCGGCCCGGAAGGCGGCCGAGTAGCCGCCGGTTCCGCCACCGAGGACAACGAGATCGAACGAGTTGGAGGATCCGACGGCCACGGTCTCACCAGGCTCCTCTGCAAAGGGACGGCGTTGCCGCTTCCCCAGGGCTCTCGGGTACGTGCGGCGGGCGGGGACGAGCCACGGGGACGATGGTACGGGTGTGCCCCGTCGGGCGCAACCAGGCCCGGGCGCCGAGTCGCGCGTGCCGTCTTCCGCGCAGGGTGCCGCTCATGAACTTCCCCGCTGCCGGAACCGTCAGGCCCGATCGGCTTCGGCCGGGATCCCGATGGGCGCCACCAGCACGCGGCCGGCAAGCGCGCGGCCGTTGCGGCTCAGCAGTCCGGCTTTCGGCCGATGAAACGTGACCGTCACGTCGGCACGCACCACGGGATCGGAGGGGTCTCCGCTGGTCAGGTCCAGGGCGGTGGGCGTGTCGACGGCGAGGACCGGCACACCGCCCGCGCGCGCGCGCTCCACCAGTTCCACCGCGCTCCGGATCGGCTCGCGCAGGTCCCCGTGGACCCCGCTGCCGAGGAGCGCGTCCACCACTGCAGCGGCCCGCTCGATCCCGCTGCCGAGCATCTGGAGATCGCGTGGCTGCGCGGCGTGGATTCGCTCCGCGTTGGGAAGCCCGGCCAGCGCGTCCCAGTTGCGGGCGGCATCCGGCGCGGTGGGACGCGGCTCGGCCGCCACAAGGACCACGGCCACCCGCTGTCCAGCGCGCGCCAGGTGCCGAGCCGCCACGCAGCCGTCCCCGCCATTGTTTCCGGGCCCCACCAGCACGAGAACGGGCGCTTTCTCCAGCCGACCGGTGGTGGCCAGCAGCGCCCGCACCGCGGCTGCAACCGAGGTGCCCGCCTGCTCCATGAGCCAGTGCCCCGTGACGCCCGCTCGCTGCGCCCGCTGATCCGCGCCACGCATCTCCTCCGCGGTCATCGGGGGCCGCCTGGAGGTGGCCTGCCAGTGAAGGGCCAGCTCGTCGAGGTCCAGCGGCTCCCCCTGCAGCGCCGGGTCGCTGGTGGGAAGCGGGGGCTCGTCTGGCAGCGGCGGTGAGATGGACGGGCGGTCTGGAGTTGGCTTCATGGCATGCATAGGGTGCCACAGCCCGCGCAGGTGCGGGCGAGCGCGCTGCCCCGGGCCCTCATCCGGTGCCCTGGAGCCCGGCTGCCACCCCGTTCACCGTCAGCTCCACCACCCGGCGCAACCGCTCCCGCTCCAGATCGTCGGGTGGCAGCGTGCGAAGACGCCTCAGGAGCCGGACCTGGACCTGGCTGAGCGGCTCCACGTACGGGTTGCGCAGCTCGATGCTGCGCTGGAGCACCGGCGAGGCGTCCAGCAGACGCCCACGGCCGGTCACCGAGAGCAGGCCTGTCACGCTCCGTTCGTACTCCTCTCGGATCGTCCGCCAGAACCGTTCCGCGTCCGGAACGCCGCGCGCGAGCCCCGCGTAGGAGGCCGCAACTTCGAGGTCCACCTTTGCCAGCACCAGCTCGGCGTTGTCGAGCGTGGAGGTGAAGAAGGGCCAGTCCCGATACATGGCCCGCAGATCGCGCAGCGCGCGATTCCCGTGGCTGTGCGTGAAGGCCTCGAGCGCGGTCCCCAGGCCGTACCAGCCCGGCACGAACGCGCGGCTCTGGGCCCAGGCGAAGACCCAGGGGATGGCACGCAGCGCCGAGAGCGACGGCGGCGGCCGCAGCAAGGGCGACGGCGGGCGCGGCCGGGAAGCCACGGCCCCGGGCCCATCGCATCCGGCAGCCGCGCCCCGGGCGCCCGCCGCAACCTGGCCACGGGCCGCGGGTCGCGAGCCGATCTTGAGGTCCGAGATCTCGGCGATGGGAGTGGCGGCCGCGAAGTAAGCCGCGAACCCTGGCTCATCCCAGACCAGCGACCGGTACGCGGACCGGGCCGCCGCGGCAAGCTCGTCCATCGCCGGGCCCCAGCGCCGAGCCGCCGCGGCCACACGCCGGTCGTGCTCCGGCGTGGAGGCGCCGATGACCGCGTGCGTGACCTGTTCCAGCTCGCGCAGCGCGATCGCCGGGTTCCCATAGTGGGCCGAGATCACCTCGCCCTGCTCGGTGTGCTTCAGGCGTCCGTGCACGGAGCCAGCGGCCATGGCCAGGATCGCCCGGTTTGTGGGGCCACCCCCACGCCCGATTGCCCCGCCGCGTCCATGGAACAGGGTCAGCTCGACCCCTTCCTGCGCGGCCACCGTGCCGAGCTCCGCCTGGGCCCTGTGAAGCGCCCACGATGCGGAGAGGAAGCCCGATTCCTTGTTGGAGTCGGAGTACCCCAGCATCACCTCCTGGCGGCGTCCGCGCCGATCCAGGTGCTCCCGGTACTCCGGATGCCGGACCAGCTCGCGCAGCAGCTCCCCCGCGCTCTGCAGCGTCTCAAGCGACTCGAACAACGGGACGACGTCCAGCCGGTCGGCCAGCCGTCCGGTCGGCTCGACGATCCGGGCCAGCTGCAGCACTGCCAGAACGTCCTCGACGCCACGGGTGAAACTGATCACGTACCGCCGGCATGCCTCCTCACCGAAGCTGGACTGCAGCTCGGCGATGGCCCGGAAGGTGTCCAGCACTTCTTCGAGGCTGACCCCGGGAGCGGCCTCGGTCCGGCCGTCTACCCCAGCGCGCAGCAGCGCCAGGGCCGCCTCGTGCACCTCCGCATGTTGCCGGACCTCGAGCTCCGCGAGATGAAACCCGAACGTCTCCACCTGCCAGACGAACTCCTGGACCTCGCCCCACGCGACCCTCCCCGCCGCGCCCTCGGCAAGCGCCTGCTGAAGCATCCGAAGGTCGGCGAGCAGCTCGGCCGGGGTCGCATAGCCCGTCCCCTGTGCGGCCGCGGACGCAGTGCCGAAAGGCGTCCCGGGGCCGGCGCCGCGGCCCGGCGGAGAGCCCGGTCTGCGCCTCCGGAGCGCCGGCGCCCGTTCTGCCGGGACGCCGGTCCCGGCCAGCCGTTGCCGCGTCAGGCGCAGCCGCTCGCCGATGAATCCAAACGCCCGGCGATACGGCTCGACCGGGAAGCGACGCCCCAGCTCCCGGGCCGCTTCCGCGTGGCTGGCAGCCTGAGCAGCCAGCCACGCGTCCAGAGCGGGGGCAACCCCGGCCCGCTGGTCCACGACGGCAACGGTCTGCAGGAGCCGTTCGGCAACGTGCTCGTAGGCGCTCAGCACGTGGTCGGCCTGGATCCGCAGCGTGGCCCGCGTCAGGGCCGCAGTCACGTTCGGATTGCCGTCGCGATCCCCGCCAATCCAGGATCCCCAGTGCAGGAATGTGCCGCTGATGCAGGGCGGTCGAGTGCCCGTTCGCCCTGCATCCGAGCCGCCGTCCAGCGGCACCAGGCCAACCGCCGGACCCACGGGCGTCTCCGCGCTGGGCGTGGCCGGGCCCGGCGTGGCCGACTGCGCGCCGGGAGCCTGTCCGCGTGGCCTGCCAGGGCGCGAGGCCGGATCAGCCCGCGTGCCCGGGTCCGTCTGCCGGCCCGAACCGGCCCGCGCGACCGCCATCGGAGCGGCGGCCATCCCGGCCCCATCCCCACCTCCCTGGCCCACCTGCGGAAGCATGTCGAGCGCCGCGTCCAGGGCCCGCAACACCCGCGGGGTCACCTCGAACAGGGTCGTGTCGAAGAAGACCATCGCGGAACGGACTTCGTCCAGCGGTGAAGGGCGGATCTCCCTCAGATCGCTGGTCTGCCAGAGAACCGTGATTGCCTCTCGCAGCCGACGCCGCACCTCCCGGTCCTCACGGGGTGCCAGGCGCGTGTCGTCAAGGCGGTCCAGCAGGTCGTAGATCCGGCGCAGCGCAATCAGCAACGTCCGGCGCCGAGCCTCGGTGGGGTGCGCGGTCAGCACCGGGCAAATCGACAGATCCGCCAGGTGCGCCTGGATGCGCTGCCCGTCCCAGCCTGCCTCGGCAAGCGCACGGACGGCCGCGCCCACGCTCTCCGCAACGAACCCTTCGGCCGATGCGCGCTCCCGACGACGGAGCGCGCGCACCCGCTGCTTCTCTTCGGCCAAGTTGACCAGCTGGAAGTAGCGCGTGAATGCTCGCGCCAGCAACTCCGCGCGCTCCAGGTCCAGGCCGTCGAAGTCCTCCAGAAGCCGCCGGCGCTCTTCCGGGTCCGGCGCGGCACGCAGCGCGATCGTACGGACCCGCACGCGTTCCACCAGTTCCAGGAGCTGCGGGCCACCCTGCTCGACCAGCACCTGCCCGAGGAGTGCGCCGAGCAGGCGTACCTCCAGCCGGAGCGGCTCGCCTGCGCCGGCGCTGCCGATCCCCCTCGGCTCGGCACGGACCGCCTGGTTCCGGGGCACCATCCGGGTCAGCCCCGGCCCGCCGTTGCGGATCTCAACGCGGCGGGCGCGGGGACACGATGCAACTGCTCCATCCCGACATCATGCCCCGGCCGGAAACGCACCGCTCGCGGCGTGCGTGGCAGCGGCTCGCCCAGCGGCGGCGAGGCCTGCCGTGAGCGCAGATCGCGGGATCCGCCCGGCCGTCTCCGCCGCTCGGTCGCCTCGACCCGCCGGCCGCCACTGCCGGCCGCTCAGCCGGCAGTGGCGTACCCTCCCGAGCGTGTCCAACCCACACCCGGACTCCGGCCGCCCGCCGGCGCTCGACCCGCCGGCCATCGCGGGCGCACTGCTCGCATGGGCCACGGTGAGCGGCCGCGTCCTGCCGGGCCGGGAGAGCCGGGACCCGTGGTACGTGCTGGTCGTGGAAGTGATGTCCCAGCAGACGCAGATCGAGCGGGCGCTGGAGGCGGCCGGCGCATTTTGCACCCGCTTTCCGAGCCCGGGAGCACTTGCGACCGCGTCCGCGGCCGATCTTCTCCGCGCCTGGGGCGGCCTCGGGTACAACCGCCGGGCGCTCGCGCTGCGCGCGGCGGCGCAGGCCATGGTGGCCACCCACGGCGGCCGGGTTCCCGAGGACGCGGCGGCCTTGCTGGACTTGCCCGGCGTCGGGCCCTACACGGCGCGCGCAGTCCTCGCCCGGACCATCGGCCAGCCCGTCATGCCGCTCGACGTCAACGTGCGCAGAGTCCTCGGCAGAGTGCTGCAGGAGACATCCCCCGCTGCGCTTGCGCAATTGGGGGACGGGATCGCAGCGGCAGCGGCCGCGGCCACGGCCATGTACCGGGACCCGGACCGCCACCACCGGCCACACACGCATCGGGTCGCGGACGGAGACCCGTCCGCGACGCCGTCGGGAGGGCCGTCGGGAGCGCCACCGGGAGCGCCGTCGGGGCCGCCGGGCGCCCGCATCTCCGCGCACCCCGGGACGGAGCGAGCAGACTGGACCGTGCCGCCCGGCCCGGGCCGCGTGGCGGATGCCCTGATGGACCTTGCCGCGACCATCTGCCGCCCGCAGAACCCTGGCTGCGCTGTCTGTCCGCTGGCACCGTGGTGCGGCTGGCATCGGGAGCATCCCGCCGGCGACCCGCGCGAGCCGCGGGCGAATTCCCCGAGGAACACCGCCGACCGGCCGTTTCGCGAAACGCGCCGCTGGCTGCGCGGCCAGCTGCTGCGCGAGCTTCGCGCGGCTCCGGCCGGGAGATGGTCACGCCTCGAGGGCAGTCGCGGTGTGCATGACGCGCCGGCCGTGCAGGAGACGCTCGCCACGCTGGCCCGGGAAGGGTTCGTTGAGCTGGATGCCGCGGGCCGCGCTCGCCTCTCCGAGCGGTGACCGGGCGCCTGCCATGCAGGGGAGAGTCCAGCAGGTGCCGGGGCCGGCGCGCGGCCGCGGCAGCAGCGTCCGCAGCAGCGGGCGCCCGCGCCAGCGGCGGCTCCGTCAGCGCGCGGTCGCCGGCCGGGCGCGACGGGCCAGCTCCACGAACGCTCGGATCCGGTTCGCGAGCTCCACCTGGGTTTGCCGGAACGCCGCCAGGCGCTCTGCGTCCGTGCCCTCGACCGCGGCCGGATCCTCGAGCCCCCAGTGCAGCGAGTTGTGATCTCCGGGGAAGACCGGGCAGACCTGGCGAGCCCGATCGCAGACTGTGATCACGTAGTCGAACCGCTCTTCGAGAAACTCGTTGACCGACTTGGAGCGGGCGGCTGACCAGTCGATCCCCGTCTCGGCCAGGACCCGGACGGTGAACGGGTGCACGCCCCTGGGCTCGGTGCCGGCGGAGAAGGCCTCGAAGTCGCTGCCGCCGTACTCCCGCAACAGCGCCTCAGCCATCTGGCTGCGGGCAGCGTTCCCGGTGCAGACGAAGAGGACGCGAATGGGACGATGAGACACGGGGTACTCCTTGCGATCCACGCGGACCCGGTCCGCGGCGGAGATGGTGGACTCGAGGTCCCGGAGTTCGGCTTCCAGAGAATCGAGAGCGGCTCGGCGCAGCGCGATGCCAGCCCGCTGCTCGGCGAGCAATGGGCTCAGTTCCGAGTCGGACCCGTCCCCGTCAATACACAAGCTGGCGATCCGCCCTGCCTGCGAGGGCACCAGGCCCACCCGCCGCAGCGCGACCAGCAGCCGCAGCCGGGAGAGATCGCGCTCCTCGTACCGGCGATACCCGTTGGAACTCCGCGCCGGACGCGGCAGGATCCCCGCGGATTCGTAGTAGCGCACCGCGGAAGGCTCCACCCCCGCTCGCCTCGCCAGCTCCGACACGTTCACATCCGGACCGTACACCTTCAAGTGGCTTCAAGGTCAAGGCCGGGCCGCGCTGGCGGCGGCTCGCAGATCGTCTGGCCCCAGCGTCGGTCGCCTGTTTGCAGCCGTGCAACGCGGAATGGCCCCGTCGGGCC
Source organism: Candidatus Limnocylindrales bacterium (assembly GCA_049967415.1). Classification (GTDB taxonomy): domain Bacteria; phylum Chloroflexota; class Limnocylindria; order Limnocylindrales; family CSP1-4; genus JAJYNJ01. The sequence continues at coordinate 28,232 of JBMFSS010000024.1, forward strand.
CGGGGTACACCCGCGGCCCTGCAGGGCAACCGGCCGGGCGTTCCTGCGGTACCGTGCGCGAATGCAGCGCATGCTCATGCTCCCCGACCTGGGACCTCGCGGTGAGGGCTGGGTCGCCCTGCAGGGAGTCATCCTGGTGGCTGTCGCGGCCGCCGGGAGTGCCGGGCCGGCCTGGAACGGTCCGCCCCGGACCGCCACCGGCGCGCTGGGCATCGCCTTCGTGGCCGCGGGTGGCGTGCTGGCCCTGTGGGGGCTGATAGGCTTGGGCGAGAACCTGACGGCCGTACCGCGGCCGAAAGAGCGGGCGCGGATGGTCGATCGCGGAGCCTACCGACTGGTCCGTCACCCCATCTACGGCGGCCTCATCCTGGGCGCCATCGGCTGGGGCCTCCTCACGGCGGCACCGCTCGCGCTCCTCGCCGGGGCACTGCTGGGCGTCTTCTTCGACCTCAAGTCGCGCCGCGAGGAACGGTGGCTTCTGCAGCGCTACCCGGGATACGGCACGTATCGGGCCCGGACGCGCAAAATGCTCCCCGGGATCTACTGAATGCCGGACACACCGGGAGGGAGCATGAGGCACCAGCCAAACGGGAGCGAGACGGAGATGCGGGCCCGGCGGGCCGCGCCAGGCACGGTCCGGGAACGCCTGCGCCTGGCCCCAGAGGTGGAGGCTGCGCTTCGGAGCGGGCAACCGGTCGTTGCGCTGGAGTCCACCCTGATCAGCCACGGCTTTCCCTACCCTGAGAATCTCTCGATTGCGCGCGATAGCGAGGCGGAGGTGCGCGGACAGGGAGCGGTCCCGGCCACCGTGGCCATTCACGATGGCCGCCTCCTGGTCGGCCTCAGCAAGACTGAGCTCGAGACCCTCGCCACGGTCTCCGGGGTCGCGAAAGTCGCGCGTCCCACGCTGGCGGCGGCTCTTGCCCGCGGCGGGTGGGGAGCGACCACGGTCTCGGCCACCATGATCGCGGCCCACGCGGCCGGCATCCGGGTCTTCGCCACGGGCGGCATCGGGGGCGTCCACCGTGGCGCGCTGGCGGGGCCGGGCGGCGGACCGGGAACCTTCGACATCTCCGCCGATCTTGACGAGCTCGCGCGCACGCCGGTGGCCGTGGTGGCCGCCGGCCCAAAACTCATCCTGGACATCCCGCTGACGGTGGAGGCGCTGGAGACGCGCGGCGTCCCGCTCGTGACGATCGGCGAGGAGGAAGTCCCGGCCTTCTGGACGCGTCGCAGCGGCATCCCCTCGCCCATCGTGGTCGCCTCCGCGGAGGAGGCCGCGCAGCTGGCCAGCGTGCACCTGGCCCTCGGAATCGGGTCCGGGATGCTGATCTGCGCGCCGGTGCCCGAGGCTGACGAGGTCCCGCGGGACGCCATCGAGCGCGCGGTGACCCAAGGCATCGAAGAGGCGGGGCGCACCGGGATCCGCGGCGCGGCGCTCACGCCATGGCTGCTGGCGCGGATTGCGGAGATCACGCAGGGCGCGTCGGTACGGGCCAACCTGTCGCTGATTCGAAACAACGCCAGAGTCGCAGCGCAGGTGGCGCTTTCCCTGGAGACGGACTCGCGCGCCTGACCCGCGGCGCTGGCAGGCGGGCTGGACGCTGCGCGCCGACGGGAGCAGAGTGGCGGGGTGATCGGCGAGACCGAGGATCCAACGGGTCGGGCGACGGAACCGAGCGACGTTCCGGTTCCACCGACCGCGACCCCGTCACGGGAACCGGGATCCATCGTTACAACCGGCGATGGAGACGCGATCGAGCAGCTGGTGGCACGGGCCCGGGACGGCGACACCGCAGCCTTCGGCCGCCTCTACGACCTGTTCGCCCCACGGCTCTACCGGTATGTCCGCTTTCGCGTTCGCGAACCCACTGACGCGGAGGACCTGGTGCAGCGCATCTTTGTCCGCGTGATCGAGGCGCTGCCAAGATACGAGCAGCGTGGCCTTCCGTTCGCGGCCTGGATCTTCCGCCTGGCGCATAACGCCGTGATCGATCGTGCGCGGACCGCCCGGGATCACCGGACGCTCGACTCGATTGCGGATCGCCCCGCCGATGGACCCGGGCCGGCCGAACTTGCGGCACGCTCCGCCGACCTGGCCGCGCTCGAGGCGGCCATCCACGACCTCACGCCCGACCAGCAACAGGTGATCGCCTGCCGCTTCTTCGGCGGGCTAAGCACCGCGGAAACCGCCCAGGTGCTCGGCCGACGCGAGGTCGCGGTGCGGGCGCTGCAGTTCCGGGCGATCGCTGCCCTCCGACGTGGGCTGGCCGGCACCGTCGACTTCGAGGGCTTCGGCGTCGAGGAGGCCCCGGAGTGAACCGCGAGGTGCTGCCGTGACGCGCCCCCGGTTCCTCCTCCGCCTGGGTCTGCCAGGGGAGAAGCCCCGCGGCGAAGATGGTCGCGCCTCGGCCGAGACCGACGGCCTGGCACGTGCCCTCGAGCAGTACGCGCGCGCCGCCCTCGACCCCGACGCCGCGGCGCTGGCCCGTGGCCGCTCGGCCTCCATCCAGCAATTCCAGCGCGCGGCACAGGCGCGCGCACTGGGCGGGCACGCGGCCGGACAGGCGCGGCACAGGCGCTGGGACTGGACAGGGATCCGCACGCGTCTGGCTGTCGGTCTGGCGGGGCTTGTGCTGGTCCTGGGCGGCACGGGCGTGGCCGTTGCGGCCAGCGGGCCCGGCGGGCCGCTGTACGGCACACGGCTCGACATCGAAACGCTGGCGCTGCCGGCGGAGGGTTCGAGCGCCTGGTTCAGCGCCGAGGCGGAGCGCCTCTCCTCACGCGTGGTCGAGGCCCAGTCGGCCGCGCGCGCGGACAACCTGCCGGGCGTCGAGGCAGCCGTCGCCGCCTACAGCGCGATCCTCTCGCAGACGGTTTCGGAGGCCCACGCTTCGCCTTCGACGAACGTGCCACCGGGACTGACTGCGGCGCTGGATCGCCACGAAGAGCTGCTCGCCTCCCTGCTGGCGCGCGTCCCGCCGCAGGCGCAGCCGGCGCTCCGCAACGCGCTCGGGAAGCTCCGACAGGCCGTGAGGGCGTCCGGCGCTGCGGGGGCTTCTTCGGGAGCAGGGAACGGCAAGGCGCCCGGCAAGTCGAACACGGTGGAACCTGGTCGCGCCGCAGCGACGCCCGGACACGGACACGCACACCCATCGCCCCCGGTGTCGAAGCACTCGGGAGGCAGGGCGCCGGCATCCACGCCCGGCGACGGGCCCGCCGCGCGCCTGTCGAACGCCCGGCACCAGACAGGGCGTCAACTGCCCGGATAGCGGGTCAGCCGCCCAGGTAGCGCAGGTAGACCACCGTCACCGGGGCGAGGATGCCCTGCGTCCAGTTCTCGCCTGAGAGCGCCTCGAAGGTGGCCACGTCGAGGTCGACGACGCGGTCCGGGTAGATCCGCTGATCCGGTCCGTAATCGTTGGTCTGTCGGGTGACGGCGCGCCCGTGCCAGATGATCTCGATCAACCACCGGCCCTGCCGCGGCACGGCGATCAGACCAGCGTACCCGGGTCCGTACGTCGAGGCCTCGCCGACCGCCGGCGGTGGCATCCCCGGAACGGCCCGCACCGCCGAGGCACCCACCGCAGTCCAGCTCGGAGCTCGTGGCGTCCGAGCTGGCGGTCGTTGGGGCGTCTGGACCGCCGCGCCGCTCGTGCCGGCTCCGGCAGCTGAGCGTGGCGGCGGTGACCGCCTGGGGAGGGGCGACGGCGCAGCCGGCGACAGCGCTGGGCTGGCCGACGATCCAGGCGCCGACCCCTCGCCAAGTCGGCGACGCGCAGCGGCGAGGGCGGCACGCTCTGCCTGGAGCGGGCTCACGGCGACCGCGAGGCCCGCCGCAAACCCCGGGCCGGCAGCCGCGGTGCTGCTCATACCCCGACCGGCGGCGCTCCCGGGAACCGGACCCGTGGCGCCGGGAACAATGGATGCCGCCCTGGCGCCGGAGGGGCCCGATTCGACGTCGCCAACCATGACCGCCGCCAGCCGAGTCTCGGGCCGGCCCGCGTATGCCACGGCAGCCCCGGCCGGCGCGGTCGTGACCCATCCCCACGGGGCAGTTGCGGCGTCATCAGCGCGACCGGCAGCGCGGTCCCCAGGCAACAGGGGCAGAGACAGGAGCGCAATCCCCAGAGCGGCGGCGGCCAGCAGCCGCCGCCGGCCGAGCGTGCGCCGTCCCTGGCCGCCCGGGCGTCGCTCGCCGGAACGGACCAGCCGAGTGCCCAGGCTGCGGGCCGCCGTCTGCACCCGCGCCCCCCCCAATTGCCGCTCCCCGGGGCCCCCCACCCGCCGCCCCAGCCGCCGCGCAACGCGCACCCGCACGGGGCGGTGCGTCCGACCGCAGCGTGCGGAGAAACGCATGCGTGTCCGTCCCGCGAACGCCCGCTGCCGGATGGCGCGCAACAATTCGGCCAAAGCGTGCCAGGCACGCAGACCGATCGCCGCTCGCAGCAACACGAGCCGCAGTTGTCGCGACGCGCTGACGAGGCGGGGCTTCGCCGCTGCGGGCCAGGCCGTGCGTCCCCTCAGGGGCCGGATGGCAGACAGCCGCGGCGGATGGTTCCGCTGTGGTCGCGTAGTCGTCTCTCCCTAGCGGGCACCTGCCGCGTGCAGGTCATCGCGGCGACGGCACCGGGCCGGACGATGCGGGACGAAGACGAGACGCCCCGCAAGGGACCCGCAGGGGAGACGTGCCTCGAGCGTCGCCAGGCGACGCTGACTACCCTGCCGGGACCGGCCATGCAGTTCACGAACCCGCAGGATGCTCTGTCGGCCTGCAGGCGCGCGGTCCGCGCATCCTACACGGCATCTGCCACGAGCGCAGGGATTCGGCCCTGCGGGCGCGGGCCGGCGCGCTCGGCGAGCTTCGCCAACGGCTGGCCCCGGGCGCTGAGCCGGTGCCGGAGGGCGCAGGGAAAGCCATTGGCGACGGCCGCGCCGGACGGATGGGGGGCACGAGGCGACAATGCGCGGATGCGGACCCTGAACGGAGAGCATCCCCTCGCGACTGCGCCCGGACACGCGGGGTGGCTGGCACCGCTCCACCAGCTCGCGCTCGGCTGTCACTGACCGGCCAATCATGAGCACGCACCCATGGCTGCCCCGGTTCGCCACGTGACGAGCGCCGCACCCCCGGCGGCGCCTGCCGCGCGGACCGACCGAACCATCCCCATCGTCATCTCGGCGCGCGTGCTGATGAGCGCGTCGCGGGCGCTGGCGGCCGTGATTGCACCCGTGTACCTCGCCGTGATCGGGTTCAGCGCCCTGCAGCTCGGCGAGCTCGCGATGGTGGTCGGTCTCGCCACGGCTGTTCTCTCAACCTCCATCGGCTTCATGTCCGATCGGGTCGGGCGCAAGCCGTTCCTGGTGGCCGTGCCGCTCCTCGCCATGCTGGCGGGAATCGCCTTCGCCTTCACCCGGGTGCCGGCCGTGATCTTCCTGGCGGCCGCCGTCGGGAGCTTCGGGCGCGGCAGCGGCGCGGGGGCCGGCATGATCGGGCCCTACCAGCCGGCCGAGCAAGCGTTGGTGGCCGAGGTCACGCCGCCTGCCAGGCGCAACGTCGTGTTCGGCCGACTGGCGTTCGCCTCCAGCGTGGGAGCGCTGCTCGGCGGTCCGCTGGCCCTGCTGGCGGGCTCCACCGGCCTCCACGGGGCTGCGGCAACCGAGGCGTTCCGCCTCCCTTTTCTGGTCACGGCCGGGCTGGCCGCCGGGGCCGGACTGCTGGCGATCGCACTGCGCGAACCCGCCCACCCGGCCGCGCCGGCGGGTCAGGGACGGATGCCGCGCCTCCCCCGACGCTCGATGCCGCTGCTGGCACGCCTGTGGGCTACCAACAGCGTCAACGGGCTGGCGGTGGGGATGTTCGGCCCCTTTGTCACATACTGGTTCTTCCGACGCTACGGCGTGGGCCCCGGCCAGATCGGACTTCTGTTCGCCGTGATCAACGGGGCCACCGCCCTCTCCACGCTGTCGGCCGCCGGGTTCGCTCGGCGCTGGGGACTGGTGCGCACCGTGGCGGTGGTGCGCGTCCTGCAGGGCATCCTGCTGGTCCCCATGATCCTTGCCCCGTCGTTTGTGCTGGCGGGCGCGTTCTACCTGCTGCGCATGCTGGTGCAGCGCATCGGGCTGCCGCTCCGCCAGTCCTACGTGCTCGCCATGGCCGACCCGGGAGAGCGTGCGGCGGTGGGCGCCCTGTCGAATCTGCCGAGCCAGGCCACCAATGCGATCGCCCCGATATTCGCCGGCTACCTGTTCGACGAGGTGAGCCTCTCGCTCCCCTTCCTGATCGCGGCCGTGCTCCAGCTCGTCAACGCCGGGCTCTACTGGGGCTTCTTCCGCAACATGCCACCCGAGGAGGAGGTGGCCGCTGCGCACGCACAGGCGGCCGCCTCCGAGGGCATCCCGCCTCCCTGATGCGGCCTGGTCCTTTCCGGGCCCGACTCCGGGTAGAGCCCGCCCGGAGAGATGGGGCTGGACCACCCGTATGGTGCGCCACTACCATGATCGGGCCGCCCCAAGGCGCGCAGACTGGCGCACGTTGGGGCGCGGTGGCGCCACTGCCGGGGAGCGAGACGAGGGGAGGAGACGAGGAACGCATGGACGGCAACCTGGTCGCGGCTGCGCCCGCGCGGATCGAGATCGGTCCCCTCCGTGCATGTCGGCGGCGGGGACGCCAGTCGAGTGGGCTGGCCACAGCGCGAGGAGGCATGCGCCCGTGAGCGCCCTCGATCTCGCTCGCTGGCAGTTCGGCATCACCACCGTCTATCACTTCCTCTTCGTCCCGCTCACCATCGGACTGGCATTCCTGGTGGCCGGGTTTCAGACCGCTTGGGTGCGCACGGACAATCCGCGCTACCTGCGGCTGACGCGCTTCTACGGCGAGCTCTTCCTGATCAACTTCGCGCTGGGCGTGGTGACCGGGATCGTCCAGGAGTTCCAGTTCGGCATGAACTGGAGCACGTACAGCCGCTTCGTGGGCGACATCTTCGGCGCGCCGCTGGCCATCGAGGGGCTGCTCGCCTTCTTCCTCGAGTCGACCTTCCTGGGCCTCTGGATCTTCGGCTGGGATCGCCTGCCCCGGCGCGTCCACCTCGCCACGATCTGGATCGTCGCAATCGGGACGGTGCTCTCGGCGTTCTTCATCCTGGCCGCCAACGCCTGGATGCAGAACCCGGTGGGCTACCGGCTGAACCCGGTCACCGGGCGAGCCGAGCAGACCGACTTCCTGGCTGTCCTGACCAACCCGGTCGCCATCAGCGCATTCACGCACACGATCATGGCGGCATTCCTGACCGCCGGAGCATTCGTCGCAGGCGTCGCGCTCTGGCGCATGTGGCGTGACCCGGATCGCGACGTGGACGCCTTCCGGGTCGCGGCGCGCATCGGTGCCTGGACCGTGCTGGTGGCAGCGGTGCTGGTGCTCCTGACCGGCGACCAGCAGGGCAAGGTGATGACCAGCGTCCAGCCGATGAAGATGGCGGCCGGCGAAGCGCTCTACCAGACCGAGCAGCCAGCGTCGTTCTCGCTCTTCACCATTGGATCGCTCGACGGGCGCACCGAGCTCTTTTCGATCCGCATCCCGGACCTGCTCTCGTTCCTCGCCACCGGCAACCTCAACGGGAAGGTGGAGGGGATCAACAACCTGCAGGCCCAATACCAGGCCACCTATGGGCCGGGCGATTACGTGCCGTACGTACCGCTCGCCTACTGGTCGTTCCGGCTGATGGTCGGCCTGGCCGGCCTCGCGGCGCTGGCCGCCGCCTGGATCCTGTGGGTGGTCCGGCGCGGCAGAGCGCCTGTCGGCCGCCTGGTGGTGGCCGTCGCGGTCGCCCTCCCGTTTGTCCCGCTGGCGGCCAACTCGCTCGGCTGGCTCTTCACCGAGATGGGGCGCCAGCCCTGGATCGTGTTCGGCCTGATGCAGACCCAGGCCGGCGTCTCACCGACGACCTCCGCTCTCGAGGTGCTGGTCAGCGTGGTCGGGTTCACGATCCTCTACGGCGCCCTGGCCGCCGTTGAAGTCGGCCTCCTGCTCCGCCGGATCCGGGCGGGGCTTCCGGAGGCACCCGCCGCGGGGAGCGGCGATGACTCCGAACGCCCCATGGCGTTCAGTTACTGAGGAGCGCGGCCATGGACCTCACCACCATCTGGTTCGCCCTGATCGCGATCCTCTGGGTCGGCTACTTTGTCCTGGAAGGCTTCGACTTCGGGGTCGGCATGCTGCTGCCGTTCCTGGGCCACGGCGATCGTGAGCGGCGGGCGCTCATCAACACCATCGGCCCGGTCTGGGACGGCAACGAAGTCTGGGTGCTGGTGGCGGGCGGTGCCACCTTCGCCGCGTTCCCCGAGTGGTACGCCACCCTCTTCAGCGGCTTCTACCTCGCGCTCTTCCTGATCCTGGTGACGCTGATCATCCGCGGCGTCGCGTTCGAGTTCCGCAGCAAGCGCCCCGAGCCCGCCTGGCGTTCGCGCTGGGACCTGGCCATCTTCGTCGGGTCGCTCCTGCCGGCGTTCCTGTGGGGCGTGGCGTTCGCCAACATCGTGCAGGGAGTTCCCATCAACGCCCAGCACCAGTTCACGGGGGACCTTTTCACCCTCCTCAACCCATACGGACTGCTGGGCGGCCTCACCCTCGTGGCGCTCTTCCTGACCCACGGCGCGGTCTTCCTGGCCCTGAAAACCGCGGGCGATCTCCGCCGCAGGGCCAACGCGCTGGCCGGTCGTCTGGGGCTGGCCGCTGCAGTCGTGGCCGTGGTCTTCCTCGCCTGGACGCAGCTGATCCGTGGCGGCCCGGGCTCGCTGGCCCTGTCGGTGGTGGCCGCGGTTGCCCTGGTCGGGGCGCTGGCGGCCAACCGGCTGGGCCGCGAAGGCTGGGCCTTCATCGGGAGCGCGGTCACCATCGCGCTGGCGGTGGCATCGCTCTTCGTGGGCCTCTTCCCCAACGTGATGCCATCCTCGCTCGACGCGGCCTACAGCCTGACCACCACCAACGCGGCCTCCACCTCCTACACCCTCACGATCATGACCTGGGTGGCCGTCATCTTCACGCCGCTCGTGCTGGTCTACCAGGGATGGACCTACTGGGTCTTCCGGCGGCGCATCAGCGCGGAGTCCGTGCCGGCCAGCGAAGGGTATTGATGGCGCGGGCGGCGGCGTCCGAGACGGCGGGGGCCCGGGGAGCGAGGGCCGGCCGGCCGCGCCCGTGAAGGCGCTCGATCCACGGCTGCTTCGCTACGCCCGCGCGACGGCACGCCTGCTGGCCGCGGCGGTCCTGCTCGGCCTCCTGACGGCGGCGCTGGCGATTGCGCAGGCGGCCCTCCTCGCGCACGCCATCGACGCCACATTCCTGCACGGGGCCGGCCTGGGCGCACTGCGGCCCTGGCTGGCGGCCCTGCTGGTGGTGTTCGCCAGCCGAGCGGCCCTGGCCTGGGGCCAGGAGTTCCTCGCGCACCGCGTCTCGGCCACCGTGAAGTCGCGCCTGCGCCGGCAGATCCTGGAGCGTGCCGTCTCCCTCGGCCCCCGCTGGGCCTCCGAAGCGCACAGCGGCGAGGTTGTGGCGCTTGTCACGAGGGGTCTGGACGCCCTTGACGCCTACTTCGCGCGGTACCTGCCACAGCTGGCCCTCTCGGCGATCATCCCGCCCGTGGTGGTGGTGAGCCTGTTTCTGGTGGATCCCCTGGCCGGGCTCACCGTCGCCCTCACGGTGCCCCTGATCCCCGTCTTCATGGCGCTCATCGGGCGCGCCACCGAGACGCGAAAGCGGCGGCGCTGGAACGCCCTCTCGCGCCTGGCCCACCACTTCCTTGACGTGGTCGCGGGGCTCCCCACCCTCAAGGTCTACGGCCGCGCACACGCCCAGCTGGCAGGGCTGCGGCGGGTGACCGACGACTATCGCCGCGAGACCCTCGCTACCCTGCGCGTCGCATTTCTCTCGGCCTTTGTCCTGGAGCTGGCGGCCACGCTCTCAGTGGCCCTGGTTGCCGTCGAGGTCGGCCTGCGGCTGGTGGCCGGCGAGATGGACCTGACCCGCGGCCTGTTCGTGCTGATCCTGGCCCCCGAAGCGTACCTGCCGCTGCGCCAGCTGGGCGCAAACTACCATGCCAGCGAAGAGGGACTGGCGGCCGCCGAGGCCGCGTTCGCCCTCGTCGAGGCGCGCCCGGAGGGGCATGGGCCCGGACTTGCGCCGCCCGACCTGCGCGGCGGCGAGTTGCGGGTGGAGGGGCTCACCGTGGAACACCCGGACCGCGCGGTCGCGGCCCCCGACGGCGTCTCGTTCACGGTGCGGCCGGGAGAGGTCGTGGCGCTGGCCGGGCCGAGTGGCGCTGGGAAGACCACCCTCCTGCAGACCATCCTGGGGCTCCGCGTCCCGGACCGGGGCCGGGTGGTCGTCGCAGGCGCCGACGGGAAGCAGGCCTCGGTGGACGAGCTGGACGGCGAGGCCTGGCGGCAGCTGGTGGCCTGGGTCCCGCAGCAGCCGTTCTTGTTCGCCGGATCGGTGGCCGACAACGCCCGTCTTGCGGCACCGGGCGCCTCCGACGGCGCCGTGGATGAGGCTCTGCGCGCGGCCGGGCTCGGCGACCTGGACCCGGATCGACAGCTGGGCGAACGCGGCCTGGGCCTCTCGAGCGGGCAGCGCCGGCGCCTGGGCGTGGCCCGCGCCCTGCTCCGGGACGCCGTGCTCCTCTTGCTCGACGAGCCGACCGCGGGGCTCGACGCGGAGGCCGAACTGGCGGTCCTCGAGACGGTCCGCGACGCGGCCCGCCGGCGGGGGATGGCGGTGCTGCTGGTCGCCCATCGACCGGCCGCCCTGGCCGTCGCGGACCGCGTGGTGGCGGTAGCCAGCCGAGCTGCCGCATGAGCACCGGATGGAACGCCACGAGAGCGCCATGAAGCCCCTGCTGCGTATCGTCCGAATGGGCCGCCCGCTGACACCCCGGCTGCTGCTGGCCGTTCTGGCCGGAGCGGGGGCCGTGGGCGCCGCGATCGGGTTGACGGCCACGTCCGCCTGGCTCATCGACCGGGCAGCGCAGCAGCCGCCGGTCCTCTACCTGATGGTGGCGATCACCGCCGTGCGCACCTTCGGCATCGGACGGGGCGTGTTGCGCTACGGCGAACGGCTGGCGGCCCACGATGCCGCCTTCCGGATCCTGGGCGACCTGCGGGCACAGACCTATGGTCGGCTGGAGCGTCTCGCACCGGCTGGCCTCGAGTCGTTCCGGTCGGGCGATCTGCTCGCACGCCTGGTCGACGACGTGGACGGGCTGGCGGACCTCTGGCTGCGGGTGCTGCTCCCCTACGCCTCGGTCGGGCTGGCTGCCGCCGGATCCGTGCTGCTGCTCTGGATCCTCGCGCCGGCCGCCGGCGCGGCGCTGGCGGTCACGCTCCTGGCCACCGCCTTCGGGGCGCCGCTCGTCGCCGCAGCAGTGGCGCGCCGCGCCGAGCGGCGGATCGCGCCGGCACGCGGCGAACTGGCGGCCGCCAGTCTCGACCTCCTGGCCGGGGCCCCCGAGCTCGTGGCGGCCGGCGCGGCGGAACGCGCCGTGCGCCAGCTGGCGGCCATCGACGCACGGCTGGCACAGGCTGAAGCGCAATCCTCAACCGGCACCGGGGCGGGTGCGCTGGCGGCGGGTCTCTCAGCCGGTGCAGCCGTCTGGCTGGCGCTGGTGGCCGGTGTGCTGGCGGTCCGCGCCGGCGCGCTCGGCGGCGTGGCGCTGGCCGTCGTGGTCCTCACCCCCATCGCCGTCCACGAGGCGGTGGCCGGGCTGGTGCCCGCGGCGCAGCACCTGCCGGGCCTGGCGGCCGCCGCCAACCGCCTCTCCGAGGTCCTGGATCGGCCCGACCCGGTGCGCGAGCCGGCCGAGCCCGAGCCCCTGCCCGCCGGCCCGTACGGGCTGCGGGTGCGCGACCTGCGGGCCCGGTATGCCCAGGGCGGCCCCGACGTCCTGCGCGGGCTGAACCTGGATGTTGCGGCCGGCCAGCGCGTCCTGGTCACCGGGCCAAGCGGCTCGGGCAAGAGCACCTTTGCCGCGGTCCTCCTGCGGTTCCTCGACCCATCCGGCGGAACGGTGGAGCTTGTGGGCTCCGCCGGGGCTGTCGACGTCCGGCAACTGGCGGCCGACGACGTGCGCCGGGTGATCCGCCTCTGCGAGCAGGATCCGCACGTGTTCGACACCTCCATCGCCGAAAATCTCCGGCTTGCCCGGCCCGATGCGGACGAGGTCGACCTGGCGGGGGCGCTGCAGGCGGCCCAGCTCTGGTCGTGGGTGCAGAGCCTTCCGCACGGCCTCGACACGCTGGTTGGCGAACACGGCGCCCGACTCTCCGCCGGCCAGGTGCAGCGGCTGGCGCTCGCCCGCGCGCTGCTGGCCGAGGCCCCGGTCCTGATCTTCGACGAGCCGACCGAATACCTGGACCAGGCCACGGCCGAGACCCTGACGGAGGACCTGATGGCGGCCACCGCCGGGCGCACGGTGATCGTGATCACCCATCGCCCGGAGCTGATGGCAGCGGCCGAGTGGGCGGCCACGCTCGACCTCGGGGCGACGGAGAACGCGGCGCCCACCCCGCTCCTCGGAGCGAGCGGCGCGCTCGACGCCGACGGGCGGATGGGGCCCCGGCGCCCGGCCGCGGCTGTGGCCGGCTCCCCGGATCGCACAACCGTCATGGAGCCGTCGGAGTCCTGACACTTCGGCTGGCGGAACCGCGTGGCCGAGGATCTGCACACACGCGGGGCGGCCCCTCAGCGTCGACCGTCGCCAGCGGCCCAGCCAGCGGCCCAGAGCAAGGCCCAATCGCAGTCGAGCGGCAGGCCGATGGTCACTTCGTGGCGGGACGCCCGCAGGCCGCGGCGCGTGACTTCGCGGCCACCGGCCAGGGTTTTCAGGCCTTTCGGCCCACGGCCGACTTGCCGCCCTGGCTCGCCCGAGCCGGGACCCGCCCGGCCAATCCAGACCCGGCCGACAGCGGTTGATCTCGGCCGCTTCGCGGTGAGCCTCCCGGATCCCAGCGATGCCGGTGGAACGGCGCCGGCGCCCCTCACCGAGCCAGAGGTCCGGGGGTATCACCCAGCTCCCCGCTGGCAGGGCCAGATGGCCCCCCCATGCGCAGAAGCCGGCCGCTCGCGTGCATCGTCGCGGGCCCTCCGTTACTGCCCCGCCGGGGCCGGCGCCTCCTCGGAGTGAGGCCACTGAGCCGCCCCGCGGGTCGGCCATTGGTTCTGGCCTGTCCTGGCCGCCCTCTCGACACTACCAGTACAGGACCGGCACAGCCGGAGGGGGCTCGACCGATCGGGCACTGGACGCACCAGAGGAGGCCTCGCGCAATGGCTGACACCGAGAAGCTCATCATCATGGTCACCCACGGGCCGAGCGATCCCG
>JBMFSS010000025.1:0-41574 GCA_049967415.1 Candidatus Limnocylindrales bacterium
CCTCGTTTCAGCAGCTCGTCAGCGGCCAGCGGTCGGTGGATCGGGGGTAACGGGGCGTGGAACCTTGTGATCAGCCACGGGTGTGCCGGCACCTCGCAGTCGCCCACCGGCAGCCTGACCATCACCAAGGCCGTGACCGGCGCCGGGAGCGATTACACCGGCACTTTCACCTTCTCGGTGACCTGCACCGCTCCCGCATGGAGCCAGACCGGCATCCGGATCGACACCGCGAGCGGTGACACGGCCCAGGTCACGGGCATCCGGCTCAACGACCAGGGCAGCAACTCCTGCACGGTCACAGAGACCGGCAGCAGCAGCCCGCCCAGCGGCTACCAGCCGTGGACCACGACCTACTCCTGGGGCAGCACGACCGGCTCGGCGACCGGTGGCCCGATCACGCTGACCAGCGACGGGGCGTCCGTCACTGTCACCAACACGACCTCGCAGTCGCCCACCGGCAGCCTGACCATCACCAAGGCCGTGACCGGCGCCGGGAGCGATTACACCGGCACTTTCACCTTCTCGGTGACCTGCACCGCTCCCGCATGGAGCCAGACCGGCATCCGGATCGACACCGCGAGCGGTGACACGGCCCAGGTCACGGGCATCCGGCTCAACGACCAGGGCAGCAACTCCTGCACGGTCACAGAGACCGGCAGCAGCAGCCCGCCCAGCGGCTACCAGCCGTGGACCACGACCTACTCCTGGGGCAGCACGACCGGCTCGGCGACCGGTGGCCCGATCACGCTGACCAGCGACGGGGCGTCCGTCACTGTCACCAACACGACCTCGTACACCCCGCCGCCTCCGCCCTCGCCTGGCGAGGGCTACTTCCAGTTCTCGAAGACCGTCACCGGCAACCTGACCGGCTGGACCGGCGGTAGCTTCCCGTTCACCGTGACCTGCAGCGGCGTGGAGAGCACCTTGCTCGACCCGACCGTTAGCGTTAACTTGCCAGTTCCGTCAAGCGGTGGTCCGGTCACGTCCGCGCTCTATGGTCCTTATCCCGAAGGAACGACGTGTTCGGTGGTGGAAGGCACTCTGCCATCGGCCGGCACGTACGCGAGCTGGGTCACCAGTCCAACCTACTCGCCCGTGTCAGGGTCTCAGACCATCGTGTCGGGCGAGACCGTGAGCGTGGCCGTGACGAACACGCGAACCTACTCGCCGCCTCCGCCTCCGCCCACCCCGGCCTACGGCTCCTTCCAGTTCTCGAAGACCGTCACGGGCAACCTGACCGGCTGGACCGGCGGCACCTTCCCCTTCACCGTGACCTGCGGTGGGAGCTCCCAGACGGTCAACCTGACCGTGAACGACAGCGGTGACGCGGTCAGCTCGCAGACGTTCGGGCCCTACGTGGCTGGGACGACGTGCTCCGTCGTGGAGGGCGCCCTGCCCGCAGCCGGCACCAACGCGAACTGGGCCAACAGCCCGCACTACTCGCCCTCGGGCGGATCCGTCACCATCCTCGCGAACCAGACGGTGAGCGTGTCGGTGCTCAACACCCGCACCTACTCACCGGCCACCACGCCGCCCTCGCCGAAGCCCACGGGTGGCGTCGCCGGTGCGACCGGAACGCCCAAGCCCACCCCAGGTGGTGCCGTCGCGGGTGCGACCGGAACGCCCGAGCCCACCCTGCCAGCCACCACCGAGGTGCCCGGTCAGGGCGGTGCCTTGAACGGAACCATCCTGCTGCTCCTGGGCCTGCTCGGCGCCGGCTCGCTGGCGCTGATCACGCTCACGCTGCTCCGGGAGCGGCTCCTCGATAGCGTCGAGAAGTAGTTACCCGGGGGACCTGGTCCCCCACCGCACGAGATCGACGGGCGCAGGACCCTGACCGGCGCCCGTCGTTCTCTGTCTGCGAGGCGCTGTGCAAACCACGCGCGACCCGTGGATCACCGGGCGCCAGCACGTGGCCGTTGCCCGTAACGACCTCTTTCTGGCGCGGCCCAGGCGCGGGCTCGATGCCGCACGGATCAGGCGCCGCGGCGGGGCTGCGTTGTGGGCACGGGCCGTCCCTCGCCAGTACGGCCCCCTCGCGAGGATGATCCTTGCCGGCGTGGCGTCCGCCCGGGTGGCGCCGAGCCTGCCAGTAGGCCGGCGGAATCCGGTGCGCACGTACACCGGAGCTGGCAGACAAGGGTCCTGCGCCTTGCCGGTCAGCTTACAATGAACGCTTCCGACGGGGGGCGATGAGACGCGGTCCGCAGACTCCGGCCGCCTGGACCGCGCCGAGCCACTGGCGAGACCGACCCCGCCCGCTCGTGCTGCACCCGTGTGCGGCGCAGGGAGGCAGGATCGCGTGAAGAGACGATCGATGGTTGGCGCGTCGCTCGCGGTGGTGGCGTCGCTCGCGCTGGCCGGCTCCGCCCTGGCGGCCGGCTTCACCAACGGCGGGTTTGCGAATCCGAATGACTACTCGGTCGGGAGCTACGTGACCCTCGGCGCGGGATACGGAAGCGCGACAGCTATCCCCGGCTGGACGGTGACCAGCGGGAACATCGACTGGATCGGGTCGCTCTGGCAGTCCGCTGACGGCGACGGCTACAGTCTCGACATGAGCGGCTTCGAACCCGGCGCGATCAGTCAGACCTTCGACACGATGCCCAACGCCACGTACTTCGTCTCGTTCTCGCTCTCCGGGAATCCGTACGCCTCGACCGACCCTTCTCTGACCAGCCCGTCTGACAAGACGCTGACCGTCAGCGCAACCGGCGCTGCGCCAGGCTATTACGCCTACAACACGAGCACTGCCGGGAACAGCACCAGCGACATGAAGTGGGCGACGGAGGGCTACTCCTTCGTGGCGACCAGCTCCAGCACGACGCTGACCTTCACCAGCACCACCGCCGGCGCCTTCGGACCCGCGCTGGACAACGTCACGGTGACCCAGGAGGCCACCGCCACCGGTGCCCAGTGCAAGGCCGGCGGCTGGAAGACGATGTACGACGCCAACGGCAACCTGTTCACCAACCAGGGCCAGTGCGTGAGCTACTTCGCCACCAGCGGCGCGGTTCCGATCGGGAACTGACCGCACCAGCGCAGCGTTGCTGCGAGGCCCGCGCCCGTCATAGCACGGCCCGCGGGCCCGGCCCTATCGGGCCAGCGCGCGGGCCGTGGCCTCGCCCGCACCGTGAACGGCGCGCTGGCCGTCCCGCACCCTGACCCAGCGCCGAGGCAGACCGCTCCGGCCCAGGGTGTGGAGCCCGAGGTCCATGCGCGGCCACCGCCTGCCGTCCCTGCTTGCGAGCGGGGACGGCAGGCAGGCCGGAGCCGTGCGGCGACGACCGCGTCGGGGACGATGACCCCGCCCCGGGTGGCATGGGGGACCTGGTATGGGCCGCAGGGCCGGGCAGAGCGTGGGCGGCATGGATGGCCCGACGCGGCTGTCCGCGATGGCCATCGCCGCTCGTGCCCGCATCCGATACCTGGGGGGATCGCGCGCGTGGCCGAGGCCCGCCCAGTCCGGCGAGGCACGAGGGCACGAACGTCCACCCGGTCCGGCACGACCATCGAGGTGCTGGGAAGCGGCGGTGCGCGCCCGCCCGGGCAGGACCCGCAGCACCCGGCCGGTGCCGGTGACCACCGACGCCCCGTCGGCCGCCTGGGGCTCGCGGTCCGGCACGCCGCCCGGGCCCTGCGCGAGGGCCGCGTCGAGGGCCGCCCAGGCGCTCTGCTCGACCAGGGCGGCCACGTGCGCCGGTGAGGGGTGCACGTAGCGGGCGGTGGAGCGCACCGACTTGTGGTTGAGGCGGGCCGCGATCTCGGCCATGCTCGCCCCGTGCTCGCCCATCGCGGTCCCGAGGCCGTGGCGGAGGCGGTGCCAGCCGAAGCCGCCCCGGCCGCCTGCCAGCGCCGGGTCAGCAGCTGATACAGCCCGTTCTCGGTGAGCTGGCCGCCGGGCAGCGGGGCGCGCCCGCCGTGGGGCCGGGGGTCGGCGAGGAAGACATACCCCTGGTCCGCCGTCCCGTGGCGGGCGTGGCCGGCGGCCAGGGCCGGGCGCCCCGCCTCGAGGCAGGCGCGCAGCACGGGGAGGACGCGCGCGTTGAGGCGCAGCACCCAGGGCCGGCCGTTCTTGGGGTCGCGGATGCGCAGGCTCGCGCCGGCCGCGTCGAACTCGAGGTCGGGCAGGCGCAGCCGGTCCAGCTCCTCGACCCGCAGCCCGGCGTCCCAGTCGAGCACGAGGAGGGCGCGATCGCGCCGCGCGAGGGGGCCCTCGCCTGGGAGGGCGGCCAGGATGGCCGCCACGTCGGCCGGCCGGGCCAGCCGGAGGGGGGCGTCCGCGACGTCGGGGATGAGGGGATCGACGGTCTGCGTGAAGGGGCTGACGGCGAGCGCCCCGTTGCGCACGAGGTAGCGGCACAGCGTGCGCAAGGGACGCAGGTAGCCGCTCACCGAGGCCGGCGCGAGCCCGTGCTCGAGCGCGACCTGGCGGCCGCTCCGATCGCCCCGGGCGCGGTGCGCGGGGCGCGACTCGAGCTCGTCGGCATACGCGACGAGCACCTCGAGGGTGCAGGCGGCGGCGACGGTGGCCGGGACCGCGCGCCGCTCGCAGAAGGCGCGGAAGGCGGCGAAGACGCGCTCGTACTCGCGGCGGGTCTTGGCGCTCTGGAGGCGGCGCTTCTCGGCGAAGAAGGCCCGCTCGGCGTCGGCGAGCGCGATCGCCTCGGGGTGCCGCCCGTCCGGGTCGCCCGTCTGCTCGCTGCGGATCCGTGCCATCATGCGGCCGGTGCAGGACCGCAGGTGCGTCCTGGTCACACACGGAGGCAGCCGATGTCCGTCCAGCACACGAAGGACGTGGAGGTGGTCCCGGTCCCTGCCGGGGAGCGCACCTCCATGCAGTGGCTCATCCGAGGGCCGAGCTTTGCGATGCGCCGCTATGCCATCGAGCCCGGCGGGCAGATGCCGTGGCACCGCCAGACGGTGGAGCACGAGCAGTACGTGCTGCGGGGCCGCGCTCACATCGGGATCGGCGAGGACGCCTACGACGTGGTCGCCGGCGACGTCGTCTTCATCCCCGAGGGGACCCTGCACTGCTACCGGAACACCGGCGACGAGCCGTTCGAGTTCCTCTGCTGCATTCCCACCACCCGCCCCGACGTGATCGACTTCTCGGTCGGGGGTACCTGCTAGGACGTGCCATGGAACTGCAGCTTGTTTCGGTTGAGAAGCCCGAGGAGGTCAACGTCATCCTCGGGCAGTCTCATTTCATCAAGACCGTGGAGGATCTCCACGAGACGCTCGCCATGGTGGGGCCGCAGCTGCGCTTCGGGCTCGCCTTCTGCGAATCGTCGGGTCCTCGCCTGATCCGGCGCTCGGGTAACGACGAGGCGCTGGTACGCATCGCGGTGGCGAACGCCGAGGCGATCGGAGCCGGGCACAGCTTCATCGTAGCCCTCACCGGTGGGTTCCCGGTCAGCGTGCTCAACGCCGTGAAGGCCGTGCCCGAGGTCTGCCGGATCTTCTGCGCCACTGCGAACCCGGTGGAGGTCGTGGTGGCGCAGACCGAGCAGGGCCGCGGCATCTTGGGGGTGATCGACGGCGCCTCACCGCTCGGGGTGGAGAACGAGGAGGACGTGGCCGACCGCATGGCGCTGCTGCGGCGCCTCGGCTATAAGCTCTGAGAGCAGGACGCGGCCGACGACACGGCGACGCGTCGGGCGTCGCAGGCACGACGGGCTCCGGCCCCCGGCGGCGCGGCCGCGCACGCCAGGGGCCGCGCGCACACATCCGTGGCACGCCCAGCCGCGCACACCGGCGGAGTATCGTGTGGCTGGTGCAGGCCGGGAGCCTGGGCGCCGTTGCTTGGTGCTTTGCCGACTATGCGCCGCACCTGTGGGACCGGCCCCCCGTGCGATCTTCAGGTGCACGTGCGGTTCGGCAGCCTTGTCTAACGGCGCAATGCGGGAGCCGTTCGTGAACGCTTTACCAGGAGCTGGGGGTGGCGTCGACCGAGGCCGGCCGGTGCTGGCGCTGGACCTGGGCGCGAGCCGGCTGCGAGCCGCCCTGGTCGGCCCCGATGGCAGCATCCTCTCGCGCGCGGAAGTCCCCTCCGCCACCGAGCGCGGGCCGGCGGCGGTGCTGGAAGATGTGGTGGCGCTGCTCGCGGAAGTGCGTGCCCTTGGGAGCCGCGCGGCGCCGTCGAGGTCCCCGGGGGTGCCGACCCCGGCTGCGCCCGGAGGCGCAGCCTCGACCACGCCGCGCATCTCCCCGGCATCGCCGATCGGGATCGGGATCTCCGCGATCGGGCCGGTCGATTTCCGCGCCGGGATCATCGTGGATCCACCCAACGCCGACCGGTCGTTCCGCGACGTCCCGGTCGTCGCCGAGCTCGAGCGCCGGCTTGGGCTCCCGGCTTTCCTGGACCGCGACACGAACGTTGCGCTGCTGGGCGAGCTGGCGTTCGGGGCCGCGCGGGGCGTGGATGACGTGGTCTACCTGACGGTCTCCACCGGGATCGGGGGCGCGGTTCTTGCGGCTGGGGTCCTGCTGCACGGCCCCGACGGCACCGCTGGCGAACTGGGGCACCTGCTGGTGGAGCTGGACGGCCCGCCCTGCGGCTGCGGGGCGCGGGGCCACCTGGAGGCCATCGCCTCGGGATCCGGGATCGCCCGCGCAGCGCGCGAGGCGGTTCGCGCCGGGGCGTCGCCCATGCTCGCCGAGGTCGCGGAACGGGTTGGCCCTCACCGCCTGTCCGCCGCCGACGTCTCGGCCGCGGAGGATGCCGGCGATCGCACCGCCGCCGAGATCATGGGCCACGCGCGCCGGGCGTTCGCAGCGGCGATGGTCACCATCGCGGACGTTTTCGACCCGACCCTGGTGGTGGTGGGAGGTTCGATCGCCCTGGCCCAGGGTGATCGCTGGCTGGGGCCCGCCCGCGCCGCGGTCCGGGAGACCGCCTTCCGTGCCCCCGCCCGGCGTGCCAGGATCGTGCCCGCGGCGCTGGGTGATGATGTCAGCCTCGTGGGGTGCCTCCCGCTGGTCTGGCGGCGGATGGCCGGCGCGGACTGAACGGGGGCTCACGCTGCCCGCGGGGCGCGACTGCGTGCGCGCGCGGCGGTCCGCCTGGGTTTTGACGGGACCGCTGGGCCGCCGCCCGCGGAGCCCGCCGCGCTGGCCGCTACCATACGCGCGTGCCGAACCTGGAACTGCTCGACGTGCTGCTGCTGGTGCTGCTCGCCCTGGGCGCCCTGAGCGGGTTTCGCCAGGGGGCCGTGGGGCAGGCGCTGGGCCTGCTGGGCGCCGGCGCCGGCGCGATCGCGGCCGTGGCCCTGCTGCCCGACGTCGCGGCGGCGTTTCCGACGCTGGACCGGTTCCTGCGCGCGATGCTCCTCCTCGCCTTCCTCCTGCTCGCGTTGCTGCTCGGCCAGGCAATCGGGAGCGCGCTGGCAGCAGCGATCCAGCGCCGGATGGGCCGGGGGCCGCTGGCGGCCGCGGACCGGCTGGCGGGCGCGGCGGTGGGCGTCGCGCAGGTCGTCCTGGTGGTCTGGTTCTTGGCGCCCATCCTGGCCGTGGGGCCGTCGTCGGGACTGGCCCAGCAGATCGACCAGTCCGCCGTGGTCGGGGTGGTTCGTTCCACCCTGCCGTCGCCCGCGCCACTGCTGGGGCGGCTGCGCGCCTTCCTCGCGCCGGCCGGGCTCCCGCAGGTGTTCGAGTTTCTCGAGACGCCGCTCGGGTCGCCGGTCCCCGTCCCCACCGACGCGCAGGTCGCCGCGCTTGGCCGCCGGGCCGCGGCCTCGACCGTGGAGGTGGTGGGCGAGGCCTGCGGTCTGCAGCTGAGCGGGACGGGGTTCTCGATCGCGCCGGGCTACCTGGTGACGAACGCGCACGTGGTGGCCGGGGAGCGCGGCTCCACCGTGGTCTTGACCGAAGCCGGGGCCAGGGAACGGGCCACCGTGGTCTTCTACGACCCTGCCATGGACGTGGCGCTCCTCCATGCGCCCGGAGTCGGGCTGCAGCCGCTGCCGCTGGCCAGGGCCGAGCCATCGGCGGGGACGATCGGAGTGGCGCTGGGCCATCCCGGGGGCGGCGGTCTGACGCTCATCCCGGCCACTGTCCGGGGCGTTTTCACGGCCACTGGTTTCGACATCTACGGTCGCTCGACGGTGACGCGGGCGGTCATCGAGCTGGCGGCCGACGTCCAGGCGGGTGACAGCGGCGGGCCGTTCGTGGCCTCGGACGGACAGGTTGCCGGGCTCGTCTTCGCCCGCGCCCAGACAGCCGCTGATATCGGATACGCGCTCGGAATCGGCGAGGTTCGGGCCGACGTCGCGGATGCCATCGGGCGGACGCGAGCCGTCAGCACCGGGGCCTGCGCCCCCTGAGCGCCCCCTTGCGGGTCAGTCGGAAGGGTACTCGCGCGACGGACGACCCGGACGAACCGCTCCCCCAGATTCGGCCTCTGATTCCTGTGCGTCGGCTCCGTTCTCGGCTCGAGCCGTCATGCGGCGAGCGCGCGACTCGACCATGAGGGCGATGGCCTCGTCCACGTCGTCGGTGAGGTAGAGGAGGTCCACGTCCTCGGGAGCGATCTTGCCCTCCTCTGCGACCGGCCCGCGCAGCCATTGCAAGAGGCCGGCCCAGTAGTCATGGCCGATCAGGACCACCGGGAAGTGCTCGATCTTGTCGGTCTGCGCAAGCGTGATCGACTCGAAGAGCTCGTCCAGCGTGCCAAATCCGCCCGGGAAGATCACGAACCCCTGTGCGTACTTGACGAACATGGTCTTGCGCACGAAAAAGTAGCGGAAGCTCACCGCGAGGTCGGTGTAGTCGTTGACCCGCTGCTCGTGGGGCAGCTCGATGGTACACCCCACGGAGAGCCCGCCGCCCAGCTGGGCGCCTTTGTTGGCGGCCTCCATGATCCCCGGCCCCCCGCCGGTGATCACCGCGAACCCCGCCTCGGCCAGCCCTTTCCCGAGCTTGGTGGCAGCCTCGTACATCGGATCGCTCGAGGTCGTCCGCGCAGAGCCGAAAACCGTCACCGCCGGGCCGAGTCTGGCCATGGCCTCGAAGCCGCTGACGAACTCGCCCAGGATGCGGAGCGACCGCCAAGCATCCGTCTCGAGGAACGAGATGTCCTGGTAGGGCTTGGTCTGCAGGAGTTTGCGGTCGGCAGTGACGCGGGGCGGCAGTGAGGCGCGGCCGCCCCGATGCTCAGTCATGGGTGGGAGGATACCGCGCTGCCGCTAGCGGACCTTCCGCTGGCACTCCAGGTCATAGAGGGCCCAGGGAAGCGCCTCCAGCCGCTCCGGATCGATGGGGCGGCCGCAGGCCTGGCACAGGCCGTAGGTCCCCGCGTCCAGTCGCGCCAGCGCGGCCTCCACGTGGGCCAGGTCGCGCACCGCGCGTTCGCGCAGGGCACGCGCGCGGTTCTGGTCGAACACCTGGGTCGCAGCGGCGGCCTGGGACCCATAGGTCATCGGCTCGGGCGGCTCGATCTCGGCGGCCGCTATCTCCGCCCGGATTCGCGCTCGCTCGGATTCCAGCCGTTGGCGCGCCAGCGCCATGTCCACTGCCATGCCCCGATCCTACATCGGCCGGCAGCCCTTGGAACGGCCCGACTCGCTGTTGGCTGGCGCCGGTTCCGGTACCGCGCAGGGCGGCCGTTTATACTGCCCTGGAGTATCGCGAATCGGCGGCCTGTTCAGGCCGCTGCAGCTGGAGGCATCTTGGTCATGGCCATTGATCCGGTCTGCGGCATGGAAGTCAACCCTGCCGACGCCAAGTGGACGTACGAGTACAAGGGCGTCACGTACTACTTCTGCGGCAAGGGCTGCATGCTCGAATTCAAGGACGATCCCGAGAAGTACCTCGCGCCCGACTACGTGCCGCAGAGCATGTAGGCAGCCCCTGGATGCCGGCCCTCACGGCAGCCGTGCGGCGCACACGCTGATAAGTGCAGGGCGAGCCTGGCAGGGCGCGGCAGTCCGTGCGTCTGGTAAGTGATTGTTAAGCGCCGGCAAAGTCGGCGATGAGAGCTGCCCGCTATCGTCCCGTCGCGTGGGAGGAGAACGAGACGGGAGGCGCGGGATGGGGACGCTGGGCAGGCCCACTGGAGTCGCAACGGCCGGCATGGTCCCAAAGGCTGATCGTGATCGCCTTCACCTCGCGTTGCTGCTGGTTGCAGGGTGGGTCATCGGGCTCGTGATCGCGCTGGTCCTGGGACTCCTGGGCCCGGCCGCTTCCGTGCCCCCGGCGGGTCCGCACGCGCGGGATGCGGAGCTGGCGGGGAGGCGCTGGTCAACTCGGGCCTGGCCTCTAGACGGGACTGCGGCGCTGGTCTTCGATTCGGCCAATACACTGCCCGCAGTGTTCTCCTCCTGACGCCGGGCCCGGCGCGCACGCCGTTCGCCCACCGGTGCCCGCCGGCCTTGCGAGATGACCCGCGAGGCGCCACCCTCGATCGCAGCATCGTCGTACTATGCGTGCAGGCCGCGCGTCCGACGTGGAGAGTGAGGAGAGAGTCGCAATGACCTATGTGATCGCCGAGCCGTGTGTCGACGTGATGGATCAGGCCTGCGTGTCGGTCTGTCCCGTTGACTGCATCCACTTCGAAGAAGGCGTTGATCGCACCCTGTATATCGATCCGAACGAGTGCATCGACTGCGGCGCGTGCGAACCGGAATGCCCCGTGAACGCGATTTTCGCGGAGGACGCGGTCCCGGCCGAGTGGACCAAGTACACCGCGCTGAACGCGCTGTGGTACACGGACAAGGCGGCCGCGCGAGCGCAGGTCGACGAGTGGAAACCTGCCTGAGCGCCTGCTGATCACTGCTTCGTCCGGCGCGGCCGGGCGCAGGGAGGCCCCGGTGCGGCGCGCACCGGGGCCTTGCGTTTGTGGCTCGCGTTTGTCACCTTCCAGTGGCTGCTCCGTGTGTCCGTGTCCTGCGCTGCCATGGGTGTGAGCCGGACCCGGACCCGTACTGGCCGGCTCCTCTCAAAGCGGCAGCGGACCCCCTCGCGGCACCGGGCGGCCGGGGAGGCAGGTCGGCGGAGGCGCCGTAGACTGCGTGTGTGCGGATCGTCTCGCTTGTGCCGTCGGCCACCGAGATCGTGTTTGCCCTCGGGCTCGGCGACGAGCTGGTCGGGCGGTCGCACGCCTGTGACTATCCGCCCGAGGCGGCGGCCCTCCCGGCGCTGACTCGGACCTCGATTCCGCCCGGCATCTCGAGCCGCCGGATTGACCTGCGCCTCCGAAGGGCGCTGCGGCTGGGTATCGGGACCTGGCAGCTGGACGCGGAGGCCCTGCGGGCAGCCAGCCCCGACCTGGTGTTCGTCCAGGATGCATGCGAGGCGTGCGGGGTGTCCCGCCGCGCGGTCCTGGAAGCGCTTCGCCCGTTTCAATCCGAGGTCGAGGTCGTTGCCCTGGGCGCTACCTCGATCGAGGGGATCCTCCACACGGTCACGACCATCGGCGCCATGACCTCGGCCGAGGACGAAGCGATCGGCCTGGTCGAGTTGCTGCGAGATCGGCTGGGCGCCATCGAGGAGAGGGTCCAGCGGCGGCGATCGGCGGGCGTCGCCGCGCGGCGGGTGGCGGCTCTGGAGTGGCTCGACCCCCCCTACGGCAGCGGGCGTTGGATCCCCGAGCAGGTGCGGCGGGCGGGTGGCTGGGACGTGGTCGGTCGCGAGGGAGAGCGGCCTGCTCGAACGACGTGGCGTGCGCTGCTGGAGATCGATCCGGACCAGATCCTGCTGCTGCCCTGGGGGTTCGACGCCCGACGCACCGCCGATGAGTGGGCCCGTGTGGCGCGCCCAGCCGGCTGGCAAAGCCTCCGCGCCGTCCAACGCGGTGCAGTGGTCGCGCTCGACTCGCGCGCCTACTTCACGCGGCCCGGGCCTCGGGTGATCGAGGGGATCGCGATGCTCGCCGAGCTCTTCGACCCCGCAGGCTTCCCGGACGAGACGCCCGCCGACGCTTGGATCCCACTCTCGACACCCTGATCGGGGTACCCGGACCGCAGCCGCCCGTATACTCCCGCCCATGTCGGCACTGCAGAATCGTACGGTCGCCACGGTTGGCTCGGGCGTGATGGCCGAGGCGATGATCGCGGGCCTGCTGCGCGGTCAGCTGGTGGAGCCCGCCCGGATCATCGCCAGCCACCCGCGCGCCGACCGGCGGGCGGAGCTTGCGCGGGACTACGGAATCCGGGTCTGTGCGTCCAACCTGGAAGCGGTGCAGGCAGCGGACGTGGTGGTGCTGGGGATCAAGCCGCAGATGCTCCTGCGCGTGGGCCGCGAGCTGGCCGGCCAGCTGCCGGAGCGACAGCTGGTTCTGAGCATCATCGCAGGCGCCACCACCACTGCGCTCAGCACGGTCCTCCAGCACCGGGCGATTGTCCGCAGCATGCCCAACACGCCGGCCCGGCTGGGCAAAGGGATGACGGTCTGGTACGCGACGCCTGAGGTCACGGCCGAACAGCGTGACCAGGCTGCATCGCTGTTGCGGGCGCTCGGCGCCGAACTCGCAGTGGACGATGAGCGGATGGTGGCGATGGCAACCGCCGTGAGTGGCACCGGCCCCACCTACGTGTTCCTGGTCATGGAGGCGCTGATCGACGCTGCCGTCCACCTGGGCTTCCCCCGGCACATCGCTCATGACCTGGTGATCGAGACGCTCGAGGGGAGCACCCTCTTCGCGAAGTCCAGCGGTATGCATCCGGCCGAACTCCGCAACATGGTCACGTCGCCCGGCGGGACGAGTGCGGCGGCGCTGCACGAGCTGGAGTCCGGCCGGCTGCGGACGGTTCTGTCGGAAGCTGTCTGGGCGGCGTTCCGCCGGACCGAGGAGCTCGGGGAACAGCTGGAGCGCCAGGCCGAAGCGGGCTCTCCCCGGTAGGTCTTTTGCGCCCCGCGATGCTTGCCGGGCCGGCGTGACGTGTGCCTTCCAACCGCTCTGTCCCGCAGCAGCGCCCCCACGTGCATCGGCCCGTCCCACCCCTGGGCCGGCTGATGCAGCCTCCGGCGCGCCAACGCCCTTCGCGAGCGCCCCCGAGCGTGTTGTTCGGGGCAGACGGAGGCACGGCGTCCGGGTAGCATGGCCGCATGCGGTCGGCCGGAGAAATCGTCGGGGCGGTCTTCGTCATCGTGGGCGTGCTGGCGCTGCTGGGCACCCTGGGCGGGACCATCGGCCTGGTCGAATCGCTGCGCTGGTTGTGGCCCCTGCTGGTGCTTGGCCTGGGCCTCTGGCTGATCGTGGCCGCCACGGATCGCCGGCGCTCCCCTCCGCCGGTTGGCTGGGGCCCCTCTTCGACCGGACCGGGCCCCGATGAGGCGGGAGGCGGGCCGGTGGGCGCCCGCGCCGGGGACCAGCGCCCTGCCGGCCCGTCGAACGCCTGGGCGGCGGACGCCCCCGGCTCGGCCTGGGCCGCACAGCCGCGTGGGTGGGGGGCTGTACCGCACGCCTGGGCGCCTGGCGGCGTCCGCGAGCAGCGGGTTCTGGGCGGGATCGAATTGGCGGGCCCCATGCAGGGCGTACCGATGCGGATCGAGACGTTCATCGGCGAGATCCGCCTGGATCTCTCGCAGGCTGCCTTCCCGGCCGGCGAGACGGCCGTGCATGCCTCCGCAGCGATCGGGAACGTGCGGGTCCTGCTTCCGGCGGATCTGCCGGCGGCGGTGCGTGTCTCAAGCCTGCTAGGTCAGGGCGAGGCGCTTGGTCGCAGCGCCCCCGGTTTGCTGGGCGAAGCCCGTGCCGAGACCGAGGACTTCGCAGGGGCCCCGAAACGGATCCGCGTGGAGGCGCAGTCACTGGTTGGAGAGGTCGCCGTACGGCGTGCGCGGGCAAATGGAGGATCCGACCCGCGCGAGCCCGCGTCCGGCGCGCGAGCGCTGCCCGAAAGCCCTCCACCGCCGGCGCCCGCACCCTGAGATGGCCGACCTGCGCGTCGAGTTGCTCTATGCGCCGGGCTGTCCCCACTGGGAGCAGGTGCGAACAGACCTCCATCAGGCCCTCTCCGAGGGTGCGATCGAGACGCCGATCCAGCTGGTGCTCGTGAGCAGCCAGGAGGATGCCGAGTTCCTCGGCTTTCCCGGATCGCCCACGGTCCGGTTGAACGGCGTGGACGTGGCGCCCGAGCCGCCCTCCGGACCTCCCGGGACGAGCTGTCGAATGTACCGACAGCCGGATGGAACGCTGGGTGGCGGCATCCCGGCTGGCTTGCTGCGCGAGGCGGTACGTTCGCACCGACGCGACCGCCTGGCGGCGTTCCAGCGCGGTGAGGCGGCGAAAGTCGCGCTGGCGGCGCTCGAGGCAGTTGCCGACGAGGTCGCCCGGCCGGGGAATGCTCCGAAGTCAGAGGAGGAATGATCCGATGCCAGAATCGTCCATCGGCCCCGGCGGCACGATTCGCCGGGCGGCCACGGACGGCAGCGCGCGCCTGCTGCGGGCCGGTTTCCTCTGGGCGTCGCAGCAGCAACGCCTCGCGCAGCTTGCTGCGCACAGTGCGCTGACCCGTGGCACGGTGCGTCGATTCGTGGCCGGGGAGACCCTAGACGAGGCGCTGGTGGTCCTCGGGCGGCTCCACGGGCGTGGTCTGGCCACCACGGTCGACGTCCTGGGCGAGGCGGTCACCACGCTGGAGGCGGCCCGCGCTGCCGCCGACCGCTATCTCGAGGTGCTGGAGGCGCTGACGGAGCGGGGTCTTGACCGGAACATCAGCGTCAAGCTCACGCAGCTCGGGCTGGACATCGATCCCACGGCGTGCCGAGCGCAGCTGCTGCGGATCCTGGAGCGAGCGGTGGCGCTCGACGCTTTCGTCCGGGTGGACATGGAGGACCACCGGCACACCGAGGGGACCTTGGCGCTGGTGCGGGATGCCCATGCCACGTACTCGAACGTGGGCGTGGTGCTTCAGGCCTACCTGCGGCGCAGCGCCGCCGACGTCGCCGACCTGGACCGAGAGCGGATCCGGGTGCGGCTCTGCAAGGGCGCCTACGACGAACCGGCCGAGGTGGCGTTCCCCCGCAAGGTCGATGTCGACGAGCAGTATCGGCGCCTGGCCGAGACGCTCCTGCGCGAGGGGGATTACCCGGCCCTCGCCACCCACGACGAGCTCCTGATCGCGTGGGTGCGTGGTTTCATCGAGCGTGAGCGGATCGACCGATCGCGCTTCGAGTTCCAGATGCTCTACGGAGTCCGGCGCGACCTGCAGGAACGCCTGGCCGCGCAGGGTTTCACGGTGCGCGTGTACGTGCCGTTTGGGACGGAGTGGTACCCCTACTACATGCGCCGGCTCGCCGAGCGTCCGGCCAACGTCCTCTTCATGGCCCGCAGCGTGCTCCGCGAAGGCAGGCGCTCCCGGCCCCGCCGGTAGGTCCGGGTGGACCAGGAGGTCTCCCCCTCAGATCACGGTCGTCCGGCCGGCTGGGCTGGCGGCTCCGCCGGTTGGTCCTGTGCCTCCCTCGCCGCGCGCACCCAATCGAGATACGTCCGGATCTGCACCTCGAGTGCCGTCGGGTCGGGGTCGGCCTGCCGCGCATCGCTGATCAGCGAGGGGCCCACTCCGAGGCACGCGACGCCTGCCTGGACCCAGGCCTCGGTGGCTGCCCGGGTGGCGTCAACGTTGGTGGGCATCAGGCGTGTGCGTGGGCTCGGCCCGAGGATGCCGCGCACGAGCGCCGGACCATCGAACGCGGCAGCCGGGAACAGCTTGACGATTTCTGCGCCCAGTGCCTCGGCTTCCGAGATCTCGGTCGCACTGCCGCATCCGGGCAGGTAGGGGATCTTGCGTCGATTACAGAGACGTGCTAGCTCCGGGCTGAGCGTTGGGCTCACGATGAACTCCGCGCCTGCCCCGATGAACAGCGCCGCGGTGGGCGCGTCGTAGATGGTGCCCGCTCCGATGATCAGCGTGGGGTAGTCGACCGGCGCCCGGACCAACAGCTCCCGAAAGACGTCATAGGTGCCCGCGCCCCGGTTCGTGATCTCCACGACCCGGGCCCCGGCGCGCTGGCACGCTCCGACCACGCGGTGCGCGGCGGGAAGATCGAGCGGCGTGAAGGTTGGCACGGCGCCGATCTCGAGCATGGTCCGCCAGACGGTGAGTCGATCGAAGCGTGCCATGGTCCTCCTCGCTCTCCCTGTGCCGGGTTCGCCCCGGCCGCGCCGCCCGGCCCCGCCGGGATTGCCGGCCGATGCCCCGCCCCCGATTGGCCGGCACCGTCAGCCGCGACCGAGCAGGCGGCCCAGCGCACCCAGCAAGAGCACCACGTTCTCGGCCCTCGACGAATGGCCCATCAGCCCGATGCGCCAGACGCGGCCGCGCAGGCTGCCCAGCCCGCCGCCGATCTCGATCCCGTACTCGGAGAGGAGACGACCCCGAACGCCCGCATCGTCCACACCCTCCGGAATCCGGACCGTGGTCACCGACGGGAGGCGATATTCGGCTGGCACGTGGAGCTCCAGGCCCATCGCCTCGAGTCCGGACCAGAGCAGCTCCGCATTGCGCCGGTGCCGGGCCCAGCGCGGCTCGAGCCCCTCCTCGGCGAGCATTCGCAACGCCTCGTACAGCGCGAAGTGCAGGCTGATGGGCGCCGTGTGATGGTAGGTACGTTCGGCTCCCCAGTACCGCTGCAGGAGTGCCAGGTCAAGGTACCAGCTCTCCCCCGGGCGGGGCCGCTTCGCCAGTCTGGCCGCAGCCCGCGGCCCCAGGGTGACCGGCCCCAGGCCGGGTGGGCACCCCAGGCACTTCTGCGTGCAGCTGTAACAGGCGTCGATCGCCAGTGCGTCGACCTGGACCGGGACGCCGCCGAGCGAGGTGACGGCGTCCACCAGCAGCAGCCCGTCGGCCTCGTGCACCACCTGGGCGATCTCGTCAAGGGGCTGCAGCACGCCAGTGGACGTCTCGGCGTGCACGATGGCGACCACCTGCGCCGGCCGGGAACGCAGGGCGTCGCGAACCTCCTGGGGGTCGAACGTCTCGCCCCAGGGCCGCTCGAGCGTGTTGACATTGCCGCCCTGCCGGCGGGCCATCTCGGCGATCCGGGCCCCGAAATACCCGTTCACGCACACCAGGACGGCATCGCCGGGCTCCACCAGCGCGGCCACGGATGCTTCCATGGCCGCCGACCCCGTTCCGGGTACGGCGAGCGTGAGCTGATTGCCTGTCTGGAACGTATAGCGCAGCAGCTGCTGCGTGCGGTCCATCACCCCGAGGAACTCCGGATCGAGGTGGCCGAGGAGCGGGGCGGTCATGGCTGCCATCACGCGCGGGTGCACCATGTCCGGGCCGGGCCCCAGGAGCAGCCGCGGGCTCATGGGCAGCTCGGGAACGGCGGGTGGTTGCTCCGCCGCGCCAAAGGGAGTCATGGTTCTGGCGACCTCCGCGGAAACGGTGGCCGGCTGCCAGGCTGCGGTGCCGACAGCGCAGCGCACACCCTCACGGTAGCGCGATCAGGCCTCGGGCGCGACGGCGGCCCGTTCCGCTGCGCCCCGGCCGGACTGCGCCAGCACCACCGCTGCCACCACGAAGACTGCACCCACCAGCTGCAGGGTGCCGAGCCGCTCGCCGAGCACGAGGACCGCCAGAGTCACCGTGAACACGGGCTCCATGGTGCTCACCAGGGCCGCCTGTGCGGCTCCGATGCGGCTGACCCCCGCGTAGAAGGCCTGAATCGCCACCACGGTTGACAGGACGGCGATCCCGATCAGCCCCGGCCATGCCCGCGGCGCAACCTGCCAGGGAAGCGCGGGCTCACGCGCGGCAACGGCCAGCAGGACGATGACGAGCCACGTGCCGGTGATCATCAGGGCGGTGGCCAGCAACGGGGGCGTGGCGGCGCCCGCCCGTTGCCGGCGCGCTCCGGCGGATACCCCGCGGCGTTCGCCCGCAACACGGGCGGCCAGGAGGATGTACGCGCTGTAGATGAGCGGCGAGGCAACCGCGAGGGCGATGCCCATGGGGCTGGTACCGGCCCGGATCCCTCCGATGGTGAGCGCCGCGCCGAAGACGGCAATGCCCAGAGCGAACCAGGGACGCCGGCCCTCGAACGCTTGCCCGAACCAGGTGGCCAGGACCGCCACCAGGGCCGGATACACGTAGAGGAGCAGCGCGACCAGGCTCACCGGCGCCATCTCGACCGCCGCGTAGTAGGTGGCCGCGTTGCCTGCGAAGACCATGCCCACGGCCAGGAAGATGACGATCTGCCGGCGCGTCAGCCGTCGCACCGCATCTCGTCCGCCGGGCCGGGCGGCCAGCCAGGCCCAGGTGAGAGCGGCTCCCAGGGTGAAGCGCCAGGCCAGCAACGTGAGCCAGTCGGTGCCGGCCGCGTAGACGCTCTTGGCCAGCAGGGGCCCGGAGCCGTAGCCACAGGCCGAGATCACCACCAGGGCAACTCCGAGCAGGCGACCGTGGCGCATCGGCCGAGCCTAGCAGGCGCTGTGGGGCGGCGGTCATCTGGCGGGCTGCCCCCTGCCGTCTGACCGGGTGGCCCTGCGCACAACCGCCACCCGTCTCGGGGCCAAATGTCCCCGTTTGGGCGGCCCGCGTGCACCCCCGTCGGCCGAAGTGGGTAGACTTGGCGCGTCCCGACGGGGCCGCATGTGCGGTCGGGGGACTTGAACGAGGACTCCTGCAACGGCTACGCTGTACGCGTCCACGACACAGCGGGTGCGACGGGCCCCCACCGTCGTCGACTACGTCAATATCCGGTGGGTCGACGATTGGTGCAAGCGCTGCAACATCTGCGTTGAGATCTGCCCCAAGGAGAGCCTGGTCCTCACCCACGATGCCATCATCGAAGCGGAGAACTGCATCCGCTGCGGGCTGTGCGAGCGGTATTGCCCGGACCTGGCGATCGAGGTGATCCCGGTGCGGACCGGCGCCGCGGGGGAGGCACCGGCCGAGGCGCCCGCGGCGGCTCCGCGCGGCCGGGGCCGGCTCATGACCCGATCCGGCGTGCCGGATACCGCGCGCGGGCCGGCGGTGGCCGGCACGGACCCAAACCGCGGCATCACGGATGTTGAGAGCGCCCCGGACGTGGACCGGGCGAACCCGACGTAGGAGGCGGCACCAGACATGGCCAAGCGGCTCGTCCAGGGCAACGAGGCGGTGCTCCTGGGGGCAATCAAGGCGGGAGCCACCTATTTCGCGGGGTACCCCATCAGCCCGAGCAGCGAGATCCTGATGGCCGCCTCGGTCTACGCGGCCAGTCACCCCGAGCTCCGGTTCCTCCAGGCAGAGGACGAGATCGCGAGCGCCAATGCGATCATCGGCGCCAGCCTGGCGGGCGCCAAGTCGTTCACCGCCACCTCCGGCCCCGGCTTCACACTGATGCAGGAGGCCGTGGGGTACGCCCACAAGCTCGGTGTTCCCACCGTCTTCGTCGACGTGCAGCGCGTTGGCCCGGCTACGGGGATGCCCACCATGCCCGGGCAGGGGGACATCCTGCAGACGCGGTACGGCTCGTCCGGCGACTACACCAGCATCGTGTTCTACCCGTCCTCCGTGGCGGAGTGCTACGAATACGCGATCCGCGCCTTCAACTGTGCCGAGGAGAGCCGCTCACCGGTGGTCCTCCTCGCGGACGCATTCCTGGGTCACCTCAACGAGGTGGTCGACCTTGACACGATTGAGGTCCCGGTGGTGCCCCGGATCCTCGAGCCGCTCGCATCCGGCCACACGCGACTGTTCAGCGGTGTGGCCACGTACCCGGATGGCGAGCCCGCCACCGCCGACGCGGACGAGTTCATCCGCCAGTACGAGGAAGCCAAGACGCTGCGCGAGGAGGTTGCCGGGCGGTACGCCTTCTACGAGTACGGCTGGAACCGGGACGCGGACACGCTGGTCATCGCCTTCGGCATCACGCGCCGCATCGCCGAGCCGCTGTCGCCGTACTTTGCGCTCTTCCGACCCATCCGCATCTGGCCGGTGCTGCAGGACGAACTCCGCGAGATCGCCGCGCGCTACAAGCGGCTGGTGGTCATTGAGGGCAGTGACGGGCAGTACGCCAGCGTGGTGGAGCGCGTCCTCTACCGCGACGTGTACCGCGTCCCGCTGCTGGGCGGCCGCATGAGCCTGGAGGCCGTCCGCGAGGGACTGGACCGGATCGGCCTGCTCCCCCGCGAGCTGGCCGAGACCGCCGTCCCCTGAGCAGACACGGAGAGCCCCAACCACAGAGGTCCGCACCGCACATGTCGTACAAGGACAAGATCAAGACCGAGCTTTTTCCCACGATCTGGTGCCCTGGCTGCGGGATCGGCCTCATCATGACCCAGCTGGCCATGGTGATGGACGATCTGGGCCTGGACAAGTCGAACACGGTGATGGTGACGGGGATCGGCTGCACCGGGCGCATGGGTGCCTACATGCAGTTCGACTCCGTCTACACCCTCCATGGCCGCACGCTCCCCGTTGCCGAGGCGATTGCCACCGTCCGCCCCGAGCTCAACGTGATCGTGGTCTCGGGCGACGGCGACCTGACTTCCATCGGCGGCAACCACCTGCTGCACGCGATCCGCCGCAACCCGCGGGTCACCGTGCTGTGCAACAACAACGAGATCTATGGGCTCACCGGCGGCCAGACGGGCCCGACCACACCGATTGGCACCCGGACGGTCTCCTCGCCTGCCGGCGCCACCTTCAGCCCGGTGAACCTGCAGGGGCTGGTCAACACCAATCCGAGCGCGTTCTACGCCAAGACCACCGTTTACCACCAGGGACAGATGCGGCGGGCGATCAAGGAAGCCATCGAGTGGCCTGGGTTCGCGTTCGTCGACATCACCAGCCAGTGCATCGAGAACAACGGGCGCCGGATCGGCTTCCCGAGCGCGAACGAGATGCTGAACTATTACAAGAAGGAGTATCGACAGGCACCCCCCGGATCGACGCAGCTGGCGGACCACCAGCTGGGGATCGTGAAGGGAAAGCCCGCCAGGACTGAACCGGCGGCCGTCGGCGCCGCCTCGGGCGACGGGAGTGGGGAGGCATGAGCGAGCACTCGATCGTCATCGACGGGGTTGGCGGGCAGGGAGTCCGCGTCATCGGCAACACGATGGCCACCCTGCTGGGCGCCATGGGTTACCACGTCACCCTGCTGTACGATTACGACTCCAGCGTCCGCGGCGGGATGAGCGAGGCGTTCCTCAAGTACGCCGAGGAGCCCATCGCCAACCCGGTGGTGGAACACGCTGACGTCACCTTGCGACTTGCCGACCGCGGCCCCAACCACCTGGACAGCAAGTACGTGGTCTGCGACATCGGGCTCGCGAGGCCGGGCGAGCGCGCGGAGGAGATCCCGTTCCTCGAGCTGGGCGTGACCCATTTCGGGCGCGACCTCTTCGGCAACATGATCGCGCTCGGACGGCTGCTCCGGCTCTCCAGCGTCTCGTTCGACGAGGCTGCGCTGGAGGCGGCGCTGCCCACGAAGTACCGGGCCGAGAACGTGGCCGCGGTGCGCTACGGTTACGAGCTGACTCCCGACCAGATCCGGCAGATCGTGCCGGAGGAGGCGGCGGGTCGGTTTGCCGGCCGCTACGCCGAGGCGATGCTGGCAGGCGCGGCGCCGAGCGAGGCAATCGAGGTTGCCGCCCGGCACCCGACGGCCTGAGGTGCCAGCATGACGATCTCGGCCCAGCGGACGCCGGGGATTCCACCTCAGCGATACGGTTCGCGGATGGAGGCCGCACGGGCGGCCCTGCGCGGCCAGGGCGACCGGGCGCTCCTGGTGGGCGTGGGGGCCGATCTGCGCTGGCTGACCGGCTACGACGCCATGAACCTCGAGCGGCTCACGATGCTCGTGCTGGCCGGGGATGGCGAGCCGGCCCTGATCGTGCCGCGCCTGGAGGCGCCCCGGGCTTCGCTGGCCCCAGCCGTCGCTGCGGGCCTGGTGCGACTGGTGACCTGGGAGGAGTCCCAGGACCCCGTGGCGCTGGTGCCACCTTTGGTCCCGGAGAGCGACGGCGGCCGCGCCGTTTCGGGCGGCGAACCTGGAAAGCGGCGGGTCCTGGTCTCGGACCGGCTCTGGGCCAGTTTTGTGCTGCGGCTGCAGGATGCGTTCCCGGGCGTGCCATTCGGCGCCGGGTCCAGCGTGCTGCGGCGGCTCCGCATGGCCAAGGATGCCGACGAGGTGGCCCTGCTGCGGGCCGCGGCCCGGGCCGCCGACCGGGTGGTGCTGGCGATCGCAGCTGGGCGCCTGGCAGGGCGATCCGAGGCCGACGTTGCGCGCGAGGTGCGCGAGCGACTGCTGGACGAGGGGCACGAGACCGCCGAGTTCGCAATTGTGGGGAGCGGCCCCAACTCCGCCTCGCCCCATCACGAGGCCTCGGATCGCCGGATCTCGGCCGGCGATCCCGTGGTGCTCGACATCGGCGGGACATATCGGGGCTATGGCTCGGACACCACGCGAACCCTGTGGGTCAGGGGCGCGACGGGGATGGATCCAGACCCGGAGTTCCGGCACCTGTACGACGTCCTGCGCGAGGCGCAGGCGGCGGCGACCGCGGCCGTCCGGCCCGGGGTTCCCGCCGAACAGATCGACGCCGTGGGGCGCGCGGTGATCGCGGACGCCGGGTTCGGCGCCGCCTTCATGCACCGGATCGGGCACGGGATCGGGC
The DNA here is from genome assembly GCA_049967415.1 of Candidatus Limnocylindrales bacterium. Lineage (GTDB taxonomy): Bacteria > Chloroflexota > Limnocylindria > Limnocylindrales > CSP1-4 > JAJYNJ01. The sequence continues at coordinate 22,553 of JBMFSS010000025.1, forward strand.
TGGAGGCGCACGAAGACCCCTACATGGTGGCCGGCAACACCGAGCCGCTGCGCCCGGGATACGCCTTCAGCGTGGAACCGGGCATCTACCTGGAGGGCCGCTACGGGGCCCGCATCGAGGACATCGTGGTCTGCGGGGAGCATGGTCCGGACGTGCTGAACGGTGTCGACCGGGACCTGCTGGTGGTGCGCGGTGACTGAGCGGGGGCCGGAGGAGTGACCGACACGCTCCGTTCGGCCTCCGAGCCGGCGCTCGCCGGCGAGCCGCGCGACCGCACGTCGGACCCGCCGGCGAGCGGCCAGGGGCCCGAGACGGCCAGCCGAGGGTGCACGCTCGCCCAGCTGCGGCGCTTCATCAAGTCCCGGCCCTACGTCCCTCTCCACGAGCTACGCCGACGTTTTGAGCTGGGTGGGGAAGCCGACGATGTCTCCGTGCTGGAGACGGCCGAGGGCCCCGCCTACATCGGCCTCCCCGACCGCGAATCCGCCATGCTGGCCGAGCTGCTGCGGGCCGGGGAAATTGGGTTGGAGTTCTCGCGGGACCCCGACGTGCGGGCCGTGCTGGGCGTCTATCCGATGCGCCCGATCCCGCGCCCCTGAGCGCGCACCAGGGCCGAGCAGCCCTGTGCGGCGGTCCTCCCACGGCGTACCCTGTGGGTCGCGGAAACCCCCGCTCCACGGAGGTGCAGCATGCCGGCAACCGACGAGCCCCGCATCACCCACGTCGTGCGGGAAACGATTGACGACGAGGCCGATACGACGGCGGCGGCCGTCCGCCAGGTAGATCCCGATGCGGCCCTGGCCGACTACGCGGAGCTGGCGCGTTTGCTCCGGGCGGCCGACCAGGCTGGCGACCGGGAGGCGGTGGTCGAGATCCGGGAGCTGATGGACGGAATCTGGCCGGCGCTCACCGAGGAGCAGAAGGGGCGCATCGAGGAGGGCGAGTTCGACTGGTAGGGGTGGCCACGGGGCGCCCCGGGCAGTCCGCTCTCCGGCTCAACCTGCCACGCGTGCGCCCTCGAGCGCCAGCAGCGACCGCTTGACCGCCAGCAGCTGGACGCGGGATCCGTTCGTCCGCCCGCCGTACCGGCCCAGGCTGCCGTTCGATGCCACGATCCGGTGGCACGGGATCACGACTGGCACGGGATTGCGCCCCAGGGATCCACCCACCGCCCGCGCCGCGCCCGGCCGTCCGATCGCCCGGGCGAGGCCCGCATAGGTGACCACCTCGCCGTAGGCGAGCAGGCGGGCGGCGTCCAGGACACGCCGGTCCCAGGGCGAGAGCCCGTCCAGGTCGACCGGAACATCGAACCGCGTCCGTCGCCCGGCCAGATATTCGTCGAGCTGGCGCGTGGCGGCTGCGAGCGTTGCCTGCCAGGCCCGCGGCGTGCCAGGGCCCGCCAGGAGCACGGGGCCGCCCAGGCGCCGCGCCAGCCGCTGCCGGAAGTCGGCCGCCGTGCCCGCCAGCTCGAGCGCAACCACCCCGTGATCGCCGGCAGCGACGTGCACCGTCCCCCAGGGGACGGGGTGGCTGAGAAAGGCCGCCCTGGGAGTCTCCCCCTGCCGAGTGGCCGCCGCGGGGAGGCCCGCTGGAAGCGGAGGTCCGGGTGCCGGATCGGCAGCCTGGCCCCTGGGTCGTGGTGTCATGGTTCGCTCCCTGCCTGATCAGGCTCGTGTGCCCTGCCAGCGCCGCGTGCCGGCCGATGGCCGCTGGCACCGTGTCCCCGGACCACTGCGCGCGGTGATCATGCCAGAGTTCCTTGCAGCGCCATGCCCGGGTCCCCGGTGCCATCCCGCCAGGGCGGTCCGGGAGGCAGCGGCAAGGGGTCGCGGCCTGCCGAGGGCATGCGCCCGGCCCGGCGGCCGGGTGAAGGTTCGCATACCGGCCCTTACCGATCCCGCCGGCCGCCGCTTCAGCAAACGCCAAGTTTTCTCCGGCAGGATGGACTCTGTCGGGGACCGATGACCCGCCGGGATCTCGCGGGGTCCGACAGACGTGCCCCTATCCCCCCGATCCTGCACCGAGACCGTCACGATCCACGGAGCCAGCTCCATGACCCCGAGACACAACCGATGAACGCGGGATCGACCGCCTTCCACCGTCTTCGAGCACCCAGGACCTGGGCGCTGCGGCCGGCCGACCTGGCCGCCCTGCTTGTCGGCAACGGCCTGCTGATCGGCGCGATGTGGGTTCGGCATGGGCAGCTCGCCGAGCTCGGTTCGTGGCCCGGCATGCTCATGGCTGCGGGACAACTCTCCGCCCTGTACGGCACCTACCTCGTGCTCCTGCAGCTGATCCTCATGTCCCGCAGCCCGTGGCTCGACCAGGTCCTGGGCCCGGACCGAGTGCTCGATCTGCACCGCTGGGTCGGGTTTTCCGCCATCCTGCTGCTGGTGGCCCACGGCGTGCTGACCACCGCCGGGTATGCGCTCGCGACCGGCAGCACCTTCACCGGCGAGGCGATCAGGCTGTTGACCACGTACCCGTACGTGCTGATGGCCACCGTCGGGATACGGCTTTTCGTCGCGGTGGGGATCTCTTCGGTCCGGCTGGCCCGGCGGCGGCTCTCCTACGAGACCTGGTACGGGATCCACCTCTACGCGTACCTGGCCATCGCGCTGACGTTTCTTCACCAGCTCGCGGTGGGCACGGACTTCGTTGGCGACCCCGTGGCGCGCCTCTACTGGATCGCACTGTACCTGCTTGCGGCGGCGCTTCTGGTGGCCTTCCGGATCGGGCAACCCCTGCGGCTTTCGTTGCGTCACCGGCTCCGCGTCGCGAACGTGGTGCAGGAGGCGCCCGGCGTGGTCTCCATCTACGTGACCGGTCGTGACCTCGACCGGCTGGCGGTGAGCGCCGGGCAATGGTTTCGCTGGCGCTTCCTGACGACCCGGGACTGGTGGCGCAGCCACCCGTTCTCGCTCTCCGCGGCGCCCAGCGGACGCTTCCTGCGACTGACGGTCAAGGACCTCGGCGACCAGACCCGCGCGTTGCAGAGCCTGCGCGTTGGGACGCCGGTCTTCATCGAGGGGCCGTACGGGCGGTTGACCGGGGCGCAGCGGACCCGGCCGGGGGTCCTGCTGGTCGCGGGTGGCATTGGCGTGACCCCGCTGCGGGCGTTGCTGGAAGAACTTCCCGCCGCCCCCGGCGAGCTGGTCCTGCTCTACCGCGCGGGCCGTGCCGAAGACGTGGTCTTCGGGAGGGAACTCGAAGAGCTTGCCGAACTGCGGGGGGCGACCATCCACTACCTGGTGGGGCGACGCGGGACGCCTGCCCTGCCGACCGACCCGCTCGAACCGGCGTCGCTGCGCCGTCTGGTGCCCGACGTGCGGCAGCGCGATGTCTACGTCTGTGGGCCGCTCCCCATGATGCAGGCGGTCCGACGCAGCCTGCGGGCGCTGCGCGTCCCGGATTCCCAGATTCACCAGGAACGCTTCGCGTTCTGAAGCCGGAGTCGCCCACCATGCTCCCTCGACGCGCCGTCGTCGCGCTCGCCACCACGGCGATCGGACTGACGCTTCTGCTGAACTTCAAGACTCCACCTGGCCCTGCGACCGGCACCACGGCCGTCGCGCTTGGCCGGCCCGCGACCCCCGGGACACTTGTACCGAGCGCCAGCGCGGTTCCCGGGGCGGCGACGCCTCCGGCTGGCGTGTCTCCAGCCGCGACGGCTCAGCCGGCCCAGGGCCAGTCGCCCGCCCCCTCGCCCGCGTCGGCCGCGCAGGGATCGCCGTTGAAGGCGGGCCAGTTCGCCGGGCCCGTGGTGCAGATCCCGTTCGGCAATGTCCAGGTCCAGGTGACGATCCGGGGTGGTCGGATCGTCGACATCCAGCCGCTGCAGATGCCCGCCGCCCACGCGCTCTCCCAGCAGATCGCCCAGTACGCAGCGCCGATCCTGCGTGAGGAGGCCTTGCAGGCGCAGAGCGCGCAGATCGACCTCGTGTCCGGTGCGACCTACACGAGCGAGGCGTACGCGCAGTCGCTGCAGGGCGCCATCGACCAGGCGCTGGCATGAGCGCCGGCGCACCGTCGCAGGCCGTCCGCCGCGTGGAACATGTCATGGGGACCGCCGTCACCATCGACGTCCGTGAGGGAAGACTCACACCAGCCGACCTGGGCGCAGTCTTCGCACAGCTGCGAGACGTCGACGCCCGGTTCAGCCCCTACCGGCCCGACAGCGAGATCAGCCGCCTGGGCAGAGGCGAGATGGACGAGGCGGCCTGCAGCCCCGAGGTCCGCCACGTGCTGGCGCTGTGCGACGACCTGCGCCGGACCAGCGGAGGGTATTTCGACGCCCGCGGCTACCGCCCGGACGGACGGCCCGACCCGACCGCGGTGGTGAAGGGATGGGCGGTGGAGGAGGCGGCCTGGCTGCTGGTGGAGGCCGGCGCGCGGCGATTCGCGATCAACGCCGGCGGCGACGTCGTGGTGCGCGGCGGCATTGACGCCGGCCAGCTCTGGCGCGTGGGGATCCGGTACCCCCGGCGAGCGGATTGGGTGGCCACGGTGCTCCGGCTGCGGGACGGCGCGGTGGCCACCTCGGGCGCCTACGAGCGGGGAGCGCACATCCTGGATCCGCACACGGGCCGTGCGCCGGATGGCCTGGTGAGCCTGACCGTGGTCGGCCCGAGCCTCACCTACGCCGACGCCTATGCCACGGCGGCCTACGCGATGGGCCCGGACGGGCTGGCCTGGGTGGAGGCGCACTCGGGGTTCGCCGCGTATGCGATCACGCCTGGCGACCGGGTCCTCTGGACGGCCGGCCTGGACGCGTACCTCGCGGCCTGACCGGGGTGGCCGGTCCGCCGCGGCCTCCTGCCGAGGCGCGAGACGGTTTTCAGGATCAGTTCAGGGTGCCGCAGTACACCGTGCACCAGGGATGAGGAGTTTTGATAGATCGCCCAGCAGTGGGAGCCATCCACATGACCGAACCCGAGACGGACCGCCTGCCGGAGCCGTCTGAAGAATCCACCAGCGGACCGGCTGCGACCGGCCTCGCTCCCGACGCGGCGCCGAGGCAGCCCGCACCTGCGGGGCGACCGGGAAGGCGCCAGCTGCCTGTCAGGGCCATCGTGGCGGCCGCAGTGCTGTCCGCGCTGCTCTCGTCCGGCGGCACGTACGCGGTCGTGGCTTTGACCGCGCCCTCGCAGACGGCCAGCGCGCCGGTTGCGAGGCTGGCCTCGACGGCCACCGCGGGAACCGCGGTACCGGCCGCCATCAGCACCAGCGACGCGATCGTCAAGGTCGCCGCCGAGGCGAGCAAGTCGGTGGTCACCATCACCTCTACCGGCGCGACCGGCTTCTCCCCGTTCTCGGTGCCCGAGACAGGCGTCGGTTCCGGGTTCGTGGTTTCCGCCAACGGGTTGATCCTGACCGCCAACCACGTGGTCACGGGCAGCAGCTCGCTCACCGTCACGCTGCCGGACGGACGCCAGGTCTCGGCCACGGTGGTTTCCACGGATCCGGCGCACGATCTCGCGCTGATCAAGGCGGCCGCGACCGGACTGGTGCCGCTCCCGCTGGGCGATTCCGGCAATCTGACCGTGGGGCAGCTGGCCATCGCGGTTGGCAGCCCGCTCGGCACCTTCAACGACACGGTGACGAACGGGATTGTGTCGGCGCTGGATCGGACCATCCAGGTTGCTGAGCCGGGCTCCTTTGGACAGACGCAGCTCTCGGGGCTGATCCAGACCGACGCGGCCATCAACCCCGGCAACAGCGGCGGCCCGCTCCTGGATGCCTCCGGGGACGTGATCGGCGTGATCACGGCCCAGGCGAGCGGCGCCCAGGGCGTCGGGTTCGCTGTGCCGATCAACGCAGCCAAGAGCCTGCTGGCAGGAACGCCGGCGGCATGAATCAACGGCGGACGGGGTCGCCCATTCCGCGCTCCCGCGCCTCCGTCCGCCCTGTCACCCGTGTCTGGGCGCCGGCTGAGGAAACCGGCACCCGTGAGCATGACTCCACTCGAAGGGATAGCAGATGAAACTCAGGATCATTGCCGCGGTCGTGCTGATCGCGGTCGGGGTGGGCGCGGTCGGGTTCGCGGTCTTCGGGCCGTCGCTCGGATCGACCGATACGCCGCAGTACCTGACCGCGACGGCGAGTCGCGGGACGGTGGCGGTGCAGGCAGTGGCGACCGGGACGGTCGCCTCGACGGCGTCCTACGGGCTCAGCTTCGGTTTCGACCCGGAGATCATCTCGAGCGCCTCCACCACCAGCACGACGTCCAGCACCAACACCACGACTTGGGTGGTGCAGTCCGTCCCGGTGACGGTGGGCCAGACGGTCAAGAAGGGCCAGGTGCTGGCCAAGGCGGACCCCAGCAACGCCAAACTGACGGTGGCCGTCGCCAAGGCGAACCTCGCGGCTGCTCAGGCCAAGCTCACCATCGACGAGGGGCATCCCTACGCCACGGTGCTCGCGGCCGCGCAGAACGCGGTCAACCAGGCGAACCTCTCGGTGACGGCTGCCAATCACAACAAGCAGATCACGATCCAGCAGGATCAGCTCGCGGTGCAGCAGGCGCAGACCGCGCTCGCCAACGCGCAGGCGCAGCTGGCGACGGCGCAGTCGGGCCCGACGTCCGACCAGGTCGCCTCTGCCCAGGGCGCCGTCAGCGCGGCCCAGTTGTCGCTGCAGTCTGCACAGCAGTCGCAGGCGAGTACCATCGCCAAAGATCAGCTCACGCTGCAGACGGACCAGCAGGCAATCACCAACGCGCAAGTGGCCCTGGCAAACGCACAGGCGCAGCTGTCGCGTGACTCGCAGCCTGTTCCCGTCGCGTCAAGTTCGCCCACTCCGCCTGATCCCAAGACCATCGCCGCGGACCAAGCAGCCATCACCACGGCCCAGCAGGCCGTGCAGACCGCCCAGAACAAGCTGGCCGCCGACCAGCTGAGCGCGACCGCTGCCGAGCAGCAGGCGGCGAACCAGGTCGCGTCCGCGCAGAATGCGCTCAGCATCGCGCAGGACAACTACACGACCAACACCACCCCTTCCCAGACGGCCGTCACCGCCGCGCAGCAGGCCGTGGTTTCCGCGCAGCAGAACCTGACCGCGGCCCAGCAGAAGCTGGCGGCGGCGCAGACCCAGCAGGCCGACAGCCTAGCCTCAGCGCAGCAATCGCTGGCCTCCGCGGAGACCAGCGCAGCATCCCAGACCGGGCCCCAGTCACCGGCTGTCATCGCCAGTGATGAGGCCGCGGTCTCGAACGCCCAGTCGGCCCTGACCAACGCGCAGCAGACCCTCGCCGACGCCACGCTGATCGCCCCTGCGGCCGGTCAGATCGTGGCCGTCAACGTGCAACCCAACACCATTGCCCCGGTCGGCTGGGCCATCACCATGCAGACCACGGCCCTGCAGGCCACGGCCAGCTTTGCGGAGACATCCGTGGTCGGCCTGAAGGTCGGGCAGCCGGCCAGCGTCACCGTCACCGCGCCCAACGTGGCGGTGCCGGGCACGGTCGTCTCGATCACGCCGGTCGGGACCAGCTCCGGCTCCAACAGCGTGGTGACCTTCAACGTCACCGTGTCGTTGAACGATCCGCCTGCCACCGTGCTCTCCGGGATGTCTGCGAGCGTGGCGGTCACCACCGCCGAGGCGCAGAACGTGATCACGGTCCCCGCCATCGCGGTGGTCGGTTCCTCTGGCAACTACGAGGTGCGTGTCCTCGACAGTGCCGGCAAGGAGGAACTGGTGCCGGTCCAGGTGGGCCTCATGAGCAACTCGCTGGCCGAGATCCAGAGCGGTATCAACGCGGGCCAGACCGTGATCACCGGGACGGTCAGCGCGCTGAACTCGACCACCACCACTGGCGGCGGGTTCGGCGGAATCGGCGGCGGCGGCGCGATCTTCCGTGCCGGCAGCGCCGGTGGGGGCACCCGCACGACGACCGGCGGCGGCGCGGCGGGTGGCGGGACGCAACCATGAGCGACCCGATCATCCATCTCGAGAACGTTTCCCGCGTCTACGACACCGGCGAGGTCCTGGTGCCCGCGCTGGTCGACGTCGACCTGCGCGTGGAGCGCGGCGAGTTCCTGGCCATCGTCGGGCCGTCCGGTTCCGGCAAATCCACCATGATGAACATCCTCGGCTGTCTCGACCGGCCGACCAGCGGGCGCTACCTGCTCGACGGGAACGCGGTCGAGGACCTCGACGACAACGGGCTGGCGGCGTTGCGCAGCCGCTCGATCGGCTTCGTCTTCCAGTCCTACAACCTGCTGCCCCGCACCAGCGCACTCGAGAACGTGGCAACCCCGCTGGCCTACCAGGGGGTGGGCCGGCGCGAGCGGCTGGCACGGGCCCAGGCGGCGCTGGAGCGCCTGGGGCTCGGGGACCGGCTGCACCACCAGGCGACGGAGCTCTCCGGTGGCCAGCAACAGCGCGTGGGGATCGCCCGCGCGCTGGTGACCGAGCCGGCGATCCTGCTCGCCGACGAACCGACCGGGAACCTCGATAGCCACGCTGGGGCCGAGGTCATTGAGCTGTTCCACGAGCTGCATGCTTCCGGTCGCACGATCGTGCTGATCACCCACGACCCGGACGTCGCCGCGGCCGCAGAGCGGCAAGTGCACATCCGGGACGGGAGGATCGCAGCATGAGGCTCGGCGACATCTTTCGCCTGGCGCTCTCCCGGCTCGGGACCGGCAAACTGCGCACCGCCCTGACCATGCTCGGGGTCATCATCGGCGTCGCGTCGGTGGTGGCGCTCGTCTCCGTGGGCGAGGGAGCCACTTCGGGGATCAACAGCCGCCTGCAGGGTCTTGGCACCAACCTGCTCTCGGTCACGCCGGGCGCCACCACTACGGGCGCCACGCGGGGCGCGTTCGGTTCCGCGACCACCCTCACGATCGCAGACGCCGATGCCATGAACGGCCTGCCGGGCATCGCGGGGGTGGCACCTGAGTTGACCAGCCAGCAGCTGGTGGTGGCGGGTTCCCAGAACGAGACCACCAGCGTCATCGGGACCTCCCCGGCGTACCCGCTGGTCTTCGCCTACAGCATGTGGGAGGGCTCGTTCCTGACCCAGGCGAGCGTTGACCACGCGCTGCGGGTGGCGGTCCTCGGTAACACCACGGCCTCGAACCTGGGGCTCGGGCCGTCGTCCATCGGAAGCACCATCAACATCGGCGGCCTGCCCTTCCAGGTCATCGGGATCATGCAGCCGAAGGGCGGCGTGGGGTTTGCGAACCCCGACGACGAGGTGCTGATCCCGGTCACCACCGCGCAGAACCTGCTGGTCTCCGGCGACGGCGCGCTCGGCAGCGTGCGAACCGTGGGGGTGAGCGTCGCCTCGTCCAAGCAGATGAACACGGTCACCGCCGAGATCACGACGCTGCTCGATCAGCGCCACGGGATCGGCGCCGGCGGCACCCCGGACTTCACGATCACCAGCCAGACCCAGCTGCTCTCCACGGTCGGCTCCATCAGCACGCTGCTGACGGTGCTCCTTGCCGGTATCGCCTCGATCTCGCTGATCGTGGGCGGGATCGGGATCATGAACATCATGCTGGTCTCGGTCCGAGAGCGGACCCGGGAGATCGGCATCCGGAAGGCGATCGGCGCACGCGGCCGCGATCTCCTCCTCCAGTTTCTCTTTGAGGCCCTGCTGCTCTCGATCACCGGGGGCCTGATCGGCATCGTGATCGGAGTGGCCGCCTCGGCGCTGATCGCGGTGCTGGCCGGATGGGCCTTCACCTTCAACCCGGTCACGGTGGTTGTATCCGTGCTCTTCAGCCTGATGGTCGGGGTCATCTTCGGCGTCTGGCCGGCCAGCCAGGCCGCCCGTCTCGACCCCGTCGTGGCCCTGCGCTACGAGTGAAAGGGAACCTACAGATGGTCGACTATCCCGGCGCTCCCAGCTCCGGCCCTGCCTCGGGACCCGGCCCCGCGCCTTCCACCGCACCGACTCTCGCGCCCGCCCCCGCCGCGCCGCCCGCTCCCCCGGCGCCCGTCCCGGCCCCCGTCAGGCCCTCGTCATCCGGAGGCTCCTCGAGGGGCACGATGCTCCTGTTCGTCGTGGCTGGGCTCATCGCGGTGGGCGGCGTGGCGTTTGCCGTGGGCCGGCTGACGGCACCCGCGGCGACGGCCGCCACAAGCCGGTTCGGAACCGGGGGGGCCGGCTTCCGCGGCGGGTTCGGGGCAAGCGCCAGCGCCGCTCCGGGCGCCGCGCGCGGTTTCTTCGGCGCTGGCGCCGGCCTCGCGGGCGGTGCCGATCTCTCCCTGAAGGGCACCGTGCAGTCGGTGAACGGCAACACGCTGACCCTGCAGACCGCCAGCGGCGCCACCGTCACCGTCGATCTCAGCGGCACCACCACCTACCACAAGCAGGCCGCGGCCAGCGCGAGTGACGTCACGGCCGGGAGCCAGGTCGTGGTCCAGGTACAGTTGAACCGGGCGGCCTTCGGCGCCGGTCCATCGGCCAGCGGTGCTCCCGCTGTCGGTGGCGCGCCGCTGGCGAGTGGCGCCCCGAGGTCGTTCACGGCCAGCGACGTGACGCTGGTCACGCCGTAGGAGGCAACGCGTGCACCTGCTCGTCGTCGAGGACGACGCCCGGCTGGTCCGGCTCCTGAAGCGGCTCCTGACGCAGGATCGGCACGTGGTCGAGACCGCCTCGACTGCGGCCGAGGCGCTGGAGATCGCGACCTCCTCGATCGAGCTCGACGCGGTCATCCTCGACATCGGCCTGCCGGACCGCTCGGGGTTCGAGGTCGCGCGCCGGCTGCGGAAGGACAGCTTCCAGGCGCCCATCCTGATGCTCACCGCGCGCGACGCAGTGAGCGACCGGGTGGAGGGTCTGGATGCCGGCGCCGACGATTACCTGGTCAAGCCGTTTGCGTACGAGGAGCTGCTGGCCCGGCTGCGTGCGCTGGGACGCCGGCCTCCGGCCCGCAAACAGGTGCGGCTCGCCGCCGGGCCCATCGCCCTTGACGAGGCGAAGCGGCGCGTCACCGTCGACGGCCGGTCGGTCGACCTGAGCCAGCGCGAGTTCTCGATCCTGGAGTGCCTGCTTCGCCGGCCCGGCCAGGTCCTCACCCGGGACCAGCTCCTGGACTACGCATGGCCGTATGGCGTGGCGCTGACGCCCAACACGGTTGAGGCCTATATCCACCTGCTGCGCGACAAGCTGGGCCCGGCAGCGGACCGGGTCGAGACCGTGCGGGGTGTGGGGTACCGCCTCCGTGACGACTGATCCGGAGACCCACCCCTCGGTGCGGGATGCCGCCCCGGATCCGCCGGAGATCGAAGAGGCGCCGCTGCTGCGGCGCACCCGCTGGCGCCTGATCGCCTGGAGCGGGGGCCTCACGCTGCTCATCCTGGCGCTGCTGGGGGTCCTGGTCTACGGAGCGGTGGCGAGATCGCTTGATTCCAGCGCAACGGCCCAGCTCGAGCGCCGGGCGGAACAGATCGCCGGCTTCATCGAGCACACCGGTGCGTTTCCGCAGCGTCCCCAGGTGGGGATCGCGTTCGGCGGCGACGCCAGCGGGACGATCGCGTTCATCATCGGACCCGGTGGGGCCGTGCAGGGGGGCGCCAATTCCGGTCTTCCGTCGGGACTGCCGGACGCCGGAGGCGTGGCCGCCTCGCGGCAGGCGGGCAGTGACGTCCGCGACTCGGCCGTCGCCGGGATCCCGGTCCGCATCTACTCCCTGGCCGTCAAGGGGCCCGACGGCACGTACGTGGTGCAGGTCGTCGGCGATCAGACGGCCGAGCAGCGGCTGCTCAGCACGCTGCTGATCGTCCTGGTTTCCGGGGGACTGGCGGCCGTGCTGCTCGCGATCGCGGCCGGTTACGTCTATTCGGGCCGCGCGCTGGTGCCCATCCGCGAGTCGATCCGGCGCCGCCAGGAGGCCCTGCGGCGGCAGCGGGAGTTCACCGCCAACGCCAGCCACGAGCTTCGTACCCCGTTGACCGTGGTCCGGGCGAGCGTCGCCGACCTGCGTCGCAACCGATCGCGGCCGGTGGCCGAGGTCGGCAACGCGCTGGAAGATATCGAGGCCGAGGTGGATCACCTCACGGCCCTGGTCGATGATCTCCTGCTGCTTGCGCGGACCGACTCCGGCGCGGTCCAGATCGAGCACGTGCCGGTGGACCTCGCTGACGTGGCCGCTGAGGCAACGGGCGCGCTGGCGTCGGTGGCGACCGAGCGCGGCGTGCACCTGGAGGTGGACCCTCGTCCCGCCGAGCTGCTGGGGGACCCGCTCCGACTGCGCCAGCTGGTGACCATCCTGGTCGACAACGCGCTGGCGCACACCCCGGCGGGCGGTGGGATCGTGGTGCGGGTCAGGCACGACCAGCGGGCCGCGGTGCTGGAGGTGATGGATGAGGGCCCGGGGATCCGGGAGGCCGACCTGGACCACGTCTTCGAGCGCTTCTGGAGAGCCGACGACGCGCCCTCGGGCGGCACCGGCCTGGGCCTCTCGATTGCACGCTGGATCGTGGAGCGCCATGGCGGCACCATTCGAGCGGCAAACCGGCCTGAGGGCGGAGCGCGGTTCGAGGCCCGGATCCCCGTTGCGGAGGCGGCGGCCCCGTCGGGTGGGCTGGGCGGTGCCGCGACCCCGGCACCGCCTCCGGCCGACGCTGGCGACGGTGCGGCAACCCGGGCGCTGCAACAGGTTGATGCGGCAGATCCGGGCGCAGGTGAGGCGCACTCGAGCCCCGCAGACTGAACCCAGTCTCCGATACAGAAGCCACGTGGAGGCCAGACATGCCGGAACCGATACTCCTGGTGGTGAACGGAGTCGAGCATCGCCTGCCCCTCGACCCGGGCCGGAGCCTGCTCTCGGTGATACGGGATGAACTGGGGCTGACCGGGCCCAAACCGGGGTGCGGCGAGGGCGAGTGCGGCGCCTGCACGGTCCTGGTTGACGGAGCCGCAGTCCGGTCCTGCGTGACAACCGTCGGCGAGGTCATGGGGCGAACGATCACCACGGTGGAGGGACTTTCGCCTGAGGGACGGCTGCACCCGGTCGCGCAGGCGTTCCTGGAGGAGGGGGCGCTGCAGTGCGGCTACTGTACAGGCGGGATGATCGTCAGCGCGGCGGCGCTTCTGGAGCGACAGCCGCACCCCGACGAGACGGCCATCCGCGAGGCGCTCAACGGCAACCTCTGCCGATGCGGCGCCTATCCGCGCATCGTGCGGGCGGTGGCCCGGGCGGCCGAGGGAACGACGGGGTCGCTTTCGGCGCCGGTCGGGCCAGCCGCGGAACCGGGAGGGGAGCCGGAGAATGAGGGCGCGGTGGAGCGGAGCGTGGACGATGCGCCGCTCCCGCGACCGGCCGTGCCGTGGGACCTGCAGCCGCCCCACGCCCGAGACTACTTCGGGATCCTGGGGGACGGTCTGGTCGAGATCCTGCCACCCGAAGAGGCGCGACGCCACCACCCTGACCAGCCGGGGCCGTGGCATGCCAACGGTGGCGCCTGGCTGCACGTGGGCGTGGATGGGCGCGTGACGGCGTTCAGCGGCAAAGTGGATTTCGGCCAGGACAATCGCACCGCGCTGAGCATGCTGGTCGCCGAGGAGCTGCACGTGCCGCTGCAGGCGGTCCGCCTGGTCCTTGGCGACACGGACCTGTGCCCCTTCGACGTCGGGACCTTCGCCAGCCGCTCCATCACCGACGCCGGCGACTACCTGCGTGCCGCTGCCGCGGCCGCGCGTGGCAGCCTTCTGGAGATGGCCGCGCAGCGCCTGGGCGTGGCGGTCGCGACGCTGGTGGCGGACGAAGGACGCGTGGGAGTGCGCCGCCCAGGCCGCGAAACGGCCGCGGCCGGCCCGGTCCCCCAGCCGGACAGGAGCGCTGGCTCGGCCGACGGTGCCTGGCTGGCGTACGGCGAGCTGCTGGCGGGCGTGCGCCGGATCGAACAGGCGACGATGGACGAGCCCTTCACGCCGGGGGCCGAAACCCGGCTCGCCGGACGGCCGGTGCCGCGGCTTGGCGCGCGCGACGCGGTGACCGGTCGCCGGCGGTACGTCAGCGACCTGGTACGTCCCGGCATGCTCTACGGGCGGGTGCTTCGGGCCCCCGGGTTCGGCGCAGCGCTGCTGTCGGCGGACGTCAGCGCCGCGGCGGCCATGCCCGGCGTGACCGTCGTGCGGGAAGGATCGTTCGTGGGGGTCGCGGCGCCGACGCTGCCGGGCGCCGCTCGCGCGCTGGCAGCGATCCGCGCCGAGTGGCAGCCCGTCCCGCAGCCGTCAGACGGGGAGATCGTCGAGTATCTGCGTGCGCATCCGGCGACCGAACGTGGCTGGGAGGCCGGCGTCGACGAGGCGCACGGCGATGTTGAGGGTGCGCTCGCCGATTCCGCGGTCCGCCTGGAGGCCACGTACACCGCCGCCTACCTGGCCCACGTCCCCCTCGAGACGCGGGCGGCCCTCGCCGAATGGGAAGGCGACCGCCTGACCGTGTGGACCGGCAGCCAGCGGCCGTTCGGCGTTCGAGAGCAACTCGCAACCGCGCTCGAGGTGCCGCAGGAACGGATCCGGGTGATCGTGCCATCCACGGGAGGGGGCTGGGGCGGCAAACACACCGGCGAAGCGGCGATCGAGGCCGCGCGGCTCTCCCGGGCCGCCGGCCGCCCGGTCAAGGTCCGCTGGAGCCGCGAGGAAGAGACCAGCTGGGCCTACTTCCGGCCCTTTGCGGTCATCGACGTGCGGGCCGGCGCCACTGCCGAGGGCCGGTTACGCGCCTGGTCGTTCGTGAACCTCAACTCGGGCCCCAACGCGCTCGACACCCCGTACGAGGTCCGCGACCGGCGGGTTGACTTCCAGCCTGCCGTCTCGCCATTGCGCACCGGTTCCTACCGGGCGCTGGCAGCGACCGCCAACAACTTCGCCCGAGAGTCCGCCATGGACGAGCTCGCCCATCGGCTCGGCGTGGACCCGCTGGAGTTCCGTCTGCAGCACCTGGGCGACGAACGCCTGGCTGCGACGCTCCGGTCGGCGGCCGAACGGGCGGGCTGGGGCCGGCCGCCGCATGACGGCTGGGCCCTCGGCATCGCCGGCGGGCTCGAGAAGTGGGCCCGCATCGCCACGGTGGCCGAAGTCCGCGTACACGATGACGGCCTTCTCGAGCTGCTTCGCATCGTGAGTGCCTACGACTGCGGCCAGGTGGTGAACCCGGATGGACTGGTCAACCAGGTGGAGGGGGCCACGGTCATGGGGCTGGGAGGCGCGCTCTTCGAGGCGGTTCGCTTCGCGGATGGGCAGGTCCGCAATGCCAGACTGTCGCAGTACCGTGTTCCCCGGTTCCTGGACGTGCCGCCGATCGAGGTGATCCTGGTGGACCATCGGGAGCTGCCGTCGGCCGGCGGCGGCGAGACGCCCATCATCGCGATTGCGCCGGCCATCGCCAACGCCATCTTCGCCGCCACCGGAAGGCGGCTCCGCGATCTGCCGCTCGTCCCCGACGGGTACGTCCGCTGAGGGACGGATTCCCGGCCCGCGCGCATCCGTCGTTGACCACGGGCTCGCCGGAGCGCATACTCCCCAGGAGTATTAGGGACGGCGAGCCAGGCGTTCGCCTGTCCGCCCATCCACAGCTGGAGTGTCGTGGTGTCCGGTCAGTCGTCCGCTGGCGCGCCCGTCCGCAGTGAGCCGGCGCAGCCCATCGAGATCGTCCTCCCGATCGAGGGGATGACCTGTGCGTCGTGCGTGAACCGGATCGAGCGGTTCCTGAAGAAAACCGAGGGCGTGCAGGAGGCGAGCGTCAACCTGGCCACCGAACGGGCAACCGTCCGGTTCCTGCCCACTGTCACCGGCCGGGGCGAGCTGATCGGGGCCATCGAGGCCGCAGGGTACGAAGTCCGCGGTGGCGCCGACCAGGGCCGGGCCGCAGCGGGCGAAGGGGCGCTGGCCGACGAGACGACCGATGAGGACCTCGAGCGGGCCCGGGAGCGCCGCGAGCTGGCGATCCAGTCGCTGGCCAGCCTGGCCGTGGCCGCCGCCATCATGCTGCTCATGTTCTGGCCCGGCCTGCCGATCGGCATGGAGGACCTCAACAAGCTGGTCCTGTGGCCGGCGACCTTCATCCAGTTCTGGGCCGGCGCGCGCTTCTACCGGGCCGCCTGGCGGGCGCTCCAGCATGCGAGCGCCACCATGGACACCCTGGTGGCGGTGGGTACGAGCGCTGCCTGGGGCTACAGCGTCTTCGTGACCATGTACCCGGACGTGGTATTGCGAGCCGGGATCCGCCCTGACACGTACTTTGACAGTTCCACCATCATCGTCGGGCTCATCCTCCTCGGGCGGTGGCTGGAGGCGCGGGCCAAGGGGCAGACCGTGGGTGCGGTCAAGGCGCTGATCGGGCTCCAGGCGAAGTCCGCCCGCGTGGTCCGGGGCGAGGCTGAGGTCGATGTCCCCCTCGAGCAGGTGCAGCCCGGCGATCTCCTGCGGGTCCGGCCCGGCGAGAAGGTGCCGGTGGATGGGATCGTGGTCGAGGGCGCCTCGCCGGTGGACGAATCGATGCTGACCGGCGAGCCGATCCCGGTCGAGAAGCGCCCTGGCGACGAGGTGATCGGCGCCACGCTCAACACCAGCGGCTCGTTCGTCTTCCGGGCCACCCGGGTGGGACGTGACACGGCGCTCGCCAGGATCGTGGCGATGGTCCAGTCGGCCCAGGGCTCCAAGGCGCCCATCCAGCGCTTGGCGGACCGGATCAGCGCCTACTTTGTGCCGTTCGTGCTGGCGACCGGCGCGGTCACGTTCGGCCTCTGGATGCTCCTGGGCCCCGAGCCGCGCCTCACGCTGGCCCTGACCGCCTTCATCTCTGTGGTGGTGATCGCCTGCCCCTGCGCGATGGGGCTTGCGACGCCTACCGCGATCATGGTCGGCAGCGGGAAAGGCGCCGAGGCCGGCGTCCTCTTCCGGGGCGGTGAGGCGCTCGAGCAGGCGGGCCGGATCGACGCGCTGGTCCTGGACAAGACCGGGACGCTCACGCTCGGCAAGCCGGCTGTCACGGGGATCGTCCCCGTGCGTGGCACGACGCCGGCCGGCTTGCTGGACCTGGCCGGTGCCCTGGAACGCGGCTCCGAGCACCCGGTGGCGGCGGCCATTGTGGCGGCCGCCGACGGCCGGGGCGTGGGGCGCGGGACGGTGAGCGGGTTTGCGGCACTGGCCGGCAGCGGCGTCCTCGCGACCGTGGAGGGCCGCAGGGCCGTGGCCGGCAACGCGCGGTTGATGGCCGCCCAGGGGGTGGACGTGGGGGCGCTCGAGGCGGTGGCCGCAGAGGAAGCGGCGAGTGGCCGCACCCCGATCTACGTGGCCGTCGCCGATGGACCGGATGAGGATCCCCGGCTGGCTGGGCTGGTGGTGGTCTCCGACCCCGTGAAGGCAGAGGCAGCGGCTGCCGTGCGGGCACTGCAGGCCGGGAAGATCGAGACCTGGATGGTGACGGGCGACCGTCGGGCCACCGCCGAGGCCGTGGCGCGACAGGTCGGGATCCCCCCGGAGCGCGTGATGGCGGAGGTCCTCCCGGCCGACAAGGCCGCCAAGGTCGCTGAGCTGCAGTCTCGCGGCCGGCGCGTCGCCATGGTGGGCGACGGCATCAACGACGCACCCGCGCTGGCCCAGGCGGACCTGGGGATCGCGATCGGCACCGGCGCCGACGTGGCGATCGAGGCGGCGGACGTGACGCTGGTGGGTGGTGACCCGCGGGCGGTGGTCTCGGCGATTGCGCTGGCTCGCCGGACCATGGGCGTGATCCGGCAGAACCTGACCTGGGCGTTCGGTTACAACGTGGTGCTCATCCCCATCGCGATGGGGCTCCTTTTCCCGTTCACGGGCACCACCCTCAGCCCCGCACTGGCGGCCGGTGCGATGGCGCTCAGTTCGGTGAGCGTGGTCACCAACTCGCTCCGGCTGCGGGGGTTCGACGCCCGGCCGGGGCAGGCGCAGCTTGGCCACCGGCCACTGGGCACGAGGATCCGCGACGCCGGCTACCTGCTGGGGATCGCCGCCGCCGGGATCGTGGTGGCCGCCGTGGTGCTGGCCGGCAACCAGTGGCTGGACACGTCAGCGCAGCAGGTCTCGCTGGTGGCGCGGGGCGGCGCCCCGCTGGCCGCCGAGGTCCGCGTCCGCAGCGGCGAGTTCGTCTACCTGCGCTTCACCAACCACGGATCGGGCTTTCAGGACCTGACGGTGGCCGGGATCCCGAGCGTGGAGCTGCCGGCCCGTCCCGGCCAGACCACGACGCTCCGGTTCATGGCGCCGGGGCCGGGGCGCTACGCGTTCCAGGTGGAGGAGTCAGGCGGGGCGGTCGTGCCGGGCGGGACGCTGCTCGTGGAGCCGGCCGGGTAGCTCGGAGATTGTGCCGGCAGCCGGTCGTTCGCATGGGCCGTGGGTGGCCCGTGCTGGGCGTGGCCGGGCCGGCGGCGTCTGTCGCACAATGCGCTGATGATGACTCGCCCATATCCGCCCCGGGGCCCCTTTCACTATCGCCGGCCCATCGAGGTGCGCTTTGGCGACACCGACGCGATGGGCCACGTGAACAACGCGGTCTACCTGACCTACTTCGAGATGGCGCGGGCGGGGTACTACCGCGCCGCGACCGGCTCCACCTTCGGGATCGGTGCCGAGTCGAACGAGCGCAGCTTCATCCTGGCCGAGGCCCGCGTCACCTACGTCAGCCCGATCCGCTTCGGGGAGCCGCTGGTCTGCGAATGCCGCGTCGCGTGGGCGGGTTGCTCGTCCTTTGGCATGGAGTTCCGGCTGCTGGCCGAGGACTCCCCCTTCGGTCGTGCTCGGCTGGCGGCGCACGGCGCCACCGTGCAGGTGATGTACGACTACGCGACGGGCAGAGTGCAGCCATTGCCCGCGGAGCTGCGGGCGAGGGTGGAGGCCTACGAGGGGCGACCGATTACTAGCCGGGAGGCAGCCGAAGCGGCCGACGAGGGACCGGCTCGGTGAGCGGGGGCAAGCCCCACCCGGGCAACCCCGGCCCTGCGGCGACGACCAGGGCGATGTGCCGTTCGGGCCGGCGCATCGCCGGCTGATCAGGGCTCGAATCGGCGGAAGACAGCCACGG
>JBMFSS010000026.1:0-38412 GCA_049967415.1 Candidatus Limnocylindrales bacterium
CGTCAGTGTGGAGGTCGCTGTCCGCCTACGGGGAGATTGGCACGTCCGCTGTCAGGCTTCGCGGCCACGCATGCGCAGCTTGGGGCGTTGTTCCTCGCTCCGCCCCGGACGAAGCCAGCACGCTGGGCATGGCGAGGGGCGTCCCGAACTCCCTGCCGCCGAATGGCCCCGGCCCGCGCTTGACATCGGCGCCCTGGACAAGAAGGCTCGGTTCGTGTCCTTCCGCTGCGCGCTCATGCCTCGGCTCCGGGCGCGGGCCGATGTCTCGGGCTTTCTCTCCGCAGTCACCCGGGAACGTGGCGGGATCATCTGGCACGGAGCCTGGTTGCTCCACGTTCAACGGAGGCCACGCCGCCAAGGCTCACGGTGCGCGCACGAAAGGCCCATGGCGGCGCACATGCACCAACGCACGAGCCAGCACATCCGTGGCGACGCGGACCTTGTCTGGCCCGTTGCCGATGTCGTGGTGGTACGCGCGGGGCCATCACCTGCATCTTTGGCGAGCGGCTCGCCCGTCCGCTGGACGACGCCGCTGGATGCCGCCGACGGATGGTGAGGCCGCTGGATGCCGAGGCCGAGCCAACGCCCGTGGCTTGCGAGTGCCGGGACCGCGTTGCCAGCCGGTACACCCCGGCGGCCCGAGGCTGCGTGGATGACCGCGTCGACCATGGGCCACTTGACTGTGTCACGTCCGTGCGTTCAAGACGCTGGCCCCCAAACAAGATCGCAACGCTCCGTATCGGCAGGGGAGGGTCTCCGGTGACCGGGTGCGCCGGAGGGACCCCGGGCTCATCTGTCGTGCTGCGTCTTTGTACAAAGACGCAGGCCGGGATCGCTGTGCCGCGGCGGCGGAGCACCGACCGGTGCCCGGCGGCGGAGCGCCGGCCTTCGATCGCTTCGCCGTCACCACCCGGGGCGCGACAGTCGTGCGCATCCTCCCTTCGCGGCGCGGGGTGGGCTCTCGGACTGTGCCCGTCCCCGGCGCAGCCGATGCGGAGGCCGCACGTGTCGAGGCGGCGTGCGTTGCGGGGTGTTTCAGGGCGCAGCCGGCCGTGGCCAGGTGCCTGCGCATCGACGACCCGGCCGGGGCTGCGTTGGCAACCAGCTCCCAACCGGTGCATCCTGTGCCCGGGGAAGCGCGATCCTTCGGGCGCCCCGGGCGGGTACCATCGAAGGCGTGAGTGCGCGCGCGGAGCCCGCGTGGGGCTGGGGGACGAGTTGATGGTGATCGTGTGACCGGGAGCGAGGGGAGTCAGGGCGGGACGGGCGCGGGGCAGGAACCCGGGGCGGCTTCGCCGAGCGAGGCCGGCCGGGCGCGGTGGCGAAACACGGCGCGTGCAGCGGCCGTGGCCGAGCATCCCGAGCGCCGCGCACGGTTCGCCACTTCGAGCGGGATCGAGATCGCGGACCTGTATGTGCCCGCGGACGTGGGCGGACTCGACGAGGACCGCGACCTTGGGCGGCCGGGGGAGTTTCCCTTCACCCGTGGGGTGCAGCCGACCATGTACCGTGGTCGGCTCTGGACCATGCGGCAATACGCCGGCTTTGCCAGCGCAGCCCAGACCAATCGGCGTTTCCGTTACCTCCTCGAGCAGGGGCAGACCGGGCTCTCCGTCGCCTTTGACCTCCCGACGCAGATGGGCTACGACCCCGACTCGGCGCAGGCGGAGGGAGAGGTGGGGCGGGTCGGCGTGCCCATCGGCTCGCTGGCCGACATGGAAACCCTGCTCGACGGCATTCCGCTCGATCGGGTCAGCACGTCCATGACCATCAACGCGACCGCCGCGATCCTGCTGGCTTTCTATGTCGCGGCCGCGGAACGCCAGGGGGTGCCGCGCGGGGCCATCAGCGGCACCACGCAGAACGACATTCTCAAGGAGTACATCGCCCGGGGCACCTACATCTACCCGCCCCGGCCATCGATGCGTCTGGTCACGGACGTTTTCGAATTTTGTTCGTCTGAGCTGCCAAAATGGAACACCATCTCGATCAGCGGGTACCACATGCGGGAGGCAGGGGCCACTGCGGCCCAGGAACTCGCGTTCACCCTCGCCGACGGGATCGCATACGTGGAGGCCGCGCGGCAGCGGGGGCTCGACGTCGACCGATTTGCCGGTCGCCTGAGCTTCTTCTTTGCGGCCTGGAGCGAGCTCTTCGAGGAGGTCGCGAAGTTCCGGGCAGCACGGCGGATGTGGGCGCGCATCATGCGGGACCGGTTCGGGGCCCGGCAGGAGCGGTCCATGATGTGCCGGTTTCACACACAGACCGCGGGGAGCAGCTTGACCGCGCAGTCGATCGACAACAACGTGGTCCGTACCACGCTGCAGGCGCTTGCGGCCGTCCTGGGAGGGACCCAGAGCCTGCACACCAATGCGCGTGACGAAGCACTGGCCCTCCCGACCGAAGAGTCGGCTCGGCTGGCCCTGCGGACTCAGCAGATCCTTGCCCACGAGGCGGGCGTGACCGAGACACCGGATCCGCTGGCCGGCAGCTACTTCGTCGAGGCGCTGACCGATGAGCTGGAGCGCACGGCGAACGCCTACCTGGACGAGATCGACGCGATGGGCGGGACCCTGGCGGCGATCGAGGGCGGCTACCAGCAGCGCCAGATCCAGGAGGCCGCCTACCGTCGCCAGCGTGCGATCGAGTCGGGGGATGAGGTCGTGGTGGGCGTCAACCGGTTCGTGGATGACCCTGCGCCAGCGCCCCCCACCCAGCGCATCGACCCCGAAGAGGAGCGCCGCCAGGTGGAGCGCGTGCGGCGGGTGCGGGCAGAGCGGGACCCGGTCGCCTGGGAGCGGGCGCTCGACAAGGTCGCGGCGGTGGCGCGCAGCGAGGCCAACCTGGTCCCGGCGCTCATCGACGCGGTCCATGCGCAGGCCACGCTTGGGGAGATGAGTGACGTCCTCCGGGTGGCCTGGGGCGAGCACCGCGAATCCGTCACAATCTGAGCCCGTGCCGCGGGCCAGTCACGACTCCAGGGAGACTGCCATGGTTCCTTCCGATTTTGGCGGACAGCATGGCCTGGGCGCCATCCATCACGTCGCGGTGGTGGTGCGCGACCTGGAATCAGCCGTTCGCTTCTACCATGACACGCTGGGGCTGGATCTCGACGCGGTCGTGCCAATCCCGTCCGATGGCGTGCGGATCGCCTTTCTGCCGATTGGGCCGAGCCGGATCGAGCTGGTCGAGCCGGTGGACCCCTCGACCGGCGTGGCGCGCTTCCTGGAGTCGCGCGGGGAGGGGTTCCACCACGTCTGTTTCGAGGTGCCCGACATCTCGGCGGCGCTCGCGCGCCTGGAGGCGTCCGGAGTCGAGTTGATCGACCGGGCGCCGCGGGCTGGCGCGGAAGGGCCGGTGGCGTTCCTGCATCCGAGGAGCTGCCACGGCGTCCTCGTCGAGCTGATCGAGGCGCGTGGCGGGCCTGCATGGGCGGCGCTGTACGGCGACAGCGGGGCACCCGTCAGTGGCGGCCCCGCCGTGTGACGCGGGAACGGCAGTCCAGCCGAGCGCCGTTCAGCGGACCGAAGCTCGGCGGCCCGAGGCGCACCCAAGCGAGGCTCGGCGGCCCGAGGCGCAGTGAGGCGCCGTTCAGCGGACCGAAGCGCCGCTCGGCCGGACCCCTTGCTCGATCAGGAGGCGCGAGATCTGTTCGGGGGTCTCGGCCACCCGGAACCCGGCGGCTTCCAGCGCCGCCACCTTCGCGGCAGCGGTTCCCGATCCACCGCTGATGATCGCGCCGGCATGCCCCATGCGCTTGCCCTCCGGCGCCGTCCGCCCCGCGATGAAGGCCGCCTTGGGCACGCCCCGCAGGTGGTCGGCGGCCCATGCCGCGGCCTCCTCCTCCGCGCTGCCCCCGATCTCGCCGATCAGGACCACGCCCTCGGTCTCCGGGTCCGCGGCGAAAAGCTCGAGGACGTCCCGGTGGGTGGTGCCGATGACCGGATCGCCCCCGATCCCCACGCAGGTCGACTGGCCGATCCCGGCATCGGTCAGCGCCTGCACCACCTCGTAGGTGAGCGTGCCCGATCGGCTCACCACGCCCACCGGTCCCTCGCGGTGGATCGAGCCCGGGATGATCCCCACTTTGGCGCGTCCGGGCGAGGTGAGCCCGGGGCAGTTCGGACCGATCAACCGCGCCCCGGCCTCGCGGACCAAGGGCATCACCCGGACCATGTCCAGGGCGGGAATGCGCTCGGTGATGCAGACCACCAGCTTGATGCCGGCATCCACGGCTTCCAGGATGGCGTCCGGTGCGGACGGCGCGGGGACGTAGATGATGCTGGTGTTGGCGCCGGTCTCTCGAACCGCCAGGTCAACCGTGTCGAAGACCGGCACCGTCCCGTCCAGCGCCCGCTGGCCGCCTTTCCCGAAACGGGTGCCGGCCACGACCTGCGTACCGTAGGCCTGCATCTGCCGGGAGTGGAACTCGCCCTCGCGTCCGGTGATCCCCTGGACCACCAGCCGCGTGTCGCGCCCGACCAGGATGCTCATCGCCCGGCCCCTCCTGCCGCTGCCCCGTGCCGGTGGGCTGCGGCCACCGCCTGCGCGGCCGCTGCCTCCAGGCTGGGGGCTGTCTGGAACGCTGCCTCCCGCAGGATCCGCTGCGCTTCGTCGGCGTTGGTGCCCACGATCCGAACCACCATGGGCACCTCGCGTGCTTGCTGCGCCCGGGCCTCCACCAGGCCCCGTGCCACCTCGTCGCCGCGGGTGATTCCCCCGAAGATGTTGACCAGGATCACCTGGACCCTCGGGTCCGCGAGGATCAGGCGCATCGCGGCGGCGACCGTCTCGGCCCTGGCACCTCCGCCGATGTCGAGGAAGTTGGCCGGTTCGCCACCGGCGCGCTTGACCAGGTCCATGGTGGTCATGGCGAGCCCGGCTCCGTTCACCAGGCACCCGATGGACCCGTCGAGGTGGATGAAGTTGATCTCCTGCTCGCGCGCCTCCGCGTCGGCCGGATCTTCCTCGTCCAGGTCACGGCGCGCCTCCAGGTCCGGATGGCGGGGGAGGGCCGAGTCGTCCAGCGTGATCTTGGCGTCCAGGCAGACCAGTCGCTCGCGGCCCGTCCCGTCGGCGCCCTCCTCGCGCACAACGGCGAGCGGGTTGACTTCCACCAGGTCCGCGTCGTTGGCGACCATGACCTGCACCAGCCCCTGCGCGATGGCCACCGCGTCGGCCAGGTATGGCCCGGTGAGCCCGAGGGCGAGGGCCACCCGGCGCGCCTGGAAATCCAGGAGCCCCAGGTGCGGGTGCGCGTACACCCGGACGATCGAGTCGGGATGTTCCTGCGCCACCTGTTCGATCTCGACGCCCCCCTCGGCCGAGCCCATGACCAGGATCCGCTGCGCGGTCCGATCCAGCACAGCGCCCAGGTAGTACTCGTGCCGGATGTCGGACGCGGGCGCGACCAGCACCTTGCGGACCACGATCCCCTTGATGGTCATGCCCAGGATCTGACGGGCAACCTGCTCGGCGTCTCCGGGGGTGGCGGCAAGCTTGACACCACCGGCCTTGCCGCGACCGCCGACCAGCACCTGCGCCTTCACCACCACCCCGCGTGCGCCGCCGGCCAGCAGCTCGCGGGCAGCAACTGCCACCTCCCCGGGCGTTGTGGCGACCTGGCCCGGCGGCACCGGCAGGCCGGCCGCCGCGAGCAACTCGCGCGCATGGAATTCCTGGAGCTTCACGACCGACCACTGCCTCCATGGAGCATCGTGGCGACACCCGCCTCCCGCAGGATAGCCGCTTGGGCTCGGTGGGGGGATCCGCCCCCCGTCGAGGTGCGGCAAACCACCCGATGCGGGGCCGGGCGCGGGGCTAGAATGCGAACCCATGGCAGGCCTCGTCCGGTTTCCGCTCCCCAGCGTGCGCGCGGGGGCGCTCCGGGGCGGGGGCGGTGCGGATCGGGGCCCGTGGCCACCGCGCCCCACGGGCCGGTGCCTGCCGGTCTGACTTATCGCACGGACTGCGTACCTCGGAGGCGCCATGCTGCTCCGGTATCGTGCACAAGCGGGAATGCTCGCCTGGGCGTTCCACCGCATCAGCGGGGTCGCCATCTGGCTCTTCGTGGTGGTGCACGTCGTCGACATCTACCTCGTCGGCGGCGATCCGAAGGCCTACAACACGCTGCTCCAGATCTATGCGAGCACGCCCGGCCGCATCGTCGAGGTGCTGCTGGGCGCCGCGCTCCTCTACCACGCCCTGAACGGCCTGCGCATCCTGATCATCGACCTGTGGCCCGCCATGACCGTCTATCACCGTGCACTCTGGTACGCGAGCTGGGTCATCTTCGTGGTGGTGGGAGTGCCCGGTGCCGTGATCATCCTGCGGCCGGTCATCGGTCCGGCTCTCGGCATCGGTGCCTAGGAGGGCGATGCGATGGTGACGATCGACCCCCGCACGGCCGGGCGCAGCCGCCCGCACGGCAGCGGCTTCGAGCTCTTCGTCTGGTATTTCATGCGGATCTCGGGCGTGATGCTGTTCGTGCTGGCCCTGGCCCACTTCAGCATCATGCACTTCGTCTTCGATCCGTCCCAGGAGAACGCCTCCTGGATCGCCGCCCGGTGGGGCAGCCTGGCCTGGCGCGTGTTTGACTGGACCCTGTTGATGGCGGTCCTCTTCCACAGCTTCATGGGTGTCCGAACCGTCATCGGCGATTACGTGAGTGGCGCCCGAGCACGGCTCCTCAGTATGTCCGCCCTCTACGTGATCGCGATCGTCCTGTTCGCAGCCGGCACGGGGGTCGTGCTGACCCTGCCGGTGGGGGCGTGAGCATGGACGCGCCGACCATCCACGAGTTCGACACGGTGATTGTCGGCGCTGGCGGCGCCGGCCTGTACGCCGCGCTGGAACTGGCCCGTGACGGCGTCCCCACCGCGGTCCTGACCAAGCTCTACCCGACCCGCTCCCACACCGGTGCCGCGCAAGGGGGGATCTGCGCGGCCCTGGGCAACCAGGAGGAAGACCACTGGGAGTGGCACATGTTCGACACCGTCAAAGGTGGCGACTACCTCGTCGACCAGGACGCCGCGGAGATCCTGGCGCGCGAGGCGATCGAGACGGTGATCGAGCTCGAACACCTGGGGTTGCCGTTCAACCGGACCGATGACGGGCGGATCGACCAGCGCCGTTTTGGCGGCCACACGCGGAACTTCGGCGAGGCGCCCGTCAAGCGCGCCTGCTACGCGGCCGACCGGACCGGCCACATGATCCTGCAGACGCTCTACCAGCAGTGCATCAAGCACGACGTGCGCTTCTTCGACGAATACGCCGTGGTGGACCTGCTGATCGAGGGCGGCGCGACGCAGGGCGTGGTGGCCTATCGGCTGGCCGACGGTACGCTCCACGTCTTCCGCGCCAAGGCCGTGCTGCTCGCCACGGGCGGCTACGGCCGTGCCTTCCGCATCACCTCCAACGCCCACACGCTCACCGGCGACGGGGTGGCGCTCGCCTACCGGCGCGGCGTGCCGCTGGAGGACATGGAGTTCTACCAGTTTCATCCGACCGGCCTGGCCGGTCTTGGTGTGCTCCTCTCCGAGGCGGCCCGCGGCGAGGGCGGGATCCTCCTCAACGGCAAGGGCGAGCGATTCATGGAGCGGTACGCGCCCACGCTGCTCGACCTGGCCCCTCGCGACGTGGTGAGCCGCGCCATCTACAACGAGATCCGCGAAGGGCGTGGCGTGGACGGCAAGGACTACGTCTGGCTCGACGTCCACCACCTGGGGCGGGCGCTCATCGACGAGAAGCTCCCCGACATCACCGACTTCGCGCGCATCTACCAGGGGGTGGAGCCGTACACCCAGCCGGTGGGGATCCAGCCGACCGCCCACTACGCGATGGGCGGGATTCCCACGGACGTGACCTCGCGAGTCGTGGTGGACGAGCAGAACACCGTCCTGCCGGGGCTCTACGCGGCCGGCGAGTGTGCCTGTGTGAGCGTCCACGGCGCGAACCGTCTGGGCACCAACTCGCTCCTCGACATCCTGGTGTTCGGGCGCCGGGCGGGGCGCGACATGGCGCGCTTTGCGCGGCAGTCCGACCTTCCGGACCTGCCGGCCGATGCCACCGAGCCGGTCCTTGCGGAGCTCCAGGCGCTGGCGGCACGGCACGAGGGCGAACCTCCGGCGCAGATCCGGCGCGAGCTGGCCGACGTGATGATGGATGACGTCAGCGTCTTCCGGACCGAGGAGACGCTGACCCGGGCGCAGGGGGTGGTCCGGGGGCTCAGGGAGCGCTACCAGAACGTGCGGGTACAGGACACCGGCACGCAGTTCAACCAGGACCTGATCGAGGCCCACGAGGTGGGGTACCTCCTGGACTGCGCGGAGGTCACCGTGGCGGCCGCGCTGGCGCGGACGGAAAGCCGCGGGGCGCACTATCGCGAGGATTACCCCCAGCGCGATGACCCGAACTGGCTCAAGCACTCGCTGGCCTACCGTGCCGACGGTGGTCCGACGCTGCGCTACAAGCCGGTGAGCATCACGCGTTTCACGCCGAAGCCACGCGTCTATTAGAGCGGGAGCGCATCGCATGCAGGTCACCCTTCGCGTTCAGCGCTTCGATCCCGAGCACGACACCTCGTCCCACTGGGTCGAGTACCGGCTCGATGTGGACCCCATGACCCGGGTCCTCGATCTGCTCCACATGGTGAAGTGGCAGCAGGACGCCTCGCTCACGTTCCGCCGCTCCTGCGGCCACGGCATCTGCGGCTCGGATGCCATGATGATCAACGGCCGCAACCGGCTCGCCTGCAAGATCCGGGTCGATCAGCTCGGCGGCCGGATCTCGGTCGCGCCGCTGCCCGGGCTGCCGGTGGTGAAGGACCTGGTCGTGGACATGGACGGGTTCTTCGCCAAGTACCGCTCGGTGCGCCCATTCCTCATCAACGACGACCCGCCCCCGCAGCGGGAGCGGCTGCAGTCGCCCGCGCAGCGCGCCGTCTTCGACGACACCACCAAGTGCATCCTCTGCGGCGCGTGCACGTCGTCCTGCCCGTCGTTCTGGGCCCGACCCACCTACGTGGGCCCGGCGGCGATCGTCAACGCCCACCGCTTCATCTTTGATTCGCGCGACCACGGCGCGGAAGAGCGCCTGGAGATCCTCTCCGATCGGGACGGCGTCTGGCGCTGCCGGACGATCTTCAACTGCGTGGAGGCGTGTCCTCGAGGGATCAACATCACGCGGGCCATCCTGGAGGTCTCGGGGGCCATCGTGGAGCAGACCGCCTGAGCCCGCCGGCGAGCCTCGACGCACCGGTCGGTGCCGGGCCCCGTCACCTGGTGATCCGGACCGACGGCGCCGCCCGCGGTAACCCCGGTCCGGCCTCCTGCGGGGCCATCCTGGTGGATGCCAGCCGGCCGGACAGCCGCGATCCCGACGCGCCGCCCCTGGCCGTCGTGGCCCGGCCCCTCGGGACCCGGACCAACAACGTGGCCGAATACGCCGGGGTCGTGCTCGCGCTCCGGCTCGCCCGCCGCCTGGGCGCGGACGAGGTGGACCTGATCCTTGACTCGAACCTCATCGTCCAGCAGCTGAACGGCCGATGGCGGGTCCGCGACGCCAAGCTGATCGGGTTGCATGACGAGGCCCGCAGGCTGCTGGCGGCAATGCACCGCTGGAGCGCCACGCACGAGCCCCGGGCACGCAATCGTGCGGCCGATGCGCTGGCCAACCTGGCCCTGGACGACCCTGCCGCGGCCGCGGCGCTGGAGCGTCGCTATCGCGTCGCGTTGGGCATCCAGGCGGAGGAACGCGAGGCCGAGCCAGAGCCGTAGGCCGGCGCGCTGGCAGGCGGTGCCGGGAGTGTCGACAAGCCGGCCTGTAAGCCGAGTTCTGTATCGCGGTCGAACCGCGACGGCGGTCATCCATCTCGGCACGGCGGTTACCCGCCGGCTCGAAGCGGCCTACCCGAGGACTCGGTGACGCACCTGCACCGGGACAGCGCCCGGCATCGTCCTCCTATTCGGCCTTGCTCCGGGTAGAGCTTGCCGCGTTTCACCCCGGCCCGCGAGGGGCCGGACTCGTCTCTGTGGCGCTGGTCCTCGCCTCGCGGCGGACGGGAGTTGCCCGCTACCCTGCGTCATGGAGCTCGGACTTTCCTCGAGAGCGGCACCGGGTTGCCCCGGCGCGCCCCCGCGACCGTCCGGCCGACTTGTCGACAGGGGGATTCTACTCGACGGCTGCGATCGCTCGTGGGGGCTCGCGTCGGCCGGAGCCGTGGGCGCGTGCTGCCCCCGCGGCGAGACCGCGACGTCAGTCCTCGTCGGGGCGGAACACGTGGGCGGCCGTGCACGCGTCGCAGATCGGCCGTGCGGTGGCCAGCTCACCCAACGGAATGGGGAGCAGCCGGTCGGGGTAGAGGCACTCCACGGCGTACAGGCGGCGCGAGCCAACGCGGACCGCCGCAAGGCGGCGGAAGGTGCAGCGTCGCAGGTGATCGCGCTGGACCGCCCCGGTCGCCGTTTCGATTGCCCGTGCTTCGAGTGCCACGCTGGTGCTGATCCCACCTCCGGCGGCGCAGCCTAGCATGCGCCCCTTCCATTCCGCACTCGCCGCTTCGTACTACCTGCCGAACGCCATCTGCCGGTTGACGACCCCCTCGGATGCTGCCGGTACGGATCCGGGCTCTCGATTGGGAGGCGGTGGTTGCCAGTCTCCGAACCGGTTCCTGCCATCCCGGTCTGGCCGTGAAATTGCATTGACGGGGCCGAGTCGACGTGTATGATGCTAACAGTGGCGCCAAGTGGCGTGAAGTGGGGCAAGGCGGGGAGACGGAGAGGCCCGGACCGTGTTCATTGGCGAGTACCGGCACACCGTGGATGAGAAGGGTCGCGTGGCCGTGCCGTCGCGATTCCGGACCCAGCTGGCGGAGACGCCAGTCATCACCCGGTGGCTGGATTCGTGCCTTGCGATCTTCCCCCGGGCCGATTTCGACCGGCTCGCGGAACGCGTGGCCTCCCTGCCGCTCGGCGATGCCGATGCCCGCTCCTTTCGACGGCACGTTTTCGCCCACGCCTTCGAGCTGGAGCTCGACCGCCAGGGACGGCTGGTGGTGCCGCCCTCGCTCCGGGAGTGGGCCGGGCTGACCACCGAGGCCGTCGTGGTGGGCGGCCACGACCATGTGGAACTCTGGACGCCCGCGGCGTGGGCGTCCTACAGCGCGGCGATGTCCGCACCCGAGGTGCTCGCCGAGCACCTCCAGGGCCTTGGGTTCTGATCGCCGCACCGCATCTCCGGGATCCGGACGGGATCCGTCTTCGGGGACCCCGGCGCTGGAGGCAGGGCACGTTCCGGTCATGGTGGAGGAGGTCATGCAGGCACTCGCTCCACGACCGGGCAGCCTCCAGGTCGACGGGACGCTCGGGGGCGGCGGGCACGCCGTCCGGATCCTGGAGGCCATCGCGCCCGACGGGCGCCTGCTGGGCATTGACGCGGACCCGGCCGCGATCCAGCGCGCGGCGCGGCGACTCGCCTCCTTCGGCAGCCGCGCGGTGCTCCGCCAGGCCAACTTCGAGGACCTTGCGGCGGTCGCCGCGGCGGACGGCTTCGACCCGGCGGACGGGCTCCTGCTCGACCTCGGGCTCAGCTCGTATCAGCTGGCGGACGAGGCGAGGGGCTTCAGCTTTCACGCCACCGGCATGCTCGACATGCGCTTCGACCCGGGCCGGGGCGAGCCGGCCTGGGCGCTGCTGTCGCGTCTCGACGAGCGCCAGCTCGCGGCCCTCTTCCGCCGCTACGGCGAGGAGCCCTTCGCCGGCCGGGTCGCGAGGGCGATCGTGGAGACGCGAGCGCGCCGGCCGCTGCTGACGGCGGACGCGGTGGCGGGCGTCATCGAGAGTGCCGTGCCAGCCCGGCCGTCGGGCCGGCGGCGGCTGCACCCCGCCACGCGCGTCTTCCAGGCGCTGCGAATCGCCGTCAACCGCGAGCTCGAGGCCCTGGAGGCCGTCCTTGTCGCAGGCCTGCAGCTGCTGCGGCCGGGGGGACGGCTGGTGGTGCTCACGTACCACTCCCTCGAGGACCGCATCGTCAAGCGGTTCCTAGCCGCGGAGCGCCGCGGCTGCACCTGCCCTCCGGAGTTTCCGGTCTGCGTCTGCGGCCGTCAGCCGAGGGTACGCCTGGTGGCCGGCACGCCGGCCACGCCGTCGGCCCTGGAGGTGGCCGCCAATCCCCGGTCGCGAAGCGCAAGGCTCCGGGCCGCGGAACGCCTGGCCGCGTGATCGCGGCGCTGTCTGACACCCACGAAGAGGAGGGGTTGAGGTGAGCAGTCGACACCAACAGAACCGGCGCCGCGCCTACGGCCGGCGTCAGCACGAGGTGCGCGAGCGGCAGGAGCGCCTGGAATCCGCGTTGCGCGAGGAGGTCGCCTGTTCGCCCCTGCGCACGCTCGAGCCATCCGGCGATCGACTGGCTCGGATGGCCTTCGGCCGGACGCCCATGGGCTGGGCCGAGGGTGCCGCCTGATGGCCGTCGCGAGCGGCACGCGCTACTACCCGCTGCGTGCCCCGGTCCTGCCGAGACGCAGGCAGGCAACCCGGGTGCGAGCCGGGCGACGGGCCAGCCGGGTTGGCCTGGTCATGGCCGGCATCCTGGTCGCGTTTCTCCTGGGCCTCTTCTACCTGACCCAGACCGTGCGCGTTGCCGCAACCAGCTACGACATCGACGGGCTGCTCGCGCAGCAGGACCACATGACGCAGCAGCTGCAGTCACTGCAGGGCGACATCGCCACGCTGGGGGCCGAGATCTCGGTCACCCGTCGGGCCCAGGCGCTGGGGCTCAACCCGCTGGGGGCGCCGCTCTGGGTCCGCGGGCGGTAGCCGGCCGATGCTGGGTCGGACCGATCGTCGCGGACGCCTGGTTGCCGTCCTGACGGTCTTTGTCCTGCTCGCCTCGCTGGCCGGCGCCAGGCTGGCCTACTGGCAGGTGGCCGCCCATGACCAGCTGGTGGGAATCGCCCAGCAGCAGCTGGAGCGACAGGTGGTGGAGCCCGCGGCGCGCGGCTCGATCTACGACCGCACCGGGGTGCTGCTCGCCACTACCGTCTACCGGGATCAACTGGTGGCCTACCCGAACCAGATCGCCGCCGCGGACCGGGCGCCCATGGCTGGTGCGCTGGCTGCGATCCTGGGGCTGCATGGGCAGGCCAGCGCTGCCCTTGCCGCGCAACTGGATTCGAACGCGTCCTACGTGGTGCTGGCCAACCAGCTGACGTCGGCGCAGAGCCAGGCCGTCCAGGATGGGCTGGACCGCGGCTCGCTGACGGAACTCAGCCTCCTCCCGCAGCCCGTGCGGATCTATCCCAATCCGGGCGGCGCGCCGGACACCACGCTCGCCAGCCAGCTGCTCGGGTTCGTCAACGATGCCGGCCAGGGGCAGTACGGGGTTGAGCAACGCTACCAGCCGCTGCTCGCGGGGCAGCCCCGCGTCGCGATGGCCGAGCAGGACATCGCCGGCCGACCGATCGCCGGGACCGAGATTGTCTCTTCCCCGGGCACCCCGGGCGAGGACCTCCGGCTGACGCTGGATGCCGGGCTGCAGCTGGCGGTGGAGAAGGAGCTCAACGCCGCCTGGATCGCCGACGGGGCCACGCGGGCGAGCGCGATCGTGATGGATGCCGCGACCGGCGCCGTGCTGGCCTGGGGCAGCGAGCCCGGGTACGACGCCAACAACTATCAGGCCGTGGCCCGCACGTCTCCGGCCGCCTTCGTGGATCCTCTCATCAGCCAGGTCTACGAGCCCGGATCGGTGATGAAGATGTTCACGGCCACTGCTGCGATCGGCCAGAAGGTGGTGACCCCGACCACGCTCATCAACGACAGCGGGGTGATGCAGGTGGGAAACGTCCAGATCGCGGACGCCGACCGGCGCCCCATGGGGATGATTCCGTTCGAGAAGGTCATCGCGTACTCGCGCAACGTGGGAGCGGCCCGCGTGGCCCGGATGCTGGGAAGCACCGTGAACAGTGCCTCCGCGAGTCTGTACGCGAGCTGGA
This sequence comes from Candidatus Limnocylindrales bacterium, assembly GCA_049967415.1. Lineage (GTDB taxonomy): Bacteria > Chloroflexota > Limnocylindria > Limnocylindrales > CSP1-4 > JAJYNJ01. The sequence goes on from JBMFSS010000026.1 coordinate 13,991, forward strand.
CCAGGATGGGGATCGGAGAGCCGACGGGCGTGGACCTCTCGGGCGAGCTCCCCGGCCTGGTGACCAACCCGGCCGTCGCGCCGTGGTCGGCCGTGGACCTGGCGAACCACGCCTTCGGACAGGGCGTTGCCGTCACCCTCGCCCAGCTGGCACGCGGCTACGCGGCGATGGTGAACGGCGGGTGGCTGGTGGAACCGCACGTGGTCGATGAAGTCGGAAGCCGCGCCGCGCAGGTCCCGGCGCCCCAGCGCGTGATGAGTGCCGACCTCTCGTCCACGCTCACGCGCATGATGCGGTACACCGTGACCACGGTGCCCTGGTACGCCGCCTGGACGCTGATCCCGGGCTACGACGTGGGTGGCAAGACCGGCACCGCGCAGATCTGGGATCCGCGGATCGGCAACTGGCTCTCCACGCAGTTCGACTTCACGTTCGTGGGATACCTGGGGCGCCAGCGTCCCGAGCTGATCATCGCGGTCGAGATTGACCATGGACGGCCGGACATCCTCGCGCAGGGCGTCTTCCAGCAGAACATCACGTCCAACGAGCTCTTCCGGAGGATCGGCCGGGACGCGATCCAGGCGCTGGACCTGGCGCCCCTGCCCAGGACGGCCACGGGGGCTGGCGGGACCGGCGCTCCGCCCGCGGTCTCCATCTCGGGCACCCCCTGGAGCGGCGAGGTGCCGGCCCCGACCGCGACGCCGGCGGCCCCCTGACGGGGCCGCCATGCGAGAATGGCGCTGAACGTGCGTGACGCCCCGAACTCCGGAACGAGCGCGCCCGACGCCCTGGACGGTCCGGGGATCGCGGCCATCGCCGCCGGGCACCTGCTTCGAGCCGCTGCCCGCCCTGTCTTCCGGGCCGCGGTGGATTCCCGGCGCGTGGAGCCCGGGATGCTGTTCGTTGCACTGCCGGGCGAGCAGACCGACGGTCACCGGTACCTGGCCGAGGCAGCGCGGCGGGGCGCTGCGGCGCTGCTGATCACCCAGGAGCTCCCGGATGCTGATCTCGACGCTCTCTGTGACGCGGCGCCCGGCGGGTGCTCCATCGTGCGCGTCGACGATGGCCTGGCGGCGCTGCAGGCCCTGGCGGCCGCCTGGCGGTCGCGGTTTCGTCCGCTGGTGGTGGGGATCACGGGGTCGGTCGCCAAGACCTCGACCAAGGAGGCGAGCGCAACGGTCCTGTCGGAGCGCCTCCGTGTCCTGCGCAGCGAGGGCAACGAGAACAACGAGATCGGCCTGCCCCTGACGCTGCTCGGCCTGGAACGGGGACACCAGGCCGCGGTGGTGGAGATGGGCATGTACGTGCCCGGCGAGATCGCGCAGCTGGCGGCGATCGCGCGTCCCCGGATCGGCGTGGTGACCGCCGTTCGCGGGATCCATCTGGAGCGCGCGGGCTCCATGGATGCGATCGAGGAGGGAAAGGGCCAGCTGGTGGAAGCGCTGCCGCCGGACGGGACCGCGGTTCTCAACGCGGATGATCCGCGGGTCCGGCGCATGGACCGGCGCACCCGGGCCAGGGTCCTGCGCTACGGCTTCGCGGACGACGCGGACGTGACGGCGTGCGAGGTCGTCTCGCGGGGCCTGGATGGCATGGCCTTCGAGCTGCGTCTGCCGGACCGCGCGGGGCTGAGCGTGGAGATCCCCGCGCTGGGCCGCCACGAGGTGCAGAACGGGCTGGCCGCCGCCGCCGTCGGGCTCGCCGCAGGGCTTGACGCAGATGCGATCGCCGCGGGGCTGGCCCGCGGCTGGCGCGCGGCGCACCGGAACACGCTGCTGCGCGTCGGCCCGTGGCTCGTCATCGACGATACCTACAACGCCGGCCCTGATTCCATGGCCGCGGCGCTCGATCTGCTGGCCACCCTGCCTGGCCGCCGCGTGGCGGTCCTGGGGGAGATGCTGGAGCTGGGTCCCGAGGCGCCGGTGCTCCACCGGGCGGTGGGCGCCCGGGCGGCGCGCTGTGCCGACCTGCTGCTCGCGGTGGGCGAGGGAGGAGCGCCGATCGCCGAGGGAGCGCGGGCGGCCGGGATGTCCGCCGGGGCCGTGCTGGCCGTCCCGGACATCCAGGCAGCGCTCGAAACCCTGCTGGCGCGGCTCGTGCCCGGGGACGTGGTCCTGTGCAAGGCGTCCCGCGGGCTGGGAATGGACCCGCAGGTCCGCTCGGCCCGGGGTCTTGGCCTGGATGACCTGGTGGGCGCCCTGGAGCGCGCGGCATCGGCAGGGGGGGCGGGCGCATGAACGTGCTCCTGGTCCAGGGCCTGCTGCTGGCGTTTGCGATCGTCGTCATCCTGATGCGGCCCTACATGCGCCTCCTCCACTGGCTCGGGTTCGGCAAACACATTCGGGCCGAGGAGCCGGAGGCCCACACCGGCAAGGAGGGGACGCCCACCATGGGAGGGCTCCTCCTGATCGCCGTCGTGGTGGTGGTCTCGCTGGGGCTCGGGATCTACGACGCGTCCACCTACGCGCCCCTGGCCGCACTGGCCGGAGTCGGGATCCTGGGTGCCGCGGACGACTATCTCAACGCGCGGCGCGGGGAAGGGATCACCGCGCGCCAGAAGCTGCTCTGGCAGACGGTGGTGGCGATCGCGGCGGCGATCTACCTGCAGCGCCACTACGAGCTGAACGGGTTCCGGGTCCCCTTCGTGGGCGACTTCACGGTGGGCCCCTGGATCTGGATCGCGGTGGCTGCCTTCGCCATCATCAGCGCGAGCAACGGGGTGAACATCACGGACGGCTTGGATGGGCTGGCCGCCGGGACCCTGGTCTTCAGCTACATCGCGTACCTGATCATCGCCCTGCTGAACGTGCCGAACCAGACCAACCTGGCCATCCTGTGCACGATCATCATCGGCGCGCTGCTCGGCTTCCTCTGGTTCAACGTGCATCCGGCGCAGATCTTCATGGGGGATTCCGGGTCGCTCTCGTTCGGGGCCGCCCTGGCCGTCACGGCGCTGATCACGGGCCAGGCCCTCATCCTGCCCATCATCGGGATCATCTTCGTGATCGAGGCCGGCTCCGTCCTGGTCCAGGTGGCGGCGGTCAAGACCACCGGCCGCCGCGTCTTCCGCTGGACGCCGATCCACGGGCAGTTCGAGCTCGGCGGCTGGGACGAGGAGAAGATCACGCTCCGCTACTGGATCGTGGCTTCGCTGGCCGCGATGATCGGCGTGGTGCTCTTCCTCTCGTCGCTGCACATGCTGGAGTAGGGGAGCGGCGATGGATCGAAGCGAGGCGGCAATCGGCGGGAGCGTGGAGCCAATCGACCTGGATCGGCTCTCGCTGGACGCCTTTGCCGGCCATCCGGTCGCGGTGCTCGGTCTGGCCCGGAGCGGGATCGCGCTGGCGCGTTTTCTGGCCGACCGTGGTGCGCGGGTGACGGTCTACGATCGGCGACCGGAGGCCGAACTGGCCGACGCGCTGGCGGCGCTGGAGGGCCGTCCGGTTCGGGTCCTGGCCGGGCCGGAGGTCGACCCGTCGGCGCCGCTGCTCGGCCAGGCGCTGGTGGCCTGCTCGCCCTCGGTCAACAGCCGCTATCCCACCACCGAACCGCGGCTGCGGGCAGCCCTGGCGGCGCTCGAGGCGCAGGGCCGCGTCCCGGTGGTGAGCGAGGTCGACCTGTTCCTGCGTCTCTGCCCGGCCCCCACCGTGGGGGTGACCGGCACCAAGGGCAAGACCACCACCAGCGCGCTCTGCGCGGCGGTTCTCGGTGCCGGAGGGCACCCGGTGGTCCTCGGGGGGAACATCGGGACGCCGCTGGTGGAGCGGCTGCCCGATCTCACGCCGTTCCACCGGGTAGTGCTGGAGCTCTCGGAGCTGCAGCTGCCCACCCTGTCCCGGGGAACGACCGTCGCGGTCTACACGCACGTCACGCAGGATCACCTGGACCGGCACGGCACGGTGGCCGCCTACCGGGCGGTCAAACGGCGGCTCGCCGAATTGGTGGACCCCGACGGCGCCCTGGTCCTCAACGCCGAGGACCCGGTGAGCGCCGCGTATGCCGCGCTCGGGCGGACCCGGGCGGTCATGTACCGCCGCTCGCGGCCGATGCCGGGAGGCCTGGGCGTGCTGGACGGCTGGATCGTGGCCGACCAGCCCGGTCGCCTGGACCTGGCCGGCGGGGGGACTGCGGGCCTGGGCCCGCACGGGCGGGTTCTGCCGCTGGACGAGATCCCCCTGGCCGGGGCGCACAACCTGAGCAACGTGCTGGCCGCGACCGCGGTGGGGCTCCTCTTCGGGATCGCCCCCGACGGGATCCGGCGGGCCGTGGCCGGGTTCCAGGCGGTCGAGCACCGGCTGGAACCGGTGGCCGAGGTGGACGGAGTCCTCTTTGTCAACGACTCGCAGGGCACTCAGCCCGACGCGGTGATTGCCGGGTTACAGAGCTTTGCGCCCCCGATCGTCCTGATCGCGGGCGGCCGGGACAAGGGCGTCCCGCTCGACGCGCTGGCCCGGGAGGCGACCGAGCGGGCGGCGGCGGTGGTCCTGATCGGCGAGTCCGCACCGCTGCTGGGTGCCGAGCTGGCGCGGGCCGGCCATCCGCGCGTCGAGCGCGCCGCCACGCTCGAGGCGGCGGTCCTGCTCGGCGACGCCCTGGCGAGGGAGGCCATGGCGATGCGAGGAGCCGGCCGGGCCACGGTGCTGCTCAGCCCCGCCGCGGCGAGTTTCGACATGTTCGTGGACTACGCGGCCCGCGGCCGGGCGTTCAAGCAGGCGGTCTGGGCACTCGCGGAAGCGCGTGGCGCATCGGCCCGGCGCGATGCGGAGGTGCGGTCGTGAGGCGCACACCGGCGCTGCAGCGGCCGTTTCCCGTGTCTGGCCTGGGCCGCAGCACGGCGCGCCGGGAACCGCGCAGGCCGGTGGGCCGGGGTGCCGCGCGAGCGCAGGCCACGGCCGCGCCCGGCATCCGGGGCGGGATCGCGAGCACGCTCGATTCGTGGCTGGGACGACCGGCGGGCGCCGGGAGCGTGGGGCTCCAGCGGGAACGGCACGAGCCGGAATACCTGATTGTCCTCGCCGTGGTCGCCCTGACCGCGGTCGGCATCCTGATGGTCTACTCGAGTTCGGCGATCCGCTCGTATGTCCTTTCCCAGAACACCTTCGCGGTGGTGGGGCCGCAGCTCGTCTGGGCCGTGCTGGGCGTCGTCGCGATGGCCGTGACCATGCAGCTTGACTACCGCTACTGGCGGCTGCTCTCCGTCCCCATGTACGGCGCGGCCCTGGTCCTGCTGGTCCTGGTGCTGGTGCCCGGGCTGGGAGTCCAGGTCGGGGGGTCCGCGCGCTGGATCCAGGTCGGGCCGGCGCCCGCCGTGCATCCGGCCGAGTTCGCCAAGCTGGCGATGGTGGTCTACCTGGCGCACTGGCTGGCCCGCCGGGGCACCGGCGTGCGGAGCCTCCGCCACGGCACGCTGCCCTTCCTCCTGATCGTGGCGCCCGTGGTGCTGCTCGTGCTGCGAGAGCCCGACCTCGGCACGACCGGCGTGATCGCCCTGACCGCGTTCATCCTGTTCTTCGTGGCCGGTGCCAACCTCTGGCAGTTCTTCCTCCTGCTGCCGGCCGGAATCGGCGGCCTGGCGCTCGTGATCGCCACCCACCCGTACCAGCTGGACCGTATCCGTGCCTTCCTCAATCCCTGGAGCGATCCCACGGGGAAGGGGCTCCAGACCATCCAGGGCCTGCTCGCGCTGGGGCTGGGCGGCATCCTGGGCTCGGGGCTGGGCGCCAGCCGGCTGGCCTCCGGGCTCTACCTGCCGAACGCCTCCAACGACTTCATCTTCGCGGTCATCGGTGAGGAATTCGGCCTGCTGGGCGGCCTGGTGGTGATCGGGCTCTTTGCGCTGCTCGCCTACGAGGGGTTCCGGGTCGCGCTGGCGGCCCCCGACACGTTCGGGGGCCTGCTCGCGGCCGGGATCACCACCTGGATCACCGTGCAGGCGGTGATCAACATCGGGGTAGTGGTGGCGTTGCTGCCGATCACCGGCATCACGCTGCCGTTCATCAGCGCCGGCGGCTCCTCGCTGACGATCAGTCTCGCGGCCGTCGGCATCCTGCTGTCCATCTCACGCGAGACGATGCCTCGGGGGTCTTGGAACGATGCGGATCCTGATCGCGGGGGGCGGGACGGGTGGACACGTCTACCCGGCGCTGGCCGTGGCCCGGTCGCTGTTCGAGCGTCGCGCCGACCTTGACCTGCGCTGGGTTGGCGGGCACCGGGGACTGGAGTCCCGGGTGGTGCCCTCGGCTGGGATCCCGGTGACGCGACTGGCGCTCCGGTCGCTGCGCACCGTGGACGCGTCGCTCCCTGCCGTCATCGACCCGTTTCGCCTGGGGGCCTCGTTCCCCCAGGCGATGGCCCTGCTGGGGGGGCTGCGGCCGGCCGCCATCTTCACCACGGGCGGATACGTGGCCCTGCCCGTAGCCATGGCCGCGCGGACGCTGCGGATCCCGGTCCTGCTCTGGGAGGGCAACGTGATCCCCGGGCGCAGCGTGCGCGTGATCGCCCGGCTGGCACAGGTGCTGGCGGTCAGTTTTCCGGAGACCTGCCGGCGCGTCCCCGGGCGCTGCTACCTGACCGGGACGCCCGTCCGCGACCTCTCGGCCGTGGATCGGCTTGCGGCGCGGCGCCACTTCGAGATCCCGGCCGACGCCCGGGCGCTGCTCATCTTCGGGGGCTCGCAATCGGTGCAGCGCTTCGAGGCGGCCGTGGAGGAGGCGCTCCCCGAGCTCGTCGCCCGCGCGGTGGTGCTGCACGTGACCGGGGCGGCCGCCTATGGCGCCGCCGCGGACCGTCGGGCGGCCCTGCCGGAACCGCTGCGGGAGCGCTATCGACCGTATGCGTTCCTGCGCGAGGAGATGGCCGACGCGCTGGCGGCCGCCGACCTGGTGGTGGGACGGGCGGGCGCATCGACGATCGGGGAGGTGACCGCGCTCGGCACGCCCCTGGTCCTGGTGCCGTATCCGCACGCGGCCGGCCACCAGGCGGCGAACGCGCAGGCCGTGGCGGCCGCGGGCGCCGCGCTGGTGATCCCCGACTCGGCCTTCGACGGCGCGGCGCTGCTCGAGGCGGCCGGCATCCTGGCGGATCCCCGGCGACACCTCGAGATGAGCACCGCCAGCCGGGAGCTGGCCCGTCCGGGCGCCGCGGGCGCGGTCGCGGACCTGGTCCTCGCGCTCGCCGAGCGGCGCCCGCTGCCTTCCGAGGACGAGATCGAGGCACGCAGCCGGGGGGCGGCCGCGTGAACGCCGCCCCGGTCCGCCGGCTGAGCAGCGAGGAGCAGGTCCAGCTGGGCCGCGAGATCCAGCGCCGCGTGGGCGTCCGGACCTCCCGCGACGAAATGCTTGCGCCGTTCACCACCATGCGGGTGGGCGGCCCCGCCGACCTGTTCGCGGTTGCCCGCAACCTGTTCGAGCTCCGCGGCCTGGTGCGGTTCGCCCAGCTGCGCAGCGTGCCGCTCTTTCTGCTCGGCCGTGGCTCTGACCTGGTGGTCTCGGACCGGGGGATGGGCGGCCTGGTGGTGCGGGTGCGCGCCGAGGGGATCCGCGTGGAGGGGGCCCGGATCGTCGCGGAGGCCGGCGTCCCGATGGCTCGCCTGGCCACCGTCGCCAGGGACGCGGGGCTCTCCGGGGCCGAGTTCGCGCTGGCCATTCCGGGCACCGTGGGGGGCGGCGTCTGGGCCAACGCCGGTGCCCACGGGTCGGACGTGCGGGCACTGCTGGTGGAAGCGAGCGTGATCCCGGGCGACGGGGGGACCGAAGCAACGTGCTCGGCCGACGACCTTGGCCTGGCCTACCGGGACAGCCGCCTGAAGCACCCGGCCGGGACGGTACCGGACGTGGTCACGTGGGTCACGCTGGCGCTCAGCCCCGACGCTCGCGAGGCCATCGACCGACGGCTTGACGAGATCCGCCGCTGGCGACGGGAGCACCAGCCGCTTGGCGTCCCCTCGGCGGGGAGCGTCTTCCGCAACCCACCCGCGGGCCCCTCGGCAGGGGAGCTGATCGAGCGGGCCGGCCTGAAGGGCCATCGCCTGGGAGGCGCCAGCGTCAGTCAGAAGCACGCCAACTTCATCGTGAACGACGGGCACGGGACGGCCGCCGACGTGCGCCGGCTCGCCGAGCTGATCCGGCGGACCGTGGCAGACCGGTTCGGGGTGGTCCTGCAGCCGGAGGTGGTGTTCGCGGGAGACTGGTCCGGGTGGGAGGAGGCCGTGCCATGATCGGCCCTCTGCTGCCGCCGGCCGCCCCGGTCGCGGTCCTGCTGGGCGGGCCGTCCGCCGAGCACGACGTCTCGCTGGTCTCGGGGCGCGCCATCGCGGCTGCGCTGGTTGCGGCGGGGCGTCCCGTGGAGGGCTGGCTGCTGGGGCTCGATGGCGCCTGGTGGCAGCTGCCCGGAACGGCCCTGGATCCGACGATCCCGCCGGACGCCTACGATGCCCCCGCGGAGCTTGGCGCGGTGGGCCCGCTGGGTGCGGCGCGGGCCCTGGACCTGCTGGCCGGCCGGGATCCGGCTCCCCTCGTGTTCATCGCCTTGCACGGTCCCTACGGTGAGGACGGCACGGTCCAGGCGCTCTGCGAGGCGGCCGGGCTGGTCTACACGGGCGCCGGTGTGGCCGCCTCGGCCGTGGGGATGGACAAGAACCTCTTCAAGCGGCTGGTGGCGGCCCTGGGGATGCCCGTCGTGCCGTGGCGGGAGGTGACGGCGGCGGCGTTCGGCGTGGATCGGGCCGGCACCACGGCCGGGCTGCGGGCGTTCGCCCGCTCGCTGCCGGATCCCCGGCTGATTCTCAAGCCGGCCCGGCTGGGCTCGAGCGTGGGGATGTCGATCGTCCACGACCCCAACGACCCGCGCGAGCTGGCGCTCGCCGTGGAGGGCGCCCTCCGCCACGACGACCGCGCGCTGGCCGAGGCGTATCTGGATCGCCCGCGTGAGCTCGAGATGGCGGTCCTGGGCAATGGGGCCGAGGATCTGGAGACCCACGGACCCGGCGAGGTCTTCCCCGGCCGCGAGTTCTACGACTACGTGGCCAAGTACACGGCGGGCGTCTCGCGCACGTCCGGTCGCGCCGAGTTGCCGGACGGGCTGCGGGAGCGTCTCCATGCGCTGGCCCGGCAGGCGTTCCTGGCGATCGGGGGCGAGGGATTCGCTCGGGTCGATTTCCTGCTGGACCGGGACACCCTCTACATCAACGAGATCAACACCATCCCGGGGTTCACCCCGATCAGTCTGTTCCCGGCCGTCTGCCAGGCCGACGGTCTCTCGTTCGGCGCTCTCTGCGAACGCATTCTGCAGCTGGCGGTGGAGCGCGCCAGCCGCCGGCCCCGGCGCGTCCTCTCCCGGGCAGATCTCCCGTGACGGGGCGGTGGACGGCATCGGCCGGCGGAGCACGACGGACGTGACGCTTCCCGTCCGTCGTGCGAGCCGGCGCCCTTCGCCCGCGATCCGGCGCGCGTCTGCGGGCTTCCCCGCTCGCCGGGCCGGAGCGGCCGTGGTGGCCGTCGCGATGGCGGCGGCGATCCTGGGCGTGGCCATCTCGCCCGCCTTCGACCTGCGCCAGCTGGACGTGCAAGGCGCCCGCTACACCCCGGTCGCCTCGGTGGAGGCCGTGCTGGGCATGGGTGCCGACGCGCACCCCAACCTCTTCTCGCTCAATACGGCGCGACTCCGGCACGCGCTGCTCGCGCTGCCGGCGGTGACCGGGGCCGAGCTGCGGGTGGAGCTCCCCGACCGGCTGGTGATCCGCCTCTCGGAACGCCAGCCGATCCTGGTCTGGGCGGCCTCCAACCAGCGCTGGCTGGTCGACGTGGACGGTGTGGTGATCGGGCCGGCGGATCCCGGGGACCCCACCACGGCGGAACTGCCGGTTTTCGCGGACGACCGGACCGGCCGCCCGTCGCTTGCCCCCGGCCGCTCCATCGATGCGACCGACATGGCGGTGGCCCGCCGGCTCGGCGCCCTGACCCCGGCGATGGTGGGCAGCCGGGCAGCCGGGCTCTCCTTCGAGATCACCGATGCGGACGGGTTCACGGTTGCCAGCCTGCCCAAGGGCTGGCTGGCAATCTTCGGCATGTACACTGCCACGCTCCGCCCGCCGGACCTGGTCCCGGCCCAGGTACAGTGCCTGCGCAGCCTGCTCGGCCAGGTGGGTGAGCGCAAGGTGGCGACGGTCTACCTATTTCCGGAGGGGGGCCAGTGCGGCACCTACACAAGTGGCTCGTGAGCGGCTCGGGCGGATCGGCGTGCGGGCCGGCCTTGCCGCAGTCGTGCGCTGTCGAGTAGCCTTGTGCGGTCCGATAGCGAGGAGGTGGGGACAACGTGTGGATCCCGCTGGCGGGCCTGCTCGTCGGCGTGTTGCTGGCGCTCGTCTTCCGCATCAACGTCAGCTTCGAGCTTGCTCGCTACTCGGCGGTTGCAATCCTGGCGGCGCTGGATTCCGTCCTGGGGGCGATCCGTGCCGAGCTGGACGGAAGCTACGACAACCGGATCTTCATCTCGGGATTCATCGTGAACGCCCTGGTGGCGGTACTGCTCACGTTCGTGGGCGATCGCCTGGGCCTGGACCTGTACCTTGTGGCACTCATCACGTTTGGCCTGCGGATCTTCCAGAACGTCGCCCTGATCCGGCGGCACTTCCTCTAGGCCGGGCGGCATCTCCGATGAAGGGATAGGGCGTGGAGCGAGAAGCGGTCATTGCCGCCATCGATGTCGGCACCAGCAAGGTCGTGGCGCTGATCGCGGAGATCAGCACCGATGGTGGACTCTCCATCATCGGCAAAGGGGCGCCGACGTCGTCGGGGCTCAAGAAGGGCGTCGTCGTCAACATCGACCAGACGGTCGCGTCGATCGCCAGTGCGCTCGAGCAGGCTGAGCGCACCAGCGGCGTGCGGATCGAGTCGGCGTTCGTGGCCGTGGGCGGCAGCCACATCGAGAGCCTGAACTCGCACGGCGCGGTGGCTGTGAGCGGCCACGAAAAGGAGGTCAGCCGGGAGGACGAGGAGCGGGCCATCGACGTGGCGCGCGCGGTCTCCATCCCCTCGAACCGGGAGATCCTCGACGTGATCACGCGCGGCTACACGGTGGACGGACAGGAGGGCGTCAAGGATCCGCTCGGCATGAGTGCCACACGGCTCGAGGTGGACGCCCACATCGTCACGGGGAGCGTCAGCGCGGTGCAGAACCTGGCCAAGTGTGTGGCACAGGCGGGCATCCGCATCGAGCAGAAGGTGCCCGTGCCGCTGGCCGCGGCGGAGGCGGTGCTCACCGATACGGAGCGCGACCTGGGCGTGGCGGTGGCGGACATCGGGGCGGGGACGACCTCGCTCGCGCTCTTCCTGGACGGCTGGCCGTTCCACACGGCGGTCCTGCCGGTGGGCGGGAACAACGTCACCAACGACTTGATGATTGGCCTCAAGACCAGCCTCGAGGTCGCCGAGGACGTCAAGGTTCGCCACGGCTGCGCGGACCTGCGGGCCGTGGCGCCCGAGGAGCTGATCACGGTCACCGTCTTCGGCGAGGAACAGGGACGGACCATCCAGCGCACCGAGGCCTGCGACATCATCGAGGCCCGGATGCGGGAGCTGTTCGAGCAGCTCGGCGAACAGATCACCGCGGCCGGGAAGGGCGGCATCCTGCCGGCCGGGATCGTGCTGACCGGCGGTGGGGCGCAGCTCGCCGGCGTGGCCGAGCTGGGGCGCGAGGTGCTCCAGATGCCGGTGCGGGTGGCCGGGCCGAGCGGCGTCGGGGGGCTGGTGGACCACCTGCTGACGCCCGCGTTCAGCACCTCGATCGGCCTGCTCCGGCTCTGGGAACGCGAGTTCCGGCAGGGTGACGGCGGCCGGTACGAATCGGCGCCCGCGGGGGGCGCGGTGGGCCGCCTGCGGGACTGGGTGCGCAACCTGTTCCCGTAGGCCGCTGGCCGCGTGGGGGCCGCAGGCCGTGTGGGGCCGCTGGCCGCGTGGGGGCGGCTGGGCGCGGAGCGGCCGCTGGCCGCGTGGGGCCGCTGGGCGCGTGCCGCTGGCCGCGTGGGCCGCTGGGCGCGTGCCGCTGGCCGCGTGGGGCCGCCCAGCAGTCCCGGGCCGCCGTGGCAGTCCCGGATTTTGACCAATGCGCGCCTCACGAGCGCCAGCCGAGTGGTGGGCGCCAGCACTCCCAGGCGCACCCGGGCCGGTCGGCCGCATGCCTCTCCGTGACGCAGATCTTCGCACGCGCCAGCGGATTCCCGCGCGAGAATCGCAGGCGAGAAGGTGGTCGACGGGCGCAGTGCCATGGTCGGCTCGTCCCGCGCGCGCCTGGCGAGCGTTGGTCAAGAAGCCACGCCCGGTCACTGGCCCCTCGGCCCGCCCGCAACCCACGGCCGGTCAACCACCCTCGGGCCGTCACTGGCCCCTCGGCCCGTCCGCCACCCACGCCCGGTCACTGGCCCCTCGGCCCGTCACTGGCCCCTTGGCCCGCCCGCAACCCTCGGCCCGTCACTGCACCACGGCCAGCAGGGGCGGGGCGCCAACGTCCGCATCGGCGCTGGTCGCTGCGTGACGCGGGGGATCCCGCTGGCGCCGCGGCGGTCTATACTCCGGCCGAGGTCAGGTGGGGCCCATCCAGGGACGCGCCGCGCCTCTGAAGCAATCACTGCCGTCCGAACGAGTCATCGCCCTTGGCGACGCACCATACCCGGAGGAGCGCGCATGCCGCTGCGGTCGGATTCCGAGAACTTCGCACTCATCCGCGTCATCGGAATCGGGGGCGGCGGCAGCAACGCCGTCAACCGGATGATCCGGGCCGAGATGATGGGCGTCGAGTTCATCGCGGTGAATACGGATGCCCAGGCCCTGCTCCAGTCGGATGCCCCGCACAAGATCAGGATCGGCGACAAGGTCACCCGGGGCCTGGGGGCCGGCGGCGATCCCGCCATTGGCCAGCGCTCCGCCGAGGAGGACCAGGAGAAGATCTACGAGGCGCTCAAGGACTCGGACATGGTCTTCCTGACTGCCGGCATGGGCGGCGGGACGGGGTCCGGGGCCGCGCCGGTGATCGCGGAGATCGCCAAGGAAGTCGGCGCGCTCACCATTGGCGTGGTCACCAAGCCCTTCTCCTTCGAGGGCGCCAAGCGGCGGATGGTCGCGGAGAAGACCACCGAGCTGTTGCGCGACAAGGTGGACACCCTCATCACCATCCCCAACGATCGCCTCAAGGACGTGGTGAGCAAGAACACGTCCATCGTGGATGCCTTCCGGGTGGTGGACGACGTGCTCCGTCAGGGCGTCCAGGGGATCAGCGACCTGATCACGGTGCCCGGCCTGATCAACCTGGACTTTGCCGACGTCCGCACCATCATGAAGAGCGCGGGTTCGGCGCTGATGGGGATCGGCCGGGCCAGCGGCGAGAACCGTGCCGCGGACGCAGCCCGCCAGGCCATCGCCAGCCCGCTCCTCGAGGTCAACATCACCGGCGCGCAGGGGCTCCTCTTCAACATCACCGGCGGCCCCAACCTGGGGCTGTTCGAGGTCAACGAAGCGGCCGAGATCATCAAGGAGGCCGCGGACCCCGAGGCCAACATCATCTTCGGGACCGTCATCGACGAGCGGATGGGCGACGACGTGATGATCACGGTGATCGCCACCGGCTTCGACTCCACCAAGCGGCGCGAGTACGCCACGTCCGCCACCGAGGCCTCGGTGCGCGCGGGCCGGGAGAACCGCGATTTCCTCCGTGAGCTGGAGCGCGAGCGTGACCGGGAGCGCCAGCGGATGGAGCAGCTGGGCGTGCCGGATCGGCCGGTCGAGCGACCATTCGAAGCGCCCGCGCAGGTGCCGACCCAGGCCACTGCAACGACGCAGCGCCGGCCGCAGTACGACGAGGTCGACCTGGACATCCCGGCCTTCCTGCGCCGGAACCGCTAGCCGGCGGTCTCGCCCACGGAACCCGGGCGCGTGACCAGATCGGCCGGGACGGGGGCGACGGCGGGAGAAGCGCGCGCCGATTTCTTGCAGCTGTACGCTGCGCGGCGTGAGCGGATCCTGGGCCGGATCGCGGCCGCCTGCGAACGGGTTGGCCGGTTGCCGGGCGGGGTCGCCCTGGTGGCGGTCACCAAAACCGTGCCGATCGACCGTGTGCGCGCAGCGGTGGACGCCGGCTTCACGACCCTCGGCGAAAATCGCGTGCAGGAGGCCGAGCCCAAGATCGCGGCTCTCCGGGGCGGAGCGGAAGCTGTCGGCTCAGCCGGCGATCGGGGCGCACCGGTTGCTGGACCGAAGGGGCCGGGTCGCCCGGTCTGGCACCTGATCGGCCCACTCCAGTCGAACAAGGCGGCCCGGGCGGTGACGCTCTTCGACGTGGTCGAGACGGTGGACTCGCTGCGGCTTGCAGCCAGATTGGACCGATTGACCGCGGCGCTGGGAGGTCGGGCGCTGCCGGTGCTGGTGCAGGTGAACGTCGACGACGACCCGGCCAAGGCGGGCTACCGGCCGGCCGACCTGGCTGCGGAACTGCCGGCCCTGGCCGATCTGCCGGGCCTTTCCCTGCTCGGACTGATGACGGTGGGGCGCCTGGTGACCGATCCGCAGGATGCGCGGCCCACGTTCCGGCGCCTGCGCGAGCTCTCCGAGCGACTGCGGGCCGGGGAGCCGCGGCTCGGCCCCGAGCTCTCGATGGGGATGAGCGACGACTTCGAGGTGGCGGTGGAGGAGGGGGCCACGATCGTGCGGGTGGGCCGGGCGATCTTCGGGGAGCGGCCCGCGCCGTAGGGGCGAGGCGTCAGCCCCAGGTCCGAGTGCGGCAGCACCCGTTGGACGATGTTGATGGACTTGCAGCGCGCGGCGTCCGGGAGAGGTGGCTTCGCGCACCACATAGGGCGGCCTTGACTTCAGAGGTTGTTCTGAACTATGATACGGGCCATGATCGCAGCGAACGACATCCCGTCGACTACTTGGAGCTCGTTTCAACGCGACGCCAGGCGCGTGGCGGACCAGGCCGCGGAGTCTGACATCCTCCTCGAGCGGCGTGATGGACCGGACCTCGTGATCGGAACTGCCGAGCGGCGCGAGGAGCTCGTGGAGAGCGTTGGCGTGCTGACGCGTCTGCTGTCCGCCGTGATCAGCGATACCGCGATACTCCGCAGGCTGTCGGACCCTTCGGTCCTGCCTTGGCTCGCGTTCCTGCCACAGGGGGACCGTGAGAAGTTTGCCGCCGAGTTCGTCTCGACGACTGCCGCTGCGATCGATCTGGGAACGCTGACGCCTGTCTCCGTGCTGCTCCACGAGTGGAAGAACACGGCTCTCGTGCATGCCGACCCGAGGCTCGCCACCGCCATGCGACGCGAACACCACGGGGTGGGCGAGATCGTCCCTCGCCCCACGGACTGACGTCCGCCCTGGCGACGAGACGCGGCGTACGAGTCCCGCCGCCACCACCGTCGGGCGGTTGGACACTCCGCTTCGACGGGAACAGCCCGGGAGAGGGCTGGGAGCAGCTCATCAGCCAGTTCCCCGGCCCAACGCGAGCAGCATTCGAGCAACTCGAGCGCGATCCGACTGCTCGTTCCGAGCGGCAGCACCAACTTCGAGGCAGTGAGAGCACGACCAGAGTGGGCGGCAAGACGCTCGAGCAGTGGCAACACGAGCTGACCGGCGGCGCCCGGATCCTGTATGCGATCGATCCGGGGAGCCGGACGGTCTGGATCATCGAAGCATCGTCAGGCCATCCGAAACACACGGAGCGGGTCAAGGGCAAGCGGTAGGACGCGGCTGCCTCGGGGGTTCGACGACTGCCAGGAAAGCGCGGGGGCGCCGATCTCGATCGGTGGTCGCCCCTGTTGCCGAAGCGCCTGTGCACCGGGGTCGTCTTGTATCAACATTCTGGCGACACGTGCTGCCGCACTCAGCCCCAGGTCAGCACCAGCTGCGGCGGATGGCTCCCGGTTCGGCTGGAGTAGACGTTGAGGTACGTCGTGGCCGTGCCCTCGGTGGTGTCCCTGACGAGGAATCCGAAGTTGCCGCCGGCGTACATGGCCTGCACCTCGCCCGTGACGGTCCAGCTCACCCAGCCGCTCGCGGTGGTCGCGCTCGCGGCCGTACCGGTGGTCGCCGGCTGGTTGGCCCAGGTCACCCCGGTCTCGCTCCAGGCCGCCGCGATCTGCCACGCCTGGTACGTGCGCCCGGCCTTGAGGGTGGTCGTGTAGAGCTGCAGGGTGGCCCCCAGGAGCGAGCAATGGGCGGGCGCCGGGGGCAGGCTGAAGGCGACCAGGGTGCGCTGGTTCTTGGACGCGGCCGCCTGTACCCGCAACGTGGTCGCGGTGCCATAGTTGGTGCCCGGGTTGGCTTGGGAGACGTAGCTGTCGGCGCTGGCAGTGACGGTCCGGGTGCCGGCGCTGACGCAGAACGTGGCCGCGGTGGCCAGCTGGTTGCCACCGAGCACCCCGGTTCCGGTGTCGAGCGCGAGGCTCGCGGGTGCGCCTGCGCCTGCGCCTGCGCCGGCGAGCAAGCCGACCAGCAGCAAGATCGCCAGCGGCAGCCGCCTACGGCTCGAGTGGATGGCCATAGCCACACCTGGGACGCACCGCGCGAGCCGGGTGGGGGCGGGCCGGCCCCCGCACCGCGGCCTCGTCCTCGTCGAGCAGCCAGAGCGCGGCCAGCAGCGTGAGCGCCGCCAGGAGCGCCGTGGCCACCCCGGCCGGCCGGGCGAGGCCCGCCATCAGGAATCCGGCCAGGGGGACCGTGAGCCCGACCCGCCCGATGACCTGCGAGAGGGGTGTCAGGGCCGGGTCCTCGGCCCGATTGGCATCCCCCTTGGTCGCCACGTAGGGCACCTTGTCGAGCTGAACCAGGCGCGTCACGCGATGGGTGAAGATGGCGCCGTCATCGAGCCGGAGGCTGACCACGTCGCCGATCCGGACCCCCGCGGCCCCCCGGTCAAGGACCACGGCCGCCCCCACCGGGATGGCCGGCACCATCGAGCCGCTGCGGATGATGAAGACCGGGTGGCCCATCGCAGGCGCCAGGCGCGCCAGCCCGACCAGGACCAGGGTGCCCGCCAGCAGGGCCACCAGCAGCGTCTCGAGGATCCAGCGTGCCAGGCGTTGCGCCCGCGCCGGGCCCATCCGCTCCTGCATGTGCAGAAACCAGTCAGCCTGCGCCACGTGCCACGCTACGGGTTGTTCGCCGTCTGCTCCGCATCGAAGGTGAAGCTGGCCGTGGTGGTGGCGCCCTGGAACGCGTTGCCCGTGCTGGTCGGCAGGTTGGCGGCAAAGCAGAGGGTCTCGCTGCTGCCCGCGTTCAGGGTGCGGTCGCCCGCCTGCGCGCCGGGAGCGGGGTTGCCGAAGGCCGCGCCCGCCAGCGGCCCTGCGTACACGGTTGTCCCGTCAAAGGCCGCGCAGCTCGTGCCGAGCGTCTTGATGGTCGGCACAAGCTGGTTCGCCAGCCCCTTGCCATCGCTGTTGGTGCTGGTGCTGGTCATGGCATAGCGCAGCTGCGAGGTCCCGGTGTTGGAGAGGACCAGAGCGCCGTTCACGGTGTCGCCGGGCATCATGGCACCGGCCGTGAGGAGGGCCGTGGCGGGGTTGGTGCCGAGCACGATCGTGCCGTTGGTGAAGGTGTTCGCCCCGACTGTGGCGGTGCTCGTGAAGATGGCCAGGGAATAGGAGGCCGCGCCGAGGGTGGCGGCCGCGGTCAGGACGACGAGCAGCCCCAGCAGGCGGCGACGCCGGCGGCGGTGCGGGGTCGGGTTGGGCGTGATCTCCATGACAGGCTCCTTTTCCCTGGTGTGGTGTGGGTGGCGCGCCGTCCGTGAGGCGCGCGGTCGATTCGTGCGACTATTCCAGCCGCGGTGTCGTTGCGGTGCCACTGGCCGGTGGAGTCGGGCGCGCTCGCCGATGGTCCGTGACGCGCGTCACTCGACAATGAACGTGGCTCGACGAGGGAGGGCAGGAACGGTGCAGTCCGCATTGCTGGCCGCGGAGGCGATCGGTGCCGGATCGTTCCTCGGTCAGCTGCCCGCCGCTGCGCGCGAACGCCTGATGGCCGATGCGACGAGGCTGGCACTCCCGGCCGGCCGCGTGATCTTTGCGGCAGCCGACCCGCGGCCGCGGATGGGCGTGATGGGGGCAGGGCTCGCCCGTGCCTATCTCGAAGGGCCGCTCGGCCGGCGTCTGACCGTCCGGTACGCCGCTGTGGGGGCCCTGATCGGCAACACGAGCGGGCCGGTCGCGGCACGCGCGCCGCTGAGCGTGGCAGCGGTGGAGGACTGCGTGGTCTGGGAGCTCGACGTCGAGCTGCTGCGCGCGCTCGGCGCAGCCGACGGTCGTGTGGCCTGGGCGTTCGCCGACGAGCTGATCCTGCGGCTGCAGGACGCGCACGCGACCGTGGCCGCCAACTGTTTCGGCTCGATGCCCGAACGGGTGGCCCGCCAGCTTCTCGACCATGCTGCCGACGACCCGGCGGGCGAGCAGCTGGTGGCCAGGGTCACCCACCAGCAGCTCGCCGAGGACCTGGGCACCGTGCGCGAGGTGGTGTCCCGGACCCTCGCCAGCCTGCGGGCCGCGGGGCTCGTCGAAACGGGCGTCAGCGAGATCGTCATCCTCGACCCGGAGCGCCTCGCGGCGCTCGGCGGTCGCTGGCGCTGACCAGCGGCAGCGACCGTACCGGACCCCCGGGACCTTCGCGCCATTGCCCCGGCGCCCGCGGCGCGGATGCTGAGTGACCGGATCGATCCGCGTCTTCGCACCAGGGGGAACCGTCACGATGCCCCGCCTCACGCACCGGGTGTTCACCGACCTCGCGATCTGGATGCTGGGCTTCGGCCTCCTGATCGGGCTCGCCTTCCCGCCCTTCTGCCTGGCCCTCGGGCTTCCCGCCGGGCGGGTCCTGTCGGGGCCCTTCTTCGTCGCGACCGTGCTCGCCGGTCTGCTCGTCGGAGCGGTCAACTACGGGATCGCCCGGCTCGTCGTCGGGCGGCGCCTGCAGCTCCTCGCCGAACACATGGGGACGGTCGAGGGCCGCCTCGGCCAGGCCGTCTTCACCCACGACTGGCGGGGCTGCGAGCCCACGGCCTGTTCGCTGCCGGTGGACTCCGACGATGAGGTCGGGGCGAGCGCCAGCGCCTTCAACCGACTGATCGGGACACTCGCCCGGAGCCACGCGGTGGAGGACGCCATGCGGGGGTTCAGTGCGGTGCTGTCCCGCGAGTTCGAGCTGGACCAGCTCGGGCAGGCGGCGCTGGATGCGCTGCTTCGCCATACCGGAGCGAGCGCCGGGGCCATCCTGGTGATCCACGAGGACGCCCTGGAGCCGCTCGCCAGCCACGGGCTCCGGGAGGTCGAGAGGTTGCCCGGCAATGACCACGTGCGGCGGGTCCTGCGACAGGACCGGACGGAGCGTCTGCGTGTGGAGGCCCCCGAGCTGGTGATCGACTCCCTGCTGGTGCGCCAGGCGGCCCGCGAGATCCTGGTCGCGCCGGTCAGCTTCAAGCACGTACCCCTCGGCGCCATTGTGCTGGCGAGCTCCGGCGCCTTCGACCCGGATGCGGCGGCGCTGCTGGAGCAGTTCCGCGCCGACCTTGGTCTGGCCATCAACAACGCGCTGGCCCATGATCGCCTCGAACGGCTGGCCGCGGTCGATCCGCTGACCGACGCCTACAACCGGCGCTTCGGCCTCGGCCGCCTGCGCGAGGAGTACTCCCGGGCGGTCCGCGCGGAGAACCCGCTGGGGGTCCTGATGCTCGACCTGGACCACTTCAAGGCGGTCAACGACACCTACGGCCACCTGGTGGGAGACCGCGTGCTGCGGGCCGTGGCGGGGGCCTGCCGGCGGGTCCTGCGGGAGGGCGATGTGCTCGTGCGCTATGGCGGCGAGGAGTTCCTGGTGGTCCTCCCAGGTGCCGGTCCGACCGACGTGGCCCAGGTGGGCGAGCGCATTCGCCGTGCCGTCGCCGAGGCCACCGTGGCGGAGGGCGACCAGCGCATCGGGGTCACCGTCAGCCTGGGTGGTACGACCTACCACGACCTCGAGACCACGTCGCCGGAGGCCCTCCTCGCGCAGGCGGACGGGGCGCTCTACGAGGCCAAGGAGTCCGGCCGCAACCGGCTCGTGGTGGCCTGAAGTGAAGGCAATCGCGCGCGACGACTTCGAGGTGGCGATGGAGGAGGGGGCCACGCTCGTGCGGGTGGGTCGGGCGATCTTCGGTGCGCGGGCCGCGCCGCAGGCGCGCAGCAGAGAGGCGGAGCTAGGGCCGAGGTGAGACAAGGATGGTGCTCGGCCGCCGCGTTCGTCGACCGCCTCGCCTCGCCCAGCATTCTGTCGGACACCGACCTCGCATAGGTCCAGCTCTGCTACCAGGCCACTTGCATCGCGAGCGACGGACCAGCCACGCTCAATGGGACGGCCCACGCGGCCGCGCACTTCACGCGTGCAGCATTGGCGAGACTGGTCGGGACCGCCAATGGCGACCTCGTCCTGGTCGTGCAGGGGTCGCTCATTGGCGGTGGCACGTTCTCGGGGCAGGACTCCCTCAGCGTCACCAGCCCGTCCGATGACGGCCGTGGTGCGGCTCGAGCTGCTGCACCGGATGCCAACCCAACGCCGGTGCCAGCCCCCGACCTCGCCACCATGCCCACCCCTGGGCCGACCTCGACCGACGCGCCATCGCCGACCGATACGCCCACCCCGGCGGCCACGGGGCGACGCCAGCTCCCACTGAGGCCTCCACTCCGGCTAGCAGTTGACGATGGCCCGGTGCCGCCCGCTGGTAAGTCGCCGGTAAGTCGACGCGCCTACGCTGCCCTTCAGTGAACGGCCTGCGCGACGAGCGACTGGTCCGCCCTGACGGCCGGACGGTTGCCTGGAGCGAGTGCGGGGTTCCGGGGGGACGGCCCCTGCTGCGCCTGCCGGGCACACCCGGCTCGCGCCTCGCACCGCGGGCTGACGAGACCCCCTGGATCGAGCGTAACCTGCGGGTGCTCACGGTGGAGCGGCCCGGGTTCGGGGCCTCCACGCGGCTCCCTGGTCGGGGGTTCGCCGAGCACGCCGATGATCTTGCCGCGATCCTCGAGCACCTCGGCATCGCGCGTCTCCCGGTGTACGGGGGCAGCGGAGCCGCCCCGCACGTGCTGGCCTTTGCCGCGCGTCACCCCGAGCGGGTGTCGGCCGCCTCCATCATCGATGGCGCGGCACCCCTGACCGACGCCGAGGTTCAGCAGCAGGTCGACTTCAACGTCACCGGCGACGGCCTTGCGCGCGCCGGGCAGCTCGCGGCGCTGCGAGCCCTGATGCTCGAGGCCCGAGCCGCCATCCTGGCCGATCCGATCGCGGGCTACCGCGCCATCATGGCCGAGGCACCGGCGGAGGACCAGGCGATCATGGCCGACACTGCCTGGCAGACCGCGGTCGCGCTCGGCTGGCGGGAGGCCCTGGCGCCCGGGGTGGACGGCTGGCTCGACGAGGCGCTCGCGATCAACGGCGACTGGGCCGACGTGGAGCTGGAGGCGGTGACGGCGAGCGTCGCCTGGTGGCACAGCGAGGCCGATCGCAACTGTCCCTTCAGCGCGGCGCAGCGGCTGGTGGCCCGGCTGCCCAACGCCCGTCTCCTCGTCTGGCCGGAGGCCGGGCACCTGTCCGCCTACCGGCATGAGCCCGAGATCCTCGACGAACTGCTGGCCCGGGCTGACGCGCTGGACGGCCTACGCTGACCACGCTCGGTGGGTGCCCCATCACCAGCGGCGCGAGGTGACGCCGGGGGCGCCGGCCGGTGAACGTGGAGCTGGTGGGCGATGCTGAATTGCACCCCACCAGAGTGACCTCGTGGCCGCAGGCGGAGTGGCTGCGGGTGCACTACCGCAGTGGTCAGGGCTGGCCGCCGTGACCGCTGTCGGCGAGTCGTCGACGGCTGTCCGCAACGATCTCCTTTGGGGGCAGGCCTGGACGGCCGGCCCGAGCCGGCCTTCTTCTCCCATAGGGTCGAGAATATACAGATATAGTGCGCCATATGCCCTATACTCTCTGTCTATGGGCATCGACCAGCACACTCCAAGCTCACACCTCCGCGCGGGCCAAGCAGCCGACATGCTGGGCGTCTCGGTCGAGACCCTGCGGCGGTGGGAGACCGAGGGACGTCTCCGGATGGAGCGCTCCACGGGGGGCCAGCGGCTCATCGCCATCGACGCGATCTCGCGCCTCCTCGACCAGCGGCGTCGTGCCTCCACCGAGCGGGCCGTGGTCGCCCAATCCGCCCGCAACCGGTTCCCCGGGATCGTGACCCGGATCGAGCGGGACGGCGTCGCGGCGGTGGTAGAGGTCCAGGCAGGCCCGCACCGACTCGTCAGCCTCCTGACCCTGGAGGCCGTCGAGGAGCTCGGTCTCAGCGTCGGCGATGAGGCGGTGTGCGTCGTCAAGGCGACCAACGTGATGGTCGAGATCCCCGCGTCCAAGGAGGTTCGCGAATGAGGTCCCGCGTCCTTGCCCTGGTCGCGCTGGTCGGGCTCTTGGTCGGTGCGTGCTCGGGCGCCGCGGCGCCTGCGGCGAGCGCACCCACCGCTCCTGCCCCGGCGGCCAGTGCCGCGGCCTCGGGCGACCTCACCATCTATGCTGCAGCATCACTCACAGCGGTCCTCGCGAAGGTGCAGACGGTCTACGAAGCTGCCCATCCAGGCGTGACCCTCACGATCTCCCCCGGCTCATCCGCGGCACTCGAGACTCAGATCGAGCAAGGCGCCCCGGCCGACGTCTTCCTCTCGGCCGACACCGCTAACCCGCAGAAGCTCGTCAGCAAAGGCCTCGCGGCGGGCGCGCCCGTGACATACACCCGAAACTTGCTCACGGTCATCGTGCCAGCGACCAACCCGGCCAACATCACGACCCCCGCCGATCTGGCCCGGCCCGGCGTCAAGATCATCGCGGCGGGCGATAGCGTGCCGATCTCCAAGTACGCGGCGCAGTTGGTGGCCAACCTCGCCCGCCAGCCCGGGTACCCGGCTGACTTCGTCGCGGCCTACACGGCCAACGTCGTGTCGAGAGAGGACGATGTCTCCGCCGTGGTCACCAAGATCGCGCTCGATGAAGGCGATGCGGGGATCGTGTACGTGACCGACGCGAAGACCTCGACCGAGGTCCGGACGATCCCCGTGCCCGCCCCCGCCAACGTGCCGGCAACGTACGCCGGTGTCGTGGTGAAGGGCTCGCAGCACGCGGCAGCGGCTCAGGCGTTCCTCGACTGGTTCGCCGGTCCAGCCGGCCAGGCCATCCTGGCCTCGTTCGGCTTCCTGCCGCCGGCCTGAGCCCGGCGCGTGCAAGGAGCCGGGCTCGCCACGCCGGCCAGCGAGGTCAGGCCTGCCGGCCCTCCCCGTCCTGCGCACGGCTGGGGCGGGCGCTCGGTCCAGGGGCTGGCCGCGCTGCTGGGACTGTTCCTGGCCCTCCCGGTCGCGACGCTCGTCGTCCGAGCGGTGGTGGACGGGTCGCTCGGGAACGTACTCGGCTCGCCAGTCGTGCTCGACGCCCTGGCGCTGAGCCTGCTGACCACAGCCGCCAGTCTCGTCATCACGGTGGCCTTGGGCCTCCCCCTCGCGCTCGTCCTGGCGCGGCACAGCTTCCCGGGCTCGTCGCTCATCGAGGCGGTCATCGACCTGCCGATCATCCTGCCACCATCGGTGGCGGGGCTTTCCCTGCTGCTCGTCTTCGGCCGCAGCGGGCTCCTCGGTCCGGCGCTGGACGCACTCGGGATCGAGATCCCGTTTACCACCCTCGCGGTCGTGCTCGCGCAGACCTTCGTCTCCGCGCCGCTCTTCATCCGCTCGGCGCGGAGCGGGCTGGCGGGGGTCGACGGCGATGTCGAGGATGCCGCACGCGTAGACGGCGCGTCCGAGTTGCGGCTCTTGCGCTCGGTCACGATCCCCCTCGCCAGCTCGGCCCTAAGCGCCGGGCTGGTGATGAGCTGGGGGCGCTCGCTCGGCGAGTTCGGCGCCACGATCATGTTCGCGGGGAATGTCGCAGGGCGCACCCAGACGCTCCCGCTGGTGGTCTACGGCGCGTTCGAGGCCGGCGACCTCGACAGCTCGATCGCGGCGGCCGCGATCCTGGTGGTCGCCGCCTTCGGCGTTCTCGTGGCGGTTCGGACGTTTCACTGGAGTCGGGCGCTGGAGCTGCATAACCTCGGATGAGCCGGCGTCACACCGATTGCGGACACGCCGCTCCGTGCAATGGGGGCGCCACCCCGCGCTTCCACAAGGCCGAGGTGATGGCCTGGGACCCAGGCGCTGCTCGAAGCGGAAGAGGCCGAGCGCCACGACGGGTCGTGATCGTGGTGGACGAGACCCACCTCCTCACCCCCGAGCAGCTCGAGGAGCTTCGGCTTTTGACCGACTCCGACATCGATAGCCGCAGCCCGTTCGCGGGGATCCTGCTCGGGCAGCCCAGCCTCGCGAGACAGCTCCGTCTCGGGGTGTTCGCCGC
>JBMFSS010000027.1:0-38047 GCA_049967415.1 Candidatus Limnocylindrales bacterium
CCGGTTCAGCCCGCAACCGACCCGGTCAGCCGGAGGTTCGGTGGATCCGGGGTAAGCGGCGCGCGGTCGACGGCGTGGCGTGCGGCCTGCTCCTCGGCGTCGAGCCGGCGCATGGTGGCTTCGAGTTCGGCTGCATCGCGGGTGCGCCGGTAGCGGAGCATGGCCCGGTCGCGTTCGCGCTCGATGCGCGCCAGCGTCTCCGTGTCCATCTCGCCTGTCTCCCCAGCTTCCTGATAGAGCGCCACCGTCGCCGCGATATCGTCGGCACCGAGCCGGACGCGCTCCAGGACGAGCGGCACGAACTGCTCGTAGGCTCCCTGGACATACGAGCGCCCCGACACGCGGCGGTGCTGCCCGCGAACCGGACGGCGCGGCTGGCTGACGGCGGCCTCGAAGGCGGGGCAGGGGTCCCGGTGCCGGTAGCGCCCGGAGTCCCCGATGAGGCGCTGCCCGCAGGCGGCGCACTCCAGCATGGGCAGCAGGTACGTCGCCCGACGGGCCGGGCGCCCCGGACGACGGCTCGTGCGCGCGGCCCGGCGATCCTGCACCGCGCTGTAGAGGCCGGGGTCCACAAGCGCCGGGAACCGCGTGGGCGTCCCGTCGCGGAGGCGTCCGGCATACAGCGGGTTGGTGAGCACCGAGCGCACGACGTACAGCCCGAGCCCCGCCTCTTCGGCGACCTGGCGATCGGTCCGGCCCGCCGCGCTCAAGGTGAACGCGCGCACCACCTGGGCGAGCTGTTCGGGGTCCGGCTCCAGGAGTGGCGGCTCCCCGACCCGCCGGAAGCCCAACGGCGCGCGACCGCCGGGATCGGCGTGGCGACGGCGTTTGGCGGCGTACAAGGCGTCCAAGGGCCAGTCGCGGTCGTCTTCGGGGGAGGGCAGCCACCCGAGGCCTGGCAGGGAGAGGTCGTCTGTCACGGGATGCCTCCGTTCACGGCGCGGCCGACTACGGCGAGGACCTGGAGCGCGACGGCCGCCAGCGAGACGAGCGACGCGCCGAGGGCCCAACGCGCGAGGACCAGCGCGCCGTCGGCGCGGTTCTGCCAGGCCAGGATTCGGTCGAGGTCGCGGTCGTGCCCGTCGAGGCGGTCGTA
This sequence comes from Candidatus Limnocylindrales bacterium, assembly GCA_049967415.1. Classification (GTDB taxonomy): domain Bacteria; phylum Chloroflexota; class Limnocylindria; order Limnocylindrales; family CSP1-4; genus JAJYNJ01. Next base: position 1,097 of record JBMFSS010000027.1, read on the forward strand.
GATGGAGTCGGCGCTCCGCTGCATGGCGGCCCGCCGCTCGACGCCGAGCGCCTGGTCGCGCGCGATCGCGTTGACCGTGGCCCTCAGGCCCTTGATCTCCTCCCGCAGCTCCATGAGCAGCTCGCGCTGCGTGAGGCCCGCGTCGTCTCCTGCGGCAGCCACGTCAGGCCGGTCTGTCGCATCGCGAGCCGGGGCAGAGGAGGTGCCCCGATGTCGGACGAGGCGGGCCGGGTCGGCAGAGGGGAGGGTGCGGCCGACCAGTAGGCGAGGCCCCGCCGCGGCGGGGCGGCTCGGAGCGGGGAGGCGGGCCACGCCCTGATGGTCGGCCTGGCGCACCTGCGCCGGTATCGGTCAGTTGACCGGGGGATCGGGCGGCGAGGAGCCCGTGACGACTACTTGGTCTTCGACGACCCCCCGGACGGGGAGTTCACGGCGAGATCTCTGACGCGCTGGCGGAACCCCGCGACCGGCGCGAACACGAATGCGGACCCACGACGCTCTTGGGACAGGAACCCGAGGTCCACCAAGCCCAGCAGGTCGGCGCGCGCGGTGGAGTACGCAACGCGATAGAGACGCTGGTGCGTGTCGATCCGGAAGACCGTCTCGGGTTCGGACAGCGCCGCGGACAGGACTCCGCGTTGCCGATGGTTGACCCGCCGGTCGGCCGCCATGGCACGAGTCAGGATCTGATCGCTCGCCAGCGCACGGCGGATCGCGGCCTCGGTCGCGTCGAGCTCCATCCGGACGAGGTGGATCACGGTAGCGACGTACAACGTGAAGTCGAACTCGTCGCCGACCGGGATCAAGGAGTCGTGGAGCGCCACCGGCACGACCGGCGGCACGATCACGCCGCTCTGCCACGCCCGGTAGACCCGCGCGATCGGGATCATGGCCACGACCGGGAGGCGGGACCGGAGGAACAGCAGCCGGGTCAGCAGCACGCTCATCAGGCCGTTCCACGATGGGAGTGGCCGCCCGCTCATGAACGAGATCAGCAGGCCGAGCGCGTACGTGATCGGGTGATCGTCCGGATCGACCCCCTCTCCGTTCACGAAGCGCGAGACGTACTCGAGAGTCGCGTCAGCGTCGAGCGGGATCCGCTCCCAGCCGCCCATATCCAGGCCTGGTGGTGTCGGCAGGCGCTGCGGAGCGTTCTCGGCGACCCGGGCGTGGATCGAGCGGATGAGCTGCGGGGTGCAGCGCTGATCGGCCAGCTCCTCCAGCTCCCACATGACCCGGTGGGTGTTGAGGAGGAGCTGCTCCTCGGACGTCCGGGGCCGCCGCTCTCCGAGCAGGACCTCGTTCGTGCGCTTGTGATCGAGGTACACGCCGTCCTCGCCGATCGCGGTCAGCGCCGCGTTCACGTGTGATGCCACGACGAAGTGGGTCGCGGCGTTCGACCGAAGGCTTTCGGCGAGCGAGGAGTCGCGATTGCAGCGCCTGTCGATGTCCGCGAGGTCGGCTCGCATCGAGCGCGTGAGCGAGTACCAGCCGCGACGTCCGAGGGTATCGACGGCGTACTCGGGGAGTTCGACGGCTGTCTGCCGGCGCAGGGCAGTCAGGAGGTCCCAGACCTGCGCTGGCGCTGCCCCTGGCGGCTGTGGAAGCAGCACGAACTCGTCCCAGGTGAGGGGATAGTGCTCGGCGCGCCGCCGGATAGCGGCGAAACGCCGGTCGGTCACCAGCGCCATGGCTTCCTGAAACCAGCCGGACTCCACTCGGATCGTCCTCCCAGGCACTCACTATCGGTTATCGATACTGTATCCCCCTGGACGAGGCCGCACTCGTGTGACCCACGCTCGGGCAGCATCCAACAGCACTATCGATTTCTGCGAGATTCGACAATGTCCGTTCCGTTGGCCCATGCTGCGGGGCAACGAGCGGCTCAGCCGGTTCCTTGTGCCGGACCCGAAGGCTCCCCAGGCTCGCTGGACGCTTCCTTTCGGCCGACGCGTGGCAAGGCTCGTGCGGCGATCGCGTCCCAAGGAGGCTATGCGGTCTGACCCCAGCTTGTGTGCAGCCCTTCCGCCCGGTACCAACCTCGGTCGAACCATAGAGGGATCGAAACATGCAGCACGACTACGACGCGATCGTCATCGGGGCCGGCCACAACGGCCTGACCGCCGCCGCCTACATGGCGAAGGCCGGCCTCAGGGTCGCGGTCTTCGAGAAGAACTCCTGGGTCGGGGGGATGTCGTCGACCTACGAGTTCATCCCGGGCTACAAGTTCGGGACGGGGGCGATGTACTTCGGTGCGATGCCCCCGCAGATCCGGCAGGACCTGGAGCTGTACGAGCGCGGGCTCGAGGAGGAGATCACCCTCCCGTGGGTCTTCTGCCCGCTGCCCGACGGGAAGTACTTCACGGAGTTCTTCCCGGACACCGACAAGACCTGCGCGTTCCTCGAGCAGAACTTCACCAGTCAGGACGCCGTCGCCTACCGCAAGTGGGCCGAGCTGTGGGGCGGGCTCAACGAGGCCCTCGGGCCCGTGATGATGAACCTGCCGCCGTCGTTGGCCGACTTCCTCTCGATGTTCCAGGCGCCACTCGAGCAGGCGGGCGCCCGGAAGGTGCTCTTCTACAGCCTTGCCGAGCTGCTCGACGAGCTCGGGTTCGTGTCCGACGGCCCCAAGGGCTACCTCGCCCACATGGCCAACGACATCGGCTGGGGAGGCCCGATGACGCCGGGGACCGCGTTGGGGTGCGGCTTCCACTTCATCACCCCGAAGCCGTACGAGGTGCCCGTCGGGAGCATGGGGTCGATCGTCGAGATCATCGCCCGGGTCGCGAAGGACCGAGGGGCGGAGATCTTCACGGAGACTAAGGTCGAGCAGATCGTCATCCGCGACGGCGTTGTGACCGGTGTCATGGTCGGCGGCAGGGAGGTGTCGGCGAAGGCCGTCATCAGCACGCTCGATCCCAAGACCACCCTCCTCGGGCTGATCGGCGCCGAGCACCTCGACGCCGAGACCATGGAGCTCGTGCCGACGGCGAAGTCGAGAAACTCGAGCGCGGAGGTCTTCTTCGCCCTCAAGGAGCTGCCCGACTACACGGCCGCTCCCGGCAAGGATCCGATGGCGTTCCCGCATCGGACCGCCCAGATCATCTGCCCGTCGCTCGAGTACGCCGAGCACTGCTTCGACGACTGGAAGTACGGCCGGATCTCGAAGCGGCTGTCCCTGGTGCAGATCAACGAGTCGCTCTTCGACCCGCGGATGGCGCCGGCCGGGAACTTCACGGCCAAGGTCCTGGTGACCGCGGTCCCGTACCACCTGGCCGAGGGCAGCTGGGACGACGCGGCCGTCAAGGACGAGCTCGCGAACAACGTCATCGACACCATCACCGAGTTCGCTCCGAACTTCCGGGAAGCCGTGATCGACCGGTACGTGTTCACGCCGCTCGACTTCGAGCGGGTCTTCGGCAACTACAACTGGGCGCACGTGGACGTCCGCCCCGACCAGATGTTCGGGTACCGGCCAATGCCCGGCTGGTCGGGCTACCAGACGCCGATGCCGCACCTGTACCTCGGCGGGGCAGCGACCCACGGGGGCCCCGGAGTATCCGGTATCCCGGGCCACAACGTCGCCGAGATCGTCATCGAGTCCCTGGCCCCTGCCCTGGCCGGGGCCCGCTAGCCGACCCTCCCGAGAGGAACCGCACATGCCTTCGGCATCCGTCACGTTTGATGTCAAGAGCCCGCCCGAGAAGGTGTTCGGGTTCTCGAACGACCTCCCGAGGCTCGGGTCCCTGATCCCGGACGTCACGCAGGTGGACGTCGTCGACGACACGACCGCGGTCTGGACCCTCGTCGCCAAGATCGGGTTCGTAAAGCGCACCATCAAGTTGCGCACCACGATCACGCAGATGGACGCGCCCAAGTACGCGGCGTTCCTGGGCACCAGCGATGAGATGGACCTGACCGGGTCCGTCGACCTGACCCCACTGGCCGCCGGGGGCACCTCAGTGGCGTGTGCGCTCGACGCACACGGCAAGGGACCCCTCGGAAAGATCATCGACGGCGTCCTCACCGATCGGCTCGGCAAGGAGGCCGCTGGACTCGCCGAGAACCTTCAGCAGCTGCTGGAGGCGTGATAGGGCTGCTGGAGGCGTGGGCTCCCTGCACGGGATCTGGTCCTGACGCAGGAGCCTGCGCCTCCAGCACCAACCACCCGAACCGGCGTGGCCACGCCCGTCTTCGAGCGAGGGTTCGCCAGGTGGGGGGACGGCCGTGCGCGACAGGCCGAACCGGTGGGCGGCCGCCTTCGGGGTTGCAGCCACGACGGCCGCGACGACCCCGGGGAAGAGCTCCCCGGGTTTCTCGCACCGAACTCGGGTCGTGCCGTCAGCGAGACGCCGGACCCGCCCCCTGGTCGCTACCCACCGTCACCTCGCAACCCGCGGATCCGCTGGATAGACCGTCGCGTCACGCGCTGCGCAGCCACTCGCAGGGCTCCGGCGACTCCGAGAGGCGCCTCGTCACGGGAAGGTGTCGGTGGTCGCGGGGCAACGCCTCTCGCCCCGGCCAGATCAGCCCGGGCGAGAACCGTTGTCAGACCGGGGATCACCGCCTGCGGCCACGACGGCTCTACCAGCGAGGGCTGCACGGATACCGCCACGACGCCCTCGCAGGCGGCACTGTCCGATCGGCATCCCCGGCCATCAGGCGGAGCTTTTGTCAAGTTGCGTGGAAACTCCCTTCCACGGTGACGTGATCAGGCTGCTCGCACCACCTCCTCCGGTGGCCGCCTGACGGGGATCCCGTCGACGAACTGCTCGCCGCCCAGGACGAGGGCCATGAGCGTCGCGCCGCCGTTGAGGATCCGCCAGTGCTGACCGAGCCGGGTGACGATCTTGAACACGAGGTACAGCGCGTTCTCCCGGACCCGGGCCCGCTTGGCCACGTTCGTGCGCAGGCGGACGCCTGAGAAGACCGACTCGATTGCGTTACTCGTGCGCAGGTGGAGCCAATGCTCGGCCGGGAAGTCGTAGAAGGCGGTGAAGTCGTGCCAGTCGCGGTACAGCTTCTCGGCCGCCGGGTCCTGGCCCTGCGCATGGAGCCAGTGCGCCGTCTCGTCACGCCTCGCCTCGCAGGCCGCCCGGGTCGGGGCGCTCCAGACCTCGCGCAAGCGCCGCCTCGCTTCGGGCCAGAGGCGCTTGGGGAGCTGGTCCACCAGGTTGAGGCCTCGGTGGTTCGGAGCATCTCTGGTGGCGGGTGGTGGGGAAGACCTCCCGCAAGGCCGCCCAGAGGCCCAGGGCCCCGTCGCCGACCGCGAGCAGCGGCGCCGCTGAGGCCGCGCTCGCGCAGATCGCGCAAGACGCCTGCCCAGGACTCCGTGCGCTCGCGGTAGCCCAAGCCCATCGCCAGGAGTTCCTTCTGCCCGTCCTCCCGGGCCCCGATGACGACGAGCAGGCAGGACTTCTCCTCCTCGAGTCCGGCGCCCACGTAGATCCTGTCTCCGTAGACGTACGCGTAGCGGCCGTGATCGGCCGGCGCTGCCAGGCCGCGTAGTCGTCGGCCCAGGTGGCCTTGAGACGTACGATCGTCGAGGCCGACAGCGGTGCCTTGGCGCCCAGGAGTTGTCGGAAGGCGGGCTCGAAGTCGCCCGTGCTCAGGCCCTCGAGATAGAGCCGCGCGAAGAGGCGCTCAGGTCTCGAGGGACAGATAGCGCCGGCGCGGCAGGAGGGCCGACTCGAATGACGGGACCCCCAGAGGCAGGTCCGAGACCCTTGGTGGCCGGACCTCCACCGACCAGGTCCCGATGCCGATCTCGCGGGGTCGGCCGTAGCCATTGCGGTAGCCGGTCTCCCGGCCGCCGGGCGCATAGCGGTCGCGGCCGAGGAAGACGTGGACCTCGGCCTCGAGCGCGTGGGCCAGCATCCGCCGGGCGCCCTCCCGGGCGACCGCCTCGAGCGTGTCGGTGATGACCGCGCCGGAGGTGGGGGCGGGTGTGCGAGCGTGGTACCGTGCCATCGCGGCGTCCCTCCTGTCCGTGAGTTCACTGCTCATCGGAAGGGTACGCCGCCCTCTCATCCGGTCAGGGCGACGGGTTCGAGCGCGGCGGCGTTTCCACACACGATGACGTTAGCTCCAGCGAGCTTCCGTCGAGCGCCTCGGCAACCTGTGCGTGACTTGATCTACGTCTGGTCGTCATCTCCGACCAGAAAAATGCGGTTTGCGGGGGCGGCGAGCAGCAGCGCCAGGCGCAGCTGGCTGCGGTCGACATCCTGCACTTCGTCCACCAGCAGCTGTGCGCAACGGTCGCGCCAGCGCGCCAGCAAGGACGGCCTGGCCTGGAGCTCGACCAGTGCGTTTCGCACCAGGTCGTCGAAGTCGAGCGCGCCCCGTTCCCGAAGGGCGGCCTCGTAGCGGAGAAAGGCTCGTGCCGTGGGCCCGGCGGGCGTGCCCTGGCCTTCTGCGGCCGCAACTTCCTGCGCCATGCGGGCGGTGTCCACGGCCAGGTCGAGCTTGAGACGGGAGAACCCGTCGTCCAGGCGCCGGAGCTCTGCCGGCGACAGCGGTCCTTCCAGCTCCTGCAGCAGGGCCGGGCGATCCACCAGCGGCTCGACGGGCCGACCTGCGTCGGCGAGGATCTCGCGGCCGAGGGCGTGGAAGGTCCGAACGCGGACCGCGTCGGGTGCATGGCCGAGCGGCGCCAGCGCAGTGGCCACCCGTCCGCCGAGTTCATCCGCCGCGCGCTTGTTGAAGGTGACTGCGCAGATGCGCTCCGGCGGCGTTCCCGTGGCGACGAGCCAGGCGACCCGGGCGACCAGCGTTGTGGTTTTGCCACTCCCGGCAGGGGCAACGCAGAGCACCGGACCGGGCGGCGCGGTTCCAGCCGCGCGCTGATCCGGGGCCAGACGCGCCAGCCGCTCCTGGACGGCCGGAGGCAGGGGCATGCACGGGATGGTGACGGCGGGCGCTCGACGCCGGCTTACCGTCGGCTTACCGCCGAGCGGCCTGCCGCGCTGACGCACCGCGCCCATCTCGCCGGCCCGCGTCGTGGTTCGCCAGGCGCTCCTCCGCGGGGATCGTGGCGGCGGCAAGCTGTGCCTTGCCTGTGGCCACGCTTGCCTGTGGCCACGCTCGGCGCGGCTTCCGCAACGGCGTGATCGACCGGCCGGTTTCTCGACCTGGGGCGGGAACGTTCGGGGGTGGGCGCGGCTCCCGGCCAGGCGCATGTGCGGCGCGGGCAGACGTGGTACATGGGACTCGGCATGGAGACCGGGTGACGAGGAGGGGAGGGAAGCCATGGGTGCACCTGCAGCGAACACGGGCGACGCGCGGTCGACCGGTGCCGGTGTGACGGAGGTGCCGATGTGGATCGACGGGGCGCCCGTCGAGGCGAGCACCGGCCGCTGGATCGAGGTGGTGAACCCGGCCACGTCGCATCGCATCGCGAAGGTGCCAGAGGGCGGCCGTGCCGACGTGGACCGTGCCGTGATGGCCGCGCGCCGGGCGTTCGCCGGTGGGTCGTGGTCACACGCCCTGCCGGCCGAACGTGCGTCGGTCCTGCTCCGCATCGCCGATCTCATGGAGGAACAGGCCGCGGAACTGGCAGATCTCGAGGTCCGCAACACCGGCAAGACCCTCCGGATGGCGCGCGACTTCGACTTGGCCGGCTCCATCGACAACGTGCGCTTCTTCGCCGGTGCCGCGCGCAATCTCGAGGGGAAGGCCGCCGGCGAGTACATGCCGGGCATCACCAGCCTGCTGCGGCGCGAGCCCATCGGCGTGGTCGGATCGGTGGCGCCCTGGAACTACCCCCTCCAGATGGCGGTCTGGAAGATCCTGCCCGCCATCGCCGCGGGCAACAGCATCGTGTTCAAGCCCGCCTCGTTGACGCCGTTGACCGCGGTTCGGCTGGCCCAGCTGGCGACCCGCGCGGGGCTGCCGGATGGCGTGCTCAACGTGATCACCGGTCGCGGGGAGGTGGTGGGGCCCGTACTGGCCGCGCACCCGGAGGTCGACATGGTGTCGCTGACGGGCGACACGCGGACGGGCGCCGAGATCATGCGCCACGCTGCCGACGGCCTGAAGCGCGTGCACCTGGAGCTGGGCGGTAAGGCTCCGTTCGTGGTCTTCGCCGACGCAGACCTGGAGGCCGCGGCAAACGGGGCGGTCGCCGCCGGGTTCATCAACGTGGGGCAGGACTGCACCGCGGCGACCCGGATCTACGTCCAGCGCGGCGCGTACGGGCCGTTCCGCCGGTTGTTGCTGGAACGGGTGGGCACCGTGCGGGTGGGCGATCCGCTCGATGCCGCCAGCGACCTGGGGCCGCTCATCAGCCAGGACCAGCGCGACCGGGTGGCCGGGTTTGTCGGGCGGGCCGTGGCCGCGGGCGCGACGGTCACCGTCGGCGGTGATCGACCGGCCGACCCGGGGTTGAGGGCCGGAGCCTACTACCTGCCGACCGTGATCGAGGGGGCCCGCCAGGACGCCGAGATCACGCAGCGGGAGATCTTCGGCCCGGTGCTGGTGCTGCTGCCGGTCGACGACGAGTCGGATGCCGTGGCGAAGTCCAACGACGTCGAGTACGGGCTGGCGGCATCGGTCTGGACGAAGGATGTCCAGCGGGCACTCCGCATGGCACGCGATCTGCATTTCGGGACCGTCTGGGTGAACGAGCACATCCCGATCGCCTCCGAGATGCCGCACGGCGGTTTCAGACACTCGGGGACCGGCAAGGACATGAGCCAGTACGGCTTTGACGAGCACACCGTCGTCAAGCACGTCGCGCTGGATCTCACCGGCGCCGTCCGGAAGCCATGGCACGAGATCGTCTGGCGGGGTGACCGCGGAGCGTGAAGGTCACCGGACCTGTGCACTGGCGGCGCACGGTGTTCCAGGCTTGGTGACCTGCCGGCGCATAGCGTTCCAGGCTGGGTGCACTGCCGGCCGAGGGCGTTTTGGGTGACCTGCTCATGGGCGGCTGCGAGCGTTGTTCGCCCTGTTCATCCGCGTCGTGTTCGTGGCCCCCGCGGTATTCGCCTGGGCCCCTGGTGCCTGGGCCAGCGCCCACGTGCCCCTGCTGCCAGGGCCCCTGCTGCTTGGGCCAGCGCCCCCGGAGCGTCGGTCGGCGAGCGTCCTGGACAGCGGCGCACGTGCGGCCAGGGTCGTCGGCGCGGAGGCAGAGCCATAGGCAGGGTCGTCGGCGCGCAGATGCCGTCCGCTGACCCACTCCGGCCACCGTCACCACGAGGTGCGATATCCATCCGCGCAGCGACGTGCGGCTGGTGGGGCCCCAGTTCTAGCGCCAGACCAATCGACATCTATCCGCGCGGCGACTTGGGACGCCTGCCGCCCGGCACGTCTCAACGGTCGCCGGCGTGCAGGTTTCAACGATGGATGAACAGCGCCGTGGCGGAGTGTGGTCCTGGCACGTGGCAGGGCTCCGGACGGCTGCACGGGGCTCGACACGGACGGGCTGAGCGAGGTGCGCTCCGTGTCGTCCGCTCCCATTGGCCTGTCGCCCCGCCTTGCGGACGGTCGGCGACTGCACTGCCCAACCGAATCGGCGTCCGCGGTGCCGCAGTTTTGGCGAAGCCGATGTTCGGGGCCCGGCCGCTGGCTCGCGCGCGCTGTCCTGTTCATTGATGGTCGAAACCGGGTGGCCAAGGGTCATGCCACGAGCCACGGCCCCGGCTGCCAGGCCGTTTCCCGAGCGCAGCGTGCCGTGCCTCGAGCGCAGCGTGCCGTGCCCGGGCCGCCGAGGCCCAACCGCCCCGCGCCATACCCCGCGCCCCTGCCCCGGCTGCCGCGTGCCGTACCCTGGCCTACGTGCGAGGAGCCGTGCCACCCTCCGTCTCGTGCGAGACCGACGCCGACGGGTGCGCTGGCCCAACCCCGCGCCGATTGCGGTCGCACGGCGGCCGCAAAGCCCTCGTGCCGCCGGATGCCCTAGCATCTGAACGTGACCCCAGAGCTCGAGGCGACCCTTGCGCGCCTTCCGGACCACCCCGGGGTGTACCTGTTCAAGGGCGCGTCCGGGAACGTGCTGTACGTGGGCAAGGCCCAGAGCCTCCGGCATCGCGTGCGGAGCTACTGGCAGCGCCGCGGTGCGCGCGGCGGCAGCTGGGGCGTCTTTTCCGTCGACCAGGTCGTCTCGATCGAGTGGACGCTGACCGACACGGTCAGCGAAGCGCTGCTGCTCGAAGCCAACCTCATCAAGCGGCACCAGCCCACGTACAACGCACGCCTCAAGGACGACAAGAGTTACCCGTTCATCAAGATCACGCTGGCGGAAGACTTCCCGCGCATCGAGCGCACCCGCCGCCTGGTGCCGGATGGGAGCCGCTACTTCGGGCCGTACGCGTCGGTGACCAGCGTGGACAGCGCCATGGATCTGATCCGCCGCCTGTTCCCGTTCCGTACCTGCACGATCCCCATCCGGGACGGCGAGCGCGCGCTCCCGCGGCCGTGCCTTCTGTATGACATCAAGCGTTGCCAGGGGCCGTGCATCCAGGCGATCTCCAAAGCCGACTATCGGCGCGACATCGAGCAGGTGATGCTCTTTCTGGAAGGCCGGCAGGAGCAGGTGACTCGGCACCTTCGGCGCGAGATGGAGACGGCGTCGGAGGCGCTCGACTACGAGCGAGCGGCGGCGCTGCGCGACCAGCTGCGGGCGGTGGAGCGGACCACCGAGAGCCAGAAAATGGCCGCCTACGCGCGAACGCAGCAGGACGTTCTGGGACTGGCGCGGGGCCCTGGCGAGGCGGCCGTCCAGCTCTTCGTGGTGCGCGGCGGGCGCATGATCGGGCGGGACGTCTTCACCCTGGTCAGCCGCCCGGAGGTCCCCGACGACGAGGTGCTGGCCGCGTTCATCAAGCAGTACTACGCGAGCGCCGCGTCGATCCCGCCAGCGATCCTGTTGCCGAGCGCGCCCGCCGAGGCGGAAGAACTGGAGGCGTTCCTGGGCGAGCGGCGCGGATCGCGCACCCGGCTGAGCGTCCCTCAGCGTGGCGAGAAGCGGCAGCTGGTCGCCCTGGCCAACCGTAACGCCGAGGAGGCCCTGGCTCGCGACCAGGCTCGCCGCATGGCCGACCGCGGCCAGTTGCTGGGGGCGCTCGAGGAACTGGCGGATGCGCTCGGGATGGCTGCCGCTCCGGTCCGGGTCGAGTGCTACGACATCAGCACGATTCAGGGGACCGACACGGTGGGCAGCATGGTGGTCTTCGTGGACGGGAGACCCGCCTCCGGCCAGTATCGGCGATTTCGGATCCGGTCCGTGCAGGGCACGGATGACTTCGCCAGCCACCGCGAGGTGCTTCGCAGGCGCTTCCGGCGCGCCGCCATGGAGCTGGAGGAGGGGACCCCGGCCGATGAGGCACGCTGGCGGATGCCCGACCTGGTGTTGATCGACGGGGGGAAGGGACAGGTTTCCGCGGCCAAGGAGGTGCTCGACGATCTGGGCCTGCACGACCTGCCGCTGGCGGGGATTGCCAAGCAACGCGAAGAGCTCTTCCTCCCCGGGGTCCGCGATCCCGTGGTGCTGCCTGCCACGTCGCCGGCACTGCAACTGGTGCAGCGACTCCGGGACGAAGCGCACCGGTTCGCGATCACTTACCACCGGAGCTTGCGGGGCAGGCGCCAGACTCGGTCGGTGTTCGACGAGCTGCCAGGGCTGGGTCCCAAGCGCCGGCGCGCCCTGCTTCGAGCGTTCGGGTCGGTGCGTCGGATCCGGGAGGCATCGGTCGAGGAGCTCAGCGCGGTCCCGGGGATCGGGCGCGCGCTGGCGGAGCGGCTGCACGAAGCGCTGCCGCCCGGCTGATGGCCTGATCGGTAAGTGCGGGCGATGCGCGAGAGTGCGGGCGATGTGCCAGAGTGCGGGCGAACCGCCGGCCCGGGTGAACCGCCGGCGCGCGTGACGTCGATCCGCCGCTGCGTGTGACAATGGCCCGCATATGACCCCGCTCGACGCCGTCGCCATCGCCGCTGCCGGCGTGGCCGCCGGCACCATCAACACCGTGGTCGGCTCGGGCTCCCTGGTCACCTTCCCCACGCTGGTGGCGCTCGGATTTCCGCCGGTGGTGGCCAATGTCTCGAACACCATCGGCCTGGTCCCCGGGTCCGCCAGCGGCACCTTCGGGTATCGGCGCGAGCTGGCCGGCCAGGGTGGGCGGTTCGCCCGGCTGGGGATTGCCGCCGGCCTGGGCGGACTGACCGGCGGCGTGCTCCTGCTGGCGCTCCCTGCCAGCGCCTTCGGGCACATCGTGCCGTTCCTGATCCTGGCGGCCTGTGTGCTGGTGATGCTGCAGCCGCGCCTGTCGCGCGCACTGGCGAAGCGGCGTCCCGCAGGCGCCGAGCACTCCCGTGCGTTGCTCGGGCTGGTGTACCTGTCCGCGATCTACGGCGGGTACTTCGGAGCGGCCCAGAGCGTGATCCTTTTCGCCCTGCTGGCGATCTTCATCCCGGAGGACCTGCAGCGGCTCAACGGCCTCAAGAACGCACTTACGCTGGTCGTCAACGGTGTGGCGGCCGTGCTGTTCATCGTGCTGGCCCCGGTCTCCTGGGCGGCCGTGGTGCTGGTCGCCGCAGGGTCCATTGTCGGCGGCCAGATCGGCGCGGCCGTTGGCCGGCGGCTGTCGCCGCTGGTGCTGCGGGGTGTGATCGTGGTCGTCGGGGCGGTGGTCGCGTTGCGAATGCTGGTGGGCTGAGAACCGCGCACGCGGGCCCCTGGCGCCGCGCACCTGCCTGCCCACCGGGGCGCGCGCATGGCCATGCCGCTCCACGCCACGGCCCCGAGCCTGCTATAGTCCCGCCCGATGCGCCGGATCACCCCCATCCTCATCGTGGTCGTTGGCTTGCTCGCGCTCGCGGTCGACTTTTCGTTCGCGTTGGCGCCGGGCTTCGTGAATCCCATCACCGGGAACAAGATTGAGACGCGCCTGGGGCTCGACCTGCAGGGCGGCGTCGAGGTCGACTACCTGGTGCTTCCGGCCAACGGACGGACACCGGACTCCGCAGCGCTCAATACCATCGTCGGGATCATCGATCAGCGCGTGAACGCCACGGGTACCACGGAGCCGGTGATCGAGACCAAGGGCAGCAACCAGATCTCGGTGCAGCTGCCCGGGGTGAGCGACGTCCAGCAGGTGGTCAGCATCGTCGGGTCCACCGGCCAGCTGACCTTCGTGCCGCTGCCGCCTTCGGTGTACGGCACCTCCACCGCCGCCGGCACCAAGCCGGTCCCGGCGGATGGCGATACGATCGACCCGAGCCTCAAGCCCCTCTTTGGGGGCGACCAGGTTGCGTCGGCGAATGCCACCTTCGACTCCACCACCAACCAGCGGGCGGTCGCCTTCACCCTCAAGGATCCTGCCAAGACCATCTTTGCCCAGTGGTCGTCCAGTCACATCGGTGATTTCTTCGCGATCGTGCTGGATGGCAAGGTGGTCTCCGCGCCATACATCAAGAGTGCGATCACAGACGGCAGCGGCCAGATCAGCGGGAGCTTCACAGCGGCCCAGATGAATGACCTGGTGACGGTGCTGCAGTACGGGGCGCTGCCCTTCCCGCTCCAGGAGATCAGCAGCCAGAACGTCCCGGCCACCCTGGGCGCCACGTTCCTGCACCGCACGCTGCTGGGCGGACTGCTCGGAATCCTGATGGTGTTCATCTTCATGCTGCTCTACTACCGGCTGCCCGGCTCGGTCGCGGTGCTTGCCCTCCTCTACTACGCAGTGGTGGTGCTGGCCATCTTCCGCGCCATCCCGGTGACGCTCACGCTGGCCGGGATCGCGGCCTTCGTGCTTTCGGTGGGCATGGCGGTGGACGCCAACATCCTGATCTTCGAGCGGACCAGAGAGGAGCTGCGGGCCGGCAAGACGCTAGCGCCCGCCATCGAGGCCGGCTTCAACCGTGCATGGAACTCCATCTTTGACTCGAACGTTTCGAGCCTGATCACCGCCTTCATTCTGTTCTGGTTCGGTTCTTCGGTCATCCGCGGGTTTGCGCTGGTCCTGATGATCGGCGTGCTGACATCGATGTTCACCGCGGTCACGCTCAGCCGCACGGTCCTGCGCACCGTGGTCCGCTGGCAGTGGACGCGGAAGGCCAGCCTGTTCGGGGTGAACGAGGAGGAGTTCGTCACCGCTGCGCCGAGGGGCGTCAGGCGGAGCGACATCGGATCCCGTGCCTGATGCCATCCACGGCTGCCGGCTGCTCCGGCCGGCAGTCTCCACCTGTACGGCGGCGGATTGATGTTTGACCTCGTCGGCAAGCGCAACTGGTTCTTTCTGCTGAGCGGCCTGATCGTCGTTCCGGGTCTCTTCTTCATCCTGCTTACGCCGCTGACCAACGGCGCGGCGGGGCTGAAGTTCTCGATCGACTACACGGGTGGGACGCAGTGGCAGATCCGCTTTGCCGGGCCCATGCCCTCGGTCTCCGCCATCCAGTCAGTGTTGACCGCGCAGGGGCTTCCCGGATCCGAGGTCCAGGAAGCGAGCGACGGGTTCATCACCATCACGACCAAGCCCATCGGACTCCTGCCGCCGTCTCCAGTTGCGACGCCGGTCCCGGTCGCGTCCCTGGGGGCCAGCGGGGCTCCAGCGGCGTCCGGGAAGCCCGCTGCGTCCAGCTCGGCCAGTCCGGCCGCGTCGCCCTCCATCGCGCCGTCTCCCTCGGCAGGGTCCTCCGCATCGCCGGCCGCGTCGGGTGCCGCCAGCTCCGCGCCCTCCGCCTCGCCTTCGGCTTCGGCGGCGGCGGCCGGCGCAGGCACCAGTCCGTTGCCGAGCGCGAGCCCGGCCTCCATCCCGGTGCCCACAGAGGGCAAGCTGGGCGCGCTTGCGACCGCGCTGCAGGCCAAGTTCGGCCCGATCGCCCAGATCCAGGAACAGACCACGGTGGGCCCGATCATCAGCTCCGAGCTGACGCAGCAGGCGATCCTGCTGGTGATCCTGGGCTCGATCGGGATCCTGCTGTGGGTCACCATCCGGTTCGCCGACGTCAAGTTCGGCGTCTCGGCGATCGCCGCGCTGCTGCATGACGTCATCGTGGTGGTGGGGATTTTCGCCATCCTGGGGACGCTCTTCGGCGTCCAGGTGGACTCGCTCTTCGTCACCGCGATGCTGACCATCATCGGTTTCAGCGTGCACGACACCATCGTGGTCTTCGACCGGATCCGCGAGAATCGCGCCCGCCACGCCGGCGAGCCGTTCGACGCGATCGTCAACCACAGCATCCTGCAGACGCTGGGCCGCTCCATCAACACCTCCATGACCGTGGTGATCACGCTCCTGGCGCTGCTGCTGATCGGCGCGTCGAGCATCCGGGAGTTCGTCCTCGCGTTGCTGATCGGCATCATCTCCGGAACCTACTCGTCCATCTTCAACGCCAGCATGATCCTGGTCGTCTGGCACCACTGGGAGGATCGTCGCCGCCAGCAGGCGGTGGCGCAGGCGCGCCCGGTCCGATAAGTGCTGATGCACCCGGCCGTGGCAGACTGGGGCACGATGTTGCGACCAACTCGATCCTGGGCGCTGGTCCCGCCCGGCCCGATCCCGCCCGGCCTCGCGTCCACGGCCCGGCGACTCGCGGTTTCGCCACGCCTGCTGGGGGTCCTCGCGGCGCGCGGCCATACGGAGCCCGAGGCGCTCGAAGCGTTCCTGAGTGAGCCGCTCGCCGGTTTGCATGACCCCGGGCTTCTCCCCGATGCCGGGGTCTTCCGGGAGCGACTCGAGCGGGCCCGAAACCGGGGAGAGCGAGTCCTGGTGTACGGCGACTTCGATGCCGACGGGTTGACGGCGCTGGCGGTGATGGTGCTGGCGTTGCGAGGGTTCGGTCTGGCGGTGGAGCCGTATGCGCCCAGCCGCCTGGCGGATGGGCACGGCCTCTCGGTGCCCGCCGTGGAGCGGGCCGTGGCGGAGCGGTGCTCCGTGATCGTGACCGTGGACTGCGGGACCAGCAGCGCGGCGGAAATCGCATTGGCGGCCAGCCACGGCATCGACGTGCTGGTCACGGACCACCACCACGTGCCGGAAGAGGCGCCCGGCGGCGCGGCGCTGATGAACCCACAGCGTGCCGACAGCCGGTACCCGGATCGGCGCCTGACCGGCGCGGGGATCGCGCTGAAGGCAGCGCAGCTGCTTCTGGACGACCGGCCCGGCGGACACCGCGCGTGGCTGGCGCTCACCGATCTGGCCGCCATCGGCACCATCTCGGACGTGGCGCCGCTGGTGGGGGAGAACCGCTCCATCGTCCAACTTGGACTCGAGCAACTTCGGACGCGCCCTCGGGCCGGGCTGGCGGCGCTGCTGGCGGCGGCCGGAATCGCCCCGGCCCGCGTGGATGCCGAGACGATCGCGTACACGATCGCGCCGCGGCTCAACGCCGCCGGCCGCGTTGGCGAGGTGACGCTGGCGGCCCGCCTGCTGCTCGCGGATGACGCCGCCGAGGCGGCCGACCTGGCGGCGCAGCTCGAGAGCGCCAACCGGACCCGCCGGGACCTGGTGGCGGCGGCGCTGGTGGAAGCACGTGCCGCGGTGGGCGACCCCGGGGAGATGCCAGCGGTGGTGGTGGCGGGACCCTGGCCGGTTGGGCTGATCGGGCTGGTGGCCGGGCGCCTCGCCGAGGAGCACCGGCGTCCCGCCGTGGTCTTTTCCACCAATGCGGAACCGTGGCGCGGCTCGGCGCGGTCACCGGTGGGTGCGCTGGATCTGGCGCAGGCGTTCGCGGCCACGGCCCGGCACTTCGTGCGGTACGGCGGCCACCCCGAGGCGGCCGGCTGCGACATGCTGCCGGACCGGCTGGAGCCATTTCGCGAGGAGTTCCTGATGCTCGCGGCCGGGGCACCCGCGGTCGCGCCGGAGCCGGCGCTGCGGATTGACCTGGCCGTGCCGGCCGGCGAGGTCGATTACGCGCTCTATCGCGAACTTGAGCGCCTGCAGCCCTGCGGTGCCGGCAACCCGGCACCGCAGCTGGCGGTGCTGGGGGCCACGGTGACCCGGGTGAAGCGGGTCGCCAACGGGCACCTGCAGCTGACGGTGTCGAAGGGGCGCGAGGTGGTGGACGTGATCGCCTTCGGGCGCGCCGACCTGGCCGATCAGGTGGCCCCGGGCGATCGCCTGGACATGGTGGCGCAGCTTGCGAGCCGCACCTACGGCGGGTTTGAGTCGCTGCAGCTCGAGTTGATCGACGCGGCGAGCGCGGGCACGGTTGCCGCCCTGGCCCCAGTGGCAGCGCCGGCCGGGATGGCGCCGTACGCCGGTCGGGTCATCGGCGCACCCACGGTGGCGCCGTCGTGAACGAGCACCGGCCGCCGCGCAGGCTCGAGCGGCCAGAGACGGCCAGGCGGGGCCCGCTGCCCGGCGCCTCCTCGTTCCTGTCGCTGGTGGGCCTGGTCCTGGTGGCGATCCTGAGTTACGGGCTGCTGGGGGGCTCGATCCCCAACCCGCTGCCCCTGCACAAGCTCGTCCCGGGGGACGTGGCCGGCCGCACCCCCAACCCGATCGTGCCGTACACACCCGTGGCGGCGCAGCCTCCCAGCGTGCTCGGGACGATCCTGTTCGTGAAGGCGGGCAACATCTGGTCGGCCACGGGCGCGGACCAGCTGACGCAACTCACGTCCAGCGGCACGGACCAGAGTCCCACCTGGTCGCCCAACGGCCGCGTCATCTACTTTATCCACGTTGATTCCAAGAAGACCCAGGTCCCCTGCCAGTACATCGCGGCCGGTGGATGCGTGCCCGGATCGGCAGTCAACTACACGCTCGAGTACCCGGTCCTGTCGCGGATGGCGGCCAGCGCCGGCGCGGCCGTCACGCCCATCCAGAGCGGCCTCTACTCGCTGCCGGCGGGCGGGCAGTACTTCTACGGGATCTGGCAGCCCGACCTCAGCCCCAACGGCAAGACGTTCGCACTCGTGAGCGACTCCTCCAACCCGTTCACCGACAGCGTGGCCCTCTCGCTGCTCCCAGTGGGAGGCGGGCAGGTGGACCGGCTGGGGGTCCCAGAGGCTTACTACTACGGCTTTGGGCTGGGCCAGAACGATCCCCAATGGAGCCCCGATGGGAGCCTCATCGCCTACACGTACAACGACAAGTCGGGGTCGTACGGCGCGCCCCGCATCGCGCTGTACGCGATCAAGACCAAGGCCGCGTCCTTCCTGACCGCCAACGACTACGCGCAGCCTTCCTGGTCGCCGGACGGCAGGTATCTGGCGGCCGTGCGGACCAGCCCTCGCGGCCGGGACCTGGTGATCCTCGACGCGCATACCGGCAAGCTCCTCGTGCAGCTCACGCACGATGCCCGGAGTTTCGCCCCCACCTGGTCGCCGGCCGGCAACCAGATCGCGTTCCTCCGGGCCGAGGGGACCACCATCGATCTCCAGCTCATCACCCTGGGCGGAACCGCGCCCCACTTCACCGTCGAGAAGGAGGAGCCGTTGACCTCGCAGAGCCAGCTGGACGGGACCTCGCGGCCCGCCTGGTTCATCCCGCCGCCCGAGATCCCCACACCGCCGCCCGCCACGCCTGCTCCGGTGGCCAGTAATGCTGCCGGGGCTTCGGCGGCGCCCGGCTCGAACGCGCCGTGACGGCCAGCGGCTCGTATCTCGCGCGCCTCGGGGCCCGGACGGCCCGCGTGGGCACGGTCCTCTGCCTGGGTCTGGACCCGGACCCGGCGTCGTTGCCGGCCGGGTTCCCCCCGGACCTTGCGGGCGTCGAGCGCTTCGCCCGGCTGCTGCTCGAGGCGGCACTGCCATACGTGGCGGCCGTGAAGCCCAACCTGGCCTTCTTCGAGGCGTTCGGCAGCGAGGGGCTCCGCGCCCTGGAGCGGCTCCGGGCCCTGGTGCCGCCGGACGTGCCGCTGGTGGCCGACGCCAAGCGGGGAGACATCGGGTCCACGGCCGCTCGCCAGGCGGTCGCGCTCTTCGATCGCCTCGAGGCGGACGCGGTCACGCTCAGCCCGTACCTGGGCAGTGAAGCGATCCGCCCGCTGCTGGAGCGGGGTGAGCGCTTCAGCTATGTACTCTGCCGCACGTCGAATCCGGGCGCCGGGGAACTCCAGGATCTGCAGGTCGCAGCCGACAGTGAGGAAGACTGGCCACTGGAACCGCTGCATGTGCGAGTGGCGCGGCGGGCGCGCCGCTGGAACGAGCAGTTCGGGACGGTGGGGCTGGTGGTGGGTGCCACCGCCCCGCGTGAGCTGGAGCTGCTGCGGGAGGTGGCACCGGACCTGGCGTTCCTGGTCCCCGGTGTGGGGGCCCAGGGGGGTGACGCGGGTGCCGCGCTGGCGCATGGCCCCGCGGTCGCCGGGGACGCCGGGAGCCGCCCCGGAGGCGGACTGCTGGTGAACGTGTCGCGCGGCATCGCGGGCGCTGCGGGCGGGTCGCCGGACCCTGGCCTGGCGGTCGCGGAGGCGGCGGCCCGTTGGGCGGCCCGGTTGCCGGTGCTACAATCACGCCCCTGACCGGGGTCCTCAGCCGGGAGAGTGAGTCAAAGATGCCCGACATCGGACCGATGGAAGTCATCCTGGTCCTGGCGATCGCCCTGCTCGTGCTGGGCCCGAGCAAGCTGCCCGAGATCGGGAAGAGCCTGGGTTCCAGTATCCGGGAGTTCCGCAAGGCGACCACCGACGTGCAGGAGTCGGTGCAGCTGGCCCCGGCACTGCGGCCGTCGGCGCCGGTCCCACAGCCGCCGGCCCAGTCCATGCCGGCGCAACCGATGGCTCCTGCGCAGTCCGCTCCCGTGACCGCAGCCCCTCCGCAGCCTGCGGAGCAGCCCGTGCCGGTGGTGCAGGCGCAGCCGCCAGCCCCCGTGGAGGCCGTGGCCGCTCCGGCCGGCGCGGCATCTTCCGCTGTCGTCCCGTCTGCTGAGGCATCCCCGCCGGCCGGTTCGGTTGACCCGCGGGCCGGGGCCTGAACGCCGGTCCCGTTCGCTCGCGTGGCTGATCTCGAGGCGGTCCGGGCCGGGGACGTGCCGTTGAGCGGGGGCGGTCCGCCGATCGTGTCAGCGCCGCCGCCCGCCCCCGCGGCGGCCGACGAGAGCGTGATGAGCCTCGTCGACCACCTCGCTGAGCTGCGTCGGCGCCTCTTCATCTCCGCTCTTGCGGTGGTGATCGGCTCGGTGCTGGGGCTTTTCCTGGCGCCCCGCGCCATCGAGATTCTGAAGGCCCCCATTCCGGGCCCCCTCCGCTTCACGGACCTGGGCGGGGCATTCTTCATCCAGCTCAAGGTCGCGGTGGTGATCGGCGTGGTGCTGGCAATGCCGGTGATCCTCTGGCAGCTGTGGCGTTTCGTGGCTCCCGGGCTGACTCCCGAGGAGCGCCGCCTGGCCCGCCCGTGGGTCCCCCTGGCGCTGCTCTTCTTCGCGCTCGGGGTCGGGGTCGCCTATATCGTCCTGCCGTTTGCCTCGGCGTTCCTGCTGGGCTTTGCGGTCCCGGGGACCCTGGAGCCGCTGATCACCGCCGAGGCGTACTTCGGCTTCGTCACGCTCCTGTTCCTGGCCTTCGGGCTGGTGATGGAGTTCCCCATCGTCCTGGTCCTGCTCAGCAAGGTGGGGATCATTACCTCCGAGCGTCTTCGCAAGAACCGCCGCATGGTGATCCTGGGGATCGCGGTCTTCGCGGTGGTCATCACGCCGGGCGGCGATCCCATCAGCCCGAGTGTGCTCGGCATCGTGATGTACGTGTTGTTCGAGTTCAGCATCCGGCTCGTGCGCTGGACCGGACGCTGAGCCCCCGAGGCACACCGTGGCCGAGTCGCAGCACGTTGCGGTGATCACCGGCCTGTCGGGGGCTGGCAAGACCACCACGAGCAAGCTCTTCGAGGACCTTGGCTACACCGTGGTCGACAACCTGCCGGCAGAGTTCCTGCCGGGCCTGGCCGACTTGGTGGCTCGGGAGCCGGCGCGGTTCGAGCGGGTGGCCATCGTGATCGACGTGCGTGCCGGCGACGCCCCGTCGGCCTTCGGCGACATGATGGACGCGCTGCAGGCGCGCGGCCTGCGGCCCCAGGTCTTCTTCCTCGAGGCGCGCGATGAGGTTCTGGTACGGCGCTTCAGCGAGACGCGCCACCGGCACCCCCTGGGCGGCCACCGGGGGATCGCCGCCTCCATTGCCGAGGAGCGGCTGGCGTTGGAACCGCTCCGGGAGTGCGCCGACGCGATCATCGACACGTCCGATCTTTCCGGCCGAGAGTTGCGCGAGCGGATCTTCGGTGCGCTCGACCTGGCTGCCGAACCCGAGCGCATGACGCTGCAGCTGGTGAGCTTCGGCTACAAGTATGGGCTGCCCATCGAGGCCGACATTGTCTTCGACGTCCGATTCATGGAGAACCCGTACTACGACCCGGAGCTGCGGCCGCTCTCGGGCCTGACCGAGCCGGTGCGGGCCCGGGTGCTCGGGCAGCCAGCGGCCCAGCGCTTTCTCGAACTCGCCGACGCGTTCTTCGATTTCGCCATCCCGGCCTATGCCTCGGAGGGCAAGACGCGGCTGACCGTGGCCATCGGCTGCACCGGCGGGTACCATCGGTCGATCGTGATCGCCGAGGAGCTGCGACGGCGCTGGGAGGCTCGCGGGTACGGCGGGGTCAGTGTCTGGCACCGCGAGCTCGAGCGGGCATGAGGCGCGCGTGAGCCAGTCCGATCGCCGGGCGCCGGAGACGGCGCGGCGGCCCCATCCATCACTGCGGGGCGGGCGGCTGCGTTTCTGGCTGATGCCGGGGATGGGGGTCAAGCGCTGGCTCGCCCTCGTGCTGCTGGGCGAGCTGGCGCTGGCGCTGGCAGGCGCCTTCATGCTCAAGCAGGTCTACCGGGAGATCATCGTCCCGGGCCCGCTGGAGGGGATCGTCTACGTGCTCACCCTCCAGTTCCTGCCCTACGGAGCGCGCGCGGTCCCCTTCCTGGTTGCCGGGATCGTGGCCTTCCTGGTGGGCGTGGTCCAGCTCACGCGCACGCTGCTGCTGCCCTTCGGAGAGCCGTCGGGGCCGCTGGTGGAGGTGATCTACCAGAAACGCTACCTGGCCCGCGGCCCCCGGATCGTGGCCATCGGCGGCGGGACCGGGCTCTCCGCCCTGCTGCGCGGGCTCAAAGAGCACACCAGCAACATCACCGCGGTGGTGACCGTGGCGGACGACGGGGGGTCGTCAGGCAAGCTGCGCACCGAGCTGGGGATTGCGCCCATGGGCGACATCCGGAACTGCATCGCGGCCCTGGCGGACGCCGAGCCCTTGATGACGCGGCTGCTCCAGTACCGGTTTCCCGAAGAGTCCACGGTGGCGCCCGGGCTGGGTGGCCACGCCTTCGGCAACCTGCTGATCGCCGCCATGAGTGCCATCGAGGAGGATTTCGAGGAGGGAGTTCGGCAGTCGAACCGGGTGCTGGCCGTGCGAGGGCAGGTGCTCCCGGTGGCGCCGGTGCCGCTGAACCTCCATGCCCGGACCCTGGACGGAGCGGAGGTCCACGGACAGTCGCTGATCGCACGCTTGCCGGGAATCGACCGGGTCTGGATCACCCCGGGTGACGTGCACGCGACTGGCGAGGTGCTCGCGGCGATCGAGGAGGCCGATTGCATCGTGCTGGGGCCGGGCAGCCTCTACACGAGCCTGCTGCCCAGCCTGCTGATCCGGGAGGTGCGCGAGGCCATGGCGGCCTCCCGGGCGCTGCGCTGCTACGTGGCCAACGTGGCAACCCAGGTGGGGGAGACGCAGGGCTACGGCCTGGCCGCGCACCTGGCCGCGATCGAGCGGCACGCCGGTCCCGGCCTGGTCGACATCGTGCTGGCGAACGACGATTTCAGCGCCGTCCGGCCCGCGGGGGACCGGAGCGAGATCGTGCGGCTCGACTGGACGCCGGCGCGGGGAGGTCCCGAACTGGTCGCGCGGCACGTCGTCGATCCGACGAACGCGCACCGGCACGACTCGGCGCTCCTTGCCGCGGCGCTGATGGCCGTCCTGCAGGAACGGAGCCGGCCGCGAGCGCAGCTCCGGATTGCCAGCAGCGCATGACGAGCGGGCGGTCACCGCGCGGGACCGGGCGCCGCTCGCGGTCCCGCGTTTCGAACCCCGACCGCGAGCTGGTGGCGGCGATCCGTGCCGAGCTGGCGGCCATCGAGCCGACCAGGGCCTGTTGCCGGGCCGCGGAACGTGCCGCGCTGGGGTCGGCCGCCACCGGGGCGGCACATTCGCCCGCGGTGGCGCGGCTGGCAGTTCGTCTGGGCACGTCTCCTGAGCTGGGAGCGCGGGTGGGCCCGCCGGCCGGGCCGGCCTCCACGTTCGACTGGGAGACGGCGGCAGGACATTGTCGGACGGCCTGGCTTCGCGGCTTCTTCCTGGCGCATGGATCCCTGAGCCTGGGTTTCGCCCGTACCCACCTGGAGTTCGTGGTGGATCCCGGCGAGGAACCGGAACTGGGGCGACGGCTCGCCGCCCTGGGATTCCCGGCGGCCTCCAGGATGCGCCGCGGCCGGGCCGTGCTCACTTGGAAGAGCCGCGACCGGGTGGTCGCATTCCTGCAGGCGGTTGGCGCGGGCCCATCGGTCCTCGAACTGGAGGCGCGCGGGGTGGCCCGGACGCTGCGGGGCGAGTTGAACCGGCTGCTGAACGCTGAGACCCGCAACCTGGAGCGGGCAGTGGGCGCATCGGCGCGCCAGCTGGCGGCCATCGCCTGCCTGGAAGCGGCGGGGAGACTTGCTGCCGAGCGCGAGGTGGTCCGCCAGGTGGCTGCGGGGCGCGTGCGTGCCCCGGACGCAACGCTCGGCGAGCTGGCGGGGGACCTCGGCCTCAGCCGGTCGTCGGTGCAACGCGCCCTCGAGCGGATCGAGCGGCTGGCGGAGGCAGGCGGGTCCGCCCACGATGCGCCATTTGGCCCGATACGCAGGGCGCGCTCGACGGGATAATGGCGACATGCGACCGATCATCATTGCTGCCAACTGGAAGATGAACACCACCCCCGCCGATGCCGGCCCTCTGGCGGCCGCCATCGCGGCCGCGACGGATGTCCCGGACGTCCAGCGCGTGATCTGTCCGCCCTATGTCTGCCTCGCGGCGGTGCGCGACGCGCTGGCCGGGACCGCGGTGGCCGTGGGCGCCCAGAACGTGCACGTCATGCCCGCCGGCGCCTACACGGGGGAGATCAGCGCGAGCATGCTCGCAGGGCTGGCCACCTGGTGCATCGTGGGGCACTCCGAGCGCCGGCGTGACCAAGGGGAAACCGACGAGCTGGTGGGGCGCAAGCTGGCCCGGTGCTTCGAGGCCGGCCTCCGTCCGATCTGGTGCGTGGGCGAACAGCTCGAGGACCGCGAGGCTGGGCGCGCAGAGGCCGTGGTGCGGGAACAGGTGCGTGTCGCGTTGCGCGCCGGAGGTCTCAGCGGGGACGAGCGTGCCTCGTCGCTGGTGATTGCCTACGAGCCGGTCTGGGCGATCGGGACCGGGCGAACGGCGCGCGGCGCCGACGCGGCCGCGATGGCCGACGCGATCCGGGCCGCGCTGGAGGAGAACGGCTGGTCGCACGCGGCGGCCGCGGCAATCCCGCTCCTGTACGGCGGCAGCGTCACGGCCGCGAGCATCGCCGAATTCCTCGCCGAACCCTCCATCGACGGGGCCTTGGTGGGAGGCGCGAGCCTCAAGCCCGACGAGATGGCCGGGATCGTCGCGCGGGCGGCCACGACGGCGGCGGCACGCGGCGGGGCAGCTCGCTAGGAGGGTCCCCAGCCGCGCCCCGCGTCTGGTGGAACGCGGGACAAACGGGAGACGCGGCCCCGGGGATGGGTCGCCTCCCCCGGCCTCGCCTGGCCCCGGGGATCGGTCGCCCCCTGTGACCCCGCCTGGCCCCGGGGATCGGTCGCCTCCCCCGGCCTCGCCTGGGCCCGGGGATCGGCCTCAGCCCTGTGGCTTGGCCTTCCCCTGCGCTGCCACCGCTGCCATCGCCGCCGCGACCTGCTCCGCGTCGCCCAGGTAGAAGTGGCGGACCGGGCGCAACTCGGCGTCGAGTTCGTAAACGAGCGGCACGCCGGTCGGGATGTTGAGCCCGACGATCGCTTCGTCGGACATCTGGTCCAGGTACTTCACCAGGGCCCGCAGGCTGTTGCCGTGTGCCACGATGAGGACGCGCTTGCCGGAGCGGATGGTCGGCGCAATCTCGGCATGCCAGTAGGGGAGGAAGCGAGCCACCGTGTTGACCAGGGCCTCGCAGCGGGGCAGGTCGGCGGGATCGACGTCGGCATAGCGGGGGTCGTGCCCGGGGAACCGGGGATCGTCCGGCTCCAGGGCGGGCGGCGGAACGTCGTAGCTGCGGCGCCAGAGACGCACCTGTTCCTCGCCGTACTGCACTGCGGTCTGCGCCTTGTTGAGGCCCTGGAGCGCGCCGTAGTGGCGCTCGTTCAGGCGCCAGGACTTGATCACCGGCAGCCACATGAGATCGAGCTCGTCGAGCGCGATCCAGAGGGTCCGGATCGCGCGCTTCAGGACGGAGGTATAGGCCAGGTCGAACCCGTAGCCGCCATCCCGGAGCTGCTGTCCTGCCCGGTGGGCCTCCTCGATCCCCGTGTCGGTGAGATCGACGTCGGTCCAGCCGGTGTACAGGTTCTCGCGGTTCCAGGTGCTCTCGCCGTGCCGAAGCAAAACGACCCGGTAGGTGGCGCCGTCCGCCAGGGCCGGGCCCTGGTCCGTAGATTTGGGGGTGTGCTCGTCCATGCGACCTATTATCGCGAGGTTGCGGATCGGGCGTCACGGACCGAGCCGGGCGAGCCCCTGTGCTATCCTTCGAAGCCGCGCTACTCGCGCGTCACCGGAGGTCCAACGTTCTTGAATCCTGTTCTGGCTCTGGCGGAGATCCTCGTCAGCATCGGGCTGATGGCGTCGATCCTGCTGCAGGCACGCGGCGCGGGGCTGTCGTCGGCGTTCGGCGGCGATTCGGCCGTCTACCGCAGCCGGCGCGGAATCGAGAAGCGGCTCTTCCAGTTCACGATCGTGCTTGCCGTCCTCTTCGTGATCTTCTCGATGACGGTCTTCCGGCTCGTCGGCTGAACGTCCGCTGGCGCCACCTGCGGCGCCGCTCCATGGAGGGCCCATGACCCGCCGCGACCGCCTGGTCGTGGTCGTGGCGATGGCGCTGCTCGTGGTCATCGCCGGCGCGATGGTTGCGGTGCCACCATCGGCGGACAGGTCCACGAGCGCCGTCGCCATCGCACCCGCTCCCGCGCCCCGCACCTTCCGCGATGGCGTGGTGGGGACGGTGACCACCCTCGACCCGCTGTTCGCCACCTCGCGACCGGAGCTCGATATCGACGCGCTCCTGTTCAGCGGCCTGACTCGGCTCGGCCCGGATGGCGGGGTGGTCCCGGACCTGGCCTCGAGCTGGTCGGCCAGCAAGGACGGTCGCACCTGGACCTTTCGGCTGCGTGCCGGTGCCACCTGGCAGGACGGGGAACCGGTGACCGCCGATGACGTCCTGTTCACCGTGCGCACCACCCAGGACCCGCAGTACCACGGGTCGCTCGCGGGGGCCTGGGAGGGCGTGACCGTCAAGGCACTGGATCGCCTGGACGTCCAGTTCACCCTCTCCTCCCCGGTGGCCGACTTCCCGCTCGCTGCCCGGAGCCCCATCCTGCCGGCCCGCCTGCTGGCGAGCCAGCCAATTGCGACCCTGGGGGGCACTTCCTTCGAGCTGCACCCGGTGGGCGCCGGCCCGTTTCGCCTGGTGAGCGTCGATTCGAACGGCGCCGTCCTCGAGCGCGTCGAGAACGCGACGGCGACGGCGCCAGCGACCGCGCTTCCCCCGGACCCGCTGGACTGGCAGCTTCCGGCCGATATCCAGCGGGTTGCTGTCCAGTTCTTCCCGAACCAGGAGGCGCTGGCAGCCGCCTTCCAGTCGGGCCAGGTGGACGCTGCCGGGGGACTCCCCCCGGATGTCGCAGCACGGCTCGCGACCCTGCCCGGAGCCCGGATGGTCGCCTACCAGCGGACGGTGCTCACAGCCGTCCTGCTGAACCTGCGCTTCGGCCATAACCTCTTTCAGGACCCGCACGTGCGGCGGGCGCTCCTGCTGGCGATCAACCGCGACGCGCTCGTCCAAGCCGAGCTCGATGGTCTGGGCGTTCGGGCGGACACGCTGGTGCCGCCGGCCTCCTGGGCTTTTGATGCGAATGCCGCGGGGCGGGTCCCATACGATCCGAAGGCCGCCGAGAAGGAGCTGGCCGCCGCGGGCTGGAAACGGTCGGGTTCGGGCTGGTTGCGACCGGGCGCCAAAGGGGCCGTGACGATCGAGCTGCTCACGGTGGATGCCGCCACGAACCCGCTCGACTACGCGATCGCGACGCAGGTGGCGGCCGCCTGGAAGGCGATCGGGCTGCCGGCCCGGTTCACGGTCATGAGCGCGGACCAGGCCATCAACCAGAAGCTGGTGCCCGGCCGGTACGACGCGGCTGTGGTCGACCTCAACGTGGGGCTGGATGCCGACCTGTACCCGTTGCTGGCCTCGGCGCAGGCGGTTGTGGGCGGCTCCAACCTGAGTGGGTTCCAGTCGGTCAAGCTCGATCCGCTCCTGGAGGCGGCGCGCACCTATGCACCGCAGGCCACGCAGGCGAAGCGGGTCGCGGCCGTTGAAGCGGATCTGGCCCAGGAGCTGCCGATCCTGCCGCTGGTCTACGCGGATTACCCGTACGTGGTGCGGGATACGGTTCAAGGACCTGAACCGCGGCTGCTCTCGGACCCCGGGGAGCGATTCTGGGATGTGCTAACATGGCGCCTCGCGAAGCCGGCCGGGCAGTGATCGGCTCGATCGGAGCGGGCCGAGGTGGCGGAATAGGTAGACGCGCTAGCTTCAGGAGCTAGTGCCCGCAAGGGCGTATGGGTTCGACTCCCTTCCTCGGTACCATCCCGGCAGTCGGCGCTCGCGATGCTCGTGCCCAGGTGGCGGAATTGGTATACGCGTACGTTTGAGGGGCGTATGACGCAAGTCATCCGGGTTCAAGTCCCGGCCTGGGCACCACCTTCCCGATCCTGAGTCCGGCGCGGCGCCCGCTGGCGTGCGCGTCTTCCCGTGCCGCGGGCGGTTAGCTCAGCCGGTCAGAGCGCCTCGTTTACACCGAGGATGTCAGGGGTTCGAATCCCTTACCGCCCACCACCCGGCCTCGGTCTGCCTGCGGTCATCCGGGCCCCGCGTCGGGATTACCCTTGGCCAATGCACCTGACCGCCGGCCCCCGCGCCTCTCTCGCGTTTCTGGCGACTGCGGTCCTCGTGACCGGCTTCCTGACTGCCGGGTGTGCGGCCCCCGCGGCGACGTCGCCGGCGACCGCCGCTGCAACGTCGGCCCCCAGTGCGGCTATGCCCGCGCCGGCGGGCGGTCTGCCGGCTTTCTCGCACGTCTACCTGATCGTCCTCGAGAATCACGGGCTCGCGTCGATCCTCGGCAGTCCGGATGCGCCCTACCTCCACTCGCTGATCTCGGACTACGGGCTGGCCACCGACTACCGCGCTGTGGCGCACCCCTCGCAGCCCAACTACCTGGCGCTGTTCAGCGGGTCCACCCAGGGCGTGACGGACGACGGGGTGCACGACATCGCCGCGCCGACCGTCGTCGACCAGTTGGAGGCTGCCGGTCGCTCGTGGCGGGTCTACGCACAGAACGTGCCGGGCGGCTGCTATCGTGGCGCATCGGCGAGCGGCGGCGAAGACGGGCCGGGCACCTACGCCCGGAAACACGAGCCGGCCATCAGCTTCACCGGGATCAGCCGGAACCCCGCGCGATGCGCCGACATCGCCGATTTCACCCACTTCGACCCGGCCGCGGCTGCCTACGAGCTGATCATCCCGAACATGTGCAACGACATGCACGACTGCAGCGTGGCCGAGGGCGACCGGTTCCTGGCGGGGTTCGTGCCAAGGATCCTGGCGAGCCAGGCCTGGCGCCAGGGCGGGGTGCTGTTCATCACCTGGGACGAGGGAAGCGGCCCCGAACCGGTGGCCACGCTGGTGGTCGCTCGCGGCGTTCGCGCGGGGTTTCGCTCGGCCGTGCCGCACGATCACTATTCGCTGCTGCGGACGATCGAGGCGGCATGGCAGCTGCCGTGCCTGGGCAATGCCTGCCACGCGAACGTGCTCTCGGAATTCTTCCCGGGGACCGCGACGCCGTGAGCGGGCAGGGAGGCCCGACTTCGGACCGTCGGCCC
This sequence comes from Candidatus Limnocylindrales bacterium, assembly GCA_049967415.1. GTDB lineage: Bacteria > Chloroflexota > Limnocylindria > Limnocylindrales > CSP1-4 > JAJYNJ01. The sequence continues at coordinate 30,198 of JBMFSS010000027.1, forward strand.
CGGGTCCGAATGCGGCGCTGCATCCCGGCAGCACGCACCGCGCCGGCGCGCCGGCGTCGCTACACTGTGGCCTGACCGGGGGGCGGGCGCCGCCTGACCGCCGGACATCGGAGGGACCCTGCATGGACCCCATCGTGATCATCGTCATCGTCGTTCTCATCGTGATCATCGGTGGGGGCGTCCTGCTCTACAACGGCCTCGTGCAACAACGCATTCGGGTCGACGAGGCGTATGCGCAGATCGACGTCCAGCTGAAGCGCCGTCACGACCTGATCCCGAACCTGGTCAACGCCGTGAAGGGCTACATGGGGTTCGAGCAGAAGGTCCTGGAGAACGTCACCAACGCGCGTGCCAATGCCATCGCCGCGGGAGCCAAGGGTCCCGCCGTCCAGTCCGCTGCGGAGAACCAGCTGACCCAGTCGCTGCGCTCGCTGTTCGCAGTGGCGGAGAACTATCCGGACCTGAAGGCCAACCAGAACGTGCTCGCGCTGCAGGAACAGCTGACCACCACCGAGAACCAGATCGCCTTCTCGCGCCAGAACTACAACGCCACCGTGATGCAGTACAACACCACCATCGCCACGTTCCCCAGCGCGCTGCTGGCCGGCCCATTTGGCTTCACCTGTCGCGAGTTCTTCGAGGCGGAACCGGAAGCCCAGCAGGTGCCCCAGGTCGACCTGACGCTGAGCTGAGGGAGAGCGGGTTGGTGGTACAGCGCCCGCGCAGCCGCGGCTCGAGGTCGCCGGACGTGTGGAAACGACGGTTCCGGTGGGCTCGCCCGTGATCCCGCGCACAACGTTCTATCAGGAGCAGGCGGCCAACCGCCGGGACTCGCTGCTGCTCGCGCTGGCGGTCGTGCTCGTGCTGGCAGCGCTCGGGTTCGCCATCGGCTATGGGCTGACCGGCAGTCTCAGCGCCACGTACCTGGTGGTGCTGGGGGCCGTCTTCCTCTCGCTGCTGCTGACCGCCGGATCGTACTTCGGCGGGGATTCGCTCGTGCTGAGCGCTTCGCACGCCCGCGAGGTCAGCGCGGAGCAGGCACCCCAGCTTTTCAACGTGGTCCAGGAGATGGCTGTCGCGGCCAATGTGCCGATGCCGCGTGTGTACATCATCGATGACTCGGCGCCCAACGCCTTCGCGACCGGGCGCGACCCGAAGCACGCCTCGATTGCGGTCACCACCGGGTTGCTGCAGAAGCTGGACCGCGAGGAGCTGCAGGGCGTGATCGGGCACGAGATGTCGCACGTCCGCAACTACGACATCCGTTTCTCCCTCCTGGTGGCGGTCCTGGTGGGGAGCATCGCCCTGCTCGCCGACATCTTCCTGCGCTTCACGTTCTTTGGCGGAGGGCCGCGGCGGGGGAACGACCGCGAGGGCGGTGGAGGCGGTCTCCAGATCGTGCTGTTCGTGGTGGCGATCGTGCTGGCCATCCTGGCGCCGATTTTCGCCCGGTTGGTGCAGCTCGCGGTGAGCCGCCAGCGTGAGTACCTGGCCGACGCGTCGAGCGTGGATCTGACCCGTAACCCGGCAGGTCTCGAGCGCGCCCTGGCCAAGATCGCGTCCGACCAGGACGTGCTGGAGGTGGCCAACCGGGCCACGCAGCATCTCTACATCGTCAACCCGGTCAAGAAGTTCGAGTCGCGCGCCAGGGGGCTCTTCTCAACCCACCCACCCATCGTGGACCGTATCAACCGGCTGCGGCAGCTGACCGGCGAGCCGCCGCTGGACGCAGCCGCCATTCGGCAGCTGCAGGGCCTGGATTGACGTTCTCCGGTCGATCTGTCCGGGGCTGCCGGGGGGCCACGAAGGTGCCGATCCCGCGCCGGCTCGGCTCCACCCGCGGGCCCGGGACCGGCTCGACTGGACCGGGCGCCTTGTGCTAGTCTGTCGCCCGCCGGAGGGTGGCGCCCCCAGGCGAAACCGGGCCGAGATAGCTCAGTTGGTAGAGCACGCGACTGAAAATCGCGGTGTCGCCAGTTCGATTCTGGCTCTCGGCACCACAGAACGAGCTCGGCTGGCCGGGTTCGCAAGCGAGCGGAAGTGGCTCAGTTGGTAGAGCATCACCTTGCCAAGGTGAGGGTCGCGGGTTCGAGTCCCGTCTTCCGCTCCAGTTCTTCCCTTCAGAGCGGCCCTCGATCACCGCTGGCCCTTCGTCTAGTGGTAGGACAGCGGACTTTGGATCCGTGAACCGAGGTTCGAATCCTCGAGGGCCAGCCACCGACCGACCCGGGTCCTGGTTGGCGGGGCGACGTACCCAAGTGGTTAAGGGGGAGGTCTGCAAAACCTCTATGCGTGGGTCCGAATCCCACCGTCGCCTCCACTTTCACTTTTCATCGAAGCCCCAGCGGCGGCCTTCCTGACTTCCTGGCCCGGAGACCCTGTCTGAGCGCCGTCTCGCGGGAGGTGGCTTCCGCGGCTGGCGCCCCCGACTGACGTGCGAGCAGCAGCGCCTGCATGGCCGCCGTGGAGCGGCGCGAGCGATCGCCGACGACGCGCGGCTCACTGGTGGCGCCGACGGGAAACCGCGAGCGGCCGCCGTGGTCCGGGCGCAGAGCGATGCACCGATCGCGATCTTCGCCGTCCCGCAGGTCTCCCGATCAGCCGAGTCGTTCCTCAGAGCCCCTTGCGGATCGATTCCAGTTCCTCCCGTCGCTCGGCGGTGACCTTGGGATACGCCATCTTCAGCTCCTCGAACGCCTCCAGGACAATCTGGGACACGATCAACCGGGCATTCTTCTTGTCGTCGGCCGGAACGACGTACCAGGGCGCGTGCTCCGTGCTCGTCGCCCTCAGGCAATCCTCGTAAGCCTCCATGTACTGCTTCCAGTACTTCCGTTCGTGCATGTCCGAGAGACTGAACTTCCAGTTCTTGTCCGGCTCCTCGATGCGCTCGAGGAAGCGCGTGCGCTGTTCGTCCCTGGACAGATGGAGGAAGACCTTGATGATGCGGGTGCCGTTCTGGTGGAGGTGCTCCTCCAGGTCCACGATGGACCGATAGCGCTCCTCCCAGATGGTCTTCTCGTCCAGCAGCTCGTCGGGAAGCCCTTCACCGTGCAGCAGCTCCGGATGCACGCGAACGACCAGCACCTCCTCGTAGTAGGAACGGTTGAAGATGGCGATCCGCCCGCGCTCGGGAAGCCGGCGCGTCGTGCGCCAGAGAAAGTCGTGCTCGAGCTCGTCGGGGGTCGGCTGCTTGAAACTGCAGACCTCGCAGCCCTGTGGATTGACGCCCGACATGACGTGGCGGATGGCGCCGTCCTTGCCGGCAGCGTCCATCCCCTGGAGGATCAGCAGCAGGGCATAGCGGTTGGACGCGTAGTGCAGGCGTTGCAGCGAGCTCAGGTCCGCAACGTGGGCGCGCAGGAGTTTCCGATACTGCTTCTTCGACCCATAGACGGGCTTCACGCTCGTCGGCCAATGCTCGAGCTCGACCTTCTCTCCCGGCCGTGCCCGGAAATCCTTTGATCGGATTGGCATGCTGTCCTCTTCCGCCGCGTCGGCCTTGTCGGACCCTTCGGCTTCTTCGGCCACGGCATCCGCCGGCAGTTCATTCATGGGGTTCATCCTCGTGGCTCGGCCTTTGCGTCGGGCTTGGGCTCGGCATCGGGCTCGGGCTCGGGCGCAGCGTCGGGCTCGGGCTTGGTGTCCTCCTGGCCGATCTCGCGCTCCGCCTGGAGCCAGTCTCGAGTGGCCTGGCCTTCGCCGCGCATGCGCTGCTGGTAGAGCTGGTAGGCGCGGGCGGCGATCTGCGGAGTACGGTCGAGCGGCTGCCTGCCCAGCAACGGGGCGCCGGTGGGATCCAGGATCCGGTAGGCCAGCAGCTTGATGCGGTCGTTCACGAGGAACCAGGCCACGGCCCAGACCCACACCAACAGGGCCAGGCCCCAACCGAGGGGTGTCATGAAGACGCCAAACACCGCGATCAACGTCGCCACGGTCTGCGTGCCGAACACGGCCACCACCAGGATCCGCGAGGGGCGGATGGACCAGAACGGGCCGCGCGTGCGCGTCAGGAAGATGGTCAGGTGTCCCGCCACCGACAGCATCAGGTACATCAGCGTCTGGAGCTGCGGGTGGCCGAGGTGCAGGACCTGATCGCCCACGTAGAACAGGCCAAACGCCGCCACCGGCCCGATGACGCCGAGCACGGTGGCGATCCCGAGCACCAGGCGCATGTTCCAGGCTTCGGGCTTGTTCGTGTACGCCACGTTGTCATAGGCAATGGAGAGGATGGCGCCGTCGTTCAGCAGCGCCAGCATCACGATCATCACCGCCGTGACCGGATAGAAGTTGAAGACCAGGATCGCGAGGGTCATGAAAAGGAGCACGCGCAGCGTCTCGGCGATGCGGTACATCGCGTAGCTGTTCATGCGCTGGAAGATCTTCCGGCTTTCCTTCATGGCGTCGATGATCACCGAGAGACCGGAGGTCAGGAGCACGATGGAGGCCGCCGCACGGGCCGCGTCGGTGGCGCCCGACACGGCAATGCCGCAGTCGGCCTTCTTGAGGGCGGGGGCGTCGTTCACCCCGTCGCCGGTCATGCCCACGATGTGGCCGCGCTGCTGCAGGACGTCCACGATGTGGAACTTGTGCTCGGGGAACACCTGGGCGAAGCCGTCCGCCTGCTCGATGGACGCCGCCAGCTGCGCCGTCTCGTGATGTTTGGTGTCGCCGAAGCCGCTGGCATCGAGGATGTTCATCCCCATCCCCAGGGTCTGGGCGGTTTCGCGGGCGATGGCGAGGGCATCGCCCGTCACCATCTTGACCCTCACGCCCATCTGGCGGGCGGTCGCGATGGTCGCCCTGGCTTCGGCCCGCGGCGGATCGAAGAGGGACAACACGCCCAGGAACTGCCACGCGCCGTCCCCCTCCGCGCGGGCCACGCCCAGGGCACGGAAGCCGCGCCCCGCGAAGTCGTTGACCGCCTGCTCGACGGCCGTCTTCACCTGGCCGGCGTTGGCCGACATCTCCAGGATCACCTGGGGCGCGCCTTTGGCCACCTTGAATGACGTGCCGTCCGACGCCTTGACAGTGGCCTCGGTGCGCTTGTGCACCGGGTCGAAGGGCTGGAAGTGGACCACCTGGTAGCCCTGCAGGGCCTGATCGTCCTTCAGGCCGCCGAGCACGGCCAGGTCGATGGTGTCCTTGTCTTCGGCTCGCGACGCCAGGGCGGCGCAGAGGATCACCTGGTCGGCCGCGATCCCCTCCACGCTGAACGGATCGCCCAGGGTCAGCTTGTTCTGGGTCAGGGTGCCGGTCTTGTCGGCGCACAGCACGTCCACGCCGGCCAGCTCCTCGATGGCCGCCAGACGGGTGACGATCGCCTCGCGCCCGGCCAGCAGGCGTGCGCCGACCGCCATGGTCACCGACAGCACGGTCGGCATGGCCACCGGAATGGCGGCCACGGTCAGCACCAGGGCGAACTGCAGCGTGTCGAGGATCGGGTTGCCGCGGATGAGCGAGACGACCACGATCAGCGCCACCAGCGACACCGCGAGGACGATCAGGTAGTCGCCGATCTTCAGCACGGCGCGCTGGAAGTGGCTGACGCTCTGCGCCTCCTGCACCAGTTCCGCGGTCTTGCCGAAGTAGGTGCCGCTCCCGGTGGCATAGACCAGGGCATCGATCTCGCCGCGCCGGACGATCGACCCCGAGAACACCGCGTCGCCGGAGGCGTGCGTGACGGGCAGCGACTCGCCGGTCAGGGCGGACTGATCCACCTCGATCGGGTCGCCCGCCAGCAGGCGCGCGTCGGCCGGCACGATGTGGCCCAGGCGCAGGCGGATGACGTCGCCGGGCACCAGGTCGCGCGCGGCCGGGGTGACCCATTTCCCATCCCTCTTCACCCGGGCCTCGACCGCGAGCTTGGCCTTCAGGGCGGCGATGGCGTTGCCCGCCTGGTGCTCCTCCCAGAACCCGACCCCGGCGTTGGCCAGCAGCAGCAGGAGGATGATGGCGAAGTCCGGCCAGTGCTGGGCGAGCGCGGAGAGGACCACAGCTGCTTCGATCATCCAGGGGATGGGGCCCCAGAAGTAGGTCAGGAACTTGAGGAGCGGGTTGTCCTTCTTCTCCTCGATCTCGTTGGGCCCGTACTGGGTCAGCCGCTTCTGCGCCTCGGCCGCACTGAGCCCGTCGGGCGACGACCCCAACTGCTTCTCCACGTCCGCAAGGGGCAGGGACTTCAGGTCGTCCTTCGCATCTGGCGCGTGCGCCGGCTGCACGACGGGTTCATCGGGCTTGTCTGACTGTGACTTCACGGCCACCACCCTGAGTCCTTCCTTGCCTTGGCCGAGTCCGCTAACCCTTCGGTTCCTGGTCGCGACCGAACCCAAGGCGCATGACCGAGAGGACCCGGACGGCAAAGTCCGCTTCGCCTCGCGATATGAAGCGTTCGCACGGCGCGGTGATGAGGACCGGCGCCCCAGCGTGGGGACTCGGGTCGAGACGCCGCACCGCCTCGGCCGGACCGCCGATTGTCAGGCAGCAGCACCGTTCCAGGCCCGCCACGTTGCCTGCGCCGGCTTGCCCGACCGGCTCACGCATGGTGCGGCCATCCCACCTCGGGAGGGGCCTCGTCACGCTTGGCGTGGGGATAGCCGATGAGCAGCGGGACGACCCCACCCTGGTACCCGTAGTACGGGTACAGGCCGGAGAAGTAGCCCGCATCCTCTTTCACGAGCTCCGGGTCGTAGGGGGGTGCCCCGGCCACGTGCTCGCGGGTGTGGCCGATGTAGACATCGTGCTCGGTGATCCGCGTGATCGCCTCGACCGGGATCAGGGACTTCGTCTCGCCGAGGCCGAGGAAGCCACCGGATGCGACTTCCATGAAGCGCACCTTTCGGGCGGCCGCGTCGACCAGCAGACCGTCGATGGTGCCGACGTTCTGGCCATCCTTGTCCTTGACCATCCGCCCCCGGATGTCCTCGTCGGCGCTCGAGACGGTGCGCCCGAGGTCGTGCAGCTTCCGGAGCGTCGGATCCGACTCTGCGTCATCACCAGGGACCGTGGTCTTCTCGACGGGCATGTGCGCAACCTCCTGGGCACGATACGGCGGTCAGCTCTCCCGCGCGCCGGATGACGCCGGCAGGTTCGGAGTCGAACGGACCTCGAACGTGTCGAGGCTGCGGGCGCACCCTGATTGCGCCCCTCGCCCGCGGGATTGTGCGACCGATGGACAGGACCGGCGGCCTGCCCTCCGCCCGGTACTGTGGCGTCCGGGCGGCGGGTCGTCATGACGGTTCGTCATGGGCTCACCCGCCGCGGTGACCTGCGCACCAAGCTCGAGGCCTTCGATCTGGGGGTCGACGACATCCTCAACCGGTAGGTGCGCGCGGGGGACCCGGCGGTGCACCTGAGCAGCATCGAGCAGAGCCTCCGCCTCATCGCCACCGTCCCGGGCCAGGGCTGTCGCGTCATCTCCACCTCCTCGAACGCGGGCTGGCACGGCGGGAGCGAGACGGGCGAAGGGCCGCGCCACTGAACGGTGCCATCGACGTGCGGCGAAGGGCGCTCACATCTGGCAGCGCCTGACAGCCCCGCCCGAGATGACAAATCGTCATGACGCGCGGCAGCCGGGTCGACACACTGGCCTCACGACCCGGCGCTCAGGGAGCGGCGGGGTCGGAGACGGCCGAAGCCATCAGGGTGGTTCGTCGGCCAGGCTGGAGCGGCCGAGCGCGGCGACTCCAGCGGCAGGATCCCGTCCGCGTACTGCGTGAGCGAACTGTCTGGTGCCCCTCTTCTGGGCAGACGATCTCACCTGGACCCGCAGCGACGGGATCCTGCTGTGTCGGGGCTCCGGAACCTGTCAAGCCGGGTGAGACACCTTGCTCAGAGAACTACTGAGGTGG
>JBMFSS010000028.1:0-31107 GCA_049967415.1 Candidatus Limnocylindrales bacterium
TCGGCCCACAACCGACCCGGTCAGCCGGAGGCTCGGTGGATCCGGGCTTACCAGCAGCAGCTTCAGGCGCTGCTCATCCCCCGCTACCATGCAGGAAGCGTGCCGAAGCTGCCTCCTGGGGGTGCAGCGACGAAGAGGCCGAAGAACCGGGCCGTTCGGCACTACGCACTCTTGACCTGTATGGCGATCCTTTCGGATAAGGCGAACGCCGCAGGGGACGCGCGGCGTTCGCCTCCTGATTCCGGCGATCGCCCGAGGAGGTGTTCCGCATGGCATCCTCGACGCCCAGCAACCCGGAACCGGTCGCCAGTCTCCCCGGCCGTCCCGTTCCCGCCGAGCACCTGCGCCGGCGCTGCGACCCCGCCTCGCTGCATTTTGCCAGCACGGCCGAGGTAGCACCCCTTGACGGCACTGTCGGGCAACCCCGCGCGGTGGACGCCATCTCCTTCGCCCTCGACATCCAGGACCCGGGCTACAACCTGTTCGTCCTGGGACCCACCGGGACCGGCCGCCGCACCACACTGCACGGCTACCTGCAGCGCGAGATATCCCATCGGCCCAGCCCGCCGGACTGGGTCTACCTCTTTGACATGGCGAACCCACGCCGTCCAATCGCCGTCTCGTTCCCCACCGGGGAGGCGATCCCCTTCGCGCGCGACGTGGGACGTTTCGTGACCGAGGCGGGCCGGGAGATCGCCCGCGCCTTCGAGAGCGACGAATACCGTCGCCGCGCCGGGGTCGTCAACAGCGAGATGGATTCCCGACGCCAGGCCGCCCTCTCGGCGTTCGGTGCCGAGGCGCAGGCGCTCGGCCTGGGTCTCCAGTTCACGCCGGCCGGGATTCTCACCGTGCCCGTCCGCGACGGGCGGCCGCTCAAACAGGAAGAGTTCGAGCAGCTGCCGCCCGAAGAGCAGGAAGCGTACCGCGCGCACGGCCACGAGATCGAGGAGCGTCTGCCGGAGGTGCTGGGGCGCCTGCGCGCCCTGGAGCGTGAGACCCGCGAACGGCTCGCGGCGCTTGATCGCGAGGTCGCCGTTTTCGCGATCGGCCACCTCCTGGACGACCTCCAGGGCCGCCATGCCGGAAACCCCCGGCTGGATGCCTGGTTCGATGCGCTCCGAGCCGACATGCTCGAGCATCTCGATCTGTTCCGCGGCTCGTCCGAGACCGAGGCCGGCGACCAGGCCGATCCCCGGACCCAGGAGTCGCGCCTGACCCGGGAGGCGATCCTGGGGCGCTACGCCGTCAACGTCCTGGTTGCCAACCAGCGGGGAGGGTCGGCGCCGGTGGTGGACGAGCCCACCCCCACGTACTACAACCTGTTCGGTCGGATCGAGTACAACAACCTGATGGGGGTTGCCACTACCGACCACCGGAACATCCGCCCCGGAGCGCTCCACCGCGCCAACGGCGGTTTCCTGGTCCTTCGGGCGGAGCACCTGCTCGGAGACCCGTTCGCCTGGGAGCGCCTCAAGGAGACCCTGCGGACGGGCCAGCTGCGGGTGGAGAACATCGGCGCGCAGTACGTGCTCTTTCCCACCGCGACGCTCGACCCGGAGCCGATCCCGGCCAACCTCAAAGTCGTGCTGGTGGGGTCGGCTGCGCTCTACCAGGCGCTGTACGCGATCGACGAGGAGTTCCGGACCCTCTTCAAGGTGCGCGCCGAGTTCGACGTGGAGATGCCCTGGGGCGATGCCGAGGCCGCCCTCTATGCCTCGTTCGTCGCCGGGCATGTAGCGGCCGCCGGGCTGCGGCACTTCGCGCCGGACGCGGTCGCCCGCGTGGTCGAGCGCGGCGCACGGATTGCCGAGCACCAGGGTCGGCTCTCCACGCGCTTCTCCGAGATCGTGGACCTGCTGACCGAGGCCAGCTACTGGGCGGGAGAGAACGGTCACGAGCTGGTCCTGGGCGAGGACGTGGACCGAGCGGTGCACGCCCGGTCCGAACGTGCCGGGCTGGCAGAAGATCACATCCGGCGCCTGATCGCCGAGGGGACGCTGCGGATCGATACTCGCGGAGAAGCGGTCGGGCAGGTCAACGGCCTGGCCGTCCTCAGCATCGGCGACCACGCCTTCGGGCAACCGATCCGGATCACCGCCACGACCGGCATGGGGCACGGCGAGATCGTGCATGTCGACCGAGAGACGGAGATGAGCGGCCGCATCCACACGAAGGGGTTCCTGATCGCCTCCGCTTTTCTCGCCGAGCGGTACGGGCAGGAGCGGCCGCTCTCGATCCGGGCATCGGTGGCCGTCGAACAGTCCTACGAGGCCATCGAGGGCGACTCCGCATCCCTGGCCGAGGTCGCTGCCCTCCTCTCCAGCCTGGCGGCCGTGCCGGTGCGGCAGGGGATCGCGGTGACGGGCTCCATGGACCAGCACGGGGCCGCGCAGCCGGTGGGCGGCGTCAACGAGAAGATCGAGGGGTTCTTCCGGGCCTGCCGGGTCCTGGGGCTGACCGGCGACCAGGGGGTCATCCTGCCGGAAGGCAACGTGCGCAACTGCATGCTCGACGAGGACGTGGTGGACGCGGTCTGCAGTGGCACGTTCCACGTCTGGGCCGTGCGAGATGTCGACGAGGTGCTCGAGCTCCTGACCGGAATCCGGCCCGGCCGGCGCGGAGACGACGGGCAGTACCCGGAGGGGACCCTCCATCGCCGGGTCGACGACCGGCTCGCGCTGCTGGCAGAGCAGGCGCGCCGCTTCGCTCCGTCGCCGGCGCCCTGAGCTGGGGACCGCCTACAGGAACCGGCGGCCTCGGGCCAGGCAATCGAGTCCGTCGCGGAAGTCCGGGTGCGCGATGGCGCTCAAGGCCCGGGCGCGTTCCGCAATGGAGCGCCCGTGGAGCTGGGCGACCCCCCATTCGGTGACCACGGCCTGGACGTGAGCGCGGGTGGTCACCACCCCGGCACCTTCCTTGAGGGTGCATACGATCCGGGACGTCTTGCCGTCCGAGGTGGTGGAAGGGAGCGCGATGATGGCCAGCCCCTCCTCCGCCAGTGCGGCCCCCCGCACGAAGTCCATCTGGCCGCCCACGCCGCTGTATGGTCGCCAGCCAATCGAATCGGCGCACACCTGGCCGGTCAGGTCGACCTCGATGGCGGAGTTGATGGAGCGCATGTGCCGGAAGCGCCGGATGATCGCCGTGTCGTTGGTGTACTCGACCTCACGCATCTGCACCATGGGGTTGTCGTCCACAAAATCGTAGAGGCGCTGCGAGCCCATCACGAACGTGGCGACCAGCTTGCCGCGGTCGAGCTCCTTGCGGGCGCCCGTGATGACTCCCGCCTCCACCAGGTCCACCACCTCGTCGGTGAACATCTCGGTATGGATCCCCAGGTCGTGCTTGCCGCGCAGGGCCAGGCCCACCGCGCTCGGGATCCCCCCGATCCCCATCTGGAGCGTGGCGCCATCCGGGATCAGGTCGGCCACGTACTCGGCAATCCGGCGCTCGACCGTGCCTGGCGTCCCCGCGCTGTGGACGTAGGGCGGCCGGTTGACCTCGATCGCCAGGTCGATCTCGGACTGGTGGATGAAGCTGCTGCCGAGGGTGCGGGGCATGGCCGGGTTGACCTGCGCGATGACGGTCCGGGCGACGCGGACCGCCGCCATGGTGGTGTCCACCGAGGTGCCCAGCGAGCAGAACCCGTGCGCGTCCGGCGGCGTCACGTTGAGGAACGCAAAGTCGAGCGGCAGCAGGCCGCGCGTGAACAGCTCCGGGACGTCAGAGAGGAAGACCGGGATGAAGTCGGCGCGTCCCTCATTGACAGCCTGGCGGGCGTTGGGCCCGATGAAGAGGGCGAGGTGTCGCAGGTGCCCGGCCATCTCGGGGGCAAGGTGCGGAGCGGGCCCCTCGGCGTGCAGGTGGACGATCTTCACGTCCTCGAGCTGGTGGGCACGGGCCACCAGGGCGTCCAGCAGCTCGGTCGGCATCGCCGCCTCGGCCTGGACGAAGATCTGGTCCCCGGACCGGACTCCGGCCACCGCCTCCTCGGGGGTTACGATTCGCACGGGGCGATCCTCATCCCGATCCTGCGCCGGCCCACGACGCCTGTGACGGCCCAGGCCGCGCGACGCGCAAGGCCCGCCCGGAGGACCCGGGCCCGTCCCTGCCGCGCGCCCCGCGGCCGCCGCGCGACTATTCCGCCCCCGGCAGGCGGTGGCGCGCCACGAAGGCGGCTGCCTGCGAACGTCGCTGCAGGTTGAGCTTGGCCAGGATGGAGCTGACGTAGTTCTTGACGGTCTTGTCCGAGAGAAAGATCTCGGCCGCGATCTCCTTGTTGGTTTTCCCTTCTGCGATCAGGAGGAGGATCTTCTGTTCCTGGCGGGTCAGCTGGGCCAGCTCGTCGGTGTAGGTCCCGCTCGCGATCCGGCGCACCCGGTCCAGGACCTTCTCGGTCACGGCGGGATCGAGGAGGGACTCGCCCCGCCCCACCGCCTCCAGCGCCGCCACCAGGTCCCGTCCCCGGATCTGCTTCAGGAGGTAGCCGCTGGCGCCGGCCACGATGGAGGCGAAGACGGCCTCCTCGTCGGGGTAGCTGGTGAGGATCACGACGCGCGTCTGCGGCTGCTCCGACCGGATCTCCCGGCACGCCTCGATCCCCGACCCGTCGGGGAGGCGAACGTCCATCACGATCAGATCGGGCTGGTACTTGTGCGCGGCCTCGATCGCCTCGGCCACCGTCCCCGCCTGCGCGACCACTTGGAACCCCTCGCGACGCTCCAGCAGAGAAACCAGGCCCTGGCGGACCACCTCGTGATCGTCGACCACCAGGAGCCGCAGCGGCCTGGTCGTCGTGCCTTCCGTCACCGTCTTCCTCCGATCACTCCTCAGGCCGCGCCGCTGGACGAACCAGGAAGCGGCACGCGGACCGCAACCCGGGTGCCTCGACCGATGGCGCTCTCCACCTGGAGCTCGCCGTCGAGCTCGGACGCGCGGGTGCGCATGTTTCCGAGGCCCATGTGGCCGGGACCGCGACGTGCGGTCGGGTCGAACCCTACCCCATCATCCACGATGGCGAGTTCCAGCGCACGCTCGTCCGCGACCAGCCGGATCTCGGCATGGCCGGCCCGGGCATGACGCGCCACGTTGCTGAGCGCCTCGCGGGTCAGATGGAGCAACTGCATCGTCTCGTCGGCGGGCAGTTCAAAATCCGCCGGGCCGTTCACCTCGAGCGTGATGTTGATCATGGTGTTGACGCGGAATTCCTCGGCCATGGCAGCCAGCGCCTCCACCAGCCCAGCCTGGTCGAGCGGCTCGGGCCGCAGGCCGAAGATGAAGTTGCGGATATCCCGGATCGTCAGATTGATCGACTCGATGGCGTGCTCGACCTTCTGGGACGCCCCGGTCGGGTCGGTGGGCACAATCTCCAAAGCATCATCGAGCATCAGCCCCACCGCGTAGATGCTCTGGATCACCCCGTCATGCAGGTCACGGCCAATCCGCTGACGCTCCTCGAGGATCGCCAGGCGCTGTTCCTGCTCGTGGAGCCGCGCGTTCTCCATGGCGATCCCGGCATGCGCCGCAAACAGCTCCACCAGGCGCTGGTCCGCGTCCGTGAACGCGGTGCCGTCTTCCTTGTCGGTCAGGTAGAGGTTGCCGAGCACCCGTCCCCGCACCGTCACCGGCACACCCAGCAGCGAGCGCATGGGCGGGTGGTTGGGTGGAAAGCCGACCCCTCGTGGGTGCGCTGCGATCTCCGGCACCCGGATGGACCGGCCCTCCTCAATGATGAGCCCCAGCAAGCCGCGGCCGTGCGGCGGCGGCCCGATCCGGTCGCGTTCCGCCCGGCTCAGCCCGCTGGTCATGAACGGGTCGATCTGGTGCTGTTCGTTGAGCACGCCCAGCGCCGCGTATCGTGCCCCGACCAGCCGCCGGACGTTGTCGACGATCAGCTGCAGCACGCGCTCTGCCGAGAGCACCCCGGCGATCGCGCGCGTCGCCTCGTCCAGCGCGGCCAGTTCCGCCTCGCGCGCCCGCGCGCTCGAGATTGCCAGCGCCCGGGAGGCCGCCAGCTCGACGATGCGCGCGGCCCATGTGGCGGCCTCGCGACCCCCGTCCAGCGACAGCCGGCCGAGCACCTGGGAGCCATCCGCGGAGCGCAGCTCGCGACGCTCGAGCCCCGCGATCCGATCCGGCAAGAGCGCCCGGCGCAGCGTGCCGCACCCCACCTCCACGGCCGGCAGGGGCGGCAGAAACTCCAGCCGCGCTCCAGCGATCGCGTGGGTCTCGGCATAGCCCCCGAGCTCCCTGGCCAGCCGGCGGCGCGCTGCCAGTGTCGGGGCCCGCAGCCAGGCGCCGACGGCGTCGATCAGCCCGGCCAGGGCGGTTTCCGTGCCGTGGTCCCGATCGGCTCGCGAACCGCCGCGGCGTGGTCCGTGGGCGCTCGCAGGAGGATGCCCGCGGCCCCGCTCACGCGCCGAAAGCGCTTCATCGCCGGCAGCAGTGGCGGCCGCAGTGGCCGGACCTCGGGCCGCCGGTGTCACCAGGAACGGGCGGACGGACGGCTCGTGCGGATCGGCCGAGCCCTGCTCGGCCCCGCCCTCTGCCACCAGCCCGGGAACGGTCACCAGCCGGACCCACATCGGGCCGCTGCGGCGCGCGCACAGACGGTCACGGCCTGCGCTCCCAGCCGCTCACCGCCACGGCCCGTGCAAACGCCTCTCCGGGACCCATACCGCGCTCCAGTTCCACTGCATAGCGTCCGACCATCACCGCGAACGCGCCGCCCGCGTCCTCGGGGGCCTCGAAGACCGTCGCTGCGGCAGCCAACCGCCCGCTCGGAGCGCTGCCAGGAGGCACCACGGCCACGATGCGTGCGCCCCGATAGGAAGCAGCGTCCAGGGCCTCCTCCTCGGCCGCCGGATCCAGCGGCTCAGCCAGAACAAGGACCTCGAAATCAACCAGGTAGCCGAGCCCGAGTGCCACGTCCTCCCGGTCCAGCCGGGGCGGCAGCGCTCCGGGATCGCCGGGCCCGCCCGGGGTGCTCGACCCAGGAGTTCGTAACATGGCCGCGTGCCCGATCTCCTCCCGGGCCAGGCCAACGATCACCGCGTCCCCCACAGCATCGTCACCGATGGAGCCAACCAGCTCCACCCGCGCTTCAGCAGCGACCACGGCGCGAGCGATAGCCACGCACAACCCCGCGGGAGCGACCGCGGCGGCGGCCTGTTGCTGCGTGGGCCGTGCGGCGCGCGGACGGCCGAGAACAATGATCATCCGACCGCAGCGTAGCGGCCCGCGCCCGCGGCGGCAAGTCAGGCCGTGGTCACGCGTGCAATCGCCTGCGCCGGCGCGCGCCGGTCCGGTGCCTTCCCTAGGCGTCCGGCCGGCCGCGGTCCTCTGCGCCGACCGTCTCTCGCAAGCCCAGGTCCCCTGGCTGCGCAAGCACGGTATCCCGCACCACCTCGACCGGCCCAAAGGCGTCGCCCAGATCGGGGACGATCCGGGTCGCATCGCCCACCAGCACCACAACGGCCTCGTCAGGGTGCACGTGGGCGGCGGCCGCCACCACCTCGTCGGCACTTACCGCCGCGATTGCCGGCCGGTACCGGTCGAGCTCGTCATCGGGGAGGCCCAATGCCACCAGCCCGCCGATGGCCGAAACGACCTGGGAGGCCGTCTCGAAGCGGAGCGGGAAGACGCCGATCAGGAATTCCCGGGCCGCGTCCAACTCGCGCGGCGTCGGCGGTTCCTGTCGCATCCGCGCAAGCACCCCCAGCGCTTCGCGGATCGCCGGCGCCGTCACCTCGGTCTGGACCGCCATGCGCACGGCAAACGGCCCGGGCACGCGGCGCAGGTCGAAGCCGGCGTGGACGCTGTAGGTGTACCCACGTTGCTCCCGCAGCAAGCGCTGCAGGCGCGAGTCAAACAGCCCGCCCAGGATCGCGCTCAGGACAGCCACCGCATGGTAGTCGGGGATCCTGCGCGGAAGTCCCACGTGTCCGATCCGGACCTCCGTCTGAGGCGAGCCGGGCCGGTCCACGATCAGCACGCGGCGACCGGCCGGGTTGGGGCTCGCGTCGATCGGCACGGCTGCGGCCGCCTCTCCCGGCGCCGTCCAAGCCGCAAACCGCTGGGCCACCAGCTCGACCACCGGGATATCCGCCACGTCACCAGCCACGATGAAGGCGGCCCGGCGCGGGTCCCGCACCTCGGCATAGCGTTCCACCAGGGCCGCGCGGTCAAGCGCCGGCACCGTCTCCTCGGTTCCCGAGGCAGGGCGCGAGAACGGCGCCGCGGGGCTGTAGATGGCCTCCGCAAACGCACGTTCCGCACGCCGACGCGGGTCAGCCCGGGCCTGCAGAAGGTCGTTGAGGCGTTCCTCGCGCAGCCGGATCACCTCGTGGTCGGGAAAACTGGGCTCCAGCATCACCTCGGCCAGCAGCTCCAGCGCCGGGCCCAGGTTGCGACGCGGGACGTCCACCGTGCCGGACATGGTTTCCCAGCCGGCGCCCGCCTGGATCCCGGCGCCCAGTCGTTCGGTCGCCTCGATGAGACCCACCGCATCGTGGCGGGAGGTACCCTCGCTGAGCGCCTCGGCCGCCAGCACAGAGACGCCGGCACGCCCCGCAGGCTCCGTGGCGGCACCCCCGTCAAGGAGCAGCTGCGCGGTCAGCAGGGGGCGCGCTGGCAGATGCGCGACCAGCACCGTGAGCCCATTGGCGAGCACGCTGCGCTCGAACCGCGGGAAGTGGTACGGGCGCGGCTGGCCGGGCATCGGCCGGCGATCCAGGACCTCCAGGCTGCCCACCGCGTGCGGTCGCGTGGCGTCCGTGCCGCCGCCGCTCATGCCGCCACCGCCTGCTCACCCGCCGGTGCCGGGACGTACGTCAGCACCGCCACGTTGTCCGGTCGGACCACGTCTGCCATGGCACGCTGGATGGCTGGAGCGTCCACGGCAAGGTACCGGGAGAGCTGCTCGTTGACCAGCTCCGGCCGGTCGAAGAGGGTCGCGTACATGGCCAGGCGGTCCGCGACCTCCTCCACCCGGCCCAGAGCGGCCAGCTCCCCGGACTCGATCAGCGCGTGGGCACGGGCAAGCTCGTCGCCCGTGACCGGCTCCCGGGCCAGCCGGGACAGCTCCTCCCGGAACGCCGCCTCGACCGCAGCGGCGTCGCTGTCCGGGCGCACGGTTGCCCACCCGGTGAGCACCGACGCGCCTTCCACGAGCGGCAGCATGAAGAGCGCCACATCCTGCGCGATGCGCTGCTCGCGCACCAGGCGGCGATAGAGGCGGCTCCCCTGGCCTCCCGCGGCGATCTGCGCGGCCACCTCCAGGGCGTCGAAGGCCGGCGTCCCGAACGCCGGCGTGCGATATCCGACGTGGACACGCGCGAGCGGCACCCGGTCGGGGATTTCCTCGCGGACCTCCCGCCCCACGTGAGGCGGGAGACTGAGGTCGCCGAGCGGCGGGATGCCGGGGCTCGGCGGGATCGGCCCGAAGTAACGGCGGACGGTCTCAAGGGCCTCCTCGGGCTCCACGTCCCCGGCAATGGCCAGCACGGCATTGTCGGGGGCGTAGTAGGTGCGGAAGAAGGCGCGCACGTCTTCCAGCGATGCCGCGTCCAGGTCCTCCATGGAGCCGATGGGCGTGTGGTGATACGGATGCTGTTCCGGCATCACGGCAGCCAGCAGCCGTTCGAAGAACGAGCCGTAGGGCCGGTTGTCGTAACTCTGGCGTTTCTCGTTCTTCACCACGTCGCGCTGGTTGTCCAGGTTCTCCTGAGTCAGCGCGTCGAGCAGGGTGGCCATCCGGTCGGCCTCCAGCCAGATCCCGAGCTCGAACCGGTGGGACGGGAGCGTCTCGAAGTAGTTGGTGCGATCAAAGTAGGTCGTGCCGTTCACCACGCCGCCCGCGGCCTCCACGATGGCCAGGTGTTCAGCCTTGCCGACGTGCCGCGATCCCTGGAACATGAGGTGCTCGAAGAGGTGCGCAAAGCCGGTCCGGCCGGGGCGCTCGTGCTTGGAGCCCACGTCGTACCAGACGTTGATCGCCACCACCGGCGCCAGGTGATCGGGCGCCACTATGACCCGCAGCCCATTCGCCAGCCGCTGGTCGACGAAGCGGATCGCGGGCAGACCTGCGTCGATTTCGCGCATGCAACCTCCGTGGGGGACCGCGCACGGCACCCGAACCAGCGGCCCTGCGCTCCGCGATTGTGCCATCCCGCGGAGGCGGCTGCCGGCAGCTGCGCAGCAAGCCTCCGCGCGCCAAGGCCTGCCACGCGCCGGGCCAGGCTCTCGCACCCGGTCTCCCGCGGCCCCGGGTGCGCCTGATTGAATTGACAAGCCGACAGCCGTATGTTAGTCTTCCATCTAACAAGCGGATCTGGGATATGAAACATAGAGATGGCAACCGTGGACAGCCGGACGCGCAATCATCGCTCACCTGACGGCCGCGCCATGGTGCGCGGCCTGTCCGCCACGGCCACCCGGTATGGGGTCGAGCTGGACGCCCGGACCCCCTACGACTTCCTGATCAGCCTGGCGCTGGGCGGGGGCGAGATGGACGAGCTCCCGGCCGCCGACCAGCGCTGGCTGCGCGAGGCCAGGGCCGGACTGCCGGCGGACGTCCGCGCAGGCGCGTTCACCGGTGACGATGCTCACGAGGGGCTGGCCTCCGAGGTGGCCGGTGTCGTGGTGGCGCATCCCGAGATCCAGGACGCGGCGGCTCTGGTGGCAGCCGTCGAGTCGATGGCCCCGCGCGAGGTCGCGCGCGCCCTGCTCCAGCGAACGCGGGACGAATCCGGGGCTGCTCTGGAGCGCGACCTGGAGTCCGCACTGGCCGGGGACAGCGCCGCCATGGCCGCGGTCGAGGAGCAGATGCGGACCCTCGTGGAAGAGCGCGGCCTGGCTACGTGGCGGGCCGTCTTGCGGGACCCGATGGGCACTGCGGAGCGCCTGCACCTGGCGCTGCGGGCGTGGCTGGAACCGTTCCAGTCGGTGGAGCCCCGGGTCCGCGAGGTTCTCCTCCGGGACGTCGCGGCGCGTCAGTCCACCCTCGGCCTGCCACCCGCGGAGCTGATTGAGCGGACCACCGGTGGAATCCGCTTCCTGGCAGACCCGTCCATCCGGCGCGTCGTGCTGTCGCCCAGCTACTTCGCCCGGCCCTACAACTGGGTCATCGCCGGCCAGGGGTGGCGACTCTTCTGCTATCCGGTCGCGGACGAGGCACTCGGAGAGCACGGGCCCTGGGACCCGCCGTCCAGCACCGTGCTCCTGTACCGGGCGCTGGGCGACCAGCAGCGGCTGCGGATCCTGCGCCTCCTGGCCGACCGGGACATGTACCTGACGGAGATCGCCCAGCAGATGGAACTCTCCAAGCCCACGGTCAAGCACCACCTTGCCCAGCTGCGCGCGGCCGGCCTGGTGACCGTCACCGACGCGGGAAACCTCACCTACTACACGCTGCGACGAGATCGGCTTGACGAGGCCAGCGCCGAGCTGCAGCGGTATCTCTCCTGACGCCGATGCAACCCACCCGCTGCCCTCCGTAATGGAAGAAGAACGACTAACAACCAACCGCTAGATGACGAGACCGCCCGGCCTGCGAACCGGGCAAGGGACACCCGACCATGGACTGGCAAAGCACCCAAATCACTTCAACGGCGGACGCCATGACCCGTGACCGCCTCGCCGCGCTGCGCGCCGAGGCCGACGAAGAACGGCGTGCCAAGACCGCCCGGCTCACGAGCCCGAAAACCCCCAACGGCCTTCGGACTCGCCTGGGCCGCGCTCTGGTGGCGGTGGGCAGCGCCCTGGCAGGAGAGGCCGATCCCGGGCATCGCCTGCCCTGATCGCACCCGCTGCCACCCTCAGGGCAGGAGGGAGAGGGCCGCCGCGACGGCCAGCCCGACCGCAAGCCCCTGGGCGTACATCCACGCGGCGCGACGTCGATCCGCTCGCCGGGCAAGGGCTTCGTTCACGACCGTCACGTGGCCCAGTGGCTGGGCCACGTTGTACACACCACGCGCGGCGTACGCCACGCAGAACCGGTTGCGGACCTGCAGCCACGCCACAGTGGTGAGCGCGGCGGGGACCCCGACCAGCGCCCTCGTCTTCCGCGGGGCACCTCCCACCACCAGAAGACCGGCGAACACCACGGTTGCGGCCGTGGCCCCGACCGCCGCGCGCCGTCGCTGGGCCACCTCAGCCGGGCCGATGTTGCACGCGCCGGGGGCGTAGACCGGGGCAGCGAGCGCATCCGGCTCCGGCAGGTCCGGGTGGTGCGGCGGCTCAGGCGGTTCGGCGGGGCCAGACAACAGGGTATGCATGCCATCTCCTTCGGCTGATCGCGGCCGTCGGACGCGTGGAAGGCATCCGGTTGGCCCTTCCGTCGGCCGTGACCCCGCGTATCCTGCACCCATGAAGACCCTCCCGGTCCTCCCGACCCGGCGCGCCGACGGTGTCGTCGAGGTCTCCCTGCGCGGCGCGGACCTCCTGGCGCATCCTCTTCTCAACAAGGATCTTGCGTTCGACGAGCGCGAGCGTGACGAACTGGGGTTGCGCGGGCTGCTGCCACCCCGGGTTCGCACCATCCAGGAGCAGGTCTCGCTCGAGCTCGAGCACGTCCGCCGCAAGTCCGACGACCTGGAACAGTACATCGGCCTGGCGGCCCTGCAGGACCGCAACGAGACGCTTTTCTATCGGCTCCTGGTGGAGAACATCGAGGAGTTCATGCCCATCGTCTACACGCCCACCGTGGGACGTGCGTGCCAGCAATTCAGTCACGTCATGCGGCGGGCGCGGGGCCTGTGGATCACTCCGGACGACTCCGGGCGTATCGCCACCCTGCTGGGGAACGTTGACCAGAAGGACGTTCGGCTGATCGTGGCAACCGACAACGAGCGGATCCTGGGCCTGGGCGACCAGGGCGCCGGCGGGATGGGCATCCCGATCGGCAAGCTCGCCCTCTACACCGCGGGCGCCGGTATCCACCCGTCGCTGACGCTGCCGGTCTCGCTGGATGTCGGCACCGACAATCGGGAGCTGCTCGACGATCCGCTGTACATGGGCTATCGACATCCGCGCCTCCGCGGCGACCCGTATGACGACTTCATCGAAGAGTTCGTCGAGGCGGTCAACCTGGTCTTCCCCCGCGCGCTGCTGCAGTGGGAGGACTTCAAGCAGCACAACGCCATTCGCCTCCTGGATCGCTTCCGCCATCGGATGGCCTGCTTCAACGACGACATCCAGGGAACCGCCGGCCTGGTGCTGGCCGGCCTCCTGGCCGCGCTGCGCCTGCTTGATCAGCCCCTGCACCGTCAGCGGCTGGTCTTCCTGGGATCCGGCGCAGCGGGCGTGGGGATCGCCCGCCTCGTGCGCGTCGCCATGCAGCGGGAGGGCGCCGACCAGGCGACCATCTCCCGGGCGATCGTGATGCTCGACACGCATGGACTGGTGTATGCCGGGCGGCAGCCGATCGACCCCGACAAGCTTGAGTTCGCGCTGTCCGCGGACGCGATGGCGGCGTATGGGTTCGAGGGGGACGGCCCCTTCGACCTGGAGACCGTGGTACGGCATGTCCAGCCCAGCATGCTGATCGGCACCACCGGGACGCCCGGATCCTTCACCGAGGGAGCCATCCGCGAGATGGCCAGGCACACCCCGATCCCGGTCGTGCTGCCGCTCTCCAACCCGACCTCCAAGACCGAGGCCCTGCCCGAGGACATCTTTCGCTGGACCGAGGGACGGGCCGTGGTGGCAACCGGCAGCCCGTTCCCGCCGGTGGAGGTCGACGGGCGGTTGCGTCTGGTCGGACAGGCCAACAACGTCTTCGTGTTTCCGGGTGTCGGACTGGGCGTGATCGTTGGAGAGGCCCGCGAGGTCACCGACGAGATGTTCCTGGTCGCGGCACATACCCTGGCCGAGATGGTTTCGGACGAGCAGCTGGAGGCGGGCTCGCTCTACCCGCCGGTCTCCATGCTCCGTGAGGTGACCCGAGCCATCGCGGTGCGGGTGGTCTGTCAGGCCCGCGACTGCGGGGTCGGCCGCGGCATCCGCGACGAACAGGTGGTGGCTTCGCTCGACGAGGCCATGTGGTACCCGGAGTACCCCACGCTGGTCCCCGCGCAGTCCGAACGATCCCAGCGGCGCGGCTGACGGGGCCCGTCGGCGTGCGGGTTCATGCCGCGCGGCCATCCCCTCGGCGAACCGTCGGCGCGTCTCATCGTCCGGGAGCCTCCCGAGCGTAAAGACCCCACGATCCGACGGAAGGCAAGGCTCTGGGCTGCTGCGCCAGAAGGGCGTTCCGGCCTGGACGGGGACGAGACAGAACCGCGCGGCCCGCCAGGCGGCGTGCTGCGGCAGCCCCTGTGGCGTCCTCGCGGTGCGTGGTGAGCCGGGAGAGACTCGAACTCTCAACCCGCGGTTTAAGAGACCGCTGCTCTACCGTTGAGCTACCGGCCCACGGCCGCCGATTGTAGCGCACGGAGCCGTCATCGCGTCGTGAAGGCGCTCCGCTCCCAGCCCGGCCAGGGCCCAGAAAGGGCCGTAGTCCAGGCGGGCCAGCCCCGCCACGTCCCAGCGCGTCCGCCCCGTGTAGTCCCAGGGACAGCGCCCGATGGCACGCCGCAGCAGCCAGCCCACGCCCCCCTCCACCGTCAGGAGCCCCACCGCGTAGGCCAGTGCCCGTCGCCAGGCCGGCCACGGGCGCAGTCGCTCGTGGAGTGGCTCAAAGAGGGGCAGCACGAGCGCGTAGATCGGCAGCATCCAGGCCGACGCCGGCCCCTTGACGCGCAGCGTGCCCTCCGCCCGCCAGCACCGAGCTGAGGTGAAGGCGGATTCCATGCAGACGCCAGCCAGGGCGTAGACCACCGCGCGCCCGGTCCGGCTGCGCGCGCGGCTGGAGACCCGACACGCTCCCACGGGAGCGATGGTAGCCGCTCACGGCCCCACCGCGCGGGGGCGCCCGGGTGCGCTCCTCCGTGGGGCCCGGTACGCACGCGGACCGGGTCGGACGGACCGCGTTCCCGTGACTGCAGGCCCTGTCGGCGCGGCTTCCCCGCATGGTCCCATATCGGTGCACGTGCGTCCTGATCGCTCCATGTGAGGTATCGCTCGATGCCACAGACCGAGGGCTCCCCAGCCCACGCCGAACACGACGCCGAGTTCGTGGCGCTGCTCAACGCCACCTGGTTCGGCGCGAACCTGCCGCCCGAGACCCAGCTCCGGCTGGCCGGGCTGGCGCGCCGCTACCAGGCTCCGGCCGGGACCACGCTGCTCACCGAGGGGCAACTTGCGAACGAGCTCGGCATCGTGCTGAGCGGACGCGTGTCGCTGCGAACCCTCGTCCCTGAACAGGGGTGGATCACCATCCTGACCGTGGAGCCTGGCGACATCTTCGGCCAGTCGGCCCTGGTGGCTCCGTACCGCTCCACCTCGACCGTCGTGGCGCTCCAGCCGATCGATGCCCTCGCGCTCGACGGGCCCGGCCTGCGCGCCGCGCTCGCGGCCGACCATGACCTGGCTGCGGTCCTCTACCCGCGGATCCTCCAGGCGCTGGCCCGCCGACTCAACGCCACCCGTCTCCAGATGCTCGACCTGTTGGCGAGGTAGCCAGAACCGCCGTGATCACCCAGACCCGCAGCGCAATCGGCTTCCTTCCCCGCGCCAACTTTCAGCAGTTGATCGACCTCCTCACCGAGGACGGCCGCACCGTCATCGGTCCCACCGTGGCCGACGGCGCCATCGTGTACGGGGAGGTCCGGACCGTCTCGGACCTCCCGGTCGGGATGGGATCGGAGCAGACGCCCGGCCGCTACCGCCTGGTGGAGCACGGGGATCAGCGATACTTCGCCTACGCGGTCGGACCAACCGCCTGGAAGCGCTTCGTCTTTCCGCCCACGCTGACCGTCAGCGAGTCGCACCGCGACGAGCACGGACACGTGACGTTCGCGCCGGTCCGGCACGAGATCCCCAAACTCGCCTTCCTGGGCGTTCGCGCCTGCGAGCTCGCGGCGCTGGGGATCGAGGACCGCGTCTTCCTGGGCGGACCCTACACGGACGAGGATTACCGTCGGCGACGCGCCAACGCGCTGGTGATCGCCGTGCAGTGTGCCGAGCCCGCCTCCACCTGTTTCTGCACCTCGATGGGCACCGGTCCGGGCGTGCGGGACGGCCACGACGTTTCCCTGGTCGAGCTCGACGACGGCTTCGTGGTGACCTCCGGCTCCCCCGAGGGGGCGGCCATCGTGGCCCGCCTCGACCTCGACGAGGCGACGGGGGAACAGATCACCGCAGGTGCGGACCAGCTGGCGGCCGCCCGGGAGCGAATCGGGGACCCGTTGGTCGCCGCAGGCCTGCACGATCGGCTGCTGGCGAAGCTCGACAGCCCGCACTGGGCGGAGATCGCAGAGCGCTGCCTGGCCTGCACCAACTGCACTGCGGCCTGCCCGACCTGCTTCTGCACCAGCGTCTCCCAGGTCTCGGACCTGGACGGGCACAACGCGGTGACCGAGCGCCGCTGGGATTTCTGTTTCACCGAGGGCTTCTCGTCGGTGGCGCTCGGGGGCAACTTCCGGCCCCGGATCCAGGACCGCTATCGCCAGTGGCTCACCCACAAGTTCGCCACCTGGATCGACCAGTTCGGGACGTCAGGGTGCGTTGGCTGCGGGCGTTGTATCACCTGGTGCCCCGTCGGGATCGACGTGCGCGAAGAACTCAACGTGATCGCCCCGCCACCCGAGGTGAGCACCGCCGTCGGCCAGGCAGCGGAGGCGAAGCCGCCCCAGGCGAGCGTCTTCCGGGTGGAGGCCGTCCACCACGAGACGCGTGACACGGTGACGCTCTCGCTCTCCACGCCCGAAGGGATGGACTGGGCCCACCAGGAGGGCGAGTTCGTGATGGTGTCCATGCCGGCAATCGGCTCCATCCCAATCTCCATTTCGCGACGCCTGCCGACCGGGATGGAACTCACCATTCGGGCGGTGGGGCCGGCCAGCACGGCAGTCACCGCGCTCGAACATGGCGCAGAGCTGGGCCTGTCGGCCCCGCTCGGACACGGCTGGCCGGTTGCCGCCGCGGTGGATCACGACGTGGTGATCGTGGGCGGCGGCATGGGGCTTCCGCCGCTTCGGCCGATCGTGGACGAGATCCTGGCGCACCGGGCCCGCTACGGTGACGTGCACATCTATCATGGCGCTCGCACGCCGGCGGACCTGCTGTATCGAGAGGAGCTGGCGGCCTGGGCCGCCCGGGGAGACCTCGAGGTGGGGGTCACGGTCGACCATGCCGATGCCACCTGGCTCGGCCGGGTCGGCGTGGTCACTCACCTGTTCGACCAGGCACGCTGGGACGGCAGCAAGGCGATCGCCTTCGTGTGCGGACCCGAGCGCATGATCCAGGCCACGGTCAACACGCTTGCCGGGCGGGGCATCACTCCCGACCGGATCTTCATCTCGATGGAACGCCACATGGAGTGCGGCGTCGGCCTCTGCGGACACTGCCAGGTCGGACCGTACTTCGTGTGCAAAGACGGGCCGGTCTTTTCGCTGGCGCAGCTCGGCGACATCTTCGGACGGGAGGGCATCTGATGGTCCGCGCAGCCAGCGCCCCGCACCCCCGGCTGGGTGTAGTCAAGCTCGCCTCGTGCGATGGATGCCAGCTCACGCTCCTCAACCTGGAGGATGCGCTGCTCTCCCTGGCGGAACGGGTTGACATCGTGGAGTTTCCCGAAGCCACCAGCCATCGTTCCAGCGGCCCGTACGACGTGGTCCTGGTCGAAGGGTCGGTGAGCACCGAGGAACAACTGGAACAGATCCACGAGGTTCGACGCGAGGCCAAGCTCCTGGTGACCATCGGGGCCTGCGCCACCGCGGGCGGCATCCAGGCGCTCCGCAACTGGGGCGACCATGACCTCTATCGATCCACGGTCTACGCACACCCGGAATACATCGAATCGCTTGCCACCGCGCAGCCGGTGGCCGACTACGTCAAAGTCGACGGCGAGCTGCGCGGCTGCCCGATCAACGCGGGCCAGCTGCTCGAATTCCTCACCGCGCTGCTGACGGGACGGCGGCCCGATCTGCCGGACGAAGCCGTCTGTGCGGCCTGCAAGCGCGCTGGGCGCGTCTGCGTGATGGTCGCCCAGGGCATCCCGTGCCTCGGACCGGTCACCATGACCGGCTGTGGCTCGCTCTGCCCGGGCTTCGAACGGGGCTGCTACGGCTGTTTCGGCCCGCGCGAGCAGGCGAACGTGCACAGCCTCGCCCGGCAGTTCGAGCAGATGGGCCGCACGCCCGCCGAGACCGGACAGCTCTTCGCCGGGTTCACGGGCTACGCGATCCCCTTCCGTGACGTGGTCACGGAGCTGGGCGGGGTCCCGGGTTCCATCCCCGGAGCGGCCCCGCTGGGGGTGAGCGAGGCGCACGACACGGCACACCCGGGAGGACGACCATGACCGCTGACACCAGTACGTTCGAACGGGAGTTCCGCGTCGAGGGCATCACCCGCGTCGAAGGCGAGGGCACCCTCCAGCTCACGGTTCACGACGGCGCGGTGACCGAGGCTCGCCTCAAGATCTTCGAGGCGCCCCGCTACTTCGAGCGGCTGCTCGTGGGGCGAACCCCCGACGAGACGATCGACATCACCGCGCGGATCTGCGGGATCTGCCCGGTCGCTTACCAGACCAGCGCTGCCGGCGCGTTCGAATCGATCTTCGGCGTGCAGATCGACCCACAGGTCCACGCCCTGCGGCGGCTCCTCTACGCGGGCGAGTACATTGAGAGCCACGCGCTGCACGTCTACCTGCTGCATGCTCCGGACTTTCTCGGCTATGCCAGCGCGATCGATCTCGCCAAGGACCACCGGTCGGTCGTCGAGCAGGGGCTTGCCCTCAAGAAGGTCGGCAACGGCCTGATGGCAGCCCTGGGCGGGCGGTCCGTCCACCCCGTGAGCCTGCGGGTGGGCGGCTTCTACCACGTGCCCAAGCGCCGGGAGCTGGACGCCCTGCGACCGGGCCTCGAGACGGCCCTGAAGGAGGCCCAGGCAACCTTGGACCTGGTGGCCCGGTTCCAGGCGCCACCCTTCGAGCGGCCCGTCCGCTTCGTGTCGCTGAAGCACCCGGACGAGTATCCCCTCTTCGCCGGCCGCATCGTCTCCAACGACGGCATCGATGTCGGAATCGGCGACTGGCGCCTCGCGTTCGCCGAGGAGCAGCACGAGGGCACCAACGCGCTGCACGCCCGGACCCTCAGCGGGGAAACCTACCAGCTCGGGCCCTCGGCTCGGGTCACGAACGCCGCCGACCAGCTGCACCCGGTCGCCCGGGCCGCGCTCGAACGTACCGAGCTGCGTGAGGCAATCGCCCAGAACCCGTTCTGGAGCATCGCCGCGCGCGCCGTGGAGATCATCCACTACTGCGCCGAGGCCATCGACATCATCGATGCGTACACGCCACCGGCGGAACCCTTCGTACCGTGGCAACCGCGGGAGGGCGAGGCCGGCTGGGGCAGCGAGGCCCCGCGGGGCCTCTGCTGGCACTACTACCAGACCGATGCCAAGGGGCTCGTGCGCAGCGCGCAGATCGTGCCGCCCACCAGCCAGAACCAGGGCCAGATCGAAGAGGACCTCCGGGACTTCGCGCCGTCGGTTCTCCCCCTCGAACACGGTGAGGCCACGCGACGGCTGGAGCAGCTCATCCGCAGTTACGATCCCTGCATCTCGTGCGCGACACACTTCCTGGACCTGACCATCGAGGAGGTGTGACGGAGAAGCCGCCGCAGACGTCCCGGAGGCCAGAACGCGGCGGCAGAGACCGTCGCGTTCTGGTACTGGCATGCGGTGATCCCACGCGTGGGGACGACGCGGCCGCGCTGCTCGCGGCGGACCGGCTGCGGGCCGGACCGAGCGGGCGGACGGTCGCCGCGGTCGAGATCCGGCCGGTTGGCCAGCTGGAGCCGGACGACCTGGCGGACCTCGGGCCCGCAGCGCGCGTGGTCGTCATCGACACCGTGCGCGGGATTCCGGCCGGGACCATTGTCCGACGCTCACTGTCCGAGCTGCCGAAGGGCGGCCCCTCCCCTCGCTCGTCACACCTGCTCCCACTGCGCGACGTGCTGGCCCTGGTGGAGGTCCTTCGCGGATCGTTGCCGGAGGGCGCCTTCGTGGG
Source organism: Candidatus Limnocylindrales bacterium (assembly GCA_049967415.1). Lineage (GTDB taxonomy): Bacteria > Chloroflexota > Limnocylindria > Limnocylindrales > CSP1-4 > JAJYNJ01. The sequence continues at coordinate 20,111 of JBMFSS010000028.1, forward strand.
CCTGGGCGGCGAGACATTCGAGCTGGGCGCCGGGTTGAGCGCCCCGGTCCGGGCGGCCCTGCCCGCGTACGTCCAGGCCATCGCCGACGAGGTGCTGCGGCAGTCCAAACGGCAGTGAGCCACGCTGGACCCGCCCCGTCACATGCTCAGGGCTCTGATCGCAGGCGCGCTGCCCCCGTGTCCAGCTGGTGCTCGAACGCACGCAGCCGCCAAAGCGGGATCACGGCAATCGCCAGCAGCACCATTGTTGCGCCCAACAGCCCGTCGATCCCCTGCCAGCGGGCCGCCGCGCCACCCACCAGGCTGCCGGTGACCTGCCCGAGCGCCAGAAACACGCTGTAGAGGCCCATGATCGTTCCCCGATCGTGCGGGTGCCCCTCGGAAACGTCTGCCAGCAGGCCCAGGGCCGCCGGCGTGGCTCCCGCCAGCACGAACAGACCGATCGCCGCCCCCAGCACGAACACGATCGGCACCAGGACCGGCGCCCCGCCGCTGTGGTTGACGACGAACGTGCACCCCATGGAAAACGCGCCGCCCACGATCCCGGCCAGGATGATCGTGGTCCGTCGCAGGGTCCGGAATCGGCCGCCCCAGTAGAGCAGCCCGGCGAAGAAGACGAGCAGCCCCACGCTGAGCCCGACGCTCACCTGCGTCGGCGTGAACCCCCCCATCAGCAGCTGCCGGTGAGCGATCGGTGAGTCGGCGCGCCGCACCAGCTGGTAGAGCGACTGGCTGGTCCAGAGCCCGATGGCGGCGTTGACGGCAATCCAGGTCGGCGCGAGCAGCCACACCTGCGAGCTGGCCAGCAGCCCGGCGTACCGGCGCAATCCCGGGCGCGGCGGGGGCTCGAGCGGGCCCGCGGCGATCGGAAGCTCCCGGACGCCGAACCGGTAGATCACCCAGGAGCCCACGTAGATCAGCGCGTTGAGGAAGAAGGCCGTCCGCCCGATCAGTTGGTAGCAGGGCCCTGCCGCGACCATCCCCGCTCCCAGCCCGGCCAGGGTCGCGAGTTCAAACCGCGCCACTGCGCGCCCCCGCAGTGGCTCGTCATCGGCCGTGGCACGCGCGACGTAGCCGAGGATCGAGGGCACGCTGGCGGCGCTGGACCCGCCCTCCAGGAGCCGCGTCAGCCCCAGCAATGGGATGCTCGTGGTCAGCCCGGTGAGCACCACCGCGATCGCGCCGAATCCGGGCCCGAGCTGCATCACCGGTCGCTGGCCCAGCCGGTCGGAGAGCATGCCGAACGGCGGCGAGAGGACCAGCTCGGCCACGAAGAACATCGCGGCCAGCAGGCCCACCACGGTCGGGTCGACCGACGCTCCCCCGTGCCGCGGCAGGTCCGCCAGGTAGTACACGAGGAGCGTGCCGGTCAGCCCGGTGCTGAACCGGAGCGTGAACGTGCCGGACAGGACGGCGACGAGCGAGCGCTGCACCGTCCCAAGGGTACCCAACGCGCGCCACCCGAAACGGGTCTCCCGGCCGGGAGGGTCCGGGCGGGACCCTGTCGGCCAGTCGGCTAGACTGCGCGCAGATGGTGACGCCCCGAACCCCGCCCGCCGCCCCGCCAGCCGTCGAGGTGCTGGCACATCGGCGCGCCGAGGCGCGCGCGGCCCGGGACTGGCTGGCCGCCGATTCCCTGCGCGCCGAGATCGAGGCGGCCGGGTGGAAGGTGATCGACCAGGGGCTCCGGTTCCGCCTGGAACCCATACACCCGCCCGACGTGCTCGAAGCCCGACGCGTTCGCTACGGTTCGTCCGGTGCCGTTCCCTCGTGCCTCGACGAGCCGCCGACCGCGCTCGCCAGCGTCGTGGTCCTCGCTGACCGATGGCCAGACGACCTGGCCCGGGCGCTGGACGGGCTGCGGGCACACGCATCGGCCGGCACGCAGGTGGTGGTGGTGGCCAACGACCCCACGCCCGAGCAGGCCGATCAGCTCGAGGACCCCACGGGGCCAGTAACCGGGAGCATCGCCGGCGCTCTCCCGGAACAGGTCTGGACAAGCGCGCCGATCGGCCACGCGGCCGCCCTCAACGCCGGGATCCGGCGCGCCGTGGGCGGGAGCGTGATCCTCCTGGACAGCAGCGTCGAGCCGACGGGCGACTTCGTGACTCCGCTGCTCGAGGCCCTCGAGGATCCGTCGGTGGCCGTCGCCGGAGGCTGGGGACTGCGGTCCGGAGACCTGCGCCATTTCGAGGCGGCCGGGGCGGGCGACGTCGACGTCATCGAGGGTGCCGTCCTGGCGTTCCGGCGGAGCGACTACGCGCGCCGCGGCCCGCTCGACGAGCGCTTCCGCTTCTACCGGCACCTGGACATCTGGTGGAGCCTCATGCTCCGCGACGCGGGCGACGGCGGGCCCCATCGCCGGGCCCTGCAGCTGGATCTCCCGGCCATCCGGCACCCGCAGCGCGGCGACACCAGCCTTCCGGAGCCCGAACGCGACCGCCTCAGCCGCCGCAACTTCTACCGGATCATCGACCGGTTCGGCGGGCGCCGCGACCTGCTCATCGCACCGGACGCCCGTCTCCCCGGTTCGCACCCGGCGGGCTGAGCGCCAGCAGCCCTGGATCCGGGCTCGACGGCCTCAGGAGGGCAGACGCCGCGGGCAACCCGCCCTGCTCCCCGGTGACCCCACCGCCGCTCGTCCGGATGACGGTGCCCACCTGCAACCCCGCCACCAGCACGGCCACCAGCAGCAGGACACCCGCCAGCCGCAACGGCCCCGAGACCGGCGCGCTCACGGGCCGCGGCGAGCCGGCCGGATGTTGCCAGAGATCGGCCAGCCGAAGCCCCGTGGGCAGCAGGATCAGCCCCAGCCAGACGCCCGCGATCAGGCCACCGATGTGGGCAAAGATGTCGATCCCGACTCCCCCGCCGATCAGCCCCAGGTCGAGCACCAGGTTGAACACGATGAGGAACCCGATCTGGCGCGCCAGGGCGTCTGCGCCCCGGCCCAGCAGCGGGTTGTGCACTCGGTAGGCGATGAAGACCACGCCGAAAAGCCCGAAGATCGCTCCGCTCGCCCCTACTGCGTTGTCTGGAAGGAAGACATAGCTGAGCACCGACCCGGCGATCCCGGCCAGCACGTACATCAGCAGGTACTGCGCCCGGCCGTAGATCCGCTCCACCAAGGGCCCCACCAGGTAGAGGGCGTACATGTTGAAGGCAAGATGGACCAGGCCCGCATGCACCAGTACCACGGTGAGGAGCCGCCAGTACTCGCCGCGGGCCACCGCAGCCTTGTCGAGCATCAGCAGGTTGGTCACCGCGTCGCCCTGCGCCCCGCCAACCATCTGGAAGAGCCCGATGGCAATGGTCAGCGCCAGGATCGCATAGGTGACGACCGGGCGGTCGATTCCAGCGGCCCGGGAGCGGCCAAAGTAGCGGCCCGCGGCACGCCGGTCGCCAAGCTCCTTGCTGAGCCAGCCCAGGCGAGACGCAATCTCCGCCTTGGCCTCGCGCGGCGCGCGCCGGTCGGCCTGCCGGTAGGCGTCGAGGGCGCCTCGCAGATCGCCCTGGCGGACCCGCGCCGCAGCCAGCTGGCGCCACGCCACCCAGCTGAGCGGCGTCTCGGGAGCCTGCGTGGCCAGCCGCCAGCCCTCGATCGCGGCCTCGTCCTCGTCCATCCGATAGCGGCACTCCGAAAGGCCGAGCAGCGCGGTCACGTGCAGGTCCGGGTCGCGATGGCCCACCACGCGCGAGTAGCACGCGGCCGCCTGCTGGTACTCCCCCTGCGCGGCCAGCTCGTCCCCGCGCTGCACCAGCGCCAGGGCCGCGGGACGGTCGAGCGGTCCGGCGGCGAACGGGTCGCGGGAACGGACGGGCTGATCAGACACGGTTGCCGCGGAGGGTACAGGCGGATGGGAAGGACTTGTCAGGCACGCTGGACTGAGTGTAGCGGGTGGCGCTGCCCGCCTGCTCTCGCGCGTCGAAGGGGGGCGGGCCGCCGGCCCCGCCGCCCCGAGACCCCACGCTGCCGTTCGCAGCCCGATCCGCCGCCGAGCCCACGGCCCGCATGGCGGGCGGACCGTCGCACGCCCCCGCCCGCAGCGTGGCAGCATGCACGGCATGGACGTGCACTTCCTGGGAGCGGCAAACACCGTGACCGGCTCCCAGTTCCTCCTCTCCACCGGCCGTGCGCGGATCCTCGTCGACTGCGGCATGTTCCAGGGCAGCCCCAACGAGTCGGTCCGCAATCGCGTGCCTTTCGCATACGACCCAGCCTCCCTGGACGCGATCCTCCTCACCCACGCGCACCTGGATCACTGCGGCCTCATCCCCCACGTGGTGGCCGAAGGGTTTCGCGGCCCCATCTACGCCACGCGGGGCACCGTGGAGCTGGCCGGGCTCGTACTGCTTGATTCGGGGAAACTGCAGGAGGAGTTTGCCAGTCGCGAGGCGCGCTGGGCACGGAAGCACCCGGACGAGGCCGCAGCCGAGGAGCAGCGCCTGGAGGAACGGGTCGAGGAGCAGCTGGAGGTGGCCGCGTCCGACGAGGCGGCCGAGGGGCAGCTGCTCCCATCGGCCGTCACCCGGCCCGGACAGCCGTCCGGTGCCCCGGTGGGGACCGCGTCACCCATGGCCCATCCAAGCACCGGCGGCGGCACCCTGCCACCGGCCACCTCGCCGAAGGGACACGCGAACCCGGAGCACGCCATCCTGACGGCGCCGGCACAGGTGGATCTCGAGATCGACAGGCCGCTCTACGACCAGCGCCAGGCACGCGCCTCGCTGACCCGGTTCCGCGGCGTGGAATACGGGCAGCGCATCGCGGTCGCGCCGGGGATCTCCGCCACGTTTCTGGACGCCGGCCACATTCTGGGATCGGCCATCATCCGGGTGGAGATCGACGCCGAGCCCGACCACCCGGCGCGGACCCTGGTCTTCTCAGGCGACCTGGGGCCCACCGGCACGCCCATCCTGCGGGACCCCACGCGCGTGGATCACGCCGACTACGTCTTCGTGGAGTCGACCTACGGCGGCCGCGAGCACGAACCCCAGGCCGAGGCCGTGCAGCTGCTGGCGGAGGCAGTGCAGGTCGTGGCCGAACACGAGGGGGTCCTGCTCGTCCCATCGTTCGCGATCGGCCGGACCCAGGAGCTGGTCTGGGAGCTGAACCGCCTGGTGGAGGCCGGCCGCATCCCGCTGCTGCCCCTCTTCCTGGACTCGCCCATGGCCTCCCACGCCAGCGACATCTACCGCCGCTACAGCGACTACTGGGACGACGAGACCCGCGAGTTGCTGGCCAACCACGAGTCGCCTCTCGACTTCCCGAAACAGGTGGTGACCAACGACTTCAAGGCATCGCAGGCGATCTCGCGAACGAGGCGGCCCTACATGATCATCGCCTCGAACGGGATGCTCACCGGCGGGCGCGTCCTGGGCCACCTGCGCGAACTGGTGGGAGATGCACGGGCCGTGCTGCTCTTCGTGGGCTACCAGGGCGAGGGCACCCTGGGTGCCCATCTCCAGGCCGGCGCGAAAAGCGTCCGCATCGACGGCGAAACGCACGTGGTGCGCTGCCAGGTGCGCTCCATCAGCGGCTTCTCGGCACATGCGGACGAGGCCGGGCTCCTCGCCTGGCTGAGCGCCTTTGGGGCGGGCAAGCACCCCGGCGACGCCGGCTTCCCACGACGCGTCTTCATCGTGCACGGCGACCCCGAGGCCCAGGAGGCGCTGGAGCCCAAAGTGCAGGCCCTGGGCCTTCCCACCCTGGTCCCCCACTGGCACCAGCGGGTCATCCTGGACTGACCCCTGCCCGGCGGCCCCGGGCCAACGGAAACTCAGGCCCGGGCCGGCTGGGTCGGGGGCCATGTCTTACCAGGCATGGGGGCCATCCCCGGGGCCAGAGCCGAGCGGCAGGAGCTCGCGGCCGCGGCAGATACTTATGGTTGACAGAAGCTTCCACGTGATCATAATAGGGAAGCAGTGATCAACCATTCGCTCAACCCTACGGACCCGCAACCAACCGCACCCTGCCGTGAGGCCCCCGCCAACGACGCCGTCGGCGAGCTACTCGCGCTCATCGCGAGAGAGCGTGCCTCGCACGTCCGCCGCTGGTGCCGGCAAGAGATCAGCATGACCGCTCTCCACGTCCTGATGGTCCTCGAGGCGAGCGGGCCGCTCCCCATGAGCCGGCTCGCCGAGATCCTGGAGGTCGCCGTCTCGAACGCCACCGGCATCGTCGGCCGCATGGAGGAGCGCGGCCTGGTGCGCCGGACCCATGACGAGACCGACCGAAGGGTCGTGTTCGTCAGCGCCACCGATCTTGGCCACCGGGTGCTGGAGGACCGCGAGTTCATGCGCGCCGAACAGCTCCGACAGGCGCTGGAGGCCATGTCCGTCCAGGACCGGGCCGACGTCCTGCGCGCCATTCGCCAGCTCATCACCACCGTGGAACGGCTGCGCGCCGAGGGCCGCCTCATCGACGACGACCCGGACCGCGCCCCGGAGATCGCGCCGGTAGCCGCCGCTCCGGCCTGACCAGGACCCTCGCCCAGGCGCGGCTCACGCGCCGCAGTTTCAGTTTGTTACCCAGGAGACCCATTCCATGGAAGCACTGGCGGCCCCGCCCGGCCTCACGCACCCCGCCATCGAGATCAACCAGCGCGCCCGGTTCGAGATTCTGTTCGCGGTACTGCTCGGCTTGTTCCTGAGCGCACTCGACCAGACCATCGTGGGTCCCGTGCTGCCGCGCATCGTCACCGACCTCAACGGTGCCGAGCTGTACACGTGGGTGGTGACGGCCTACCTGCTGACCAGCACCGTCACGATCCCGGTCTACGGCAAACTCTCCGACCTGTACGGGCGCCGTCCCCTGCTGATGGTCGGGATCGTCCTTTTCCTCTTCGGGTCGGCGCTCTCCGGCCTGAGCCAGACCATGTGGCAGCTGATCCTGTTCCGCGCCGTCCAGGGCCTTGGCGCGGGCGCGCTCTTTCCGATCTCCCTGGCAGTGATCGGCGACCTGTTCACGCCGGCCGAGCGCGGTAAGTACCAGGGATTGTTCGGGGCCGTCTTCGGCGTGGCATTCCTGGTCGGCCCGTTCCTGGGTGGGTTCCTCACCGACAACGTGAGCTGGCACTGGGTCTTCTTCGTCAACCTGCCGGTCGGGTTGGTCTCGCTCTACTTCATCTGGCACCTGCTGCCAACCGTCAAGCGCGCCGGGAGCCGTTTCGATCTCGACATCCCCGGCGTGGTCACCCTGACTCTGGCGATCGTCCCGGTTCTGGTCGCGCTGACGGTCGCCGAGAACGGCGACTGGACCGCGCCTGCCGTGCTCGGCGGTTTCGCGATGGGGATCGTGTTCGTCCTGGCGTTCATCTTCGTGGAGCGGCGCGCCGACGACCCGGTCTTTCCTCTGGATCTCTTCCGCAACCGGACCTTCACGGTCTCGGCGATCGCCACCTTCCTCGCGACATTCGGCTTTGCCACGGCAATCATCTTCCTGCCGCTCTGGTTCCAAGTGGTGCAGAACGCGAGCTCGACCGCCTCCGGCTACGATCTCTTCCCGTTCCTGTTGGGGCTGATTGTCAGCTCGGTGGCCTCCGGGCAGATCGTGAGTCGTACGGGCCACTACAAGTGGCTCCTGGTCGGCTCGATGGCGTTGGTCGCGGTGGGGCTTGCGTTGTTCACCAACCTGCGCCCCGACACCCCCACCGCCTATCTCTGGCTGTGGATGGTGGTAGCAGGGATCGGAATCGGCCCCATGATGGCCATCTTCACCCTGATCGTGCAGAACGCCGTTCCCTTCCGTCTCCTCGGGACCGCCACCAGCGACCTGACGCTGATGCGCCAGATCGGGACCTCGGTTGGCCTGACGGTCGCTTTCACGCTCTTCGAGAACAACCTGACCTGGGGGCTGCTGCGGACCCAGATCATCGCTGCCGGCGCACCGGCCACCATCGTCCCGCCCACGGCTCCGGCCGGGTTCAACATCGGCCAGGCCCTCACGTCGGTCGACACCAGCAGCGCCACGCAGTTCCTGACCCAGGTTCCCGCGCAGCTGCAGCCGATCTTCCTGAACGGCTTCCACTCGGCGTTCTCGATCGCGCTTGGCAACTCGATGTGGATCGGGGTGGCCGCCGCGCTGGTCGCATGCGGCTCCTCCCTGCTCCTCCGCGAGCTCCCGCTGCGGTCCAGCCACGCGGTCGAGCGGCCCGAGGGCGTCCCGACTGGGGGGCCGACGGGGCTGTCCGTCCCGATACCGGTGGAGGCCGAGGACTAGCTCCGTGCCCGCGCTGCAGGCGGGTCACGCCGAGGCGGGACCCGCCTGACCAGGCCCCGGGGGCCCAATCAACGCCAGAGCAGCCGCCAGATACCTCCGCGGGCCAGGGCGCGGCCCACGATCTTGTTCTTCGCCCGGCGCGCGATGCGGTGCGGATTGCCTGACGCCAGCGTCGAGACGTCGTTGGCCAGCCTGGCGGTCCGGTAGAGCGTCGAAACGAGACCGCGCCGCCTCACGTCTGCGTCTCCTCAAGAAACGCCGCGGCGTCTTCCGCCAGGGTTGCGCGCCCCGCCTCCTCTGCCTCGATCAGGGCCAGCAGTCGACGCGCAGAGGCCGGGCGTTCCAGCCCGATGGTCAGCCCCACGCTCAGCCAGTAATCGGCGGTCTCGAGGGCGTGCGGCCGGAACTCCTCCGGCAGCTCGTCCAGGACCTCAGCCATGGCGGAGGTCAGCGCCCGGCCGTAGCGGGTCCATCCATCATCCTGGGTTACCAACGTTCACCTCCTGCAGCCGGCACACACCGGTACAGCGCTTCCCCCTGCGCTCGCGCGAGCCGCGTGAGCGCCCGTCACGTTCAGGGCGCACCGCCGGCCGGGATGTCTCTCGTCAGACGCTCCGTGTAGTCGGGCAGGTGACGCTGGTAGCCATCCGACATCAACGGGGACGAAATCAGGAAATCGGCGGTCGCCCGGTTGCTGGCTACCGGGATGTTCCACACGACAGCGATGCGCAGGAGCGCCTTCACGTCCGGGTCGTGCGGCTGGGGCTCCAGTGGATCCCAGAAGAAGACCAGAAAGTCGATCCTGCCTTCGGCGATCATGGCCCCCACCTGGAGGTCGCCGCCCAGCGGTCCGGACTGGAGCCTGGTGATCGGGAGCTCGAGCTCGCGCTCCAGGAGCGCGCCGGTCGTACCGGTTGCATACAGGTCGTGCTGGGCCAGCAGCTGCCGGTTGTAGCGCGCCCAGTCCACCAGATCCTGCTTCTTGTTGTCGTGTGCGACCAGGCCGATCCGCTTGCGCGGCTGAAGATCAAGGTGCATGCGGTTCCTTCGCTCAGGTGGCCCGTTTCTCCGGCGCCGTGGGTGCGCGCTCAGCCGGGCCTTGCTCGGCCGGGCCCTGCTCAGCCTCGTGCACGATGAGCACCGGGATCGGGCTGCGCGCCGCCACCTGCGCCGACACGGAGCCCAGCAGCACGCTCTGCAGCCGGCCCAGGCCGCGCGTGCCCATCACCACCAGGTCGTACTGCCCCGATGCGGCGGCATCCAGGATAGCGCTGGCCGGCTGATTCCCGGCGAGGGTGTCGCTATCGACTGCCGGCCCTCCGGCCTCGGCCACGGCCCGAGACTCCTCGGCCAGAACATCTCGGGCACGCGTCATGGCCGCCTCAAGCGCCTCGGAGTATTCCGGCTCCCCCTCGAAACCGGGCGGTTGCCGATAGACGGTGAGCAGGGTCAGCGAGGCCCCCAGCTCACGCGCCAGGGCGGCCGCGGTCAAGGCAGCCTGCCGGGCGTGGCGGCTCCCGTCCACCGTGACCAGGATCCGCTTGAACATCGGGTTCGCCCTCCCTTGCTCCCGCCGCGCTTCAACTGCCGCCGCTAAGCGTACCGAACGCGTCGAGTACCCGCCCCGCCGGACGCCGGAAGCCGACCAGACAGGCGGCCAGCCATTTGATCCCGGGATTCGCTGCGCGGACGCCCCACCTCGACCAAGTTGCCGGTGTCTGTCCGGGCCCAAGGCGGGTTGACCGATGGACGTGTTCCTCGCCGGCGAGGAGCACAAAGTCAGTGCCCGCGACGCTTGACGCGCGCCCTGCCGGCAGCGTCCTTCGGCCTGCGCTACAACGTGAGCCTGCGGCGGCCGCGCGGCCGCCGGCTGGACCCTCGCCCGCCGCCACGGCCCGCCAACCGATGATCTACGCCCTGCTTACCGCAACGTTGCTCGTGCTCGCGTCGGGTGATCCGGCCTGGGCAGGGGGCTGGCTCTACCTCGCCACCCTGGTCGCCGGACAGCTCGCCACCGCCTGGACCCTGGCGCTGGGTGATCCGGCGCTCTTGCGCGAACGCTCCGCCGCAGCAGCGGGCCAGGGCACGGTAGTCGGGGACCGCCGGACGGTGACGTGGGACCGCCGGCTGGCGCCCCTGACGGCCAGCGGCCCGCTGGCCTGCGGGCTGGTGGCGGGTCTCTCCGTACGCTGGAGCTGGACCCCCCGGTTCCCGCCCGCCACCGAGGCGGCGGGGATCGCGCTCTACGCGGCGGGACTCCTGGTGGGCCTCTGGGCAACGACGTCCGATCCGCTCTTGACGACGGTGCGGCGGATGCACGCGACGCAGGGACGCACCGCCGCCATCGGCGGTCCGTACCGCTTCGTTCGGCACCCTGGCACGGCAGGCGCCCTGCTCGGCGACCTCGCGGCGCCGCTCATCCTGGGCTCGCCGTGGGCGCTGGCTCCTGCCATCACAGTGGCACTCGTCCTGCTGCTGCGGATGGTCCTCGAGGACCGTGCGCTGCGAGCCGCGCTCCCGGGATACGCTGACTACGCTCGGCGCGTGCGCCGGTGCCTGGTCCCTGGCGTCTGGTAGGCCGCGGCGTCCAACGGACTGGCGCTGACGATCGAGCTCGCGCAGCGGCTGGCTCAGTCGTCGTCGCGCGCGGGGTCGAACGCCAGGCTGACCCGTTCGGGCCGGCGCTTCGACCCGTCGCCGGCCAGGAGATCGGCCTCCATCGCCTCGGCCTCCAGGTCGTCGTGCACGTAGCGTCCGCCGCGCATCCAGGAGGCAC
>JBMFSS010000029.1:0-30062 GCA_049967415.1 Candidatus Limnocylindrales bacterium
ACGACCTCGGGTCCCTCGAAGAGTTCGCTGCGGGTAGTCATGGGTGTCCCCCCAGGAATGCGCCGAGCGCTGCGCGACGCGCCAGCCGGACTCCCGTCCTGATCGGTCGCATGTCAGGACCCATCCGGCGAGACAGCTGCGCCAGGCGATCCGGTGACCGGCGCGCTCTGGGCCGCCCGCATCGCCACGTGGCAGGCGACGCGGTGGCCGGCCTCGAAGGCCAGCAGCTCCGGCGCAACGTCCCGGCAGATCTGCTCGGCCAGCGGGCACCGCGGATAGTACGGGCATCCGGTGGCTGGTTCCGCGACCAGCACCAGGGGCTCACGTCGCCGTGACGCGCGGCGCTCCGCCTCGAGCTGCGGATCCGGGACCGGCACCGCGTCGGCGAGCGCGCGTGTGTACGGATGCAGCGGGCGGTCGAGCACGCGATCGAAGGGCCCCGCTTCCACCACTGCCCCAAGGTACATCACGTAGATGTCGGTGGCGATGTGTCGCACCATGCCGAGGTCGTGGCTGATGAAAATGTACGAGAGGCGGAGCGCCTCCTGCAGGCGGATAAGCAGGTTCATGATCTCGGCCCGGACCGAGACGTCGAGCGCCGATGTCGGCTCGTCGAGCACCAGGATGGCTGGCTCCACGGCGAGCGCCCGGGCGATGGCGACCCGCTGCGCCTGCCCACCCGACAGTTCATGCGGATACCGTGGTCCGAAGCGCCCACCGAGCGCCACCATGTCGAGCAGTTCGGCGATCCGCTGCTGGCGACTCGTCGGGTCGCCCGCGAGATGGTGGACGCGGAGCACCTCGGCCAGCGCCTGCTCCACGGTCAGGCGCGGATTGAGCGACGAAAACGGGTCCTGAAAGACGAGCTGCACGCGGCGGGCGTGCACGGAGGCCGGGGCCGCCCCACTGGCAGCGGACGGGTCGCCCGTCTCGAGCACGCCAGAGGTCGGGGCCTCCAGCCCCACCAGCAGGCGAGCCAGGGTGGACTTGCCGCTGCCGCTCTCGCCCACGATTCCGACCGTGCCGCCGGCTGGCAATTCCAGCCACACTCCGCGCACGGCCCGTACCGGCGATCGTCCGCGGCCGCGCGGGTATTCCTTGGTGAGGCCGACCGCGCGCAGCGCTAGCTCACCCATTCCTCGGGCCTCTTCCAGCATGCGGCGGCTCGTTGCGGTCCCCGTTGGAGGAGGCCTGGCTCCTCGGCGGCGCAGTGCGCGTCGGCCGACGCGCACCGCGTCCGGAACGGGCACCCGCCAGGCAGGTGCGCCGGATCGGGCGGCGCGCCTCCGATCTGTCGCAGCCGTCCCCGGTGCGGAGAGCCCGGACGGGGCAGGGACGCCAGCAAGGCTGCCGTGTACGGGTGTTGGGGGTGCTGGAACAGCTCGATGGTCGGCGCTTGTTCGACGACCCGCCCCGCATACATGACCGCGACACGATCCACCAGTCGGGCCACCACGCCGAGGTCGTGGGTGACCCAGATGACGGCCATGTGTCGCTTTGCCTGCAGGCCACCGACCAGCTCCAGGATCTGCCCCTGGATGGTCACATCGAGCGCGGTGGTCGGCTCGTCCGCAATCAGGAGCCGCGGTGAGGTCAGCAAGGCCATCGCAATCATCACGCGTTGCAGCATGCCCCCCGACAGCTCGTGGGGGTAGGCGTTGATGACCCGCTCAGGCTCCGGCAGGGCAACCTCGGCGAGGCCCGACAGCACCAGGCGCCGCGCCTCCGGCTGCGCGCGGCCATGCGCGGTCAGCGTCTCCGTCAGCTGCGTGCCGATCCGCAACAGCGGGTTCAGGGAGCTCATCGGGTCCTGATAGACCATGCCGATCTGGCCCCCACGAATCGCCCGGAGGTTCGGCTCGTCGAGGGTGAGGAGGTCCTGCCCCTCGAAGAGGACACCCCCCGCCAGAGCCTCCACGGGAGCCGGAAGCAATCGGAGCACGGACAGGATCGTCAGTGTCTTGCCCGAGCCGCTCTCCCCCACCAGCGCCAGTTTTTCCCCCGGCATGACGTCGAGGTCAACGCCGCGGACGATCTCGAGGGTGGCGTGGGGGTAGCGGATTCCAAGCCGCAGCTGCCGCAGCGAAAGGATCGGCTCCATCAGGCCCCTGCCTCCGGGGTTGGCAGCCGGCGCCGGATGACGAGCTGAGTGGGCATCCGCTCCGCGGCGCTCCAGCCGGGCGCGACGCGACCCGGCGTAATGGAGCCCAGCACGCTCGCGTGCCGGGCGCCGGTGCACGAGGGGATCGTGCCGGGCAGCCCGTGCATCGTCAGGAACCCGATCACGGCAAACAGCAGCGCCTCCTTCGCCGATTCGGGTACGCCGTAGTTATCGGTCTGCCGCATCGTGACCCTGGGGAGGCGCCGAGTGATCTCCGCCATCAGGCTGCGGTTCCGGGTCCCCCCGCCCGACGCGATCACCTCCGCCGCGCCTGCGCTGCGGACGGCAGCGGCGACTGTTTCGGCGGTCAGCGCCGTCGCGGTCGCAATCAAATCGTTGGGTGGAATGCTCCGCCCATCGAGGGCATCGAGCAGATAGCCGAGATGGAACCGTTCCTTGCCCGTCGACTTCGGTGGCCGGGCCGCATAGTAGGGATCCGCAAGGAGGCGCTCCAGGAGCCGCGCATCGACGGTGCCCGCCGCCGCGCGCCGGCCATCGTGGTCAAAGGGCTCGACGCCGCCTGTCACCCACCGGACCGCGGCGTCGATCAGCGCATTCGCCGGCCCGATGTCGAACGCGATCGGCGGACGCTCCGGATCGAGCACGGTCACGTTCGCGATGCCACCCAAGTTGAGGGCCACCGTTACCTGATCGCGGCGGCCACCGAACAGGAGCACGTCGAGCAAGCTCGCCAGCGGGGCGCCCTGGCCCCCGCTCGCGACATCACGCATGCGCACGTCGGACACCACCGTGGCGCCGGTGCGCTCCGCGATCCAGGCGGGCTGGCCCAGTTGCAGCGTCCCTCGCGCCACGCCGCCTTCCACCCAGTGGAACACGGTCTGGCCGTGGGTGCAGACGACATCCACGCGGGCATCGCAAACCTCGGCCACGAGGCGCTCGGCCACCGACGCAAACGCCTGACCCAGCGCCGTGTCCAGCCGGCAGACCGCGTCGATAGTGGTCCCTGCCGGCGGCAGGATGGCGGCCACGGCCGCCTGCAGGGCCGGCGGGTACGGGGACGACAGGTGCCCGAGCAGATCGCAGACCAGGACGTCGCCGGCGAGCGTCAGGTCGGCCGCCACGGCCTCGACAGCATCGAAGGAGGTTCCGGAGATCATGCCGATCACTCGCACGACGTGCTCCTCAAGCAGGGTTGCGACGTGGGCGCCGGCGCGACAGCGACTTGGCTCATCGCGTGCGTGCCCGCGGGTCCGCAGCATCGCGCAGGCCGTCGCCCAAGAAGTTGAAGCCGATGATGGCGACCACGATCGCGAGCGACGGTCCGGCGAGCGTCCACCAGGCGATTCCCGCGAGACTGGACGCTTCGCTCACCATCTCGCCCAGCGAGGCGACCGGCGGGGGCGGCCCGAGCCCGAGGAAGCTCAAACTCGCCTCCGCCAGGATCGACCAGGCCAGGGCAAGGCTCGTCTGCACCGCGATGACCCCGGCCACGTTCGGGAGCACGTGGCGAAAGAGGAGGCGCGTCCGGGAGAAGCCGAGCACCCGGCCTGCCCGCACGTAGTCGGCCTCGCGGAGCGCCAGGACCGGGCCGCGCGCGACCCGCACAAAGATCGGGATGTAGCCGACCCCGATCGCCAGGGCGCTGTTGGTCCAGCCGGGGCCAAGGGCGGTGACAATGGCGAGTGCAAGCAGGATCGACGGGATCGCGAACAGGATGTCGGTCACCCGCATGACGATGGTGCCGATCCAGCCACCCAGGAATCCGGCGGTGATCCCGGCGAGGGTCCCGACACCACCCGCGATGAGCACCGCGAGGCAGGCGATCTCGAGCGAGACCTCGAGGCCCTGCATCACCATGGAGAGGATGTCCCGTCCGAACTGGTCCGTGCCCAACGGGTGCGCCAGCGACACCCCTTGCAGGGTGCTCGTCATGTTCTGCGCGTCCGCGGGGTAGGGGGTCGCGCCGATAGCCGCGAGCACTGCCGCGAGTACCACCGCGCCCACCAGGAGCGCCCCGATCCGCCCGTTCCGGTTGCGAAGCACCGCCCCCATCCAGGAGCGGCGGACGAGCCCCGCGGTGGCCCCGGGGGCGCTGGCCAGAGGCTCCATGGGCGTGGCGCCGGGCATGCTCGTCATCTCGCGCGTGTCCGGGGGTCGATGATCGTGTACAGGATGTCCGTCAACATGTTGACGATCACGAAACTGGCGGCGAAGAGGACCGTGATGCTCTGCACCACCGGGAAGTCACGGTTGCTGATGGAGGTGACGAGCAGCCGGCCCAGCCCGGGGAGCACGAAGATCTGCTCGACGATGACGGTGCCACCGAGCAGGTAGCCGAGCTGGATCCCGGACATGGTGACAATGGGCACCAGGGCGTTGGGCAGGATGTGGCGCCAGGCCACCGCGGTTGGCGAGAGGCCCTTGCCGCGGGCCGTGCGAACGAAGTTCAGGCTGGTCACCTCCAGCACGGCGGCGCGGGTGGTGCGCATGATCGCCGCGCCGATCCCGAGGCTCAACGTCAGCGCGGGGAAGAAGACCTGCTGCAGGTTGAGCCACGGGTTCTGCAGGAAGCCCACGAAACCGAGGGACGAGGGGAAGTAATGGAACGTCGACGCGAGGAACGTGACGAGCGCCGTCCCGATGACGAAACTCGGGACGCCCAGCCCGATGACTGCGAGTCCTTGTCCCACGTCGTCGGCCAGGTGGCCTGGACGGAGGGCCCCGAGGACGCCGAAGGAGACGCCGATCAGGAGTCCCAGTGCCATCGCGAGGACGGCTATCTCGAACGTAACCGGCAGCGCCGTCCCGATGAGGGACGCAACCGGCACGCGGGCCGCGAGGGATACGCCCAGATTGCCCGAGAGCAGGGCGCCGAGCCATGAGGCGAACTGCTGGACCGGCGGTTCACCGATCCCATAGAACCGGTCGAGCGCAGCCAGTTGATCACGCGTCAGCAACCCGGCGCTGACGCCCAGCGACGCCGTCACGGCGTCGCCAGGCAGGACTCGCAGGATCAGAAAGATCGTGATCGCGACGCCCAGCAGCGTGACCAGCATGCTTGCCAATCGGCGCCCGATCGCGAGCAGCAGCCCGGTCCCCATGGGTGGCTCAGTGCTCAGTGTCGCCAGTGGCCCGGCACGGCGCTGCAGGCCAGCCGGGCCACTGGGCGTTGAATCACGAGATGGTGGTTTGGGCCAGGGACTGGAGCGACCGCGTGGGCGAGATCTGGAAGCCATGGACATTCGGCGCGAGCACCGCGTAGTCGTAGCTCGAGAAGAGCCAGATCCAGACCGCGTTGGAGGTGAGCTCCTGAGACAGCTGGCTCCAAGCCTGGGCTGCTGCCTCCGGCGTCGTGGCCTGGTCGCCGGCCACGATGATGTTCTGCAGCTTGGTCGAGCTGTACCCTGCCGGCACGCTCAGGTTTGCCCCAGGGCCGAAGTAGCGCCCGTACATCGTGTACGGATCCGGGTTGGCGCCATTCCAGGCGAAAGCGGCCTCGAAGGTTCCCTTCAGCCAGTCCTGCACGTACGCGTTGCCCGCCAAGTTCTGGATGTTCATCTTGATGCCGACCGCGGCGAGCTGCGACTGCATCGCCACCGCCTGCGCGCTGCTCGTGGGATCGAGTTCGGTGGACGTGAGGGCGGTGAAGCTGAAGCCGCTCGGGTTGCCGGCCTTCTGCAGGTACTGCTTGGCGAGCGCTGGATCGGGCGTCGGGCAGACTGCTGACACGGGGTTCGACGCGTACTGGCCGAGTGGGACCGGTCCGATGACCTGCCCCTGGCCGAACGCCGCGGCGTCGAGGATCTCCTGGCGGTTCACCGCACAGGCGATGGCCAGACGGTTGTTGACGTTTGCGAGAGGTCCGCTCTTGTCCTGCAGCATCAGTGCCCGGTAGGTGAGATCGAGCACCTTCTGAACCGGATAGCTGCTCGGCAGGTGCGTCGCGATCTGCGGCTGGGTGAGGAGCCCGAGCTGGACCGTCCCGGCCTGCAGGGCAGAAGCGATCGACTGTTCATTCGGGATCGTGGAGATCTTCACCGTGCCCAGCGAGACCGTTCCGTTCCAGTAGTTGGGATTCGCCTTGACGGTGAAGGACTCGTTGGGGACCCAGTTGACGAAGGTGAATGGCCCGGTGCCGTCAGGCTGGGTGGCGACCGTGCCGCTTGAAATGGCCGAGGCCGACAGCATCGCGAGGTTCGTGGAGGTCAGGCCTGAGATGATCGACATGTCAGGGCGGCTGAGCACGAACTGCACGGCATTGGGGCCATCGGGCACTACGCTCTTTACGCTGGCGAGGTACGAGGCTGCCGCTGCGCCGGTCTTCGGATCCTGCAGGCGCTGTACGGTCGCGACGACGTCGGCGGAGCTGAAGGTGTGGCCATCGTCGAACTTCACGCCTTGTCGCAGCTGGAAGGTCAGCGTCAAGTGATCGCTGGAGAACGACCAGCTGGTGGCCAGCGAAGGCACGATCTGCAGCTGCTGATCGAACTTGACGAGGGTGTCGTAGACGAGGCCCAGCGCCTGCACGTCCAGGAAGTTCGTGGCGACCTGTGGGTCGAGCTTCTGCACGCTCATGGTGGAGGCAACGACGAAGGTGGATCCCGATGGCGCGCTGCTGGCCGGCGCCTCACTGGTTGCCGGCACCGCGCTCGTCACCGGGGCGCTTGCTGGCGCAACTGCGCTGCTCGCAGGAGTTGGCGAGCTGCTCGTTGCCCCGCAGCCGCTCAGTACCACCAGCAGCCCCACGGAAACGGCCCCGACCGTGGTTAGCCGGAGCCTCGGACCCCAAAGCATAGTCTGCACCTCCTCGCATCCGATGCCCGCGGCATCATGTATGCTTGCGCATCATACAACTGCCCCGCCAAAGCGTAACCATTGAATTGCGCGCCCTGCGTTCAGGATGGCACTGGCGACCAGATGGAGGCTATCATGCGGGTAGACCCGAGTGCCGGCCTCGGCTGATGACAGTCTGAACCGCAGCATGACGGCCAGGTGATCGCAGGACATGGCGGACCAAGGAGGGCACGGTGGCTGACCAATCACCGGCATCCATGAGGACTAATGGCCGCCTCCGGACCGGCCAGCCGGTGCCCGAGACTCCGTCGCCGAGGACTCGCCGGCCCCGGCAGGTGGCCGGCGAGTCAGGCGGCGGCCACCAGAAGTCCCGCGAGCTCTACGAGACCCTGGCCCGCGACGTTGGCCGACTCTCGGCCGGTGCTCCGCTGCCCACGGAGCGCGAGCTATGCGAGGCCCACGGTGTTTCACGCGCGACCGTCCGCCGGGCTCTCCGGGAGCTCGAACTCGAGCAGCGGATCTTCCGGCGCCAAGGGCTCGGCACGTTCGTGGCGCGACCGAAGATCGACCTTGCGCTCGCGCTGACCAGCCTGTCCGACGACATGCTGGCGCACGGGGTGATGCCCGGGGCCAAGCTCATCGACATCAGTCGCCTGACCGCAGACGCCGAGATCGCGCTGCAGCTTGGGGTTGAGGAGGGCGCCGAAGTGCTCCGTGTGGAGCGGCTCCGCCTCGCGGACGGTGACCCCGTGGGCATCGAGGTTCTCTTTGTCAGTGCAGCCCGATTTGACGGTATCTCGGCCGCGCTTGGTCTAGGCAAGTCGTTCTACCGGTTGCTGCACACGGACTACGGCGTCGAACTCGCCTCGGCCCGGGAGACGATCGAGGCGGCTGCGGCGGCGCCTCGGGAGGCCCAGCTGCTCGGAATCCCCCCGGCCGCACCGGTCCTGATGCTGTCTCGTCGCACGGTTGACACCTCCGGCCAGCCAGCGGAGTACGTCCGCTCCGTCTATCGAGCCGACCGCTTCCGTCTGCGCACGGTTCTGGCGCGGCCGGCGGACGACAGCACGGCCAACGAGCAGGCACCGGTTCTGCGCATGGCGACAAATGCCGACGTCCCGCAGATCGCCCGGGTGTTCGTCGCCGCATGGCGCTCCGCATACCCCGGCATCCTTGAGGACCGCGTTCTCGACGCGCTCGATGAGGGCGAGGTCGCCGATTGGATTCAGGGCCTGATGCGTTCGCCCAACCAGGCCACCCTGGTGGCCACCTCGCGGGACGATCAGGTCGTTGGGTTTGCCCGCTTCGGAGAGGATCCGGAGGACACGCGAAGGGGCCAGATCTTCTCGCTCTATGTGGCACCCGAGGAGGCGAGGCACGGGGTGGGCCGGGCGCTCCTGACACGGGCGCTTGCGGCGCTGGCTGAGCACGGAGTGCGGCTGGTCACGCTTTGGGTGTTCGAGGCGAACGCCGCCGCCATCGCGTTCTATCGCTCGTTCAGGTTCAGCCCCGATGGCGCCCGACGGGTCGAACCGCAGTACGGGGCACCCGAGATCCGGTTGGCGCGCGACGCGGCCGACAGCAGCGGGCCACGCCACGCGCTCAGCGCTTTGGAGCGGCCATGAATGGCACCGTCGACCCGAGGTTTACCGTCGAAACGCGGGCGGACGGAACGGGGGTGCGGGGCTGGCCCGGGCGGCTGGCCGATGAGCTCAGGGCTCTGGTCGCGGCAGGCTATCCGCCCGGCCTTGCGCTCGCCGTGGTGGATCAGCGAGGAGCTCTCCTCACGGCGTACGGCGGCTTCGCCTGCGTGGTGGACGACTCGATCCCACTCGAACGCAGGACGCTGTTCGATTTGGCGTCACTGACAAAGGTGGTTGCCACCGTCCCCCTCGCGCTCGTTCTGGAAGAGCGGGGGCGCTGGCGACTGACGGATCCGGTCGCCGCGTGGGTGCCGGAGTTTCCGCGGCCTGACACGACCTTGTGGAACCTGCTGACCCACACCTCGGGTCTGGTTCCACATCGCGCGTTCTACGTCACCTGCCCCACCCCGGCCGCCGTCCGCGAGGCGGTCTGCGCGGAGGGCCGCGAGAGCCGGCCCGGTGGGGAGGTCATCTACAGCGATCTCAACTTCATGTTGCTCGGTTGGGCGATTGAGCGCTGCGCTGGTGCGCCGCTCGGTGTGCTGTTCCGCCGCGAGATCGCCCGCCCGCTGGGCATGCAACGCTCGCGGTTCCGGCCTCAGCCCCGTCAGCGCCGCCTTTGTGCCGCCACCGAACTCGACGGCGACCAACGGACGGAGCCAGGTTTGATCTGGGGCATCGTGCACGACGGCAATGCCTTCGCTCTCCGTGGCGTCGCGGGTCATGCCGGACTATTCGGCCCGATCGACGAGCTGGCTGCATTTGCCGGTGCGTTCCTGAATCCGGTCAGTCACCCGGTCCTATCGGCGACCTCCGTCACCGCGCTTTCGATGCGTCAGGCGGGTCGCCCGCCGGACGTACGCTCGCTCGGGTGGAGGTTAGACCCTGAAGGGTGGGGTGACTGGCCAGCCGGAACCTACTGGCACACCGGCTTCACCGGAACTTCGATTCTGGTCGCGCCTGCGCGAGGCCTCGCGGTGGTTCTGCTGATGAACGGTGTGCACCCCAAGCGGCGACCGGAAGCCCAGTTGGAGATCCGATCACGAATCCATTCGATCATCGCGGAGACGTGTCCATGAGCGAACCGGACCTGGAAGCGCTTGCCAGCCTCGCCACTGAACAAGTCCGCCCCGAGCTGGGGCGCCTCGACCAGATGGCTGTGGATCAACTGGTGGCGCTCATGTGCGCGGATGCCCGTCGGGCCACCGACGTGGTGGTCGCGGCCGGCCCCGCGATCGCGCGCGCCGTCGAGGCGATCGTCGAGCGGCTCGAACGAGGTGGACGCCTCATCTATGTGGGCGCGGGCACGGCGGGCCGGTTGGGCGTGCTCGATGCGTCCGAGGCGGGCCCAACGTTCAACGTGCGACCGGGGCAGGTCATGGCCATCCTGGCCGGTGGCACGGCGGCATTCAGCGAGCCCGCCGAGGACGCCGAGGACGACGCTGCCGCTGCGGCTGCTGCCCTGGACGAGATCGGCGTCGCCGAGTCGGATGCCGTGGTCGGCGTGTCGGCCAGCGGTCTCACGCCATATGTGCTCGGTGCGGTGGACTGGGCACGCGCACGCCACGCGCTGACAGTGGGGGTGGCGTGCAACGCTGGCTCGCCCTTGTGTGCCCGGGGCGATCTCGCCATTGAGCTGCCGGTTGGCCCCGAGGTGATCGCCGGTTCGACCCGGCTCAATGCCGGCACGGCACAGAAGATCGTCCTCAATATCCTGTCCACCGCCACGATGGTGCGGCTGGGCAAGACGTATGGAAACCTCATGGTGGACGTGCGCGCCACTAACGAGAAACTCCGCGACCGGGCGTCCCGGATCGTGGCGGAGATCACCGGTGCCTCCCCTGCTCAGGCGCGCGAGACCCTCCAATCCGCCAACTGGGAGACCAAGGTCGCGGTGCTGATGCTGGCTGGCGAAATCGACGCGCCGAACGCGCGGGCGCGCCTGCGCGGAGCGCACGACCGGCTGCGCCCTGCCCTCGAGGAGCTCGTCCGAGCGCGAGAGACCGGGCCCTCCGAGTGATCCGGAGGGATATCTCCCGGCTGCGGGACCGGTCACGAAGCTCCCTCAACTGCCCTGGGCTTCGTGGAAACCCTCACGTTTGGAACGAGCAGCTGCGGTAGCCGCCGGATGCCGATCGTAGTCCCTGGGCACCGCCTTGTCGTCGATCGCCGCAGGATCCCCCCAGCAGGCGGTCCACCTCGCCCGGGTCGGCGGGTCCGGTATCCGCGTCCCGCTGCCGCTGCGCCTCCTGGCGCAGCGGCAGCGGGCCCACTCGCGGCAGGCCGGGCCGCAGTAGAGGCGGCGGCTTCCGCTGCGCCGCGGTTCCATCACCTCCCCACGGTTAAACCAGACCGCGTGACGAAACACGCGGCGGGTTCAACCGGTCGATGCCCACCATGGCAAGATGGTGATGAGACAAGCGCGGCGACGCCTGTCCACGGGCAGGACTCATTGAGCGGCCGGTCCGAGGAGTTCCACCGTCATGGAGAACGAGGGGCCAAACGCTGTTCCGCCACGGATGGAGGGGCACCCTCCGGCGACGAGCACGCGCCCGTCGGCGAGCTGTGCGGCCGCCACGTCGTAACAGGCGATACCGATCGGCGGCAACCCTGTGCCCGTGCCCGTCAGCGGGTCGATGTCAATCACCTTGCGTGAGGCGTTGACATAGCACTGGGAAAGGTCCGTGTAGGGCTGAGACTGTGACGCGATGCCGCCGATGGCCAGCAGCGTTCCGTCCGCGAGCGGCAACAGGCTCGGATTCTCGCTGCCCAACTCCAGGGTGCGCGGGGACGTCCACGCGTTGGTCGTCGGATCGAAGACGGCCGTGGTCAGCTGGCGGCCAGTGTCATTCAGATCCAGTGCGGCGAGCGCTACCTCGCCATCTGGGAGACTCCAGACAGACTCCGGATTGCCATTGACCGACAGCGATGGAAACGTGGTCGATGTCGCGGTGCTCGGATCGAAGACCTCTCCCTCAACGGTCTGTGTGCTGCCAGGCCCGGTGGCGCCGGCGCCCCACACGAATACGCGCCCGTCGGCCAGCTGCGTGGCAGCCATCCCGCCGCCGTTGAGCTGCAGTGGGATGAGGTGGCCCACGGTCCGCCATGCGCCGACTTGCGGGCTGAAGGTCTGGACCAGCCACACCGGCTGCTGTTGAGCGTCCGATCCGCCGAGCAACAAGGGGGTCCCGTCAGCTTGTTTCACCAGCACGCCGCCGCCCACCGACGGGGCACCCACGGGCGTCCATTGGTTAGTCCGGGGATCGAAGAGCTCAGCCGCAGGGCGGGAGGAGTTGTCGGTGGCCGATCCGACCCACCCCGTTAGGAGCACGCGCCCATCGCTGAGCGCGACCCACCCGGCGGCCGCGCCGACCGCCCGAGTGGGGCCGGTCATGCGCCACACGTTTGCGGCGGGATCGTAGCGCTCGAAGGTCTCGCCGGGAAGCGGAGGACCGCCAGCGATGTCGTCGATGCCGCTGCAGCCGCAGAACGAGAATCCGTTCTCAAACAGGATGGAGCCGTCCGCGAGGACAAGGGCCCCAGCGCCGGTGAGGGGCTGGGGTACTGAGGAGACCGTGGTCCAGTACACGATCGGAGTTGCTTGCGGGGTAACCACCGTTGCAGCGCCGGTCGTTTGGGCCGCTCCCTCCCCCGTCCCCCCGTAGGCCACCGCCACGGCCGTGACGGCATGGCCGCTGAGGAGGGCCGCATCGAGGTTGGCGAGGATGGCGATAGCCTGGGCGGCCGCGATGCCCAGGCGCACCTCGATAGCACCGGGGAGCAGGCCGGTGATGCCTCCGACCGCCCATGCTGCGGCGTGCGCGATGATCGCGAGGATGGCCTCCTTGGCCAGAGCGACGAGCTCGGCCCCCGCCGCCGTCAGCTCGCCGTGCAGCAGCTCCGGCACCAGGCGGGAGACGGCCTCGGGAGTGAGCTGCAGGGCGAGCTGGGCCACATCGAGCCCGTCGGGCCGCAGCGAGGGTGCCCCGGTGATCACCTCCAGGGCCATGCCCACCGCAGCCACCGAGAGGTCGTAGCCCAAGGCTCACCATGTCGGGCGCGACCGTCACGGTGGTCGTGCCGGCGGCCGTGGCGTGGAAGGCGAGCGCGGCCTGGATGGGTCCCGGGATCAGGAGCGTGCGGCCCGCCAGCCGGCAGGTGAAGGGCAGCGCGGCCGGGGAGCAACTCGCTTCGGGATCGGCAGCCGCCGGCCAGGTGGCCTCCTGACTGTAGCCGCCCCCGAAGCCCAGGGCGTTGAGGATGCCGGCCGCCGCCGCCGAGCCGAAGGGGGTGATGCTGGTCTGGTTGGACAGGGTCAGGGTGGCATCGGTGCCCGACGTGTCGCCCACGAAGTCGGCGGCCACGTGGCTCCCACTGCCCGTCGACACCGTCCAGCCCCCCGCCGCCGCGGCCGACGTCGGGGCAAGGCTGCCCCCCAGGAGCAGCAGGCCGAGGGCCAGGGCGAGGTGACGGCGCATCAGGCGCACCCGCGGCTCACCGGAACACCTCGGCGGAGGAGAGGCTCGCGCTGCCGTCAAAACCTCCCGCGACGAGAACGCTGCCGTCCCAGAGAAGCACGATCATCGCTCCAGCCCGAGCCGCGTTCAGCGACGCAGTTAGGCTGAATAGCCCCGTGAGCGGGTCGTAGAGTTCGGCGGAGTTGAGGGCGGAGTTGCCGGTCCAGCCGCCCACCACAAGAACCCTTCCATCATGCAGCAATACCGCGGCCGCGCCCGCTCGCCCGACGTTCAGCGACCCAGTGCGACTGAACGTGCTAGTCGCCGGGTCGTAGAGCTCAGCTGAGGCAACGGAAGACGGGTGGTTGGATTGACTCCAACGTTCCAGTCCGCCTGCGACGAGGACGCGGCCGCCAGTGAGGAGCGTGGCTGTGTGGTCGTCGCGCACGGTCGACATCGGCCCGGTCGGGCTGAACGTGCCGGTCTGCGGGTCGTACAACTCGGCCGAAGATGCGTATCGCGGATAAGCGTTCTGGTTCTCTTGTGTGACACCGCCCGTGATCAGCACTCGACCGTCCGGAAGCAGGGTCGCATCGTGAACATAGCGCGGCGTCAACATTGACCCGGTCGGGCTGAAAGTGCCCACGCTTGGGTCATACAGCTCGGCCGATGCGGGGACACTCGCGCCAGCCAAGATGGTGCCTGCGATCAGAACACGGCCATCCGCCAAGAGAGTCGCCGTGTGCCCATAACGCGGCGTTGACATGGTTCCCGTTGGGCTGAACGTGCCGGTCCGCGTGTCGTACAGCTCGGCCGATGCCACTGGATGCAGGGCATTCGCCGTGCCGTCTGATCCGCCCGTAATCAGGACCTGACCGTCCGCGAGGAGGGTCGCCGTGTGGCCCGCCCGCGGCGTCGACATCGAGCCGGTCGGGCTGAACGTGCCGGTGCGCGGATCGTACAGCTCGGCGCTGGCCAGCGCCGAGGACGGAGCGTATGTGGATTGCCCACCCGCGACGAGGACCCGGCCGTCGGCAAGCAGTGTGGCCGTGGCACCCATTCGACCGACGCTCATCGAGCCGATCGGGCTGAACACGCCTTGGTACTGGTAAGGAGCCAGAGTTGTTGCCGTGGTCGCCGGCGCTGCGGTGCCGCCCGTGTGGCGTGCGCTGGCCCCGTACCCCACCGCCACCGCGGTGCTGGCCTGCCCGGTGAGGAGGGCGGCCGCGAGGTTGGCGAGGACGACGATCGCCTGGGCAGCTGCGATGCCGAGGCGCACCTCGAGGACACCCGGAACGAGGTCGAGGGCGAGCGCGAGCCCAGTCGCCTCGACCCAGCTCTCGGTGTGGGCGATGATCACCTGGGCCGCCTGCTTGGCCAGGGCGAGGATCTCGGCGAGGGCCCCCGCGTCGTCGTGGCGCAGCAGGGCCGCCACAGCGCTGGCCGCCTCGGGACTGAGCTGTAGGGCGAGGTCGCCGACCTGCGAGGCAGCCGCCGAGATGGAGCCTCCGCCCACGAGCGCCTCGAGGGCCATGCCCACCGCGGCCACCGAGACGTCGTAGGCGAGGCTGATCTGGTCGGGGGCCACGCCGAGCGTGATGGCGCCGGGGGACGCGGCGTGGGCGGTGAGGGAGGCCTGGATGGGTCCCGGGATGAGCAGCGTGCGGGAGGTGGCCCGGCAGGTGAGCGGCAGGTCGACCAGACCTCCGGGGCAGTTCACCGATGGATCGGCGCCTGCGGGCCAGGTCGCCTCCTGGCTGTAGCCGCCACCGAAGCCGAGCGCGTTGAGGATGGCCGCAGCGGTGGCCGAGCCGAAGGGGGTGATGCTGGTCTGGTTGGACAGCGCGAGGGTGACGTCAGTGCCCGACGTGTCGCCCACGAAGTCCGCGGCCACATGGGCCCCGTCCCCCGTCGAGACCGTCCAGCCCGAGGCCGCCTGGACCGACGCGGGGGCGAGGGTGGACCCGAGGAGCAGGAGGCCCAGGGCAAGGGCGACGGGGCGGTGCATCAGTGGAAGAGCTCGGCCAGCGCGATAGCGTTCGTCGAGGGTCCAGTGGTGCCTCCGGCGATCAAGACACGGCCGTCCGGCAGAAGAGTGGCCGTGGCCTCGGCCCGCGGCGCACTGGTCGAGGCCACCTCTGTGAATCGGCCCGTCTGCGGGTTGTAGACCTCGGCCGAGGCGGTGGCAGCGCCACTGTTCGCGAGCGAGGTGAGGCCGTCGGCTACCAGTACGCCACCGTCCTCCAGCGGTGTTGCGCTGTGACCGACCCGGGGGGTCACCATCGAACCGGTGGGCGTGAAGGTCCCGGTTTGCGGGTCGTAGATCTCGGCTGACTCAAGGGCGTTAGCGCTCAGGTTCATGGCCGGCATACCGCCCACCAAGAGCACGCGACCGTCCGACAGGCGTGTGGCCGTCGCGAAATAGCGCGCCTCGACCATCGAACCGGTCGGGCTGAACGACCCTGTCCGCGGGTTGTAGACCTCGGCCGACGCCAAGGCGTTGCCGTCGAGTGCAGCGACACCACCTGCCACGAGCACTCGGCCGTCGGGCAAGAGCGTCGCAGTCTGACCGACACGTGGGAGACCCATCGGCCCGGTCCCGCTGAACGTGCCCGTCCGCGGGTCGTAGATCTCGGCAGAGGCAAGGACGTTTACGTTCGCGTCCTCGCCGCCCACGACCAGGACTCGACCGTCGGGCAAGAGCGTGACGCTCGCGTAAGAGCGCGGCGTCGTCATCGAGCCAGTCGGGCTGAACGCTCCCGACTTCGGGTCGTAGACCTCGGCCGAGGCCAGCGCATTCGTCCCAGAGCTCATGCCTCCCACGACGAGCACTCGTCCGTCGTGCAGCAGCGCAGCGGCTGCCATGTTGCGCGCCGCGCTCATCGACCCAGTGGGTGTGAACCTTCCTGTGCGAGGGTCGTAGATCTCTGCCGAGGCGAGATCCACGTCGGCGCTCGAGCCCCACCCGGACGCACCGCCGGTCAGCAAGACCGCACCGTCCGGCAGGAGCGTGGCGGTGTGAGCGACACGGGGTGTCGTCAGCGAGCCGGTCGGCGCGAAGGTGTCTTGGTACAGCGGAGCGGAGGGTCCAGCAGCCGCGGAGCTACTGCCCGAAGCGCCTGCAGCCCCAGACGCGCCGGACTGATTGGACCGAGGTGCCACGAGCCACACAAGCGCCGCGCCCGCGGCAACGATCGCGACGCCGAGGGCGAGACCGGTGACCCCTAGTCGAGGACGTGGCCTACCGCCGGTGGCCGGTGCGGGGATATATGAGGATGCCGTCGGAACAACCCCCGCAGGGGATAGCGCCTCGAGGTCTGAGCCACAGGACCCGCAGTACCGTCCGGCAGCGAGCCGCCTGGCGCCGCATACCGGGCAGAAGCCGACCGACATCAGATGTACCTCCACCCTGACAGGCGAGGGCCCTGTTGCGATGAGTGTCGAAGGGTGACCCTGCCTCCGCGGTCAACCGTGAGCAAGCTCAAGACGCGACCACGGTCCCGCGTCGGACGGGGGGACCCACGGCCACTGCCGATTGGCATCACGAGCGTCCAGCACGTGGCGCACGAGCAGGACCCGACCGACTGAGCGTCACGGGGTCACCTCGACGTCGACCTCGGTGCCGCCTGTGCTCGCGGGGCTCAGGACGACCACGCCCGGATGGCCACTGGTGATGAAGGCGATGGTGATCGCCGCGCCCTGTGACGTGCTGGTGACCGACTGCGCGTAGCGCTGCAACGCCGACTGGTAGGCCTGCGCCAGGGTCGCCACGTCGGAGGGCGACTGGAAGATCGCGTACGAGGTCCCGCTGAGGGACGCCGCGTCGACGAGCGTCCCGCCCTGGGGCACGAGCCGGGATGGGAAGCCCGCCGGCAGGGCCGTCGCAGCGGGCAGGGGGCCGAAGGCGATGGTGGGCCCGGGGGCCGCGCTTGCGGGCGCCACCGAGGCGAGCCCGGGCGGCACGAACTGGACGGCGATCCGGACGGGGACCGTACGGTCGATCTCGAGATCCGCCTGGGCGAAGACCCCCTGCCCGTCGGCGAGGCTGCCCTGCGCGGCCTGGGGGGTCTGGGCGAGGGAGCCCTGCAGGGACCAGCGTGGATCGTGGAGCCCGGCGTAGAAGGCCACCGTGGCGTCGAAGGCGAGGGGGCTGTTCCAGGCCTCCAGGCGGTACGCGGCGGCACCCGAGCCCTCCACCTGGGCGTTGATGAGCGTGGCACCCGCGGGCACCGGGAACGCCGGAGCGGCGGGGTCGAGGGAGGCCGGGGCGAAGGCCGCGCCGCCGGTCACGGGTGCCGAGAGCCCCGAGGCTCCCGGACTCCCGCCGTGCAGGACGAGGAACGCACCGCCCCCGGCGGCCACCAGAACGACGAGGACGAGGACCGCGACGACCGGCAGAGGCACGCCGCGGCGTGGGGTGGTGGGCGCCGCTCGGCCGACAGGTGCGCCACCGGCCTGGGGCCGCGACGTGGGCATGGACACCGGCGGCAGGGTGAGCAGCGGCTCGGTGGGAGCCGACGGCTCGACCGGCGTGGTCCACTGCTCGAGCGCCGCGAGGTCGGCCCCGCAGGAGGCGCAGAAGCGGGCATCCGGCAGCCGTGGGGCGCCGCAGTTGGGACAGTAGGCGACGGCCATCAGGCGCTCACCTCACCTGGGCTGGGGGATGCACTGAAAGTCCAGACGCTCATGACCCCGCACCGCTCAGCTCCAGCACCTCGGCGTCGCGCAGCGGTGCGCTCCCCGCGCTGTCGGCGCTGCCTCCGGCAAGCAGCACGTTCCCGGATGGGAGCAGGGCGAGCGTCCCCCACCACTCGGCAACCACCGTGGACGGCAGGGTGGTCCAGCTCGCGGTGGCGGGGTCATACAGCTCGACCGACCCAAGGGCCGTGTAATCGGCGGAGAGGCCGCCCACCACGAGCACCCGGCCGTCGGGCAGTACGACTGCGCGGGCGTCGGCGCGCGCGACCTGCATCGGCGCCGTGGCTGTCCAGGAGTTGGAGCGCGGGTCGTAAAGCTGGGCGGTCGCGATGGCAGGGGCGGAGGCGGCCGTCGAGCTCCAGCCGCCGGTCACCAGCACGTCGCCGTTGGGCAGCAGGTTCGCGCTGTGGCCGTAGACGGGCACGACGAGGGGCCCTGTCTCGCTCCAGGTCCCGCGCGACGGGTCGAACAGCTCGGCGGTGCCGAGCACCGTGCCGTTCTCCGCGTAGGTGGTGGCACCGCCGACGACGAGCACGCGGCCGTCGGGCAGCAGCGTCGCCGTGGGGTAGGCCCGGGCAGCATACATCGGCGCAGTCGCAGTCCACCGATCGGCAGCAGGGTCGAAGATCTCCGCCGACCGGGTCGCCGGGCCGGAACTCGTGGTCGTTCCGCCGCCCACGACGAGCACGCGACCGTCAGCCAGGCGCACCCCGGCGAACACGCTGCGGCGCATCGTCATGGACGGGCCGAAGCTCCACGAGTCGGTGCCGGGGTCGAAGATCTCGGTCGAGGCGAGGGGGGCCTTGTCGCGGGCGCCTCCAGCCACGAGGATCCGCCCGTCCTCAAGCGGCACGACCAGCGGGTACGCGCGGGCCTCGTCCATCGGCGCGAGGCTCTGCCAGCTGCCGCTCGCCGGGTCGTAGAGCTCGACGCTGGCGAGCGCGCCGATGCTTGTGGTCGTGAGGGTTCCTCCGACCACAAGCACCCGGCCGTCGGCGAGGGTCGCGCTCCCCTGCCCCCAGCGGGCCTGCGCGAGCGGCGCCGTAGGCTGCCAGGTGGTCGAAGCCTGGGCGGCCCCCGAGCCAGGAGCCAGCGCCGAGGCTGAAGCCTGCGAGCTGGCGGGCACCCTCGCGAGCGGTGCAGCCGCGCTCGACGCGGCACCTGCCGGTGCAGGCGCCGTGGGCGGTGGGACGCTCGGCGCCGATCTGCCGGCGGGCTGCAGGCGCAGCCAGGCGAACGCGCCTCCACCGAGGACCACGACGAGCACGAGCACGGCGACCAGCGGCAGTATCGAGCCGGGCCGGGCGGCTGCCGCGAGTGGCCGTGGCTGGCGCGGCGATCGTCGGGCAGGTGAGGCGGCGACCGGTTCGGCACGGGCGATCCCCCTGGCAGGGGGCGGTGCAGCCGGCGACACGGCAGGGCTGGCCGGCTCCCCTAGCGGGACGTGCGCCGAAGGTGGCGTCGCGTGGTCTGCCGCGCCCAGCGGCACGGTGCTCGGAACCTGCTCGAGATCGCGACCACAGCGACCGCAGAAGCGGGCGCCGTTCCGGCGCCGCTCGCCACAGAACGGACAGAAACTCACGGTCATCGTCGTCAGCGCCGCAGCGTCATGTCGTCGTGGCCCGTGCCAAGCTGGGGGACCCGGTCTTCGAGCGCCGGCCAGAGCGGGGCCCCAAACTGGAACCCCGCGAAGGTCGAGATAACGACGCCGATACCGCCCAGCACCACCGTCTGGCCAAGATCGAACGTGACGGCGAACGATCCCGCCTGCCCCGCGATCGCGGTCTGGGCCGCCACGTTCGCGCTTGGCAACGCCATGCTCGCCCCGATCAGGGCGAGCAGACCAACCAGTGCGGCGACGGCGGCCACCTTGCCGGGGGTCGCGCCGGGCGCGCGACCGCGCAGGATGGTGCCCGCAAGGAACCCCGGGATCAGGAGCGCGAGCACGCTGAGGCCGGCGATCACGATCCCGGCCTGCCAGATGCTTCCAGCGGGGATGGCCGAGGGAGTCGAGACACCCGTCGTCGCGGCGCCGATGGAGGTCCCCGACCCGGCCAGGATGACGAACGCGGCGACGTTGGGCAGAAACGCGAGGATGCCAGGCACGAGACGCCCGACGGTGCCCGGATCGTACGAACCGCCGTTCGTGGCGACCAGGAACAGCACGCCCAGGCACACCCCGAACGAGACCACGACCAGCCCAATCGCGTAGCCGCCGAGCCCCGCAATCACCATCGGGACGTACGGCTCGAGGCGGCTCCGCGCCGCAGCGGCGCCGGGCATAAGCTCGAGGCTCAGCGCCAGACCCCCGACTGCCGCGCCCAGCCAAAGCACCGGGAAGAGCACGACGAACAGGTTGCCGAAGGTGGGCCCGCCGGACAGCCCGAGCGAGCCCGACAGTGACGCGCCCGTGTAGGACTCGGTACCCGAGCCCGAGAAGGCAATGCCCATGAACATCGAGACGACGTACAGCGCCAAGGCCGCCGCGGCAGCCACGAGGGTCACCCGCACGAGCACGGCCTCGGCGGACGGGACCGGCCGACGCCGAAGGCTGGAGCGCGCCCCCAGCGCCGAGAGCAAGCCCAGGACGAGCAGCGACCCCAACGGCACGATGGCGAAACTCACGTCGCCCGAGCCTCCCGCGCTCAACCCGTAGGCTCCGGCGGAAGCAGATACCGAGAGGTGGTAGCCGAGTCCGGCGAGGAGGCTCCCCACGACCCCGTACGTGCCGTTGACGATGCGGGTCATGAGATCGCCCAGGGCGAAGGCCGAGCCAAGCTGCGCGGCGAGCGTGGTGCGCAGCGCATCGGCGGCGAGGAACCCCGTCACGATCGTCATCGCGAGCCACCCGAGCACGACCCAGAGGGCGGCCCGGCCGACCTCCCGCAACTCGTCCCAATCGCCGAGCTGCGCGCGACCGGAGCGGAGGACCGCGCTGCCTGCGGCGCTGAGCTGGGCGCCCGACACCTGGAGCGGCGGGGCGATCGGGGTCGCGGGCGTCGCTGCAACCCGGGACGTGGGCGTTGCGGCGAGTGGCGGTGCAGGCTCCGCCGGAGCCTCGGGCGCGCTCGCAGGTACAGCCACGGCAGCGGTCGTTGCCGCCATCGGTGGCCTGGGCACCGGTTCTGTAGGCGCCCCGAACGGAGGGCTCGGGGCGGCCTCGGGTGGGGCAACCGCCTCAATCGCTGGCGCCTCGGTGGCTGGCGCCGGCGCCTCAACGGTGGACGCCGACGACTCGCTGAGCGACCTGCCACAGACCGCGCAGAACCGCTGTCCCTGCACCGCCAACATCGCCCCGCAGTACGGGCAGAACCGAAGAGGCTCGCTCATGTTGCCGCTGTCCCTCCATCCAACGGTGTCCGGCCTCCCATGTCCCAACGCTGCGCCTGCCCTCGCCCTGGTTGCCGACCAAGCTCCAGATCAAACTCCCGACGCATCCGGACCATCTGGCGGTCACGGCATCGCTGCGCTACGCACCCGACAAGTCCGCGCCACAGGAGCTGCAAAAACGAGCGCCCGGCACACGCGGAGCGCCGCACGTCGGGCAGAAGCCGACGGCGGGTAGAGCCGCATCGGCCGCCGGGGCGCTTGCCGGTGCCGGAAGCACGGGCGTGGCACCCGCGATTGGCTCGCGCCGCATCTGCGCCGCAGAGATCCCTCCGTCAGTCAGGTTCTCGATCTGCTGACCCACGGCGCTCTGCGGAGGCAACGCGGTGGGGCTTATTGGCGCGCCCGGAGCGAGCAGGTTCTTGAACTCGAGGCTGGGTCCGCGGCCCCCGCCGTTGCGGCTCCAGGCGATGCTGACGCGCGAGCCTGAGGCTCCGGCCGCTGACGGATATGCAGAGACCGAGACCGTCAGGGTCCGGCGCGCGGCGATCCAGTACAGAAGGCCCGGGATGATGCCGAAGAGCAGGAGGACGATCGTGATCAGGCATCCGGGCGGCTGGCTCTTCGAGAAGGAGATCGACTGATCGCTCTGCGAGGTCGTTACCCAGCCGCGCTGGGAGAACATCTGAACGGCACCAAGCACCACGTCCTTCGGGGAGCGAGCCGCCTCGAAGCCGATCGCGCCTGACCGTCCCTGTTGGATAGCCCACCAGATGGCTGCGATGATGATGGCCAGAGCGATCAACGTACTGAGTGAATCCACCGTGTTGTCCCTCCGGAGTGCTTCCCTCCACGCCGCGTCTACCCTGCGCGGACCCGCGCGGGCCTGGGGCCTAACTGCTGTCCACGTCCGGTCCCCAGCAAATGGCGACCGGCTCGACGGGAGTCGAAATGTGGCGGCTCAGCGCGCGGGCCCGGGCTATCGTCGGCCCAGGCGTGCGCCGGCGATCACTCATCGGTGAGCCCTTCCGCTGCGGTCTCATCTGACGTGGCTTCGGGTGCGAGGCGCGAGATCCCTATCCGAGGCCGTCGCAACGCGAGAATGGCTCCCAGCCGCGCGTGCCCCTCGGCATCCACCGGCACCCAGTCGTTGAACCAGAGCCCGTCGGGTTCGCTGGCGAGGCTCACGAGCGAGCGGAACTCGATGTCGCCGATGCCGGGCTCCCGCCAGACGAGCCGATAGGTCCAGCGCACCTTGGCCGGCTGCGGCGGCATGGACTCCCACGCGGCCACGAGCTGCGGGATGGCCCCGGGATCGTTGGTCACGTACGCCTCAAGCACCTCGCTGAAGAAGGCACCCGGGTCGTCCAGCGCGATCGGCTCGCGCGGCCGGCCCTTGAAGATGCCGGCGAGGACGGCCAGGCATTCGGACCAGTTCACGACGCGCTCGGCGAAGTGCCGCTCGGCGGCCACGCTCAGGATGTTCACCTGGGCCCGCGAGCGGCGCGCCAGCTCGGCCGCGAAGTCGACCCCCCAGAGCGCCTGGGCCGCCCGGTCGGCGGCCACCACCTCGGCCAGGTCGTCGGTGACGAACTCGGGCCAGCTGACCCGCTCCACCTCGGCGCGCAGCTCGGCGAGCGTGTAGTAGTAGCCGGGATAGGCGGCGGCGGGGAAGAGCGTGTCGGGGGCGGCGTAGCCGGCCGCGGCGAGGAGCGCGCGGCCCTGCGTCTGGGAGAGCTGCAGGGCCGCCACCAGGCGCTCCAGGGTGGCGCGCGCCGGCGTCCGTCCGCCCGCCTCGTACTTGCGGACCGTCTCGGGCGAGATCCCCACGAGTCCCGCCAGGGCCACCTGACTCAGGCCCAGGCGCAGGCGTTCGGCGCGCAGGAGCGCCCGCCAGCCGGGGTTGCCCGAGGGATCAGTGGCACCCACGGGCGCACCCCGGGGCGCACGATCGCCACCGGCGGCGACGCCAACGGGTCGCACGCCAGCGGCTAGGTCGATCTGCGGGGCTCGACCCCGCCAACCAGGTGGCGCAGGCGCTGCCGCGTCGGGCTCGGACACGCAGGCTCCTCCCCGACGCACCGGCGACCCTCCGACCGCCGATGCGACCCCCCGGCATTGGATGACCCACACTAGGCTCCGGCGCGCGGTAGTGTCAATAGTTGTCCCGGTACATCTGGTACCGCTTGACCGGGAATGTTGGCGGGACGGCACTCGCGCGCACTGGGGCGGGACGAGCTCGTGACGGCCCCGCTCAGGCGGGCTCGGCCGCCGGCTCGACCAGTCGGGCGGGCTCGGGTTGCCGCCGCCGCTCGACCACCCGGGTGAGCAGCAGAGCCCCCACCAGGAAGTCGATGGCCCCGGCGGCGAAGGCGAGGCGCGGCCCGGCCCCGAACCCGAAGGCGGCGTTGCCAGCGTCGACGAGTCCCAGGCCGACCGCGGCGGCCAGGGCCCCCGAGCCGGCCGTCACGACGTTGCTCAGGCCCATGTAGCGACCCGACGCGGCCTTGGGCACGATGTCGGCGAGGAGCGCCCAGTCCACCGCCAGGAAGGCACCCACCCCCATCCCGATGGGCACGATGGCGGCGAGTGCGAGGTTCACCGCCGGGGCCAGCGCCACGCAGGCCATGCCGAGCAGCCCGAGCGTGGCCGCGGCCGTGATGGTGCGCTTGCGCCCGACGCGCTGCGAGAGCCGGCCCGCGGGCAGGGTGGCCAGGGCGCCGAAGCCCACTACCAGCGCCCCCGCCAGGAACGTGTCGCCGAGCGCCGCCGCCTGGTCGAGCCCGAAGGCGTCCTGCATGTAGAAGAAGCCCACCGCCGTGACGGTCCCGCCGCCCATCAGCAGGAACAGGCGCGAGGCGAGCAGCCAGACGTAGCTGCGCTCCGCGAGGATGTCGGTGCTCCAGGTGCGCCGCGCGATCTGCCAAAAGCTTCGCCCTTCCCGCGGCATCCCCACCGGGCCCTCGCGCACGCGCCACAGGGTGAGGGCCGCAGCGCCCAGCTCGACCGCCATGATCGGGACCACCACGAGGCGCGGGTTGCCCAGGCCGTTGGCCAGCGCCACCAGCATCGGGCCGCCGCCCTGGCCGAGCATGATCATGAGCCCCATGAGGCCGCCCGCGAGGCCCACCTGGCAGGCCGGCACGAGGTCGGGCAGGTAGCCTTGGAAGGGCCCCTGCGCGAGGTTCGAGCTGAACTGCAGCAGCACGTAGCAGGCAAACACCCCGATCCAGGTGTGCACGAGGTACAACCCGAGCAGGAAGAGGACGTCGAGGAGGGTGCCGGCCAGGATGAACGGCTTGCGCCGTCCCCAGCGCGTCGCCGCAGCGTCGCTGATCGCCGCCGCGGTGGGCTGCACCAGGATCGCCACCAGGAGCCCGGCGTTGACGATGAGCGCCTCGGCCACCCCCTTGCCCGGGGCGAACGACCCGAGGATCGGCACCGGGTGTGCGCAGGTGGCGCTCCCGCCGCACACCAGCTGCACCATCAGGAGGGGGAGCAGGCTGATGCCGAGGGCGCCCCATAGCAGGTTGATGGCCAGCCAGTAGGCGCTGAGATCGAACAGCTCGCGCCGAGAGAGGGCGCCGGTGGGGTGAGACCGCGCGGACGAGATCGTGTCCGCGCGCGGCCGGCCCATCCTCACCCTTGATCCGTCGTGCGAAACGCGGAAGCTGAGCACGTCTAGCGGAGCGACGTCGGCGGCGCCCGTGGCCCCGGGTTCCCTCGCACTCACAGCCGCCCGACGATACCCCACGCGCGGTGCCGTGGTGAGAGTTCCGGTGCCAGTGCCCATGCGCACAGGGCCCAGAGCATGCCGGGACCCTCCGTCCCGCTGGCACCCGCGCACCATCGGTGGATCGTGTCGGGTCCCGAGCCTGGCGGGGCCGCCTCGGAGAGAAGCATGCGACCCCGGGCGGCCCGACGCGTACGCCCTCGACTTCCGCCAGGGGACCGGCGCCTGGGCCGAGCGGAGGCGCCCCCGCCGCGCTACGCTCCGGTGCACCGGGACCTGGGGCGATACGGAGGCAGGTGTGATGAAGCGCGTGTGGGTGACCCTGGAGCAGGTAAAGGAGACGAAGGGCACGTTCCGCTTCGACAGCCCTGACCCCGACGCCGCGGTGGCCAACCTGTACATCCGCAAGTCGGCCTTCGAGGGCGGGCCCGCGCCCCGCCGGATCACGCTCACCATCGAGGAGGCCGCCAAACCCGCCACGCCGGCGCGCCAGGGCTGAAGGATGCGATCGGTGGAGCGTCCCGAAGCGACGATGCCCACGATCGACGCGGCCCTGGCCGGCTTCCTCGCCGAGCAGGAGGCGGCGCT
This sequence comes from Candidatus Limnocylindrales bacterium, assembly GCA_049967415.1. Classification (GTDB taxonomy): domain Bacteria; phylum Chloroflexota; class Limnocylindria; order Limnocylindrales; family CSP1-4; genus JAJYNJ01. Next base: position 25,363 of record JBMFSS010000029.1, read on the forward strand.
GCGGCCGAAGGCGTTCCGCAACGCCGCCGACATCATCGAGCTCTTGCAGCACAGCCTGAACGGCTACGCCTATGAATCGCTCAACCCCTTCGAGCGCCGCCGCTGGGAGCAGGCCGTCGAGGCGGGTGACGAGGAAGCCTTCACCACGCTCTTCGGCCCGGAGAAGATCCCCGAGCACCTGGGCGAATTCCTGGGCTACTTCATGATCCACAAGGTGATCGCACCGCTCGCGCTGATCGCGGCCGCCGGACCCGTCACGAAGGACCTCGTCCTGTGGCTCGGCGCGCAGGGCTGGATCGAGGCGGACGCCGTGACTGGCGCCGTCGAGCGGGCTGCCGCAGCCACCCGCGACCTGCCGCGGGCCGAGCGACTCGGACGGCTCCTCGGGGAGCAGGCCCAGCGCACGGACATCGATCCGACCGCGTTCGCCGAGGCGGACTACGTCGAGGACTTCCTCACCATCGAACAGGTCCAAGCGACCGCGCTGTGGTTCGCAGGCGGGATCGGGCCGGTTCCGGTTTCCGCCACGGCGGCCAGGCTGGCGCAGCCCGGCTGGTCGGTGAACATCGTGCTCGGCCGCACGGCGGGCACCTGGCACGTCCTGGAGGTCGGCAGCGTCTACCCTTGAGCCGCGCCCCGCTCGTGTCCGCGCAGATTACATGACGTCCTGCGCTGCGCTCGGGGCAACCGGCCGTTCGAAGGTTGCGCCGGCGATCCAGGACCGCGTCGCACGGGCCGCCGAGCGGGCCCTCGCGGAGCGCCGGTACGTCAGCCCCATCGACGTCCTGATTGGCCTCGGCTGGCTCGCCCCGTCGCATGTGGACGCCTGGCGCCAGGGCCGCGTCGCGGATCTCGAGTCGCTGGCAAACGCAGGATTGGATAAGCTCTCGGCCGCGCTGCGGGCGCTCGGGTCGTGGGCCGAGCAGCGCGGCCTCCGGCCGAGCGAGACCGCCTACGTCGCCCGCACGCGGGACCGCCGCCAGCTGCAGTTCTCCAGGAGCGGCGATCCGTCGCTCGAACGTGCGTACCGCACCCACTGGATCTCGCCGGCGCTCTCGGATCGGCAGCGCGAGCGGCTGACCGAGCGTGCCAGCCGCCCGCCCGACCTCGTCGTGATCTCGCCTCTCGCACACGACTGGGTCTGCGCCGGCTGTGGCGGCAGCGGCGGCCTGCTGATCATGGAGCCGTCAGGTCCGCTGTGCCTGGGCTGCGCCGATCTGGATCACCTGGCCTACCTACCCCGCGGCGACGCCGCCCTGACGCGGCGCGCGAAGGCGGGCAGTGGCCTCACGGCCGTCGTGGTGCGCTTCAGCCGCGCGCGCAAACGCTACGAGCGCCAGGGGATCCTGGTCGAGGAAGCGGCGCTCGAGGAGGCCGAGCGGCAGTGCCTCGCCGACGCCGAGGCGCGGGCGCGGCGGTGCGAGCGCGAGGACGCGAGAGGGGCCGCGGAGGACGCCGAGCTGGAGGCACGGATCGCCGCCGAGATCCACCGACTGTTCCCCGCCTGCCCGACCGAGCGGGCGGCAGCCATTTCCCGGCACGCGGCCGCCCGCGGCAGCGGCAGGATCGGCCGGGCGGCGGCCGCACGGGGACTCGATCGCCGCGCCATCGAGCTCGCCGTGATCGCCTCGATCCGCCATCTCGACACCGGCTACGACGCACTGCTGATGTCGGGCGTCGAGCGCGACGCGGCACGCGCGCAGGTCCAGTCCGCCGTGGTCCAGACCCTCGATGCCTGGCGGCGCGGGCAGCCGGACACGGGCAGTGAAGCGAGCGCTGTGCCGTAGGCTCCGCCCGCCGGTCCTTCGTCTGGCGTCGACGGGTATCCGTCGTCCGGGAGCGACCGGACGAGACCACGCGGGTGGGGCCTCCACGAGCTGCTCATGGTGCTGGGGCCGATCGCCCGCAGCGCGTCAGTGGTACTGGTACCAGACTTGCCAGCCCGCCCCGAGCCGGCCCACGAAGAGCTGTCCCTGGGAGAGCGAGGCGCTGGGCTCCATCGCCGGGAAACGGAGCTCGACGACGTAGGTGCCCGACTGGGTGAGCGGACCACAGAGCGTGCGCACGATCGAGCCGTAGCGCGCCACCGGCGGGGAGTTCGCCGGTGCCGCGACCTGTACCTCGTACCCCGCGGTGTCGATGGTCTTGTACAGCGTGGGCACCGCCGCTCGCGCGGCGGCAACCGCGTTGGCGCGGGCTTCCGGGTCGAAGGCGAGCGGCGCCGGATGCGGGCATTGACCGAACGGGGAGGCAATCGGATTGACAGCGACGCCGGTCACGTCGGCCGCATGCCAGCTCGCTCCGCCATCGGCAGACAGGTAAAGGGCAGCAGGGCCCGGAGACGCGTGTCCGGTGGGCACGAGCGCCGCGGCGTGGCTCGCATCGAGCCCCCCGATCCAGGCGATCCAGCCTGGGTTCGCGACCCCGCCAAGGCCACGCGTGCCGAGGTCGTGCCAGGTGAAGCCCCCGTCGGAGGAGGCGGCCACGCCGAGCGGGTTGACAAGGGGCAGGAGCCAGTGGGTCGCGTCAAGGAGCGCGGGTCCCGCCGCCGCCTCCATCGGCCGATCCGCCACGAGCGACCAGGCATGGCCGCCGTCGCTGGTCCGGTAGAGCCAGGTCTCGGGGTGGAACCCGCTGTTGATGGTCGTGACGGTGACCACGCCCGTGGAGGCATCGCGAAAGACGGGTGGCCCGGCGAGCCAGCGCGCCGCGCCACCCAGCCCGGCGCTGAGCCCCGGCAGCGACACATCCTGCCAGGTGCGTCCGCCGTCGCGGCTCGCCGCGAGGAGTGGATGGGCCACCGGTCCCGCCTCCGGCGGTGCGCCCGCCCAGAGCGTCGAGGGGTCGCTTGCGGCGAACATCGAGCCGATCCATGCTGCGGTTCCCACGACCTGCCAACTGGCACCGCCGTCGGTGGTCCACAGCACCGTGCTCGTCCCCGAGCTGAAGCGCTCCGCCGAGCAGAGGAGATCGCCGTGCTTGGGGTCGACGAAGACGAGCGACGCGGCCGTCGCGGGATAGTTGCCGGGAACCGCACGCTGCTGCCAGGTGCGCCCGCCGTCGCTCGTGCGGTAGACGGCGTAGTGGAGGATGTCGGTCGGTGCGCCCGTCACGGGCGACGCTCCGGGGCCGACCACGACGTACCAGGCATGCTCGGCGTCGAGGACGACGACCATCTGCTCGCTTTGCGGCGCGAGCGTTGGGAGCGTGCTCTGGCGCCAGCTCGCCCCCGCGTCCGCGGAGACGAGGAACGCCGATCCCCGCATCGCCCACAGGCCGCCGCCTGGGAACGTGCCGGCGAGATCGACCGTGGCCGCGGCGACCGAGGGTGCGAGCGTCGCCGTCGGGACCGGCCAGAGCTTGCGAGGATACGAGGCTGCAGGGGACGCGGTGGGTGCTGGTGCGACCGGGAGAGCTGGCCCGGGCTTCACCGCCCCAGCGAGGTAGACCGAGCCGACCAGCGCGACGACGAGGACGGCCGCCACGGCGAGCGCGCCCAGCATTGCGCTGCGCCGACGGTGCGCCACCCGGCGGCGAATGGCGGCGACCACCTCGGCGTCGGAGCGCCGGCCGCGGACAACCCGCCCGGCCTCGCGGCGCAGGAAGTCGGCGAGCCGGCGATCCAGGACCTCGTCGGGCTCGTGCGGGTCCGAAGGAAGACGGGATCGCTTCATCGTCGATCAGCCAGGGCCTCGCGCAGCCGGGCGCGGGCGAGTCGAAGGCGCGAACGGAGGGTCTCGAGCGGGACACCGAGCAACTCGGCCGTTTCCTGCACCGAGTAGCCGGCGTACAGGTGGAGCACGATGGCGGCGCGCTGGGCAGGTGGGAGCGCCCGCAGGGCCTCGCGCAGCGCGATCTCGCGGGCCTGATCCGGGTCGTCCGTGAGGGCGAACGCGGAGGGTTCTGCGATCCAGCGCCCGAGCAATCGACGCCGCCGGCCCTCGGCGCGGAGTGCCTCGCGGATCACGATCCGGCGCAGCCAAGCCGCCGCGTGGGCCGGATCGTCGAGCGCGGTCCGACTGCGCCAAGCGCGCTCCAGCGCGGCTGCCACCGCGTCCTCGGCGTCGGCGTGCTCCCGGCAGACGAGCCCGGCTACCCGCAACAACTGCTCGTACGGCGTGGCCACGAGCGCGCGCAGCTCGCCTTCGGTGGCCTCGCTCTGGCTGACACGCTCCACGATTGCCGGCCCCTGCTCCGCCATCACACTCTACTGACCGCGTCGACCCGGCCGATGGGTCAATCGGCACCCGTGTCCTCTGCTGGCCGACCCACCCCCAGGTCGCCAGCCCGCTCGCCTGTGGCGACCCCGCCGCCGGCGCCAACCTCGGCACCCGCGGGGCTCGTTCGTGCCACCTTGGCCCACTGGCTCCCTCAAGCGAGCGCCAGAACGCAGCCTGGGCCCTCGCCCCCGCGAGTTCCCGGGTGCCCCGTCGCGGAGCGGAGGGCGCGCGATGCCACACTACGCTCCCATGGTGTGGGGGTGTCGGCGCGGCGCACACGGTGGCGGTCAGCCCGGCGTGGAGGCGTCGGAGCCCGAAGCGGCGCGCGCCTGCCCGTACACGCGTCCGAGGTAGTGCTCCCGGACGACTGTCTGGAACGCTGGCTCGTCGAGGATGTGCCGGAAGATGTCGGCGTTGTCGTCCATGCGCCCGACGATCGACTTCAGGAACGCGTCGGCGAAGACGAGGTGGAAGGTCTCG
>JBMFSS010000030.1:0-25355 GCA_049967415.1 Candidatus Limnocylindrales bacterium
TCGACGCCCGCGGCTCGGCCTGCCCGGGCCCGCTCCTCGAGGCCAAGAAGGGGATGGGGAGCGTGCCCGTGGGCGACGTGCTGGAGCTATGGTCCAGCGACTCGCAGACCAAGACCGACGTTGGCGTCTGGGCAGGGAAGGTCGGCCACCAGTTCCTGGGGGCCGTGCCGGCCCAGGGCTACGACCGCGTGTTCATCCGTCGCGGGAAATGAGCCTGGCACTGGAGACCGCGCGCACGCCCCGGAGCGGATCGGGGCCGCGGATCCTCGTCTTCTCCACCAACGCCATCTCTGATCCCGGAATCGACCTGGCGGGCAGTTCGCACATGCACTATTCGCCCGAGGTTGAGGTCCTGAGTCTGCCCTGCACCAGCGGGATCAGGCCGAGCTGGATCCTCTACGCGTTCGAGCGTGGCTTCGACGGCGTGTTCATCGCCTCGGACGGCGAGGAATGCGCGTACCTGCCGGACTGCAGCGAGCGCTCCGCGAGGATCGTGCAGAAGGCACAGGCGTTGCTTGCCGAGCATGGGATCGATGGGCAGCGCCTCAAGATGGCCGCGATCTGCTCGGTCTGCGCCGACGCATTCGTACGGCAGATCCGCGAGTTCAGCCAGACGCTCGCGGGGCTGGAGGCCTAGATGGACTACGACGTCCTGGTCATCGGCAGCGGGATCGGCGGCATGGAATCCGCGCTCAAGCTCGGCGACATGGGCTATCGCGTCCTGGTCGTCGAGAAAGAGCCGACCGTCGGGGGCCGGATGGTCCTGCTCAGCAAGGTCTTCCCGACCCTCGACTGCGCGAGCTGCATCGCGACGCCGAAGATGGCGGCAACGGTCCACCACCCCAACGTGACCGTCTTCACCGATTCGGAAGTGGCGCACATTGCCCGCGATGGCAACGGCAGCTTCCATGCCACGGTGCACCATCGTCCACGCTACGTGGACACCTCGTTGTGCACCGGTTGCCGCCAGTGTGAGCTCGCCTGCACCGTCGCCCTGCCGGACCAGTTCAACGGCGAGCTGGTCTCCCGACGCGCCGCATACATCGCCTTCCCCACGGCGCTGCCCCAGAAGGCACTGATCGAGCGCGCCGGCACCTCGCCCTGCACGGACACCTGCCCGGCCGGGATCAAGGCCCACGGGTACGTCTCGCTGGTCCGCAGCGGCCTCTACGAAGAGGCGTTTCAGCTGGTGCTCGAGGCGACCCCGCTGGTGGGCACGCTGGGGCGAGCCTGCTACGCGCCCTGTGAGGGTGAATGCACCCGCGGCGAGGTGGAGGCGTCAGTGCCCATCCGGCGGCTGAAGCGGTTCGTCGCCGATCGGCACTACGCGGAGCACGACGGGCCGGGCGCGACCATCGCGCCGCCGAACGGCAAGCGGGTGGCGATCGTCGGGTCGGGCCCGGCTGGCCTGACCGCCGCCTGGCAGCTCGCCCGCAAGGGCTATGCGGTGAAGATCTTCGAGGCCGCCGCCCAACCGGGTGGGCTCCTGCGCCTGGCCATCCCGGCCTACCGGCTTCCGCCGGAGGTGGTGGACCAGGACATCAGCAATCTGACCGCGATCGGTGTGGAGATCGCGACCAACACCCCGGTACGCGACCTGGAGGCGCTCGCGCAATCCGGGTACGACGCGATCCTGGTCGCGACGGGCACGCCGACGTCAATCGGTCTCGGCATCTCCGGCGAGCAGCTCGGGGGCGTGGTCAGCGGGCTGGACTTCCTGCGCGAGGTCAAGCTCGGATCGCCGCCCGACCTGCAGGGCAAGCGCGTCGTCGTGGTGGGCGGCGGCAACGTCGCCATGGACGCGGCCCGCACGGCCCGGCGATTGGGCGCTCTCGAGACCACGGTGGCGTACCGTCGCGGCCGCTCGGAGATGCCCGCACACGAGCCGGAGATCGACGATGCCGAGCGGGAGGGCGTGCAGTTCCACTTCCAGGTGGCGCCCGTGGAGGTGGTGGGCGACACGGACGGCCGGGCGATCGGCCTGCGCTGCCAGCGCATGAGCCTGGGAGCCCCGGATGCGTCCGGGCGACGCCGCCCGGAGCCGATCCCCGACAGCGAATTCGTGCTCCCCTGTGACGCCGTGATCGCCGCCATCGGGATGACCCCGGACGCGGAGGCCTTCGCCGGGCAACTTCGCATGGCGCCCGACCGGCGCGTGCAGGTGAACGCGCGCACGCTCCAGACCGAGGTCCCCTACATCTTCGCCGCGGGCGACGTGGTCAGCGGCGCCAGCGACATCACGCGAGCCGTGGGGCAGGGCCGCCGGGCGGCCTTCATGATGGATCGCTGGCTGCGGGGCCGCGAGCTCGGCATCTTCGAGGGGTTCGACGACCGCCTCGCAGTCGTCGACAAGAAGCAGGTGATCGCCCGCCAGAAATCGTACGCACACCGGGACACCGGCACGGCGATCGTCGCGCGCTCCGCCGGCCCGTTCGACTTCTCGGAGATCGAACCGCCCATGAGCGAGGCGGAGGCACGGGCCGGGGCCGGCGCCTGCCTCGACTGCGGGGTCTGCTCGGAATGCCAGCAGTGCGTGGCCGCCTGTCCCGCCGGCGCGATCGACCTGTCCATGCGCGACGAGAACCTGGAAGTGGACGTTGGCGCGGTCATCGTCGCGACCGGCTGCACCCTCTTCCCGGCAGACCTGAAACCACAGTACGGATATGGCCGCTTCCAGAACGTGGTGACCGGCATGCAGATGGAGCGGTTGCTCGCGCCAACCCGGCCCTACAACACGGTGCTGCGGCCCGGCGACGGGAAGATGCCCGAGCGGATCGCCTACGTGATGTGCACCGGCTCGCGCGACCAGACCGTGGGCAACCCACTCTGTTCAAAGTTCTGCTGCATGTACTCGCTGAAGCAGAACCAGCTGATCATGGGCGTCCTGCTGCTCGCCGACGTGACCGTGCACTACATCGACATTCGAGCCGTGGGCAAGGGCTACGACGAATTCTTCGAGCAGGCAAGGTCCATGGGGGCGAATTTCATCAAGGGCCGCATTGCGCAGATCCAGGAGAAGCCGGACGGCAACCTGGTCCTGCGCTATGAAGACATCGATCACGGCGGCGTCCTCGCCGAAGCGGAGTACGACCTGGTGGTGCTGGCCGTTGGGGTCCAGCCCAATCCCGACTCGGCCCGCCTGTTCGCTCCCGGTGAGCTTGCTCTCGATGCGCAGGCCTACATCGACGAGATCGACGAAGACGGCAACCCCGGCGCCACAAGCATCCTCGGCGTTTTCGTCGCCGGCTCCGCGTCCGGCCCCCGGGACATTCCCGAATCGATCCTGCATGCCGGGGCCGCGGTGGCCCAGGCGGCGGCCCACCTGCAACGGAAGACGGTGGCGGTATGAGCGAGCGGCGGATCGGCGTCTACGTCTGTCGCTGCGGCGGCAACATCTCCGACTGTGTCGACGTGGAGCGGGTGGTCGAAGCCGTCAAGGACGAGCCCGGCGTCCAGGTCGCACGCCAGGCGATGTTCACCTGCTCGGACGCTACCCAGCAGGAGATCATCAACGACATCACCGAGCACCAGCTCGACGGGCTCGTCGTGGCCTCCTGCTCCCCGAAGCTGCACACCTTTACCTTCCGCGACATGGCGCGCCGCGCCAGCCTCAACCCGTACGTCTACACACAGGTGAACCTCCGCGAGCAGTGCTCGTGGACCCACACCGACGATCCCATGGGCGCCACGCAAAAGGCGATCCGGCTGGTGCGGGCCGGCATCGCGCACACGCGATTGAGCGCGCCCCTGGAGCCGATCGAGGTCCGGACGACGCCCCGAGTCGCCGTCGTCGGTGGAGGCATCGCCGGGATGCGTGCGGCGATCGGCCTGGCGGATATCGGGCTCTCCGTCTTCCTCATCGAGCGCGAGGCCGAGCTCGGTGGCTGGGTCGGCGGCTTCGGCCCCATGTTCCCGCACGAACGGAGCGGACGTGACCTGGTCGCGCAGTTGCAGGAGGAGATCCGCCGCCGGCCAGCGATCACGGTCTTCACGCGCGCCGAGCTGATCGGCAAGTCCGGGACCTACGCGAACTACCACCTGGTCGTCCGGGTCGGCGAAGACCGGATCGAGCTCGACGTGGGCCAGATCATCGTGGCCACCGGCTTCGATGCGTACCAGCCCGAAGCCGGCGAGTACGGGTACGGGATCGACGGCGTCGTCACGCTGCCGGAGTTCAGGCGGCTGCTCGACGAAAGCGCGGGCCCACTGGTCCACGACGGCCGGGCGGTGCACACCATCGCCTACATCTACTGCGTGGGAAGCCGGGAACCGGACCGACCCTACTGCTCGCGCTACTGCTGCAGCGCCGCCGTCCACGCCTCGCTGCTGGTGGCCAACCGGGACGCCAGCATCCGGCAGTACCACCTCTACCGGGACATGCGCACGTACGGCCGCAACGAGCTGATGTTCAGCGAGTCGCGCGCGCGGGGCTCGCTCTATCTGAAGTTCGACGATGCCGACCGCCCCACCGTGGTGCGCAACGGGGACGGCCTGGCGGTCACGGTGCGTGACCTGCTCACGGCCGGCGAGGAACTGACCATCGGGGCGGACCTGGTCGTGCTGGTGACGGGGATGGTGCCGCGCGCGAACGAGGACCTGGTGCACACGCTGAAGCTGCCGGTCGGCCGGGACGGGTTCTTCAACGAGATTCACCCGAAGCTGCGCCCCGTGGAAACCGTCGTCGACGGCGTGCTCATCTCGGGAGCCTGCCAGGGGCCGAAGACGTCCGCCGAGAGCGTCGCATCGGGGCTCGCGGCCGTCACCCAGGCAGCGGCCGTCCTGATGCGGGGCGTCGCCGCGCTCGATCCGCAGGTCGCCGTGGTCAACCCCGACGCCTGCACCGGGTGTGGGGAATGCGTGGAGGCCTGCCCGTTCGGGGCGATCTCCATGGTCGGAAACGACGGCGCCGAGGTCGCCGCGATCAACGCAACCGGCTGCAAGGGCTGCGGCGGCTGTGTTCCCGCCTGCCCCGAGGGCGCCATCGACCTGCAGGGATACACCGACGCGCAGGTGCGGGCGATGATCGACGGCCTGCTGGTGGGAGCGATGCCATGAACCGGGACGTCCGTGAGGTGATCCGGGAGGAGCCGCTGATGCGCGATCGTCTGCTCGCGCTCCTCCGCGACGGCCCGCTGACCGTGCCGGAGCTTGCCGCGGCGGGCGGGCTCCCGGCGGAAGAAGTGATGGTGTGGATGATGGGCCTGCGCAAGTACGGCTATGTCGTCGAGGAGAAGGAAGCCACCGGCGACGGCTACTACCGCTACGCGGCGGTGAGGCGACCGTGAGCACGCTGGTGACCGCCGATCTCGCGCAGGAACTGCACGGGCTCGGAGCGTTCGACGCGAACGCCTGCATGAATTGCGGGTTCTGCACAGCGGTCTGTCCGATGGGAGTCGACCTGCTGCCGCGCCGCATTTTCCGATACGTCCTGCTGGGGATGGAGGAGCGCGTTCGCAGCGAGCGCGAGCCGATCTTTTCCTGCCTGCTCTGCCGATTGTGCGAAGAGAACTGTCCCTCGGGTGTGCACATCACGGAAAACGTCCACCAGCTGCGCCGCTGGCTGCTGAAGGAGGGACACTGATGCCCATCGCCACCCGCGACGTGGTGGGGATCCTCGCTGACAACCTCCGGCTGCGCGGTTCGGTCCTGCCGATCCCGGCGCGTCAGGCGACGCGCTGGGCGCACGAGCTCGACCTGCCTCGCGGCGGGGAGACCGTGCTGTACACCGGGATGATGTACCAGCTGATCCCCTACATCGAACGCCTCGTGGCGCTCGAACAGCTCCTGGGCGACACGCCGCTGGCCCGCCTGAGCGGGGTCGGCCGCCGGATGAACCAGGTCGTCAACGGGGTGGCGCTGGTCGCGCGGCCCTCGGCCCGGGAACGGGCCGAGTACAACCTCGTCCCGGCCAACGTGGCCCGCCTGCTGCGTGCGGCCGGGGTCGAGTTCGGCTACCTCTACGAGGATGACCTCTACAGCGGCGCGCTCGCCTACGACCTGGGCGCGGACGAGGAGGTCACGGCGCATGCTCGCCGGGTCACCGCGACCCTGCGCCGGTACGGAGTGCGCGAGGTGATCACGCTCGATCCCCACACCACCACCATGCTCCGCACGGTCTACCCGACCCTGGTCCCCGGGTACGACCTGCGGGTGCGCAGCTATCTGGAAGTGCTCGCCGACCGGGGCCTGCCGGTGCGCGATCAGAACGGCGGCCGGGTGGTGATCCACGACTCGTGCGTCTACGCGCGCTACGAGCACGTGATCGATGCCCCGCGTGAGCTGCTCGCCGAAGCTCGGGTGACCGTCGAGGAACCGGCCAACGCCAGGACCCTGACGTTCTGCTGCGGCGGCCCGGTGGAAGCCCTCTACCCGGCGAAAGCCGCGACGGTGGCCGGCGACCGCGTCAGGCAGCTGAGCGCGGTGGCGCCCGAGTGCGTGACCATGTGCCCCATCTGCCTGGTCAACCTGCGCAAGGCCGCCAACGGCACGCTCCACATCCGCGACATCTCCGAGTACCTGGTCGACGCCGCCGGGGTCAGCCAGGCCCCATCCGCACACCCTGCCGGGGCCCCAACGTGAGCGCATCTCCGAGCCCGTCGTTTGCGCCCGCGCGAGGGATGTGGCAGGGACCAAGACATGCCAGGGGAGGGCTGAACATGCAAACGTTGTCGCACGTGTCCCATGAGCACCAGCAACGGCTCTGGAGCTACGTTGAGCAGCTCAACGCGTTCGCCGACTGCCTGGACTTCGATTGTCTTGACCCATGCCGACTTGCCGAGCGGCTTCCCGAGCTGCGGGAGCTGCACGACGGGCTGACGACCCAGCTCATCCCCCACATGGAGGCCGTCGAGGCGGTCGTTTACCCGACCCTCGAGCGGTTGCTGGGCGAAAGCGGCAAGACCGCCCCCATGGCCCGGGAACACGACGAGGTGCGGCGCCTGGTGGCAGCCATCGGCGAGTTCGCCGAGCACCCCGAGGAACATACCGATCGGATCGCGATCCTCGTGCTGCGCCGCCGCGTGCTCCGGCTGCACGCACTGCTGAAGACCCATCTGGCCGAAGAGGAACTGTATCTGCCCATCATGGAGGGCCGGCTCACTCCGGGGCAGGAGGCAGCCCTCGCACGTGCGCTCGACCACCTGGCGGCTTCGCGACTCTGACGCCTCGCACGCAGGGAGCGTCGCCGGCTTGCGCCGCGTGTCGGGCGGCGAGAAGCGCCCGGAACCGCGCACGGTGCACCGCAGTGTGCGGCCGCGTGCGGCTGGACCGGGCAGAGTCGGCCCCGGGAGACAACCGTGCGCGACCTGAAAACGCCTGGACGGCTGCGCGTGCTGGTGGTGGACGACCACGAGCTCGTGCGCCACGGGCTGGTCTCCTTGCTGGAGCGCGAGGAAACGTTTCGAGTCGTGGCAGAGGCCGGGACGGTCGGGGAAGCGATCGACGCCGCGAATTGCTGCCACCCAGATCTGGTGGTGATGGATGTGCGGCTTCCGGATGGATCGGGAATCGAGGCGACTCGCGAGATCCGCTCGGAACAACCCAACGTGCGCGTCGTCATCCTCACGGGCTATCCGGATGAGGATGCCGTCGCGGCCGCGATCATGGCCGGCGCGTCCGGGTATCTCCTGAAGCAGATCCGTGGCCGGGACCTGCTTCGCGCGCTCGAGGCGGTTGGCCACGGCGCGTCGCTGTTTGATCCCGCGGTCGCGGCGAAAGCCCTGGACCGGCTGCGGCGGTTGACGGAGGGCGTCGACCCGGACGGCAACGTCGAGCTGACGCGCCAGGAGCAGCGGATCCTGCTGCTGATCGCCGAAGGAAAGACCAACAAGGAGATCGCCGCGGAGACCTGCCTCTCGCAGCAGTCCGTGAAGAAACACGTCAGCTCGATCCTTGCCAAGCTGAAGCTGCAGACTCGCTCGCAGGCGGCGGCCTTCGCGGTCCGGCACCGGCTTCCGGGCGCGGAGTGAAACGGCGCCCGGTCACGCTCGGGGCAGGCGCCCGCGGTATCATCGGCGGGCGCTCGCGGCCGGTGGCCAGGCACTCGGGCGCCTGATGCTGGATCCGGAGTCCGGGCGTTCCATGGGCTCCTCTCCACCCACAGCCACGCTCTGCGATCGCACCCGACGCTGGGAACGCGGCATGCCGGTTGTCACGTGCGGCCACGACCGGGAACCCGCATCGGGCCGGGATACGAACTTTCCCGGGCGTGGTCCGCGCGGTGAGCCACGAGGCCGCCACGCGAGCCGAGTTGCACGCGCTATGACACGGGAGCCGCCGCCACTTGAACAGCCGAATGCCAGCCTCGCCAGAGCGAAGCGACTTCATCCGCGAAATCGTCGCCGGGGACGTCCGGTCCGGCCGAGTCGGGACGGTCGTCACCCGCTTCCCGCCGGAGCCCAACGGCTACCTCCACATCGGCCACGCCAAGTCCATCTGCCTGAACTTCGGGATCGCGCAGGAGTTCGGTGGCCGCTGTCACCTGCGCTTCGACGACACCAACCCCGCCAAGGAAGAACAGGAGTACATCGACGCGATCCAGGCCGACGTGCGCTGGCTCGGCTTCGACTGGGGCGAGCACCTCTACTTCGCCTCGGACTACTTCGAGCAGCTCTACGAGTGGGCCGTCCATCTGATTCGCGCTGGCAAGGCGTACGTGGACGACCTTTCAGCCGACGAGATCCGCGACTACCGGGGCACGCTGACGGAGCCCGGGCAGAACAGCCCCTGGCGCGACCGGCCGGTCGAGGAGAACCTCGACCTGTTCGAGCGGATGCGGCGGGGCGACTTCCCCAACGGCGCCCGGGTGCTGCGCGCTCGGATTGACATGGCCTCGCCGAACATCAACCTGCGGGATCCCGTCTTGTACCGAATCGTGCATGCCTCGCATCCGCGCACGGGCGAGGCGTGGTGCATCTACCCGACCTACGACTTCGCGCACGGGCAGTCGGACGCGATCGAGGGGATCACGCACTCCATCTGCACCCTGGAGTTCGAGGTGCACCGGCCGCTCTATGACTGGCTGATCGAGAACCTGCCGGTGCCCTCGCGCCCACACCAGTACGAGTTCGCGCGGCTCAACCTCACCTACACCGTCCTCTCCAAACGGGTCCTGCTGCGTCTTGTCACCGAGGGGCACGTGCGCGGCTGGGACGACCCGCGGATGCCGACCATCTCGGGTCTGCGGCGGCGGGGCTTCCCGGCGCAGGGGATCCGCGACTTCGCGGCCATGATCGGAGTGGCGAAGAGCGACAGCGTGGTCGAGGTGGAGATGCTCGAGCACGCCGCCCGAGACGTCCTCAACCGGACCGCGCCAAGGAGGTTCGCGGTTCTCGACCCGCTCAAGCTGGTCATTGAGAACTACCCCGAGGGGCAGACCGAGGAGATGGAGGTCCCCAACAACCCGGAGCACGCGTCGGCAGGGGCCCGCCGGGTGCCGTTCACGCGCGAGCTCTGGATCGAGCGCGAGGACTTCATGGAGAACCCTCCGGCAAGGTTCTTCCGTCTCGCGCCGGGCCGCGAGGTTCGCCTGCGGGCCGCGTACTTCGTGACCTGCCGCGAGGCGGTGAAGGACGCGGCCGGGAAGATCGTGGAGCTGCGCTGCACCTACGACCCGGCCACCCGCGGAGGAGACGCGCCGGACGGGCGCAGGCCGAAAGCCACCCTTCACTGGCTCTCGGCCGATCACGCCCTCCCCGCGGAGGTCCGGCTTTACGACCACCTCTTCTCCCGCCCGGACCCGGGGGCGGACGGCGGGGACCTGTTCGCAGACCTGAATCCCGACTCCGAGAAGGTGCTCCAGGGCTGTCTCGTGGAGCGCAGCCTCGCCGAGGTGCCGGCGGGCGAGGCGGTGCAGTTCGAGCGATTGGGGTACTTCACGCCGGACCCCGATTCGACGGCCGGGCACCTCGTCTTCAATCGGACGCTCACGCTCCGCGACACGTGGGCCAGGCTGCAGGCGCAGGGCCGCGAGGGGGCCTGATCGGCCGGGGGCTCCGGTGCCAGCCCGACGGTCCCTCTGCTACGATGTGCTCCTGTGCCGCTGGCGAGTGGCCTAACGGTAAGGCACCTGACTCTGGATCAGGGGATTGAAGGTTCGAATCCTTCCTCGCCAGCCAACTGCTCAGGATCTTGTGCGCCCCAATGATGAGACCCGCCGGCCCGGTTGCCGCTCACCGAGCGCCGGCTGGCACGTCCGGCGCAGCCCCGGCGGACCCGCCGGCCGGATCGCGCCTACCGGCAGGACTGATCGCGCGGTTGCAACGCGGCCCACCGCACGCCCCTCGCGCACGCGGAGCCGCGCGGCCCGGCACAATGCGCCGGTGGACCAATCAATCAGCCGGCGACGCAGTCTCGCCCTGACCTCGCTCGCCCATTTCATCAACGACGGCACCGTCTTCTTCGTACCCGTGATCGCGGCCATCGTCGCGTCTCACGGTGGCGTGTCCGCGGCCGTGGTCACGTTGCTCTTTTTCACGTTCTACGGAACGTCCACGCTCCTCAGCCTCTTCGTGGGCCGGCTTTCCGACCGATTGGGCCGCCCCGCCTCGCTGATGGGGCTGGGCCTGGCGATCCTCTCCCTGGGCCTGCTCGCCTTCTACCTCGCGCTGGCGGAAACGAGCGGCACGGCCCTCGTCATCGCGCTGCTGCTGGCAGCCGCTCTGACTGGCGTGGGCAGCTCGTTCTACCACCCACTGGGCGCGTCTGTGCTTCAGTCCACGTTCCGGGGCCGCTCCATGGGAACTGCCCTCGGGGTCAACGGCGCGCTCGGCAGCCTTGGCCGCGCCCTGTACCCGTCGCTCTACTTCGCGGCGGCAGCGGTGATCGCCGGGTACGGGTCCATCGCCTTGTTCGCGGCAGTGGGCCTGGCCGCCGCGCTGGCAATCTCGCTCGGCGTGCGGGTTCCGCAGGCGACGGCCACGCCGGGCAGAACCGCCTTCCCGGATACCGGGCACGCCTCCGCGACAGGCACCCCGCACGCAGCGATCACCCCGCCGGAAAGCCCCCTCCCAGTTCCTTCGACCGGCCCGTCCGCGACTCCAATCGGGGGCGACCCCGGCCCCGCTCCACGACCTAGGGATGCCCTGACGCGCGGCATCCTGATCCTCACCGTGGTCGCCTTCCTGCGCTCATCAGCCACCCAGGGGATCGCTTCCTGGATCCCCACCTACCTCGCCACCCAGAAGGGACTGGGCGTGAGCGGCAATCTGGGCCTCGCGGTCAGCACGATGTATGCCGCGGCCATCATCGGCCAGCCGGTGTTCGGGATGCTGGTCGACCGGATCGACAAACGGGCGGTCCTCGCCCTCAGCTCGACCGGCGCCGCGGTGACCACGATCGGCTACCTGGCGCTGGGCCCGGGATGGCTGGGCGAGGCATGGCTGTTCGCCTTCGGCTTCTTCGTCTTCAGTGGGTTTCCGCTTCTCCTCTCGATGGTGGGCGACTACGTGCCCCGCGGAGGATCTTCGCTGGCCAACGCGCTGGTCTGGGGGATCGGGTCCACGGCGGGCGGCATCGTTGGCCCGCTCATCACGGGCGCCCTGATCGGCACCGATTACGGGCGCCTGGGGTTCGCCTTCGTCGTCCTGGCCATCGCCTCGCTGGCGTCTGCCGGCGCCACAGTCCTGATACCGCCGGCCGCGCATGCCAGCCGTATGCGTGCCTTTGGCTGATCACCCGCGTCCTGACCGGGCCAGACAGCCTGACCGGCCTTCGGTCCGTATCTGCTACCCTCCCTCGCATGCCCCGAGCCCTCGCACGAGATTCGAGTGATGACTGACACAACCCGCCCGCGCACCCTGGTTGAGAAGATCTGGGACGACCACGTCGTCTTGCAGGAGGACGGGGCACCCGCCATCCTCGCCATCGACCTGCACCTCGTCCACGAGGTCACCAGTCCACAGGCCTTCACGGGCCTGCGAGCGCGCGGGCTCGCGGTGCGACACCCCGAACGGACCGTGGCCACGGAAGACCACTCGATCCCGACCCTGCGGAGCGGTCCCGAGATCCGGGCCGTCGACCCGCAGGCAGCCTTCCAGGTGTCGCAGCTCGAGCGCAACTGCCGAGAGTACGGGATCCCGCTCCACGGCGTGGGCTCGGATACGCAGGGGATCGTGCACGTCATTGGCCCGGAGTTGGGCCTCAGCCAGCCGGGGATGACCATCGTGTGCGGCGATTCCCACACCGCCACCCACGGTGCGCTCGGCGCCCTCGCGTTCGGGATCGGGACCAGCGAAGTCGAGATGGTCCTGGCCACCCAGTGCCTGCTGCAGCGCCGCCCGAAGACGTACGAGGTGCGGGTCGAGGGGCGGCTTCGCCCCGGCGTCTCCGCGAAGGACGTCATTCTGGCCCTGATCGCCCGGATCGGCGTCGGCGGCGGAACGGGACACGTCTTCGAGTACACCGGCGCGGCCATCCGCGCCCTGGGCATGGAGCAGCGCATGACGATCTGCAACATGTCCATCGAGGGTGGCGCCCGGGCCGGGCTGGTCGCGCCCGACGACACCACGTTCGAGTACCTGCAGGGTCGTCGGTACGCACCCCACGGGGCGGCCTGGGATGCAGCGGTCTCGCGGTGGCGCACCTTGCCGTCCGATCCCGGCGCGGCCTATGACCGGTCGATCACGCTGGACGCCTCGGCGCTGGAGCCGATGGTGACCTACGGGACCAACCCCGGCATGGGGATCCCCATCACCGCCCGCGTCCCCTCGCCGACCGACGCACCCGACGATGCCGGGCGGCGGGCCCTGGAGAAGGCGCTGGTCTACATGGACCTGCGCCCCGGAGAACCGATCGCCGGCCACAGGGTGGACGTGGTCTTCCTCGGCTCGTGTACCAACGGCCGGATCGGCGACCTGCGGGAGGCGGCGGAAGTGCTCCGGGGCCACCGGGTCGCGGCAGGCACCCGGCTTCTGGTGGTCCCCGGATCGCAGCAGGTCAAGGCACAGGCCGAGCGCGAGGGGCTCGACGAGGTGTTTCGTGCCGCAGGCGGCGAATGGCGCGATTCGGGTTGCTCGATGTGCATCGCCATGAACGGCGACCAGCTGGAGCCGGGCCAGTATGCCGTCAGCACCAGCAACCGCAACTTCGAGGGCCGGCAGGGGGCCGGCGGACGCACCTTTCTGGCCTCGCCACTGACGGCGGCCGCCAGCGCCATCGCCGGCGTGGTCGCCGACCCGCGTCCCCTCGTCGGCCGCAATCCGGTCGTCATCGGAGGCCGTTGAGATGTTCTCACCCGCTCGCACCCGGCCCGGCGCGTGCGCCGCGGACGGCATCACCGGAGCGCAATGACATGCCCGAACCCATCTCTGCGTTCACCAGCCGCGTCATCCCGCTTGCCGCGGAGAACGTCGACACCGACCAGATCATCCCCGCTCGCTACCTGAAGACAACCGACAAGTCGGGCCTCGCGGACGGCCTTTTCCACGATTGGCGCTTCACCAGCGCGGGCAAGCTGCGCGAGCCACCGTTCGTCCTCGATCAGCCCGGGATGCCGGGACGCCGGATCCTGCTGGCGGGCGCCAATTTCGGGCCCGGGTCATCGCGCGAGCACGCGCCGTGGGCTCTGCTCGCGTGGGGGATCCGAGCCGTGATCTCCACCGGGTTCGCGGACATCTTCCGCGCCAACGCGCTGAAGAACGGGTTGCTGCCGATCGTGGTCTCGCCCGAGCGGCACGCGGCCCTGTTCCGGTTGGTGGAGGCCGACCCGGACGTCGAACTGACGGTCGACCTGCCCGCCCAGGAGGTGCGCGTGGGCACGACCGGCAGGGGGCTGAGCGGCGGCGGGGCGGTTGGCGGCAGGCTGACCGGAGGGGCAGCCGGGGGGTCGACCGGCTCTGCCACGGCAGTCGACTCCTTCAGCTTCGAGATCGATCCGTTCTCCCACCAGATGCTGCTCGAGGGCACGGACGAGATCGGTTACGTGCTTGGCCGGCTCCCCTCGATCGAGGACTGGGAGGCGGCTCACCCGGCGCGGGTCAACACGCTGGGATAGGCCGGTCCACGCGGCGGGGGACGCGCGGAGGCACGCCGCCGCGGAGGCACGGGGACGGGGCCACGGGGACGGCAGTCGGACCAGGCCCGTCTCGGGCCGTTCATGATGGGCGGCCGCTGATGGGCGGCCGCGTTGCTGATCAATGCGCGCCTGGCGAGCGCGAAACGGGCGAGGCCGCACCCGCCGCACCTCCAGCCGCACCTGACTCGTCAACTGCGCGGGCTCCGAACGTGGCCAGCCTCGTATCCGCCAGCCCAGATCGACTGTCAACCCGGAAACCGCACGCCAAACCGTTTCGCGCTCGCCACGCGAGCGTACGTCAACAGGGCGCAGTGACGCGCTGGTAGGGGGGCACGGCAGCGGGCCGGGGCACGGCCGTACGGAGCAGCGGGCCGGGGCACGGCCGTACGGAGCAGCGGGCCGTGGCACGCGCTGCTACCGTGGCACGCGCTGCTACCGTGGCACGCGCTGCTACCGTGGCACGGCAGCGGCCGCCTCACGCCGCAGCGCGTCGGTGCGGCACTCGGCACGGCAGCGGCCGCCTCACGCCGCAGCGCGTCGGTGCGGCACTCGGCACGGCAGCGGCCGCGAGCCCCCACAGCGCGGCTGCGCGGCGACGGCCCCGGCCCGCGACGGGCCCCGGCGATGGTCCCCCGGCGGGCGACGGGCCCCCGGCGGGCCGCTCTGCGCCGTCACTTGCCTGGCGCAGAGCCTTCCCCCGGCAGCTCCGTTGCGCTGCTCGGGGCGTGTCGCACCCGAGACGGCCACCACGCCCGGTCGCCGACCAGCGTCGTCAACGCCGGCACCAGGATCGTCCGGACCAGGAAGGTGTCGATCAGAACACCCACCGCGACCGCCACGCCGATCTGAAAGAGCACCACGAGCGGCGCGCTGGCCATCGACCCGAACGTCCCGGCCAGGATCAAGCCGGCAGAGGTGATGACCGCCCCCGTGCGCCCGGAGGCCAACCGAATCCCCTCTCTGATCGGCCGTCGCTCGCTTTCCTCCCGCACTCGGCTCATCAGGAAGATGTTGTAGTCGGAGCCGAGCGCCACCAGCAGGACGAAGACCATCAGCGGCAAGAAGAAGTTGACCCCCGGCTGCCCCAGTACCGATTGGTAGAACCAGGAGGTAAGCCCCAGCGTGCTCAGGTAGGAGAGCAGGACCGTAAGCACCAGGTAGATGGGCGCCACGACCGCACGCAGCAGCAGCACCAGGACCAGGAAGACGCCCACCACCGTGATCAGGGCAACGTGCTGGAAGTCCGTGTCGAGGGCCGTCTGCGTGTCGGCCAGCTCGGCAGTGGGGCCGCCCACGAGGGCCTGCGCTCCGGGTCCGAACTGCGCGGCGACCGGGTCGAGGACGCCCCTCGCCCGCCGCACCGTGTCGAACGCGGCAATAGAGTACGGATCGTTCGTGGTGATGATGAAGACCCGGGTCACGGGCCGGCTGCTCGAAACGTAGGCGGACACCGTCGCCCGCACCTGGGCGCCGCTTGTGCCCCCGAGCGTGGTCGGGATGTACAGGTCGTCCGGGAGCGCTGCATATTGCTGTGCAAGGGCACGCAGATCGGCGGGCAGTCTGCCGAAGACCGACGCGATCTGGGCCTGCAGCGCCGTCGCCTCAGCGCTTGCAGGCAGGCTCTTCGGGAAGAGCACGGCCTCCGGCTGCGCGTCGAAGGTCGTGGCCAGCGCGCCCAGGGCGGACGCAAGGTCAGCCGCCGTGGCCGGCGCCGGTGCCTGCTGCAGCGAGGCCAGGTCCGACTGGGCCCGCACGAAGGCGGGGGCCTTGGCCGTGGCGGGGTAGGCCGCGACCAGCTCTCCCAGATACGCGCCCACCATCTGCAGCGCGGCACGCGGATCGGCGCCCGCGGTCGCCGGCGCCAGCAGCCCGGCCTGCAACCCCCGCAACTGCGTCGAGACCCGCGCGCTCTCGCGAAGCTGCGCGATCAGGGTGGGCGCCGTGGCCAGGTCCGACTGCACCGTTGTGTAGGCCGCGGCGGCCGCCACGGCTGGGAAGGGAGCCGCGAGGGCCTTGACGTACTCGGCTGCCGACTGCAGCGCCGTGGTCACCTTGGGCTCCAGCAGCGCCTGCGGACCGCCGCCGGACGACGCGAACCCGGACGCCATCGAGTCGAGCTGGCTGGACGGGACGAAGGCGGCCGGGACGCTGCCGTTGCCGCTGGGAGCGACCAGGCTGGTGACGCTCTGCACGCCCGGCGTCTTCGCCAGCGCTTGGGTCACGTCGCGCAACCGGGCCAGCGAGGCCGGTGCCAGCAGGTCGGTCCCCGTGCCAGCCTGGATCACGCCGTTGACCGGCATGATCTTGCCCCTGCCGAGGTGCTGGGCGACCAGATCGAAGCCGACGCGGGCATCGGAGGTCTTCGGCAGATCGCTCACCGCATCGAAATTGGCACGCATGGCAGTGAGTCCGCTGAGCGGCACCAGCAGGACGACCAGCAGCACCGCGCCCACCAGCGCCGGCCGCCGCGACACGCCGCCCGCCAGTCGAACGAAGAAACTGCGCGGGTTCACCGCGGATTCGTCGCGGTCGTGGAGCGGCCAGAAGAGGTAGTGCCCGAATACGCCCAGCAGGGCCGGGGTGAAGGTGAGTCCGGCGACCAGGGTCACGAAGATGGCGATGGCCAGAGCGGGGCCGGTGGTCTGGATCATCTGGAACTGGCCGAACGCCATCGATCCCAGTCCCACGATCACCGTGGCGGCGCTGGCCGTGATGACGGCCCCGATCCGTTGCACGGTGGCCTGCGAGGCCGCGTGCCAGTCGCCGCGGCTGACCTCTTCGCGGAAACGGGAGATCAGGAAGATCGTGTAGTCCGTCCCGACGCCGAAGACCAGGACCACCACGAACGTGTCCAGCAGCGAGGAGATCTTCCAGCCGGCGTTCGCCAGGTACCCCAGCACGCCACGTGAGACCAGGTACGCCACCCCGATGGTGGCCAGCGGGACGAGCGCTGCCAGCGGCGCTCGGTAGACGAGCAGGAGGATCACCACCACCAGCACGATGGTCACCAGCAGCGTGCTGTCGGTCCCCTTCATGATCGCGTTCATGTAGTCAAGACTGATGGCGGCCGACCCGGTCACGTGCGCCTGCAGTCCGGTCGGCGTGGTCTGCGTCAGGTGCGCGCGCAGCGCGTCGACCGCAGTGCTGGCACCGCCGGCCAGAGACGCGACCGTCAGGTTCACGTTCATCAGCTCGAGCTGGCCGTCGGGGCTACGCATCATGGATGCAAGCTGGGGATCGGTCTCGGGAGTCTGCACGCTGGAGACGATGTCCCGCAGGCCCGCCGGTGCCTGCGGGCTCTTGATCCAGGTAGCGACCGCCGAGATGTAGGCGTGATCGGACGCGGTCAGGCCCGACGGGCGATAGAACGCCAGCGTGGTCTGGCCTGCCGACACCTCGCTCGGAAAGGCGCGCTCCAGCAGCGTCCGCGCCTGGATCGACTCCGCCGTGGCCGGGAGAAACGAGCTCTGGTCCGTGGACCCGACCTGGGCCAGCGACGGGGCCAGGGCCAGTGCTGCCCCGGCTGCCACGATCCAGACGGCCAGGATGAGGAAGCGGAACCGGAACGCGAACGAGCCCAAGCGTTGGAACATCACATGCCCCTGGCGCGCGCGCCGCCCGCCCGGCACACGCGAAGTCCACACATCTGACGCACGGTATCGGCAGGATATGCCCCGGCCAGCGTCAAGGCCACCGCCGGGCGGCATGGCAGGCACGGGCAGGACGGCACAATGCCCCGGTCCATGCGCGCACCGGGCGGCGGAAGCCCGGATCGCGGCGCCATCATAAGAGAGGGAGCGTTCGTTTTACAAGCCGGGGCCGTTCCTCAAACGACCGGGGCACGCACCGGGGCACCCGGCGGCGCGGCTCCGGGACTTTCACGCCCCTGCAGGACTGCCGTTGTGCCCTCCCGCCCCTCGGCGGCCGCAGGCAGATGCTCCGCGGGCCTTCGCGCCTTCGCGCCACCGCGTACCGCCGCGGTTGCCGGCTGCCGCATGCCACCGGGCTTGCAACCGCATGCTAGCTTGACAGAACCAGCGTTCTTTTGTCACCACAGGGACCCCGATGCCACGCGTCAGCGTCGAACACGAAGAGGCGGTCAGGCGCCGCATCCTGGAGGCCGCGTCCGGCGTGCTGATCCGGAAAGGCTTCCACGAGACCAGCATCCAGGACGTCGTGCGCGAGAGCGGCATGTCGGTCGGCGCCATCTACACCTACTTCCGCGGCAAGGACGACCTGCTGCGGGCAACCTGCCTGGCCGCAGTCTCGGCCGGGATCGACGCCCTCATCGCCGACCTCCAGGGCACCGGCAGCGTGCGGGAGAAGATCGACCGGGCCATCTCCATCTGGTCCGCGGGGCCCATTGCCGGAGGCGGGGCACCGTCGTTCCTGGTGCAGGCGTGGGCGGCGGCCCCTGACGAGCCCGCCATCCGCGACCTGCTTCTGCGGCGACGAGAACGGCTCGTCACGGTGACTACCATGCTTCTGGCCGAGGCCGTCCGGGCCGGCGAGGCGCGGGCCGATCTGGACGTCGACGCGGTGGCCGTCGCCCTCAGCGCTCTCCTGGACGGGATCAGCCTGGCGCGAGCGGAGGAGCCCGATCGCTTTGACCGGCGCGCTGCGGAGCGGCCCTTGCGCGCGATCCTCGATCTCCTCTACACGTCCGGCGGGCGCCCCGCAGCGGAGGGACCGGCCCCGCCGGAAGCGACTCAACCGGGAACCGGACCCGGCGTGCCTGAAACCTGAGCCCGTGGGCCGGGCAATGGGCCGGGAGGGGCCGGCCCCAGCCGGGCATCCATCTCCGCGACGCAGGGCCGAGCCGCTGCTC
Source organism: Candidatus Limnocylindrales bacterium (assembly GCA_049967415.1). Classification (GTDB taxonomy): domain Bacteria; phylum Chloroflexota; class Limnocylindria; order Limnocylindrales; family CSP1-4; genus JAJYNJ01. Next base: position 18,840 of record JBMFSS010000030.1, read on the forward strand.
GCTGCCCGCCTCCCCTCCCCGGCCCCGCGCGGGGCCTCCGGCCGGCCGCGTGACCCTCGCCTCCCCTCCGCCGGTCCCGCGCTCGTCCGGTCAACCCGCTCCCAAAGCGCGCGTTGGCCGGCAATCGGTCACAATCAGGCGGTCACCATGACGGCTCCGTGCAAGGAGGCATGCCGTGCCAGATCGACCGTTGCCCTACGACCAGCCCAGCGATCCCGCCAAGCGCTACTCCGCGGCGATCACCGACGGCCCCGACCGCGCTCCCGCGCGGGCCATGCTCAAGGCGATCGGCTTCACCGATGAAGACCTCGCCCGGCCCATCATCGGTGTGGCGACGACCTGGATCGAGACCATGCCCTGCAACATCAACCAGCGGGAGCTCGCCGTCCACGTGAAGGCCGGCATCCGCGCCGCGGGCGGCACGCCCATGGAGTTCAATACCATCGCCGTCTGCGACGGCGTCTCCATGGGGACTGAGGGCATGAAGGCGAGCCTGATGAGCCGCGAGGTGATCGCCGACTCGATCGAGCTGGTCGCCCGCGGGCACCTGTTCGATGGCCTGGTCTGCCTGGTCGGCTGCGACAAGACGATTCCGGGCGCCCTCATGGCCCTCGGCCGGCTCAACATCCCCAGCGTGGTGCTGTACAACGGCACCATCCTGCCCGGCCGCTGGCATGGCCAGGACGTCACCGTGCAGACCGTCTTCGAGGCCGTCGGCGCCTACGAGGCCGGCACCATGAGCGGCCAGGACCTCTGGGAGCTGGAGAACGTGGCCTGCCCCGGTGCCGGCGCGTGCGGCGGCCAGTTCACCGCCAACACCATGAGCACGGCCCTGGATTTCCTGGGTGTTTCGCCATCCGGGCTCAACGGGATCCCGGCCCCGTACCCCGAGAAGCTGGAGGCCGCGCGCGCGACCGGCGAGCTTGCTGTCCGCCTGGTGCGCGAGGACATCCGGCCCCGGTCCATCGTCACGCGCGCCGCGCTGGAAAACGCGGTCGCGTCGGTGGCTGCCACCGGCGGCTCCACGAATGGGCTGCTGCACCTGCTCGCCATTGCCCGCGAGTTCGGCGTCCCGCTCTCCATCGATGAGTTCGGAGAGATCGCGGACCGTACCCCGATCCTGGCGGACCTGGTGCCCGGCGGCCGGTTCGTGGCCCTCGACATGTACCGGGCCGGTGGCGTGGCCCTGGTGATGCGCGAGTTGCTGAAGCGCGGCCTCCTGCACGGCGAGGCACGCACGGTGGACGGCCGCACCATCGCGGAGATCGCGGCCGCGGCCCGGGAGACACCTGGCCAGGAGGTCGTCCGACCGATCGAGCGGCCGCTCAAGGAGCGTGGCGGGCTGACCATCCTGCACGGTTCGCTGGCGCCGGAAGGCTGCGTGATCAAGCTGGCTGGGCACGAGCGGCGCCAGTTCCGCGGCCCGGCGCGCGTCTTCGACACGGAAGAGGACTCGTTCGCGGCCGTGAAGCGCCGCGAGATCCAGCCCGGCGACTGCGTGGTGATCCGATACGAAGGACCCGCGGGGGGCCCCGGCATGCGCGAGATGCTCCACGTCACCGCCGCTCTGGTCGGCGAAGGGCTGGGAGACAGCATCGCCCTGCTCACGGACGGGCGCTTCAGCGGCGCCACCCACGGGCTGATGATCGGCCACGTGGCGCCCGAGGCAGCCCTGGGCGGACCGATCGCGCTGGTCCACGACGGCGACCCGATCGTGATCGACGTCGACCGCCACGTGCTGGACCTGGATGTCCCGGCGGACGAGCTGGAACGGAGACGAGCGGCCTGGTCGCCGCCGGCGCCGCACTACACTGGCGGTGTCTTCGCCAAGTACGCCGCGCTGGTCACATCGGCAAGCGAGGGCGCCGTGACGGACCCTGAGGCGCGGCGCGCAGCGGGGGTCCCTGCGATCCCGGCCCGGGGCTGACGAACCTCGCCCGGTCCTGCGGGGCCCGAAGCGCCGGGCGTCGAGGCGGGGCGCGGGTGTCCGCCTGCGGGCGGAGCCGCACGCGCGCCCGGGGGACGAGGACGAGCGGGACGCAACCGGCATCCGATCGGCGCGAGTACCCTATGTCCCCGGGCCTGCCTTGATGAGCTTGCCGCGCCGCGTGATCGCGCGCTCGGCGAGCGCGGCCACGCCCATCGCGACCAGCGCGCGCTCGCCGGCCGGGAGCGGCCGCACCACCGCAAGGAACTGCTCGGCCCGGGCCCGATCGACCTGGCCGAGCAGCGCCGCGCCCGCCTCCGTCAACGCCAGCGTCCGTTCGCGCCGATCGGCCTGCTCCTCGTGGCGTGCCAGCAGGCCGCGCCGCTCCAGCCCTGCGACCAGCCTGCTCGTCGCGGATGGAGAACGTCCGAGGTACGACGCCAGCTCCCCCACCGTCACCGTCACCGTGCCCGCCACAACGTAGAGCGCGGCCAGCTGAGAGAACCCGAGGCCCAGTTCGGGCAGCTGCCCCGCGAAACCGATCACCATCTCGCGCCAGAGCGCACGCCCCATCGCGATTCGGTCCGAGAGCTGGCGCGGGTTCTGCAACTCCGCGCCGGCCGCCTCCACCACGCGGCTCATGAGGGCACCCGGTGCCGCCGGCCTGCGCGCCGGGGCATCTGCTCTGCGCACCGGTGTCGGCGGTCCGCCCACCGGAGCATCCGTGGCCATCCGACGCGGCGCATCCATCGGTCGAAGCATACAGACCGCCCCGCATCTATGCAGACATGCACACGAATTCGTCCCGGCGGCCGCCATGACTGGTACCGTGTGCGCGTACCGGTGGGCGCACCGGCTGGCGCCGCGGCGTGTGCGCCGCAGCACTCGTGCTCCAGGGAGGGTCATGGGCAGTCTCGCATTCGTCTTCCCGGGTCAGGGATCGCAGTACGTGGGCATGGGCCGGGAGCTGGCACAGCGGTCTCCGGCCGCGGCGACGGTCTTCGCCGAGGCGGATGCGGCGCTCGGGGAGGCCCTCTCTTCGCGCATCTGGAGTGGCGAAGCACCTGACCTGGACCTGACGATCAACGCGCAGCCCGCGCTCCTGGCAACCTCGATCGCTTACCTGCGCGCCCTCGAGGAGCGGCTGGCGTCCGAGGCGGCACGACCGCTCCAACCGGCCTTCTTCGCCGGACATTCCATGGGTCAGTACTCGGCGATGGTGGCCGCGGGGGTCCTGTCGCTCGCCGACGGCGTCCGGCTGGTGCGCGAACGCGGCCGGCTGATGCAGCAATCCGGGGAGGGCCGCGAGGGAGCCATGGCCGCCATCATCGGCCTGGACGACGCGCGCCTCCCCGAGCTCGAGGCGGCCGGTGCCGCAGCCGGTGTCTTCACGATCGCGAACCGAAACTCGCCGGGCCAGGTGGTCGTTTCCGGGGAGCGGCCGGCCGTCGAGGCCGCGCTTGCCGCGGCCAGGGCGCTCGGCGCGAGACGCGCGGTGTTGCTCCCGGTGAGCGTGGCGGCCCACTCGCCGCTGATGGCCGCGGCTGCCGAGGGGATGCGCGCCGCCCTGGCTCAGGTGCCGTTCCGCGACCCGATTGCCCCACTCGTCGGCAATGCCGACGCGCGCCTCCTCACCACGGGCGAAGCATGCCGGACCGAGCTGGTGGATCATCTGACCGCCGGCGTGGACTGGGTTGCCGCCGCCCGTGCCATGGCCGAGGCAGGCGTCACGGACTTCGTGGAGGTCGGTCCGGGCCGGGTTCTGACCGGCCTGCTCAAACGGAGCGTCCCGGGCGCGAACGCCGTGGCCCTGGACGAGGCCGATGCGCCCGGGAGACTGGCGGTGCCGGTCCGGGGCGCCCCCGGGGCCGCCCCGGCGCCACCGTCCAGGTGACAGCGCCGCCCTGCGTCCCAAACGTCATCAGGCAATTCTTCGATCTCGCTCACAGGAGAGTCCGCAACCATGCGTCGCCCTGATTACAACCGCCGGATCGCAGTCACCGGTCTCGGCGCGATCACCCCGCTCGGCAACGACGTCGACACCGTCTGGCGCAACCTCGTGTCCGGCACCAGCGGCCTGGGGCCGATCACCCGTTTTGACGCCTCCGGATACGAGTCCAACGTGGCGGGCGAGGTCAAGGGATTCGACGCGCGCGAGTGGATGGACTTCAAGGCCGCGCGCCGCACCGGTCTGAACGTCCAGTTCGGCGTTGCCGCCGCCAAACAGGCGCTCGCCGACTCGGGGATCCAGGTCACCCCGGAGAACCGCGACGAGATCGGCATCGTGTTCGCCTCCGGGGCGGGCGAGCCGAAACTCATGATGGACAACAAGCAGATCTGGGACACCAAGGGCGCCCGGCTCGTCAGCCCCTTCTTCATCGCCAACATGCTGGTGGACACGGCGTCCGGGCAGATCGCGATCGAGACGGGGATCCGCGGACACAACATGGCGGTGGTGACCGCCTGTTCCACTGGCACCCATTCGATCGGCGAAGCCAGCGAGGCGATCCGGCGCGGCGACTGCATCGCTGTCATCGCCGGCTCCACCGAGTCCCCGATCTACGAGATGGTGTGGGTCGGGTTCGGCAGCATGCGCGGCATCGGCACGCCTCGCCCCGGCGAGCCGATCCAGACCGTCTCGCGGCCCTTCGACCTGACCCGCAACGGGTTCATCCTCGGCGAGGGCGCGGCCGCGCTGATGCTGGAGGACCTGGAGGTGGCGAAGGCCCGCGGCGCCCGGATCTACGCCGAGGTGGTTGGCTACGGCTCCACCAACGATGCCTGGGACCTGATCCAGCCGATCGCAGGTGGCGATGGCGTGGCGCGAGCCATGCAGCTCGCCCTGGAACGGCGCGGCGTGCCGGCCGACGAAATCGACATGATCAACCCGCACGGCACCTCTACCACCCTGGGCGACCTGGCGGAGGCGCAGGCGATCCACCGCGTGTTTGGAGAACGTGCCGGCGAGATCGCCATCAGCGCCACCAAGTCCATGACCGGGCACATGATGGGCGCGGCCGGTTCCTTCGAGGGCCTCGCAACGGTGCTCAGCGTGTACCACCAGATGGTCCCGCCCACCATCAACTACCGCGATCCGGACCCGGAGATCCAGCTGGACGTTTCGCCGGTCGCCCGGCCCAGGCGCATTCGCTACGCGCTCTCCGAGAACGTCGGGCTGGGGGGCCACAATGGCGCCCTGATCTTCAAGCGCTACGAGGGCAACTGACCGGCGCCGGTCCAGGTAGGTACGGGGCGCCGACGAACGCCTGCGGACCGCTACAATCGACCGGACCTGACCCGAGGAGGAGCCTGCTCGTGCCCCCCAGCACTGACCCTGCCCATCGCGCGGTGATCACGGGCCTGGGCGCCGTGACCCCGATCGGCAACGACTACCCCACGTACTGGCAGAACCTGCTCGCGGGCGTCAGCGGCGGCGGCCCCATCAGCACCTTCGATGCGAGCCGCTTCGATGTCCGCATCGCGGCCGAGGTCAAGCACTTCGACCCCACGGTCGCCATGGACCGCAAGATGGCCCGCCGCATGAGCCGCTTCATCCACTTTGGGATGGCGGCTGCTCAGGAGGCGGTGGCAGATTCGGGGCTTGACTTCTCGACCTGGTCGGCAGAACGGCGGGACCGGGTCGGTGTCGCCATCAACACCGGGGGCGGAGGGCTCGAGGCCCTGGTGGATGGCACGCATGCGCTCGAGCAGAAGGGCCCGGGGCAGGTGAGCCCGTTCGCGATCCCCGCACTCTCCGGGTCCATGGCGGCCTGCATGGTCTCCATGAAATACGGGCTGACCGGCCCGGTCCTCACCCAGGTGGCTGCCTGCGCCAGCTCAGTGATCGCGTTCCTCGACGGGCTGCGTCTCATCCAGGACGGGGACTGTGACGTGGTGCTGGTGGGCGGCGCGGAGGCGCCCCTGCTGCCGATCGCGTTTGCGGCGCTCGGGAACATGGGCGCGCTTTCCAAGCGCAATGATGACCCGGCCCATGCCTCCAGGCCGTTTGACCGGGACCGCGATGGGTTTCTCTTCGGAGAGGGTGCCGCGGTGGTGGTGCTGGAGTCGGCGGCCCATGCGATGGATCGCGGGGCCCGCATCCGCGCCGAGGTGCTGGGCGGGGGACTGACCGCCGACGCCTACCACGTCAGCGCCCCGGAGCCCAGCGGCCGCGGGGCCGCGCGGGCCATGAGTCTCGCGCTCCGACACGCGGGGGTCACGCCGGACGACATCGACTTGATCGTCGCGCACGGCACGTCCACGCCGCTCAACGACGTCACCGAGACGCGGGCGATCAAGACAGCGTTCGGCGAACAGGCCTACCGGGTACCGATCACTTCCCCGAAATCGATGGTCGGACACCTGCTGGGGGCGGCGGGCGCGGTGAGCGCCCTGGCCGCGATCTCGGCGATCGACGAGGGGGTCATCCCCCCAACCGCGAACCTCGAGCACCCCGACCCGGCGTGCGATCTGGATTACGTCGCCCTGGCGGCGCGTCGGCAGCCTGTGCGCACGGCCATCGTCAACGGCTTCGGGTTCGGCGGCCAGAACGCCGTGGCTGTCTTCCGCCGGTTCGAGCCCTGATCAGC
>JBMFSS010000031.1:0-24080 GCA_049967415.1 Candidatus Limnocylindrales bacterium
ACATCGCCTCGGGGGTGCGCAGGTGGGCCTGCAGCCCCGCCGGCATCGCCGAGAGCGGCTCGAACATCGTCGGGAAGACACCTTCCCAGGCCCGGATCAGGGGGTCGGAGGGGTCCGCAACGTAGAAGTGGACGCTGCCATCGTAGGCATCCATGGTGATCTTGACGCTGTTGCGGATGTAGTTGTAGGTCGTGCCGAGGGTGGTGTCCGCAAACGCAGTCGCGTCGGGGACGCCGGCGGTGAGGGTGTACGCGTCCTGCACGTAGACGAGGTGCCCGTTGGGGCCGATCACCACGTACGGGTCGCTGTCGAGCGAGAGGAACGGCGCCAGCGTGCCCAGGCGATCCGCCAGGCTGCGGTGGAGGAGCAGCTTCGTCTGCGGGGTCACCTGGTCGCTGATCGCCAGGTTCAGGTCGCCCAGGTGCCAGGCCCAGAACAGCCGCGACAGCGGCGATCCGACGTTGATCCCCGCGCTTCCCGCGTACCGCGTGTCGACGTCGTTGCCGTTGCCGGAGCTCGATGGGTAGTCGAACTCGGGGCTCTTCGCGTCGACCAGCACCCAACTCGATGGCCGCTGCCCGAAGTAGATGCGTGGCTGCGTCACCACCGGTGCCCCGGGGGACGACGTGACCGGCAGGTTCTCGATGATCAAGCGGGGCAGGCCGTTGGCATCCACCGCGTTCACGGGGACCATGGCCAGGCCGTAGCCGTGCGTGTAGAGAACGTGCGAGGCGATCCACGATGGATTGCTGATCCCTCGCGAGAGGGCCATCTCGCGCGCGGAGAGCTCCACCTCGGTGGGCTGGCCGTTGATCTGGTAGCGGTCGATGTTGACCGAGGTGAAGGTGTAGTACTGGCGCACGGTCTGGAGCTGATCGAGGGTCGCCGCCAGCGGCCGGGCGTCCCAGAGCCGCGCGTTCTCGAACGTCGCCTGGTCGTTGCTCACGTCGGCCGCGGTGAGGCTGGAGCGGCCGGGGTCGGAGGTGACGGTCCACGTGTCAAGCGCAAAGGCGCGCCGGGTCAGGGCGATGTTGTTCGCGATGTAGGGTGCCTCGGCCAGGTTCTGGCTGGGCTGCACGACGAGTTTCTGGTACGCAACCGGGAGGACCGCGCCGGCCACCAGGAGCGCAACGTACCAGGCCCCGCCCACCAGCGCGACGCGCCGTGCGAGCCGGCCGTCGCGGACCAGCGCGAGGACCACCAGGGCCACCGCGCCAAGGGCGGTGGTGGCCGCGGTCAGGACGGCGAGGGGAAGGCGCACCGCTGCGTCCGTGGCGCCGATCCCCGTCACGAAGCCGTTCTGCGCGTAGGAGAGGTCGTAGCGGCCCAGCCACTGCATGGCGGCCACCGCACCCAGCAGCAGCCCGCCGAGGACGGCGAGGTGCAACAGGGGCGCACGCCGCGTCACGTCCGCGCCGCGCACCGCAGCCACGCCGTAGCCCGCGCCGGCCAGCAGGAGGGCCGCGAGCAGCAGCCCGGCGGCCACGCCGACCGCCAGGTGCAGGAGCGGCAGGCTGAAGATCCACCAGCCCAGGTCCTGCCCGAAGATCGGGTCGACCACCGCTGGCCCCGTGGGTGCGTACGGAACCCGGTGCAGCCAGAGCGCCAGGACCGGCCAGGAGCCCACCAGCAGGACGCCCGTGACGACAGCCAGCGCCAGGGCCAGCGCGACCTGGGCCCGCCGGACGGCTCGGCGCGGCAGGTTGGCGGCCGCCGTCAGCCAGGCCTCGCCGCGCGCGTCCGCCGCACGGGAACGGCCCTGATGGGCGACCTCGGCATCGGTCGGTTCGTGACCGAGCCTCCAGGCCAGCGCCAGGTTCGCGAGCAGCCAGACCGCGGTTCCGGCCAGGCCGCCCCCCAGGAGCGCCATGGCGTAGCCGAACTGGGCCGTCCAGACACCGCCGAAGCCGACGTCGCGGAACCAGAGGTACCCGGCCACGGGGCCTGCGAGCACGTTGAGGACGAGCCAGAGCACCACCAGCGGGACCGCGACCCGCAGTGCCATCCACCCCAGCCGGGCGACGAGCGAGCGCCACCCACCCGGCCGGCGGGGGCGTCTGCCACCGCGTGCCAGGGCATCCTGGCCGCGGCTGACCAGCCAGTCGCCAAGGCCCTCGAAGCGAGAGTCGTCGGATGGTCGCTCGGGTGCCATGTCGCGCAGTCACGCTCCTTCGGTGGGGGGTTCGCGGCCGTCACAGTACTCCGATGCCCGGATGGCCGCCGCCTGCAGACAGTCCACGAGGGCAACCGGGCGGCCATCGGCGAGGCGTCCGGGTCGCGTGGCCGGGCCACCCATGCTACCGTTCCGGCTGCCAATGACGACTTCCGTGAACACTCCCGCTCGCGCGGTGGACGCCGCGCGAGGCGATGCCACCGCTCGACCGCCGGGCTTCCGCGAGCTGTTCTTCCGTCTCGACTTCGTCCGCCTGGTGCTCCGAGGGCTGCAGGACCTCAGGTCGCGCGGTCGGCTGTTGCAGTATCTGGTCGGGACCGACCTCAAGCGGACGCACGCCGACACCGTCATCGGGCAGCTCTGGTGGCTCATCGACCCGTTCTTCTCGATGGCCATCTATTCGATCCTGGTCACGGTGGTCTTCCAGAAGCAGATTCCCGACGCCCCGCTCTTTCTGTTTGCCGCCATCCTGCCCTGGCAGTGGTTTCAGACCACTCTGCTCGACTCCACCACGTCGGTGATCGCGCGCGGCAACCTGATCCGGCAGATCCAGTTCCCCAAGATCGTCCTGCCAGCCGCCTCGACCGTGGCCGGGACCATCACCTTCTTCTTCGGTCTTATCTCGCTCGCGCTCCTCTACCTCGTCTACCCCCGCCACATCAGCATCTGGATGCTGATGCTGCCCCTGGTCGCCTTTGTGCAGTTCGTTTTCACTCTGGCGCTGGCGATCTTCTTCTCGGCCGTCAATGCCTTTTATCGCGATGTCCAGAACCTGCTGCGCCATGTCACGCGGGTCTGGTTCTACATGTCGCCGGCGATCTATTCCGCCAGTGCCTTGAAAGGCTCGGTCTTCGGCTACGTCCTGGGGCTCAATCCGTTCACCTACCTCCTGAACTCGTACCGCAACATCGCCTACTACGGCGCACCGCCCGACTGGGTGGGGCTGAGCGTGGTGCTGGCGCTCGCGCTGGTCCTGCTGGTGTTCTCGATCTGGGTCTTCAAGCGGGTCGAGACGGGCTTCGCGAAGATCCTCTGATGCCAAGCCCGTCCTCCGCGGTGGAAGTCCGGGACCTGGGGATCCGGTACAACCTGCACCTGACACGTCGCACCACGCTGAAAGGCTCGCTGGCCGAGTGGGTTGGTCGCAAGCAGGAAGTGGATCGCTATTTCTGGGCGCTCCGCCACGTCGACTTCAGAATCGCGCACGGTGAGTCGCTGGGCGTGCTCGGCCCGAACGGTGCGGGCAAGAGCACGCTGCTGCTCGCCCTCGCCGGGATCCTGGACCCCGACGAGGGCTCCATCCGGCTGAGCGGGCGGGTGCTCTCGCTGCTGACGCTGGGAGCCGGTTTCGAGATGGAGGTCTCGGGCCGTGAGAACATCGCTCTGATCGGCGCCTTCATGGGGATCCGCCACCGAGTGATGCGGGAGCTGACGCCCTCGATCATCGAGTTTGCGGATATCGGCCCGTTCATCGACGCGCCCGTGCGCACCTACTCGTCAGGGATGCGCGCGCGCCTCGGGTTCGCCATCGCGACAGCCATCGCGCCGGACATCCTGCTGCTCGACGAGGTGCTGGGCACCGGCGACGAGGAGTTCCGCGGGCGGAGCCAGCAGCGGATCCGGGACCTGGTGGCGCGAGCCAAGGCGATCGTCCTGGTGACGCACGACCTGTCGACGGTCACCGAGTTCTGCAACCGGGCGATCCTGATGGAGTTCGGGCAGGTGCTCTACGAGGGCACCCCGCAGGACACCGTCGATTTCTACCGGGACCGGGTCCGGCAGCGCAAGCGGATGCAGCAGGAAGAGGCCCAGCGCTTCTCGAAGCCGCTGCCCCCGCCGGTCAGCCTGGATCAACCGCTGCCGTAGGCGTCCCCGTGGCCTCCTCCCGCCCGCTCCGCCTGCTGCTCGTCACGCACTCCTATTACGAAGAGGATCCGCGGGTCCGCCGGCAGGCGGAGGCGCTCGCCGCCGCCGGAGTCGACGTCGACGTGCTGGCGCTCCAGCAGCCGGGGTCGGCTGCGCGCGAGCGGATCGAGGGCGTGGACGTGCATCGCCTGCCGGTGCAGCGCCACCAGGGCGCCGGGATGGCCACCTACCTCGCCGAGTACGGCACCTTCTTCGGTCACGCGCTGCTGGCCGCGGTGCGCCTGCACGCGCGCCGGCACTACCGGCTGGCCCAGGTCGCGACCCTGCCCGACCCGCTGGTCTTCGCGATGGGGCCGCTCCGGCTGGACGGCGTCCCGGTCGTGCTCGACCTGCACGAGGCGATGCCGGAGTTCTTCCGGAGCCGCTTTCCGGCGGCCTCACACGGCCCGGCGCGCGCGGCCCTGCTGGCTGCCGAGCGCGTCTCGATCGGGTTCGCCACCCACGTGCTGACCGTGAACGACGCCCTCGCAGACCGGCTGGCGGGGCTCGGGGTGCCGCGGGCGAAGGTGACGGTGGTCCTGAACAGCCCCCGGTCGGACCGCTTCGACCCGGCCGCGCACCCGTCACGTCCCTTCATGGCGGACGGCCGTCTGCGCCTGGTCTATGCGGGCGCGCTGACTCCCCTTTACCAGCTCGACGTGGCGGTGGAGGCGGTGGCCCGACTGGCGGGCGCCGATGGCGCCCCTCCGGACGGCGGGCAGGTCGCGGCGCGTGGTGCGCCGCTGGACGTCACGCTCGACCTGTACGGGCGGGGCGACGCCGAGTCGCAGCTGCGGACGCTGGCCGCCACCCGTGGCGTCGCGGACCGCGTCGCCTTCCATGGCCGGATCCCGGTGGAGGAGGTGGCGGCGCGTATCGCGGAGTGCGACGTGGGGCTGGCGCCCACCCGGCGCGATGCGTTCACGGACTTCAGCCTCTCCACCAAGATCTTCGAGTACGCGGCGATGGGCAAGCCCGTGGTGGCTTCGCGGCTGCCCACGGTGGAGCGGTACTTCGGGGAGGATGCGCTGGCCTATTTCGCGCCCGGCGATCCGGTCTCGCTGGCCGGCGCGGTGCGGCGCCTGGCGGAGGATCCGGCGGGGCGCGGGGCGATGATCGCCGCCGCGAGCGAGCGGGTGCGCGCCTTCTCCTGGGAGCGCGAGGCGGAGCGCTACGTCGCGCTGGTCAGGGATCTCGCGCGGTCCTGACCTGCGCGGTCGCCCACCGGTCCGCCAGCCAGCGGATGCCCCCGGGCGCGAGCCGAGCCGCACCCGAATCAAGCGCCGGGCCGGCGGCGAGGACGTCGTAGCCATCGATGCAGAGAAGGTCGGGGAGCGCGGCGGGGTTGCCTTCGGCGAGGCTCGCGCCCGGCCCGTTCGCCCGGGCCGCCCGGGCGGCCTCGATCACCCAGCGCTGTGCCGTCTCCAGTCGGTAACGGGGTCGTGCGGCATGCACGGCGGCGATCCGATCGGTGGCCCCGGGGTCGCGCGCATAGCGGATGATGCGGCCAAGCAGCCGGGGCGGGGGCTGGGCCGGCCGGGCGGCGCGCAGCGCGGCCTCGTAGCCGGCGTCCAGGTCCGCGACTGCGACCGCGCCGATCCCCTTGGGAAGTGGCTGATCGCCGGGATCTTGCCCCGTGACCAGCGTGAGGCGCGCCAGCAGCTCCCCGGGCAGCGCGGCCAGCAGCCGCCCGGCCTGGACGCGGTTGAACCCGACCACGATCGGGAGCGGCGCGGCGGCCCAGTCGCCGGCGCGCGCTGTCCCGGCGCGTTCCCCTCCGCCCGGGATCGCCGCTCCGTCATCGCCGGCACGCCCTGTCCCGCCTGGCGGAGCGGCGCCCACGGCAGTCGCAGTCGCCGCCTCGCCCGCCGCCGGCCCTCGCGCCGTCGACTCGCCCGCCGCAACGGCCGATCGGTAGATCTCCAGCAGCCGCCGCGCGATGACCGCCGCGCCGAACCGGGCTGCGGCGCCCGCGCGCAGCCTTTCCGGATCAAAGGTCCCGCGTCGCGCCAGCGTCTCCAGGATCGCCGCCGCCATCGCCGGGGGGTTGTCCACTGGCACCAGTGCCCCGACGGCGGACGGGTCGTGCCCGAGGATCCCCTCGGCGCCCCCCGACCGGGTGGCCACCACCGGCAGGCCGGACGCCAGCGCCTCCGCCAGCACCACGCCGAACGTCTCGCGCCGGCTGGCGTGCACGAACAGGTCGGCGCGGGCCATCGCCGCGGCCACGCCCGCGCGGTCGGCCGGCGGATCGAAGCGCACCGCGCCCGCGATGCCCAGGGACTCTGCGCGGGCGAGCCACGCGTTCTCGTCATCGAGCGTGGGCGCCCGCCCGATGAGGCGCAGGGTCAGTTCGGGCCGCTCCGCCCTGGCCAGGGCGAACGCTTCGAGCAGGGTCCCGATCCCCTTGTCCGCTTTCCGCGTCCCCACGTAGAGCAGCTCGCCCGGCCGCCGTTCGGCCAGGGGGGGCGCCCGGAACAGCTCCACCGGCACGCTGTTGGGGACCACCTCCAGTTTCTCGTCCAGCCGGTCCGCGAGCTCGGGGAGACCGGCTCGCAGCGCCGCGCCGAGCGACTCGGAGACCACCATCACCCGTGCCGAGCCCCGCACGGCGGCCGCGTACAACTCCCTGGCGGCTGGGTCCCGCAACACCGCGCCGGTCTGCGACGAATGTTCGGTGACCACGAACGGGATCCCCAGCATCTCCGCCGCCTGCCGTGCGAGGTCACCGTCCGGGAACCCGGTATGGGCATGCACCAGGTCATACCGCTCGCCGCGCCGCGCGAGGTCCTCAATGAGCGGCATCAACGCCGCCCGGTGGTCCTCGCTCTCGCGCACCGGAGGATCCTCCGGCCCCGATGCCACGGGGAGCCGGGCTACCGGGACGTCCAGCAGGTGCGGCCAGGTGCCGACGAACGCGGGCCAGCCTCCGGGGGTGGTGCGGTCCGCCCGTTCGCGGACCGCAACCCCGTAGCGGGCATGGATCGCGTCGCGCTCGGGCTCGCGTCGGTCCACTACGCGGTTCAGCCGAACGAATTCGAAGGAGACCACCTGCGGCGCGGCCTGGCCGGTGGCAACCAGGCTATCCACCTGGTCCGCCACGAACGAGCCGCGCACCGGGTCGTCCACGGCCGGATACCAGCGCGCGATCACCAGGACGCGGAGTGGCGGCATGGGCCGCAGTGTACGGCCCTCCCCGGCCGGGTGGACTGCCCGGGACGCCGCGGCCCCTGGGCCTCGTGCAAGCGCGCCCTCCCCGGAGACGCGCCCGGGCGGGGACCGGCGCAGACCGCCAGGGCCCGGCCGGGCCCTGGCGGTACACTCGCGCGGTGCCTGCTCGACGCCGGGCCATCGTGCTCGTGCACAACCCGGTCGCACCCTACTCCCGTGCGCTTCGGATCGCCCGTTCGCTCGAGGCGGAGGGGTGGGAGGTGCTGATCGCCGGGACCGCGCGGGCGGATCTCCCGGCGGAGGAGCGGGACGGGACCGTCCGTATCCTGCGCGTCGCGCCGGCCGGTCCGTTCGCCCGCTTCGTTCAGCCCGCTCGTGGCCTGCCGGCGCGGCTGGTCGCGCGCACCGACGCCGCGGTCGGCGCCGCGGCTCGCGGACTGGCCCGCCTCCCGGCACTGCGCCTGCTGCGCACGGCCCGCACACCCACGCCACGTCGCATCTTGGGCGTGCTGCGCTGGCCGCTCCCCGCGCGGGCTTGGACGGCGGGGCTGAGGCAGACGCTGCCGCCGGCGGACCTGTACCACGCCTGCGGGGTCGCGGCCCTGGTCGCCGCGACCGAGCTCGCCCGGGATGCCCAGGGCCGCCGCATGGTGATGCGCGGGCCCCAGGGGAGGCACTCGGCATCTGGCGAAGCGATCCCGCGCGCCGGCCGCGTGGTCTACGACGTGATCGATCTGTTCCTCGAGGGGAACGCATACGCGACCATGCCGCGCTCCCTCAAGCGGCTCTACGAGCGGCGGGAACGCGCCCTGCTCCGAAGGGCGGACGGGACCGTGACCGTCAACGAGGCGCTGGCAGCCGAGCTGGAGCGTCGCTGGCGGCTGGCGGAGCCCCCGGTCGTGGTCCGCAACTGCCCGCCCTACGACCCACGTCCGACTGGGCGCCCGGACGACCTCCGGCGCGCGACCGGGCTGCCGCCGAGCACCCGGCTGGTCCTCTTCCTGGGGATCCTGGGCGCCGACCGGGGGCTCCTCGAGTCGGGGGAGGCCGTGCTGCGGCTACCGGATGCCGCGTTCGTGGCGATGGGCTTTGGCCCCTGGTACGAGCGGATGCGGGCCCTGGACCGTGACCCACGCCACCTCGGGCGCCATGTCACCTTGCCCCCGGTGCACCCCGATGCCGTCCCCCGCTGGGCGGCCGGCGCCGACGCCGCGCTGATCGCCGTGCCGGGCGATTCGCTCAACCAGCGCCTCTCCACTCCGAACAAGTTCTGGGAGTCGCTTGCGGCCGGGGTGCCGCTGGTGGTGGGCCGCGACCTGGCGGTCATGCGCGAGATCGTGGAGCGGCACGGCCTGGGGGCAGTGGCGGACCCCTCCGACCCCGACGACCTCGCGCGGGCCTTGCGAGAGGTCCTCGACGCGCCCGCCGCGGTCCGCGCGGCCCGCCGCGACCGGGCGCTTGCCCTGCACCGCGACCTGTATCGCTGGGATCTCCAGGTCCGGCCGCTGCTCGCGCTGGCAGATCGGCTGGTGCCGGCGCCGCGCGACGATGGGGTAGACTACGGCGTCCGCCCGGCGGCCGATTCCCCCTGACGATTCGTGCGGGGAGGGCGCGGTCGGGCGTTCAGTGAGCCGCGGAGCAGCCTTCTCGCATGACCTTTCGGGCCCGACCCGTTACGCGCCGGGGACGGCGCTCCCCGCTGCAGGACGATCGCCGTCACCAGGCCGTGCTGCGACTGGGGTTCCTGGCGCTGCCGGTGGTTGCCGTGCTCATGCTGGCCGGCGTGGTGGGCTCCACCTATTACGCGGAGCACATGGCGGACGTGGCGAGCGTCAATGGAACGGGTATCAGCAGGGACCAGTGGGTCGCGCAGGAGCAGGTGGACGCCTTTCGCCTCGGCCTGCAGGAACAGCGGATCAGCAGCGCGCAGGCTGGGGGCCAGCTGGACCAGGCCACCGCGCAACGGGACCTGCAGTACGTGCGCCAGCAGATCGCCGCCATCCCGTCCGTTGCAATCCAGGAGCTGATTGACCGAGTGCTGCAGGAGAAGCTCGCGGCGCAGCTGGGGATCACCGTCTCAAGCGCCGAAGTCGATGCGCAGTTTCGCCAGACGGCAACCATGGCCGAGCAGCGCCGGGTGTTGGCCATTTTCGTGGCCCCGGGCGCGAGCCCGGCCGCGGCGCCCGTGCCGGGAGTGGCAACGCCGAGCCCGGTCGCGGCATCGTCTCCGAGCCCGAGCCCGAGCCCGAGCCCGAGCCCGAGGCCAAGCCCGAGCCCGAGCCCAAGCCCAGCCCGGAAACGGTCCCCGGCGCCTTCTCCGCGCCCGAGCCCCAGCCCCAGCGCGGCCCCCGTCGCCAGCCCGTCGGTCGCGCCCGGCGCGTCGCCTCTCACGTCGCCGAGCGGCAGCGCCTCGGCCCAGGAGGCCCAGGCCCAGGCACTGGCGAACCAGGCGCTCGCGGATCTGCAGGCAGGCATCCCCTTCGACCAGGTCGCGCGGACCTTCTCCACCGACCCCAGCGCGGTCGCGGGCGGCGACTTCGGGTACGTCTGGGCGGGCGACCCCGTCGACCCGGCTTGGGTGGCGGCCCTCTTCGCGCTCCCGGTCGGGGGCACCACCCGGGTGATCCTGGGCGCCGACGGTGTCTACCGGATCGGGCGCGTGACCGCCATCGTGCCGTCCTCGACGGACCCGCATCTGCAGCAGGAGCTCTCGAAGGCGGGCGTCAGCCTGGCGGCCTACCGCGACACACTGCGCGCCGATCTCGTCCGGCAGAAGCTGGCGGCCAGGGTCCTGGCCCAGGCGACCACCGGGGCGATCGCGCAGGTCCACGCCTGGGAGATCCGCATCGCCGGTGGCAGCGGATCCGCGGCCCGCGTGCGTGCGGTCCAGGCGGCGCTGGCACAACCCGGGGCGAGTTTTGCGGCGGTCGCTCGCGTGAATTCGGACGCGCCGGATGCCGATTCCGGCGGGGACATGGGCTGGATCGCGCCCGACCAACTGTCTCCGCCCGTGCAGGCCGTCCTCTTTGGCCTCCGCGCCGGGGCGATCAGCCGGCCCGTGACCGGCGTCGATGGCACCTGGCTGTACATGGTCAGCGAGCGTGCCGAGCGCCCGGTGGATGCGACCCAGCTGGCGGCGTTGCGCGAGCGCGCCTTCGCCAACTGGTACGAGGCGCAGCAGGCACGGGCCAGCATCTGGCGATCGGCCGATACCCCGAACGAGACCGCCGGCACTGAAGGGAGCAGCGGCGCATGATCGACGAAATCCTGGTCCAGGCAGCCCAGCGGCACGGCTTGGACGTCGAGGCGGGAGTGCAGGTCCTGGGCGTCGAGAGCGTCATGCGACGCGCGTTCGATCCCTCCTGGGCCCTGTTGATCCTGCCCCGGAGCGGCCAGCGGTCCCCAGCCGCCGGACCGGCGACCGCCACGACCGGTGCTGCCGGGACGTTCGAACCGTCAGTGCTGCCGGGCCGCGCGGGCCACGGCAGCACGCCGCTGGATGTGCTGCGCGCGCTGTATCCGTCGAACCACCCGGTGCTGGGACTGGATGGGGCGCCGGACACCACCCTTGCTGCCCTCGATCCGGCCGAGCTGTCCCGTGCCCCGCATCTGCTGCCGGCCCTGGGCCCGCTGGCGAACCTGGCGAGTCCCCACGGTCTCCCTTGGATCGCCGCGCGCCTCCGCGCCCCGGACGGCTGTCCCTGGGACCGCGAGCAGGACCACCGCTCGCTGCGCCCCTTCCTCCTCGAGGAAGCGTACGAGGCGTACGACGCACTCGAACAGGGCGGCACGGCCGAGCTTGCCGGCGAGCTGGGCGACCTGCTCTTGCAGATCGTGCTGCATGCCCAGATCGCGGCCGAGGCAGGACTCTTCGACCTCGATGACATCTACCGGGAGATCGGCGCCAAGATCGTGCGGCGCCACCCGCACGTGTTCGCGGATGCCGAGGCCGCCACGGCCAACGACGTGCTGCAGAACTGGGAGCGGATCAAGGCCGGCGAGCGTGCCGCCCGGGGCGGCGATCCCCGCGCCAGCGCGTCACTCCCCGCGGCCTTCGCCGGACTCGCCCGCTCACTCCCTGCGCTGGCGTATTCACAGGAGATGCAGGGCCGCGCGGCGGCGCTCGGGTACGACTGGCCCGACGTGGAAGGCGTCATCGACAAGCTCGGCGAGGAGGCGGTGGAGCTGCTGGAAGCTCGGACCGATGCCGAGCGGGCCGAGGAGTTCGGCGACCTGCTGCTGGTCCTGGTGAACCTGGCCCGCAAGCTCGGCGTCGATGCCGAGTCGGCGCTGCGCGACGGCAACGCCAAGTTTGCGCGCCGCTTTGCCAGCGTCGAGCGATTCGCCGAGGAACGCGGCCGCACGCTGGACACGATGAGCTTCGAGGAACTCGACGAGCTCTGGGATCAGGCCAAGGCCGAGGAGCGCGCCACCGCGCGCGGGGAGGGAGACGCATGAGCATCGGCGCCGCACCGTATCGCCACGATGGCCGGCTGCCCGGGCAGCTGCGGCCCGTCACGCTGGAGCTCGGGGTGCAGAAGTGGGCCGAGGGCTCTTGCCTCATCCGGGTCGGTGACACGCACGTGCTCTGCGCGGCCACCGTGGAGGACCGCACTGCGCCACACCTGCGCGGCAAGGGGCTGGGCTGGGTGACCGCCGAGTACGCCATGTTGCCGCGCGCCACCGCCGAGCGGACCCAGCGGGAGGCCGTCAAGGGGCGGCAGGGCGGCCGCACGCAGGAGATTCAGCGGCTGATCGGCCGTTCACTGCGGGGCGTGGTCGAGCTCGCGAAGCTCGGCGAACGTTCCGTCGCCATCGACTGTGACGTGCTGCAAGCGGACGGGGGCACTCGCACAGCGTCCATCACCGGGGGCTACGTGGCGCTGGTGCTTGCTCTGCGCAGCCGCGGGCTGGAGGGGGCTCTCAGCGGGCGTGTGGCGGCGGTGAGCGTGGGGATCTTCGGGGGACGCCCGGTGCTCGACCTCGACTACGAGGAGGACTCGCACGCCGAGGTGGACTTCAACGTGGTGGGCACGGACGCCGGCACCTACGTGGAGGTGCAGGGGACCGCCGAGGGAAAGCCGTTCGACCGCGCCTCCATGGCAACCCTGCTGGCGCTCGCCGACGATGGCTTGCGGGCGCTGTTCGAGGCGCAGGCGGCCACCCTCGCGCAGGCCCGGCGCTGAACGGGATCGAGCGGGCACCGGGAGGGCAGAGAGGGTCGATGCGGACGCTGGTGATTGCGACCCGGTCGCCCCACAAGCTGGCGGAGCTGCGGACCCTGCTGCACCTGCCGGATACCCGCGTGGTCTCGCTGGATGACGTGGGCGTCCCGGACGAGGCACCCGAAGACGGCGACACCTTCGACGCCAACGCGACCTTCAAGGCGCATTTCTACGCGGAGCGGACCGGGCTGCCCACCCTGGCCGACGATTCCGGGCTGGAGGTCGACGCGCTGGGCGGTGGGCCGGGGGTGCGGACGCGGCGCTACGCGGGGGAACGCGCGAGCGACGAGGAAAACAACGCGAAGCTGCTCGAAGCGTTGCGCGGCCTCCCGCCGGAGCGCCGGGGCGCGCGGTATCGCTGCGTCCTCGCGCTGGTCGATCCGCACCGTCCCGGCAGTGAGCAGCGGTTCAGCCCGCGCGCGGTCGTGCGCCGGGGCACCTTCGAAGGGCGGATCGCGACCGAGGCCCGCGGGAGCGGCGGCTTTGGCTACGACCCGATCTTCGAGCCGGCCTGGGAAGCGCCAGGGGGGCGCACCGTGGGGCAGTACACGCCCGAGGAGAAGAACCGAGTCTCGCATCGCGCCGCCGCTGCTCGTGCCATGCGCCGGGTCCTTCGCGCGTGGGGCTACTGATGGCTCCCTCTCCGCACGCTTGCCGGATGTGTGCGGCGCATGGGGGCCCGCACAGCGCACCCGCTGCGCCCGAGAGGCGCGGCGGGTGAGCCTGCCCGAACTGCTCCTGGTCGCGCTGACAGCCTTCGTCGCCGCGACACTGGCGGCGGTCGCGGGCTTCGGCGGCGCGGCCGTGCTGCTGCCGGTGCTGGTGGCAGCGTTCGGCGTGCGCGACGCGATCCCGATTCTGACCGTGGCCCAGCTGATCGGCAATGGCAGCCGCGTCTGGTTCAACCGGCGCGAGCTGCAGCTGCCGGTCGTCGGCTGGTTCGCGCTTGGTGCCATTCCGTTCGCCTTCGCCGGCGGGCTCCTGTTCGCCTCTGCGCCGCTCTCGCCCCTGACGCGCCTGCTCGGTCTGTTCCTGCTCCTCACCGTCGCGTGGCGGCACCTCCGCCCCGGCCCGCCGCGCCGTCCCCCGCTGCGCAGTTTTGCGCTCATCGGCGCCGTGTTCAGCTTTCTCTCGGCGCTGCTCGGGAGCGTGGGGCCGCTGATGGCCCCGTTCTTTCTCGCCTACGGCCTGGTCAAGGGCGCCTACATCGGCACGGAGGCGCTTTCGACGGTGGTGATGCACGTGACCAAGCTCGTCGCGTATGGCCAGGCTTCGATCCTGACGCTGCGGTCGCTGGCCATAGGGGTGGCCCTGGGCCCACTGATGGTCGTGGGTTCCGCCTTGGGCAAACGGATCGTGGATCGGCTGCCCGAGCGGGCGTTCGTCCTCATCATCGAGGCGGTCCTGGTGGTGGCCGGCCTGGGTTTCCTGGTGGGCGGGTAGCGCCGGTGCACGCCTCGTCCGGGCCGTCGATCGTCATCCGCAATGTCCGCCTGATATCCATTGGGTCTGCCGCTGTCGGGCCGGGACCGGTGGACATCTGGGTCCGGGGTGGAGTCGTGGCCGGGGTGGGACCCTCGCTCGCGGTCCCCGCCGGTGCTGAGGCCTGGGATGGCGATGGACGCTGGGCGATCCCGGGCCTGTGGGACGGCCACGTGCACATGCGCCAGTGGGCGCTCGATGCGACGCGCCTCAATCTCCGCGGCACGTCCGGGCCGGAGCACGTGGTCAGGATCGTGGCCGACCATGTTGCGGCGCTTCCCGTGGACCGGGCGGCCGAGGTGATCACGGGGTTCGGGTACCGCTCCGCAACGTGGCCGCGCCGGCCCACGGTTGCCGAGCTGGACGCGGTCAGCGGGGGCCACCCGGTGGTGCTGGTCAGTGGCGACGCCCACAACGGGTGGCTGAACTCGCGCGCCCTGGCGCTGCTGGGGGTCCCGCAGAGAGCCACGGTCCTGGACGAGGCCGAGTGGTTCGAGGTGTTCGGCAGGCTCGGGACGCTTCCCGGCGCGGACGCCCAGGTGGAGCGCGGCTATCGCGTGGTGCTGGCGCGGGCCGCCGCGGCCGGGGTGGTGGGCGTCACCGACATGGAGTTCGGCCCCGGCTTCCGTGAGTGGCCCGAGCGATACGCGCGCGGCCTGGACCTGATCCGGGTGCGGACCTCGGTCTACCCGGAGCTGCTGGACGAGGCGGTGGAGGCCGGCCTACGCACGGGCGCGCCGTTGCCGGGGGGCGGAGACCAGCTCACGATGGGCCCGCTGAAGATCATCGCCGATGGCTCGCTCAATACCCGGACCGCGTACTGCGACGCCCCGTATGCCGATGCTGCCATGCTCGACCACCCACGCGGCAAGCTGAACTACTCGCCCGCGGAACTGCGTCGCCTCCTGGCTCGAGCCCGGGCGCATGGGCTGGAGGCGGCAGTGCATGCCATCGGGGACGCAGCCGCCGGCATCGTGCTGGACGCGTTCGAGGCCACGGGCGCGTCCGGGTCGATCGAGCACGCGCAGCTCCTGCGCTGGGCGGACATCCCGCGCATGGCCCGGCTGGGCGTCCGTGCCGGGGTCCATCCGGCGCACCTGCTGGACGACCGCGATGTCGCGGAACAGTGCTGGCCGGATCGGACGGAGCGGTGCTTCGCGCTGCGCGCCATGGCCGATGCCGGCGTGGTGCTGACCATGGGGTCGGATGCGCCGGTCTCCCCGCTCGATCCGTGGCTCGGCATGGCGGCGGCCGTTCACCGGAGCGCCGACGAGCGGGCCCCCTGGCACCCCGAGCAGTCGCTCACCGCGGGCGAGGCCCTGGCGGCCAGCACCGATGGCCAGGGGACGCTCGTGGCGGGAAGCCGCGGCGATATCGTCCTGCTCGACGACGATCCCCTGGGGGCCGGCCCCGATCCGGTGGAGGCCGCCGAGCGGTTGCGGCGGATGCACGTCGGCGCCACCTTCGTCGCGGGCCGTCCCACGCACATGGCCCTCTGACGATGGTTGCCAGCCGGGATCGCCCCGAGGGGTTGCCAGCCGGGCGGGCAGCGTCGCCCTCCCGGCACCGGTGCAGGGTTGGCCCGATGACTGCGGCCGGGGGTCGGGTATCCTTGACGCAGCGGAGGTCCGGCCGGCTCGGGGTGTAGCGCAACGGTAGCGCACGTGCTTTGGGAGCACGAGGTTGCGGGTTCGAATCCCGCCGCCCCGACCAATTCGCTGCGAGCGCCTCCGGCGGCTGTTCCGGCTGCCGGCTGCGGAGCCGATTGTGCCCCCCGGCTTCCTCGCGGCGCTCATGATCGTCTACTGGTCGGGGTTTCAGACGCTGGTCAACGTCTACGCCGCGGTCTTCGTGGGTTTGGCCGTGTTCGTCTGGTACTGCGCGCCGAATGAGGGCTGGATCAGGCCGAACGTCGGGGCCGTGCTCGGGGTCGTCTTCGTCGTGCTCCTTGCCGTGGCCCTGATCCTGTTCAGCATCGTCCTCCGGCGGTGCAGCAACCCGATCGGGCGCATGCACATCGAGCGGTCAGCCTGGCTGATGGCCATGCTCCTCGCGACGTTCCCGATCTCCCGGTACGGGGAGTACGGGCCGCTCAGGAGGCCGCCGCTCGGCTTTCCCAGCAGCGACCTCGTGGTGATCGCCGTGGGTATCGTCGGCTGCCACCGGGGCGTGGCGAGCGGGTTCGTCACCGAGGAGCTGCGTGCGATCCCGGGCGTGCCCATGGAGACGCCGGGCCGGGCGCCGCGTGCCCCGGAGGTCGGCGGCACAGGCGCGCCGCCGGCGTGAGCCGCGGCCCGCACGGGCGGCGGTGTAGGATGCCGGTCCATGCGGCATGAGTCTCAAGCGGGCGGTTTCTCGACGCGCGCCATCCGTGCGGCCGGCCGCAGCCCACGCCTCGACCAGGAAGCCACCGCTGTCCCGATCTACCAGACCGCCACCTTCCGAGCGGCCGACTCGCTGGAGCTGGCCGACGTGCTGGGTGACCATCGCCCGGGGTATGCCTACTCCCGCATCGCGAACCCCACCGCTGCGGCGCTGGCGGACGCGGTGGCTGAAGTCGAGGGCGCGGCGGAGGGCTTCGCCTTCGGCACCGGCATGGGGGCTATCTTCGCCGCCCTCGCCTCCCGCCTCTCGGCCGGCGATACGCTGGTGGCGTCCAACGCGCTGTACGGGAGCACCCGCGCGCTCGTGGAAGGACCGCTCCGGCGCTTCGGGATCACAGCTCGCTACGTGGATGCCACCGACCATGCCGAGGTGGAGGCGGCCCTCGCTCCGGCGACCCCGGTCCTGTACGTCGAGACGATCTCGAACCCGACCATCGTGGTGGCGGACGTGGAGCGGCTGGCCGCAATCGCGCACCGTCACGGGGTGACGCTGGTCGTGGACAACACGTTCGCCTCGCCGTACCTCTGTCGCCCGGCCGAGCTGGGCGCGGACCTGGTGGTGGAATCGGCCACCAAGTGGATCGGGGGGCACTCGGACGTGCTCGCCGGCGTGGTGTGTG
Source organism: Candidatus Limnocylindrales bacterium (assembly GCA_049967415.1). Taxonomy (GTDB): domain Bacteria; phylum Chloroflexota; class Limnocylindria; order Limnocylindrales; family CSP1-4; genus JAJYNJ01. The sequence continues at coordinate 16,961 of JBMFSS010000031.1, forward strand.
GCGACGCCGAGCGGATGGCGGACGTGCGTGCCCTGCAGGTGGACACGGGCGGGATCGTGGCCCCGTTCAGCGCGTTCCTGGTCCTCCGCGGCCTGGCCACTCTCGCGGTTCGCATGGAGCGGCATTCGGCCACGGCCCAGGCGCTGGCCGAGTACCTGGAAGGCCAGAGCGACGTGGTCCGGCGGGTGCACTACCCGGGTCTGCCCCGTCATCCCCAGGCTGCCCTCGCCCGGCGCCAGCTGCGCGCCGGCGGCGGGATGCTTGCCTTCGAGCTGGCCAGTCGCGAGGCCGGGGCCGTCTTCCTGGACGCCCTGGAGCTGGGAGAACGCACCGCGTCGCTGGGCAGTGTCCATACCATCGCGGTCCACCCGCCGTCCACCACGCACCGCCAGCTGGACGCCGCGGCCCTGGAGCGGGCCGGGATCGCGCCGGGGTTGATCCGGGTTTCGGTGGGGCTCGAGGACCGGGAGGACGTGCTGGGCGCGTTCGCCCACGCGCTCGACGCGGTCCGGGCCACCGCCTGATCGCGGCCGCCGGGCCCACGGCGGGGTCTGGTTCCTGCCGGCGCGTGGCCGGGGGCGGCACGGGGAGCGACATCGCGGGCTCGGCGCCGGGGCGCCGAGCAACGGCACGTGAGACCATGAGGCCGTGCCGACCCTGCTGCAGATCTGGCGCGACGTGCTGCCCACCGCGACTTGGGCGTGGGCCGAGGATGCCCCGCCGCCCGCCTCAGAGTCGGTGCAAGGCGCGCGCCCGGACCCCGAGATCGGCTGGGTCCGAGTGCTGCGGGCCCGGGTGCCCGCCCTGGAGGGGCTTGAGGCCGCCGACCTGGCGATCGTCCCGGAACCGGCACTGGCCGCTCTGGTGGCCGGGGGAGCCGACCCATCGGTTCTGGGGACGGAGATGGCGCGGGCCGGCGTCGCCGCGCTTCTCCTCGTGGGTCGGTTGGCACCCGGGACCAGCGCCGCCGAGCTCGCCGAGTCGGCGTGCGCCCATGGCCTGCCGGCGCTGCATCTCGAGTCGGGCGATCCCGGAGCGCTGGAGCGATCGGTCGTCGGCTACCTGGTCAACCGTCGCGCCGAGCTCGACCGCCGCGCCGGGGAGGTGGCCGACCAGGTGGAGCGGCTGGCATTGCAGGGGCTCGGCATGGATGCGCTGGCCGGGGCCGTGGGCGCCGCCCTTGGGCGGGCGGTTGCGATCGAAGACGAGCAGGGCGCCGCGGTGGCCATCCACGCTCCCGATGGCGTCGCCGAGGCTGGGGCTGCCGCTGCGCGCTACCTGGCCCAGACGCGCGTGGCTGCCCTGCGGGTGCCCTTGCCCGGGGTCCCCTCCGCCGGCTCCCTGGCGCTGCTCGGCCCGCAGCCAGCGAGCGCGCTGGACCGGGCCGTGGCCGAGCGCGTCGCGCCGCTGGTGGCCCTCGAGCTGGGTCGTCAGGCGACGCGGCCGGCGTCCGGGGGAGGGGTCCTGGCTGCCTTGCCAGCCGACGGACCGCCCTGGGCCGTGATCGTCGCCCGCCAGCTCGTCCGCGGCGAGGATCTTCCACTCGAGGAGCGCGAGCGACGTCGCGATCGCCTGGTTCGGCTGGCTCCGCCGCGCCGGCTTCTCCTGCGCGGCGACGTGACCAGCCTGGAGTACCGGCTGGTGGTGGCGCTCGGGCCGGACGACCCGCGGGGCCTGCTGGTCGCGGGGCGGATCGCGGCGGCGGTGGGCCGGGATGTCGCCCTCTCGCGACCCTTTCGCGAGCCGGGGGAGCGATCGGCCGCGGAGGCTGAGGCCCGGGCAACCCTCGAGGCCGTGGAGGCGCTCCCCCGGGCCGAGGCGCCAGCGGGCGGGCAGCCTCCGGCAGCCGGGCTGCCTGCTGCGGCTGAGGCGCCATCACCGCACGAACCGCGGGGAGCGCCCGGTCCGCCGCCGAGCCACGCAGCGCGGGGTGCATCCGCACGCGGGAGGGTGATGCTGGCCGAACGGTTGCCCGTCTACCGGATGCTGGGCGAACTGCACAACCTGCCGAACGGCGCTCGGCTCGCGCAGGCGCTGCTCGCCCCGCTCCTCACCGGGTCGCCGGAGACGCGCCGTCGGCGCATCGCGACCCTCCGGGCGGTCCTCGACCATCCGGCCTCGGCGACAGCCGCGCAGGCGCTGGGTGTCCACCGAAATACGCTGCAGTACCGAGTCGCGCGGATCGAGGCGCTCACCGGCTGGCAGCTGGACGATCCCGACCTCCGGCTGGCCCTCGCGGTGGCCGTCCGAGTTGTGCAGAACGACCAGTCCAGAGAGCCACCAGCGCCCTGAATCGCGGCTTCCCACGAAACAGGGGCAGGATACACTTGCCTCCATTGTGCAGGGTGCCCAAGCCGGTGACGCTTGGCCGGACCCACGACCCGTGGAGGAGCAGGACGCCATGACCATCGAGGTTCGGAGTGATGACCCGAAGGCCGCGATCGCGGCCGCACAGGAGCGCGGAATCCGGTTCGTCCAGCTCCAGTTCACCGACATCATCGGGTCGGTCAAGAGCGTGACCATCCCGTTGCACCAGCTGGCCGAGTCGCTGGAGCATGGGACCTGGTTCGATGGCAGCTCGGTGGAGGGGTTCACCCGGATCGCCGAGAGCGACCAGTACCTGAAGCCGGACCTTTCCACTTTTGCCGAGATCCCCTGGCAGCGCGGCCACACCGACGGGCCGCTGGGCGGACGGGGCACGGCCCGGGTGATCTGCGACGTCTACACGCCCAAGGGGGAGCCCTTTGTCGGTGACCCGCGCCACGTGCTTCGCCGCCAGATCGCGCGGGCCGAGCGGCTGGGGTACCGGTTCGACACTGGGCCGGAGCTCGAGTTCTTCCTGTTTCGGCGCGACGACGAGGGCGCCATCCGCCCGCTCCCCCACGATCAGGCTGGCTACTTTGATTTCAGCACCGACCTGGCGCAGGAGGTGCGCCAGGACATGGTCAACGCGCTCGAGGCGTTCGGCATCGTCGTGGAGGCGGCCCACCACGAGGTCGCTCCCGGCCAGCACGAGATCGACTTCGAGTACTCCGAAGGGCTTCGGACGGCCGACAACGCCATCACCTTCCGTTTCACGCTGAAGGCGGTGGCGCAGATGCACGGTCTCTATGCCACCTTCATGCCCAAGCCGATCTTCGGCATCAACGGCTCGGGGATGCACACGCACCAGAGCCTCTACGACGTCAAGGCCGGCCGCAACGCGTTTGCCGACCCGAACAACAAGTACGGGCTCTCCGACCTGGCGCGGGCCTACATGGCCGGGGTCCTGGCGCACGCGCGTGGCATGATCGCGGTGCTGGCGCCGCTGGTGAACTCGTACAAGCGGCTGGTGCCCGGGTACGAGGCACCCACGTATCTCACCTGGGGGCGCGTCAACCGCTCGGCGCTGATCCGCGTGCCCATGGTGTCGCCCGGCCGGAGCATCGAGGCCACCCGCATCGAGCTGCGCTGCCCGGACCCGTCCGCCAACCCGTACCTCGCCTTCGCCGTGATGCTGGCTGCCGGGCTGGACGGGATCGAGAAAGGGATGGAGCTCCCAGAGCCGGTCGAGGAGAGCCTCTATGAGATGGACGCGGCACGGATTGCGGAACGCGGGATCCGGCACCTGCCGGGGACACTCGGCGAGGCGATCGACGAGCTGGAGGCGGACCCGGTCATATGCGACGCGCTTGGCGAGCACGTTCTCGGCCATTTCGTCGAGGCCAAGCGGGCCGAGTGGAACGAATATCGCGGCCAGGTCAGCACCTGGGAGCTGGACCGCTACCTCGAGCAGTTCTGAACTGGCGTGCGTGGGGTCCTGACTCTGCGAGCCGGCCACCCCTCGCGCCAGTCACGCATGACGCCGCCCGGGGTGCGCCAGCCGTTCCCGGCCGGCAGATCTACCCGAAGCGGCCCCGGTACCCTTCCGGCAGCAGCGCCGCGATCCGTCGCATCAGATCTTCGCTGACGGCGTCCAGCGCGGCATGCCGTTCGGCCGATGCTCCGCGTGGGGCCGCGTTGGTCTGGGCGGCTCGGTCCGCCTGGTCCGCCGTGTCGGCCTGCCCGACACCGGTGCCTCCGCCGGTGACCGCGGCCGCCACGTCCGGGCGATACGGGGCGCCGAACCGGATGTGCACGCTCTTCCCGGGCCGCGGCAGCATCGCTCCCACCGGCCAGAGCTCCTCGCTGCCCCAGATCGCGACCGGGGCGATCTCCGCGCCGGTCCGCACCGCGAGCAGCGCCACCCCTGGTTTGGGCTCCCCGAGCGTCCCCGTGCGGCTACGCGTCCCTTCGGGCGCCAGCCCCAGCCAGTCGCCGCCGGCCAGCACCTCGCGCGCCATCCGGTAGGCCTCCCGGTCCGGCCGGCCCCGGCGCACGGCAAAGCCGCCGTAGTCGCGGAGCAGCAGCCCAAAGACCGGGATCGCCACCGCCTCTGCCTTGGCCATGTGTCGCACCCGGCGCCCCACCGCGCGATGCACCACCACCGCCAGCAGGACCGGGTCGGCCAGCGAGAGGTGGTTGCTGGCCAGGATCACCCCGGGCCGGTCGGGGAGCAGCTCCAGGCCGTCCACCAGCAGCTGAACGCGTGCGAGACGCACCAGGACCCGGACGCTGGCGTTCACAAGCCGGAAGGTGGGAGAAGTTGGCGGCGGGCCCCCCCCAACCACCAAGGGAGCCTCGCCCGCCGGTTCGTCGTCGGGCGGGGTCATGGACACGCTCAACCTTCCTCCTGTTTGGTCCCCATGTGTTCTCCGCCGTCCACGCCAATCGTATTGCCAGTCATCCAGTAGAGGCGCGGCGAGGAGAGTGCCAAGATCGCCTCCGCTACGTCCTCGGGGGTGGTCAGCCGCCCCGCCGGGTTGCGCTGCTGCGCGTACCGGAAGAGCTCTTCGTGCCCCGGGATCGCCCGCGAGGCCCGCGTGTCGGCTACCCCCGCGCGGATCGCATTGACGGTGATCCCGTGGGGGATGAGCTCGAGGGCGAGCTGCCGGACGTGCGACTCCAGCGCTGCCTTGGCTGCGCTGACCGGTCCATAGGTGGGCACCACCTTGACGGCGCCCTCGCTGGTCATGGCGAAGATCCGGCTGCCATGGGCCAGGAGACCGGCATGGAAGAGGTCCCGCACCCAGTAGACCATCGAGTGGGCCATCACGTCGGTGGTCATCTCCAGCTGTCGCTGCGAGACTTCCTTGCGGCCGGGCTCGGTGGTGATGTACGAGAGGGTGGTCCCGAAGGCCAACGAATGGAGGAAGACGGCCAGAAACGGATCGGCGCCGGCGGCTCGGCGCTCTCCGAAGAGCCGCGCAGTGTCTGCCACCACGGCGTGGCGCTTCCCCTCGTCGGCGGCGTTGACGTTGTGAAAGACCACCGGCACACCGCACGCCTCGATCGTCCGGCGCACGTCTTCGGCCGCGGCCAGCCCGCTGCGCAGATCCAGATGGACGCCCACAATCCCGTACCCGTCGCGGGCCAGCGCGATCGCCGCGGCGGCCCCGAACCCGCTGCTCGAGCCGAGCACCATCGCCCAGCGCTCTCGTCCGTCCGTCTCGACCATCCGTTCCTCCGCGTGCCGTCTGTTCGCAGCAGAGTGTAGCGGCGGGTCCGCGCTCCACGCGGAGCGGACGGGAATTGTGAAAAAGTATGTCCAGACTCCTGACAAAGCAGGTATCCTGCCATAGTCCAAGATCTGGACAAAGTGCCGGCAGGTTCCGGCGCGCGGAGTGACAGGGCCCGCACCGTGGAACGACCCATCAAGGCTACCCTTCGCGAGACCCGTGAGCATAACCAGCGGCTCGTGCTGGCGACGCTCTACGATGACGGTCCCGTCAGTCGCGCCGAGGTCGCGCGGCGGACTGGCCTGACCCGCACCACCGTCTCGGCGGTCGTCGAAAGCCTCCTGGCCGACGGCCTGGCCCGAGAGGTGGGCCGTGGACCCTCCACCGGCGGCAAGGCCCCGATCCTCGTGCAGGTCCCCGACGACGCTCGGCTCCTGGTTGGGGTGGATCTCGGCGACAGCGTCTTCCGCGGGGCCACCGTCAACCTCCGGGGCGAGAGCCTGCACCGGATCGAGGTGCCGTCCGACGACGCGGACGGTGACGCCGCGCTGGACCGTGCGTTCGACCTGCTCGACCGATTGCTGGCCGTCCAGGATGGCCGGGTCCTGGGGATCGGGATCGGCGCGCCCGGCATCATCGACACCCGTGTCGGCACGGTGCTGCAGGCGGTCAAGCGAGACTGGCGCAGGCTCCCACTCGGCGAGATCGTCCACGCGCGTTATCACCTGCCGGTCTACGTGGCCAACGACAGCCAGGTCGCGGCCCTGGCCGAGCACGTGTTCGGCCCCGTACGGGCGACCAACCTGGTCGCCATCAAGGTGGGCCTCGGGATCGGGGCGGGACTGGTGCTGAATGGCGAGTTGTTCCAAGGGGATGGCTTTGGGGCCGGCGAGATCGGGCACACGGTGGTAGAGCCGAACGGCGAGCTGTGCCGCTGTGGAAGTCGGGGTTGCCTCGAGACCGTGGCCAGTACCCGCGCCGTGCTGGCCCGCCTGGAGGCGCTGCGCGGCGTGCCGGTCTCGCTGCCCCAGGCAGTGGAGGCGTTCCGCCAGGGCGACCCCGATGTGTGCCGGGTGGTGCTCGAAGCGGGCTCCCGGCTCGGCACCGTGGTCGCCGGCCTGGTAGGGGTGCTGGACGTGCAGCGCATCGTGCTGGCCGGGACGATGGCCGCCTTCGGTGCGCCATGGCTGGCGGCGGTGCAGGTCGCCATGCAGCGGGGCGCGCTGCCGGCTTTGGTACAGGCGACCCGCCTGGAGCTTGGCGGGGTCGACGACATCGTGGTGCTCGGCGCGTCTGCGCTGCTGATGACGCGCGAGCTTGGACTGAATCTGCGTCCCACCCGTCCGGTCCGCGGCCCCCTGCCGGCGGCGGTTGCATGAGCGGAGCTCCCGGCTTGTTCCTGGGGAGTGGTGGTCGAGCCCGCTGGCGCGACGGACCTGCAGTGGTGAGGACGAGGAGGCATGGGGATCCGGAACGAATGACTGACCCTATGACCGCCATACGGCGAGAGCCGGCACTCGGCAGATCTCTGGGGGGACACCCATGACTACCCGCAGCGAACTCTTCGAGGGACCCGAGGTCGT
>JBMFSS010000032.1:0-14909 GCA_049967415.1 Candidatus Limnocylindrales bacterium
CCGGCCGGGATCCCGCCACGTGCGGCACCCGGGGCAGCGAGTGGCGTGCCTGTCGCGCCCGCGTCTGCCGCCGCTCCCGCGCCCGCGTCTGCCGCCGCTCCCGCGCCCGCGTCTGCCCCGGGACCGGCCGCCGCCGCAGCCCTGATCGGCGGTCCGCAGCGATGATCCTGGTGATCGACAACTACGACAGCTTCACGTTCAACCTGGTCCAGGCGCTCGAGACGGCCGGGGCCGATCTCCTGGTCGTCCGCAACGATCGGCTGAACCGGCAGGAGATCGGCCGGATGCTGGACGCGCCCCCACCCGGGCGCCCGCTCCGGGCCATCCTGGTCTCGCCCGGGCCGGGCAACCCGGACACGGCGGGCGTGTCGGTGGAGGCGGTTCGCCTGGCCGCGGACCGTGGGTTGCCACTGCTCGGCGTCTGCCTGGGACTGCAATGCCTGGGCGCGGCCTTCGGGGCCCGGATCGTGCGGGCGCCGACGCTGGTCCATGGCCAGGCCAGCGAGGTCGTTCACGCCGGGGACGGGGTTCTCGCGGGGCTGCCGTCGCCCTTCCTGGCCGGCCGGTACCACTCGCTCTGTGTGGACCCGGCGAGCGTGCCCGCCCGGCTGCAGGTGACCGCTCGTACCGCGGATGGCGTGGTGATGGCGCTGCGCCACCGGGATCTTCCGCTGGAAGGGGTGCAGTTTCATCCGGAGTCGGTGCTGACGCCGGACGGGCCAAGGCTGCTGGCGAACTTCCTGCGGATGGCCGGCGAGGGTGATCCAGCCGTCCTGGAGGACGCCGCCTTCGGTCCATTCTCGGCTCGCGGATGGGTGCGAACCGGACCTGGTCGCGCCGCCCCGGGGATCCCTCCCAACGCCCCGTTGCAGGGGCCGGCCGGCAGGAACCAGCGGATCGGTACGGAGGTGAAGGCTCGATGAGCGAACAGCTGCGAGCGGCGCTTGCGTCCGTCGTGGACGGCCGCACCCTGTCGCGAGAAGAGGCCCGACGGTCGATGGGTGCGGTGATGGACGGTGAGGCGACGCCCGCCCAGCTCGGCGCTTTCCTGACCGCGCTGCGGATTCGCGGCGAGACGGTGGACGAGCTGGCCGGCTTTGCGACGGCGATGCGGGCGCGTGCGATCCGCGTGGACGCGCCCGACGGCGCCATCGACACCTGCGGCACCGGCGGGGATGGCCGCGGAACGTTCAACATCTCGACCGCCGCGGCGCTGGTTGTGGCGGCCGCGGGCGTGCCGGTGGCCAAGCATGGCAACCGTGCGGTCACGTCCGCCTCGGGGAGCGCGGACGTGCTGGAGGCGCTTGGCGTGCCCACCGACCTGGGTCCGGAAGCGGCCGCGGCCGCGCTGCGCGAGGTGCGCTTCGCGTTCCTCTTCGCGCCCGGTTACCAGCCGGCCATGCGCCACGCGGGGCCCACCCGGCGCGAGATCGGGATCCGCACGGCGTTCAACCTGCTCGGACCGATCACGAACCCGGCCGGGACCCGGCGACAGCTGGTGGGCGTGGGCGACCCTGCCGCCGCCGGGCGACTGGCCGAGGTGCTCCATGCGCTGGGGGCCGAGCGGGCGCTCGTGGTGCACGGCGATCGGATCGACGAACTGCCCCTGGACGGGACCGGTGTCGCGTATGACGTCTCGCCCGCGGGCGTGGTCCGGCGCGAGATCCGGCCCGAGGATGCCGGGCTGCCGCGCGCGGCCACCGAGGCGCTGCTGGGCGGCACGCCGGCGGAGAACGCGGCACGCATGGAGGCGCTCTTCGCAGGGGAGCGAAGCCCGATCCGCGATGCGGTCCTGCTGAATGCGGCAGCCGCGTTGCTGGTCGCCGGGCGCGTGGACGGGTTGCGTGCCGGCGTGGAGGCAGCGGCTGGGATCCTTGACCGGGGGGACGCGGCTGCGCTGCTGGAGCGACTGCGGCACTATCGGCCGGGGGCCTCGATCGGGGTGGCCGGCGGCGGAGGGCCGGACGCCGCGACGCAGGCGGCTGAAACGCAAGCTGCAGGAGGTGCCCGATGACCGGGCGTGCGGACTTCCGGGTTGATCGGGCGGAGGGTGCCTTGGGCGGGGAGGGGGCCATGCACCCGCCGCGCCGCGTTCAGGCTGCCCGCGCGGGGCGGCTCGGCGTCCTGGGTGAGGTGGCGGCACGGCGCCGGGCCGATCTTGCAGCCGGCCTGGGCGGGCGCAGCCTGCACGAGCTGGTGCGGGCCGCTGGAGCCGGGCCGGCCCCCCGGGACCCGGCTGCCCCGCTCCTCCGTCCCGGGCTGCACGTGATCGCGGAAGCAAAGCGTCGCTCGCCGTCCGCTGGGACGCTGGCCGCCCCCGGCGAGGACCTGGTGGCGCGTGCCCGGGCCTACGCAGCCGGTGGCGCCGCCATCGTCTCCGTGCTCGTGGAGCCGCACTGGTTCGCCGGCTCGCTCGACGATCTCGCCGCAGTTCGCGCCGCGGTTTCGGTGCCCGTGCTGGCCAAGGATTTCGTCGTTGACGAGCGGCAGCTGCCGCTGCTGCGCGCCGCCGGCGCCGACCTGGTGCTGTTGATCGCCGCGCTGCTGCCGACGCAGCGGCTGCGACGGTGTGTCGGGATCGCACGCGACCTGGGCATGGAGCCCCTGGTCGAGGTGTACGAGGCGCGCGAGCTCGAGCGTGCCCTGGCCAGCGGCGCGCGGCTGATCGGCGTCAACAACCGGGACCTGCGCTCACTGGCCATGCGGGCGGAGCATGCCGCGGAGCTTCGCGCGCAGATCCCGGACGACCGCCTGACGGTGGCCGAGTCGGGGGCCGACGAGCCATCCCGGCTGGTCGGCTGGCGGGCCCTGGGCTTCGATGCGGCCCTGATCGGCGAGGCGCTCATGCGCGCCGGCGCCGACCCCGGCTCCATCCGTGCTCGGACCGCGGCATTCGTGGCGGCCGGCGCGGCGCCCGCTCCAGGTGACGACCCGTCGGTCGCCGATCGCACGCCCTGGGTGAAAGTCTGCGGCATCACCGACGCGCGAGGCTTGCAGGCGGCGGTGGCCGCCGGTGCGGACGCGGTGGGGCTCAACCTGGTGGCGGGCACGCCGCGCTGTCTCGACGAGCGGGAGGCGCGCGAGCTCGCGAAGCTGGCGCGTGCGCTCCGCGGAGCCAGCGGGCGGCCCGAGCTGGTGGGCGTCGTCGGTGACGTGACGCCGGGACAGGCGGCCGGGTTGGCGGAGCGGATTGGGCTGGATGCGCTCCAGTGGTCAGGGCGGGACGGCCTTCCGGAAGGCGACCCGGGGCTGCCCGCGATGGCCGTGCTGCGTGTGACGGCGGCCGGCAGCTCCCTCGCCGGCGTCCCCCAAGCCGGCAACGCCCGATCCGCTGGGCTCGTGGCCGCGGGCCGGGCCACCCTGTCCCGCCCGGGCGTGGAGCGGCTCATCCTCGACGCGGCCGACCCGGCCGTGCTCGGCGGCACGGGCGTGCGGGTCGACCAATCGCTCGCGGCGGCGGTCGCGCGGGAGATCCCGGTGGTGCTGGCGGGCGGTCTCACCCCGGCCAGCGTCGCTGCGGCGTTGCGGCAGACCCCGGCCGTGGGGGTGGACGTGGCGTCGGGGGTCGAGGAGCGCCGGCCGGGTCGGGGGCGCCGGGCGGGTGCCGCCGACCGCCCGGGGACAGGCGAGCCCCGTCGTCCGACCAAGGATCCCTTTCTGGTGGGCCTGTTCGTCAAGCGGGCGAAGGCGGCGCGAGTCGACCTCCCACTCGTGCCGGCGCGCCCCACGCCGCTCGACCCCGCGCTCCTGGACGCGGACGAGCACGGCCGCTGGGGGATCGGCCGGCCGTTCGGCGGTCGCTACGTGCCCGAGACCCTGTTTTCTGCGCTGGACGATCTCGAGCGGGCCTGGTTTGCGCTCCGCAGCGACCCGCGCTACTGGGCGGAGCTGCGTGGGCTCCGGCGCGACTTCATCGGGCGACCCTCCCCGCTCTACCGGGCCCATCGCCTGGCCGCCGATCTCGAGCGGCGCGCCGGCCGCGAGCCGGGCCGGTTGCGGCTGTATCTCAAGCGCGAAGACCTCAACCACACCGGCGCCCACAAGATCACCAACGCGCTGGGCCAGGCCCTGCTCACGCGCCGGCTTGGCAAGACCCGCGTGATCGCGGAGACGGGCGCCGGGCAGCACGGCGTGGCCACTGCCACCGCCTGTGCGCTGCTCGGTCTGCCCTGCACGGTCTTCATGGGCCGCGAGGACATCCGGCGCCAGGCGCCCAACGTCCTGCGCATGCACGCCCTGGGCGCAGAGGTGCGGGAGGTGACGTCGGGGAGCGGCACCCTCAAGGACGCCACCAACGAGGCGATGCGCGACTGGGTGACCAACGTCCGCACCACGCACTACGTCCTCGGCTCGGCCGTTGGCCCGCACCCTTATCCCACCGTGGTGCGCGATCTGCAGCGTGTGATCGGTGACGAAGCGGCCGCCCAGGTCTGGCAGGTCGAGGGGCGGCTCCCGGACGCCGTCGTCGCCTGCGTGGGCGGCGGGTCGAACGCCATCGGTCTCTTCACCCGCTTCCTCGGGGAGCCTGCGGTACGGATCGTGGCGGTCGAGGCAGCCGGGGAGGGGATTGCCACGGGGCGCCACGCGGCGGCACTCGCGGGAGGCACCCCGGGCGTCCTTCATGGCTCGCGTTCGTACATGCTCCAGGACCCCGACGGCCAGGTGATCGAGGCCATCTCGCGCTCGGCGGGGCTCGACTACCCGGGGATCGGCCCGCAGATGTCCGCCCTCTTCGAGGCCGGTCGCCTCGAGCTTCTGGCCGCGACCGACGACGAGGCGATCGATGGGCTCCGCCTGCTGACCCGGACCGAGGGAATCATCCCGGCCCTCGAACCGGCCCACGCCATCGCGGCGCTGCCCGGACTGCTGGGAGCCGACGTGGGGCGGCCGCCCGGGCGGCCGCCGCTGGACCCGCTGCCGTTGGATGCGCTGGTGGTCCTGGGGCTTTCGGGTCGGGGAGACAAGGACATGGGGGTGCTCGACGGCGATGAGGGGACGCCGGCAGGGGAGGTACGGGCATGAAGACGGCTGCGGCGGCGCATGCCGGGGTCCCGGCTGCGTCTCGGGGCCCCTTCGAGCCGGGCACGAACGCGACCTCGGGCGCCGAACGGATCCGGGCGGGGTTTGCGGCGGCCCGCCTGGACGGCCGGCTGGCGCTGATCCCCTACGTGGTCGCCGGCTACCCCGACGCAGCCACGAGCGAGGCCGTCGCCCTGGCCGCGATCGATGCGGGCGCCGACCTGCTCGAGATCGGCCTGCCCTACTCCGATCCGCTGGCCGACGGCACCACCCTGCAGCGGGCGTCTGCGGCCGCGATCCGGGCTGGGGCCACGCTGGCGCGCTCGCTCGACCTGGTGGCACGCATTCACGCCGCCCGGCCGTCGATCCCGCTGGTCCCCATGGCATACGTGAACCAGGTGGTGGGTGGCGGCGAACCGGCCGCGCCCATGCGCCGGCTGGCGGAGGCCGGGGCCAGCGGCGCGATCCTGGCCGACCTGACGCCCGACGAGGGAGCGCCGGTGGAGGCAGCGGCGCGTGACGCGGGACTGGCCGTGATCTATCTGGTCGCGCCCACGACACCCCCGGCGCGCCGCGCGTGGATTGCCGCGCGCACGGGAGGCTTCCTCTACGTGGTGTCGCTGGTGGGGGTGACCGGGGCGCGGGCGGCGCTGCCGCGCGAGCTGAGCGCCTTCGTGCGGGATGTCCGCGCGGTGAGCCCGGTGCCGGTGGCGGTGGGCTTCGGGGTCTCCCGTCCGCAGCACGTCCGGCGTCTCGCCCGGGTTGCGGACGGTGTCATCACCGCGTCCGCCCTGGTCGACGCCCTGGGTCCCGAGGGCCGCGACGTGCCTGCGATGACCCGGCTGGTGCGGGAGCTGCGGGCGGGCACGCGTCGGCCGGACGGCTAGGGCGCGTCTCCCGCGGCATCCCGTCCCACGTCCGGCAGCGGCACTCGTGACACCCGGATCGACACGTCATTCCGGGTGTCGTATCGTCTGGGCATGCGCACGAAGCGGACCTACAACCTGCCCGAGCGAACGGTGCGCGCCGTCCGCGAGCTGGCCACAACCTACGGGCTTGCGGGCACCCAGGACGGTGTGATCGAGCTGGCGGTCGACGAACTGGCGCGGCGGATCCGGGAGGATGCAGAGGCCGCGCAGTGGGAGGCGGCAGCGGCCGATCCGGCGGTCCGGGCGGAGTCGGCCGATCTCGCGGCGGCCTACGAGCAGGCGGACCGCGAGACGTGGCCGCGGGGGTGACCGCCGCCGAGCCCCTGCGCTCGGCCGTCGTCCGGGTCGCGCTCGGCCCTGCAGCTGGCCACGAGCAGGGCGGGACCCGCCCGGCGCTCGTCGTGAGCTACGAGCCGTTCCACCGCTCGGGCCTGGTGACCGTCTGCCCGATCACCGCCGCTCGCGATGCGGCTCGCTACCCGGGCGAGGTGGCGATCCCGGTCGGCGCCGCCGGCCAGACCCGCCCCGGCGTGATCCTCTGCCAGCAGCTCCGGACGATCTCGCTCGGACGGGTCGCGGGCGCTCCGGACGGTCGCCTGACGGATCCCGGGCTGCGCCGTGCCGTCCGCCTGGCGCTCGCCCACCACCTGGGTCTCGACATCCCGGCCGTCGGGGACGGGGCTCTCGTTCGAGGCTGAGGCGTGATGCGGACCGAGCGCGGGGACGGGCGGGCGATGGGCCATCCCGTGTCGAGGTCTCGGTCACCGTTCGTGCGGATCAGGCAGACGCGCTGACGGCGGACCTGCGGCAAGTCCCCGACGATCCGGGATCAGGGATCGCTGGCGGATCGAGGATCAGCAGGAGCCCCGGAGGCGGGGAACGCCGAGGCGGCGCGGCCTGCAGCCCGGGCTTCCGCCCCGGGCGCGCGGGCAGCTCGGTCCGTCCTGCCGGACCCGCCCGCTCCCCCCACCACTTCCGCTCGCTTGGCCAGTTCGAGGCGCCGCGTCGCCAGGATCAGCCGCCGGTAGACCGCGAGGAGCTCGGCCTGAGGCAAGGGGCCGTGGTTGGCCATCGCGACCCGGAGCAGGACCTCCCGTTCGCGCTCGGCGTCGAGGACGCCGCGCCCTCCAAGGGCCGCCTTCGCCGCGCCCACCTCGAGCCCCAGCCGCGCGCGTTCGTTTAGCAGCGCCACGATGCGCCGGTCGAGGGCGTCGATCCGTCGCCGCAGGCGCCGCAGCTCGGCCGACTCGGCAGGGGCCGCCGGCGGCCGGGTCCGCGCGGAGCTGGCGCGAGGACGCCGGGCCGCCTGGATGTCATCATCCCCCGGCCGCCGCCCCTCCTGTTCAGCCATCGCCCGCCCCCGATCGACGTGCCAGCAGCTCGAGCGCAAGGTGGTATCCCTGCGACCCCTGACCGGCGTACGTCTCGAGCGCGATGTCGTGCAGAAAGTTGACCCGCCGGAACGGCTCGCGCTGCCAGGGGTCGGTCAGGTGCACCTCCACGAACGGGCGCGCGACCGCCAGGAGCGCGTCGCGCAGCGCCACACTGGTGTGCGTGAACCCTGCCGCATTGACGATGGCCGCGTCGAAGTCACGGGCGTGGAGCCGGTCGATCAGGGCACCCTCGTGGTTCGACTGGAAGAAGTCGATCTCGATGCCGAGCCGGCCCGCATGTTCGGCCAGCGCGGCATGGATCGCGGCGAGCGTCTCGCTCCCGTAGAGGTCCGGCTCTCGGGTCCCGAGCAGGTCCAGGTTCGGCCCCTGCAGGACGAGGACGCGGGTCATCGGAGCGCCCCCGGCGCGGATGCGGCACCCGTACCAGCTGCCGCATCGGCCAACCCCTCGGCCGATGCTGGCGCTGCGGGTCCTTTGTCGCCCGGGTCGGACCCGCCGACCGGCGCTCCCCGGAGCGCCGCCGCGATCCCCGCCGCCACCGCCTGGTCCGGCACGTCCGCGCGGACCACCACGCCCGACTCGGTCGGCACCACCCAGCGCAGCCGCCCTGCCGCATGCTTCTTGTCGAGCGCCAGATGCGCCCGCACCGCGGCCTCGTCCACGCCGGGCGGCTCCTGGGCCAGTCCGGCGGCCGCCAGTAGCCGCTCGATCCGTGCCGCGCGTTCCGGTGGCGTGAGGCCGAGCGCCAGCCCCACCGCGAGTGCCCCGCGCAGCCCGCAGGCCACCGCTTCCCCGTGCAGGATCCGCCGGTAGCCGGCCGCCGCCTCAACCGCGTGGCCGATCGAGTGGCCGAGGTTCAGCACCACCCGTCCGGCCTGCTCGCGTTCGTCGGCGGCGACGATCTCCGTCTTCGCCCAGGCGCAGCGTTCGACGAGCTCCGCCACGGCGCCCGACTCGTATGCCCAACGGAACCCCCGGCCGGCCGGGCTGCCCACCGGCCCGCCGAGCGCGCCCGCCTCGCGCTCGAGGATCTCGAAGAGCCGCTCGTCGCCGAGGGCCGCGTACTTGATCGCCTCCCCGAGCGCCGCCCGGCGCTGCCGTGCGGGGAGTGTGGCCAGCGTCGCGAGGTCGACCACGATTGCGCGTGGCTGGTGGAATGCCCCGACCAGGTTCTTCCCCTCCGGGATGTCGATGGCGGTCTTGCCGCCGATCGCGGAGTCGATCTGCCCGACCAGCGTGGTGGGGACGTGGATCAGCGGCACGCCCCGCAGGTACGTGGCGGCGGCGAACCCGGCCGCATCGCCGAGCGCCCCGCCGCCGACGGCCACCACCGGGTCACCGCGCTCGAGCCGCACCGCGGCCATGGCGCGCAGCAGCCGGGCGTACGCGGGCACGGTCTTGGCGGCCTCGCCGCGCGGCACCAGGAAGGGGGCCACGTCCAGCCCGGCGGCCCCGAGCCCGTGCGCGAGCCGCTCCCCATGGAGGCGCCACGCAACCGGCTCGGAGACCACGGCCACGCGACTGGCTTCGAGGTGCGCCAGCGTCTCCAGCAGGCGGAGGAGAGCATCGCCTTCGCCAATGGTCAGCCGGCCCACGGGCGTGTTGGCCTGCAACAGCGGCGTCCCCTGCGGCACGGGGGATGCGAGGCGCGCCTCGACGCGCACGGCCACGGTGCGCAGCGGCCCCGAGGCGTCCACGCGCTCGCCCGCGGCGTACCACCGGGCCCGTGCTGCCAGGAGCTCGGTGAGGCGCACGGCGGGATTCCGGACCGAGAGCATGGGCCTGGGTGGGACGCTTCGCAGACGCCGCAGGAGGATTGCGGGTGGCGCCCAGAGCGTCAGGACCCGTCGTCCCCGAAACAGGAGCCACCGGTTGCGAGGGTCCACCACGGCGCCGCCGCCCAGGGCGATCACGCGTGTCACGCGCGCCGGCCCGCCATTGGCCTCGTCAGGCGCGGCGCCTGCCCACGGCCCGACCGCCGCGCCAGCCGCTGGTCCCAGCCGCGCGATCGCGGCCCGCTCACGGGCGCGGAAGCCAGCCTCGCCCTCGGCCTCGAATATGGCCGCGATGGGCCGTCCGGCCTCTTCCTCCACCCAGGCATCGAGATCGACGAACGGCACTCCGCGCCGTGCGGCAATCAGGCGTCCGACGGCACTCTTGCCGCTGCCCGGGGGACCGGCCAGTACGAGCTCCACGGCGCGGGCCTAGCTCTCGCCGACGGAGCCGGAGTCGCCCGGCGTCCGACGCCGATCGGTGACCGTCAGCGTCCGCTCCAGGTACCGGCGCAGGTTGTCCCGGACCTCCTCGAGCGAATCGCCGCCGAACTTCTCCAGCACGGCGTCGGTCAGCACGAGCAACACCATCGCCTCGCCGATCACGCCGGCGGCCGGCACCACGCTGATGTCGCTCCGCTCGTAGTGCGCGCTCTCGACGCTCCGGCCCGTCCGGAGGTCCGCAGAGGGGAGAGGGCGCGCCAGCGTCGAGATCGGTTTCACGGCACCCCGGATCACCAGTGGCTCGCCGTTGGTGATGCCGCCGGTCAGCCCGCCCGCGCGGTTCGTTGCGTGCAGCCAGCGGCGCACGGGGCCGGGGAAGCCGGG
Organism: Candidatus Limnocylindrales bacterium; assembly: GCA_049967415.1. Classification (GTDB taxonomy): domain Bacteria; phylum Chloroflexota; class Limnocylindria; order Limnocylindrales; family CSP1-4; genus JAJYNJ01. Next base: position 9,943 of record JBMFSS010000032.1, read on the forward strand.
GGCGGGCGAAGGGGCCGGATCGGCCCCCACACCGGTCACGACATCGTGCACCTTGGACCCGGGGCGCCGGGTCTGCTCGAAGCCCAGGCCGAACTCAACCCCCTTGACGGAAGGGATCGAGCAGATCGCCCCTGCCAGCCGGGCGTCGAGCCGACGATCCCAGTGCACGTGGCTGCCAAGCCCCACCGGCACGCCCCGGGCCACCACCTCAAAGATGCCGCCCACCGTGTCGCCGTGGGAGCGAGCCTCGTCGATGCGGGCGATCATGACCGCCTCACCCTCTGGATCCGGGCAGCGCAGGGGGCTTGCCTCGGTCTCCTCGCGGGTACGGCTGGCACGGTCGGGTTCCATGCCTGCGCCGCCCACCTCGGCGGTGTAGCTCCAGACGTCGATTCCGAGCTCGCGCAGGAAGGCGCGGCAGACAGCCCCGGCGGCCACGCGCATGGTGGTCTCCCGGGCGCTGGCGCGCTCCAGGATGTCGCGCACGTCATCGGCGGCGTATTTCAGCGCCCCTGCCAGGTCCGCGTGACCGGGCCGCACGCGCGTCACCGGCGTGGAGCGCCGGTCCCCGGCCTCCGCCAGGGCGGCGAGTTCTGCCGCCTCGTCAGCCGAGAGCGCCTCGACCTGCATGACCCGCGTCCAGTGCTCCCAGTCGCGGTTGCGGACCGTCAGCAGGACCGGTGATCCGAGCGTCCGGCCGTGCCGGACGCCGCCCAGGATTTCCGCCCGATCCTCCTCGATCTGCATCCGGGCGCCCCGGCCATAGCCACGCTGCCGACGGGCAAGATCCCGGGTGACCGCCTGGGCGGAGACCGGGATTCCTGCCGGCAGCCCTTCCAGGATCGCCCCAAGGCCGGGGCCATGTGACTCCCCGGCGGTCAGAAACCGGAACGGCATCTGGGGCTCGCAAGACGTGCGCTGCGGATCAGGCCGGGGTGCCGGCCGACGGATCGCTGTCAGATGGGCGATCGGTCCCGGCTGCAGAGTCCGTGCCGGCCGCGCGGGCCTCGGCGAGTTGCTGGCGCATCACCTCAACCGGCGCGGGCTGGCCGGTCCAAAGCTGGAACGCGTCCACACCCTGCTGGAGCAGCATCAGTTCGCCGTTCATGACGTTGGCCGCCCCGGCCGCCTTGGCCTCCCGCAACAGGCGCGTCTCCGGCGGGTTGTAGATCATGTCCATCACCAGCAGGTCGGGCGGGAGCAGCTCGGCGGGGATCGGCGATTCGTCGGACGCGAGGCCAACCGACGTCGCGTTGACCAGCACCCTGGTGCGGGAGAGCTCGGACTCGAGCACCGACTCGTGCCAGGGCATGGCGCGCAGCTCCATGTGCGCCGCGCTCCGCCCGAAGTGCTTCACGAGCCCCTCGGCGCGATGCAGGTGGCGGTTGAAGACCACCACGCGCTGAAAACCCATGGTGATCAGGGCGTGCACGGCGGCACGCGCTCCTCCGCCGGCACCCAGCACCACGGCCGCCCGCGGCATTTTCTGCTTGCCCACCAGCGCATCAAGCGAGACGCGGAAGGCATCCACGTCGGTGTTGTGACCGACCAGCCGTTTCCCGTCGCGGGTGATGCAGTTCACCGCGCCGGTGGCGGCCGCGTCGTCGCTCTTGCGGTCGACGAAGGTCGCCGTGCGTTCCTTGTGCGGGATGGTCACGTTGGCGCCCAGGAACTCATCCCCCCGCAGGGCCTCGATCGTCTCCTGCAGGGCAGGGGTGGGCGTGTCGAGCAGCTCGTAGCGCACGTCGAGACCGAGCGCATCGAAAGCAGCCTGTTGCATCTGTGCGGAGAAGGAATGGGCCACGGGGTGCCCGATCAGGACGACTCGCTTGGTCATGCGCGCACCCTTTCGAGATCGGTGAAGAAGCCCGGGTAGGAGACCGCTGCCGAGCCGGCATCGTCGAGGATGGTCTCACCCCTGGCCAGCAGGCCGGCAATCGCAAACGCCATCGCCAGCCGATGATCCCCCAGCGTGTGGACGGCGGCACCGCTCAGCCCGAAGGCCGGGCGGTCGGCCGCGCCCCGGATCGCTAGGTCGTCGCCCGTCACGTCAACACGAGCCCCGAACGCAGCCAGCCCACTGGCAATCCCGGCGATCCGATCGCTCTCCTTGCGACGGAGCTCCCCCGCCCCGCGGATGTGGGTGGTGCCATGGGCGCACGCCGCCGCGACGCAGAGCGCGGGGATCTCGTCGATGGCGCGGGCGACCTCCTCCGGGCCCAGGTCGATGGCGCGCAGCTCGCTCGTCGAAACGGTCAGCGTCGCCATCGGTTCGGCGCCGTCAGTCTTCTGCGGCTCTTCCCGGATCTGCGCCCCCATCCTTCGCAGCAGGTCCACGATCGCCCGCCGGGTTGGGTTGAGACCCACCGATTCGAGCGTGAGCGACGCGTCGGGGTGCGCGGCACCGGCCACCAGCCAGAACGCGGCCGCCGATATGTCGCCCGGGACTCGTTCGTCTCGTGGCTGAAGCGTGGCTCCACCCTCCATCCTGACAACCCATTCGCCGTCCGCCGATGCCGTCCGGACGTCCACGCCACGTGCGCGGAGCATCCGCTCGGTGTGGTCGCGGGTCCCGACGGCCTCGCGCACCTCAACCGTTCCCTCGGACGACAGCCCGGCGAGCAGGATCGCCGATTTGACCTGGGCGCTGGGGACGGGCATCCGGTAGGCGATCGCCGAGAGCGGCGAGCGCCCCACGATGGTAACGGGTGGAAGCGTGTCGGCGGCGCGGGCATGGAGCGTCGCCCCCATGCGGCGCAACGGCTCGATGATACGGGCCACCGGTCGGCCGCGCAACGACGCATCCCCGTCCACCACGGCGTACAGGGGCGTGCCGGCCAGCAGGCCGGCGACCAGGCGAAGCGTTGTGCCGGAGTTGCCCGCGTCCAGCACGCCCGCCGGCTCGCGCCAGCCCTCGCGCCCGGGGGAGCGGACCAGCCGATCGACGCGGCCGCCCTCGGCCGCCCCCAGCCGCTGAACCGACACGCCCAGGGCCTCCAGGACCCCGGCAGTGCTGTTGGCGTCCAGCCCGTCGGAACCTCCCAGGATTCGCGACTCGCCGGCTGCCACGGCCGCCAGCAGCATCGCGCGGTGCGTGATCGACTTGTCTCCGGGCAGGCGAAGCGTCCCGCGCAGTCTCGCCGCGGGGCGCACCGTGGCAGCCGGGGTTGCGGACGGAAGGTCGGGCATCGCCGGGGCCCGGTCAGTGCTTGCTGATGCCGCCAACGCCCAGCGTCGCCGCGTCCAGCACCGGGTCGCGGCGCGGCCCGCCCACCTCGCGGTGGATCGCGCGCAGGGCCGGCATCAGCTGGCGGAACTGGTCGATGGTCAGGGACTGTTCGCCGTCGGAGAGGGCGGTCTCGGGCCGAGGATGGACCTCCACCATCACCCCGTCGGCTCCGGCCGCCACCCCGGCCAGCGCCATCGGCTTGACCAGCCAGCGCTTGCCGGTGGCATGCGAGGGATCCACGATCACCGGAAGGTGGGTGAGGTGGTGGAGCAGGGGCACGGCGGAGATGTCGAGCGTGTTGCGGGTGTAGGTTTCGAAGGTCCGGATCCCGCGTTCGCAGAGGATCACGCTCGGGTTGCCGGCCGACACGATGTATTCGGCGGCCATCAGCCATTCCTCGACGGTGGCGCCATAGCCGCGCTTCAGCATGACGGGCGTATCCACGCGGCCCACCGCCTGGAGCAGCGAGTAGTTCTGCATGTTGCGCGTGCCGATCTGGAGGATGTCGGCGTACCGGTTGACGATGTCCACCTGGCCGGGTTCCATGACCTCGGTGATCACCGGCAGCCCGGTCTCGCGACCGGCCTCGGCCAGGTAGCGGAGTCCTTCCACGCCGAGCCCCTGGAATGAGTAGGGGCTGGTCCGCGGTTTGAAGGCACCGCCACGCAGGATCGTGGCGCCTTCAGCCGCGACGGCCAGGGCGGTCTCCAGCATCTGATCATGGCTCTCGATGGAGCAAGGGCCTGCCATCACGGTCAGCGATCCGTCCCCGATGGTGGCGCTGCCGACGTGGATCACGGTGTCTGCCGGGTGAAACTCACGGCTGGTCAGCTTGAACGGGCGCGTGATGGGCGTCACCGACTCCACGCCGGGGAGCGCGGAGAGGCGGTTCATGAGGACCTGCTTGCGAGGTCCCACGTCGCCCACCACGGCAATCACGACCCGCTCCGCGCCCGGGCTCTCGTGGGGATGCAGTCCCTCCGCAAGCACCTGCGCCTTCACGGCGTTGACTTCCGCTTCGCTCGCCCCCACTGTCATGACGACAAACATCTGACTGGTCCTTCCCTGGCGCTGTCCCTGGCGCCGTTCCTCACGCTGTCCTTGACACCGTTCCTGGTGTCGTTCGTGGCGCCGTCCCTCACGCTGTCCTGGACACCGTTCCTGGCGCCGTCCCTGGCGCCGTTCCTCACGCTGTCCTTGACACCGTTCCTGGCGCCGTCCCTGGAGGCTGTCCCTGGCGGTGCCTCTTACGCCGTAGTCCCGCACGGCCACTGCTCGCGGCTCGGCCGCCCGCGTCATCGGCCATGGGTAAACAAAAAGGCAGAGGTCCTGGACCTCTGCCCACCCGGCACGACCCGCCTCGGGTCTTCAGGATCCCCGAGTGATCATGCCGGGCCGCGGTAAAAGAAGAAGAACGCTCGCATCGTTTCTCAACAGTACCCGAGGGAGCCCGGGCGTGTCAACGAGCGGGGCCCCGGGTATGTGGACGGCCGTGGCGCGGACAGCGGGCCATGTGCCATCGACCGAGTGTCATGGGCTGAGTGCCACGAGCTGGGTGCCACGAGCTGGGTGCCATCGGCCGCCCGCGCGTCATCGGCCGCCCGCGCGTCATCGGCCGCCCGCGCGTCATCGGCCGCGCGCCCCTCATCGGCCTCCCGAGCGCCATCGGCCAGCCGAGCGCCATCGGCCAGCCGCGCGTCATCGGCCGCCCATCCACCATCCGGCGACACGACAGCGA
>JBMFSS010000032.1:15009-22643 GCA_049967415.1 Candidatus Limnocylindrales bacterium
GGCTCCGCCCGGCGATGCCCTGCCACTGGCTCCGCCCGGCGATGCCCTGCCACTGGCGCGTTTCCACGATCAGTGAACGGGACCGGCGTGCGCCGACGCTTTCGCAGCGCCGTCACGCGTGGGGGACGATCCCGTGGCCCGTATCGACGGTTCCTCGTGGCAGTCCAGCACGCCATTGCGGTGCAGCAGCGCCTCGGTGCCTCGACCCGTACCGCGGGCCCCGGCATCACGCCACTTCTGCCGCCTCGATCCTTGCAGTCCGCGACGGCGGGGCGCTGCGACGTGACCGACTGAGTCCGGCCGAGCCTGTTTCCCGTCGGCGGCTCTGCGGTCCCGGCTCTCCTCCGCGGCGGAGCGGCCGCATGTTCACTGATCGTAGAAACGAGTGCTCCGGCAGGCCTCGAGGCCTGAACAATGGCTTGCACCAGCAGGCCCCGGGTCGCGAGCAGTGGCTGGCACCGGCCGGCCGCCACTCGCGAGCAGTGGCTGGCACCGGCCGGCCCCGGGGCGCGAGCGGTGGCTCGCGGCGTCGAGTCCGCGGCGTGTCCTCTTCCGGCTCCGTGTGCGCCCGGGCTCCGCCCGGCGGGATCCGGGCGGTGCGTGCGGCCCGCTCCCGTCACTTGGCCAAGGCTCCGCGACCTGGCCGTGCCGCCGCATCGGGCTGTGACGGCACCTGAACCGTCCAACGGGCAATTGGCACCGGCGTCCTGGGACTACCCTCTTGGTGGTCGAGCCGCGGAGTCCGTCCGCGCGCCGCCGCCACGCTCCAATTGCCGGGGAGGGGATTTGCATGTACCCATGGTCGCGTCCGTTGGCCGGTCGTCTCGAGGAGGCGATGATCGAGAGTCGAGTGCTGCGCGGCAATCCGCTGGGTGATCCCGCTGAGCGCCCGGTCTGGGTCTATCTCCCGCCCGGCTACGACGAGTCGCCCGCTCGTCGATACCCCTCGATCTACCTGATCCAGGGCATGACCGGCCAGCTCGACATGTGGCGCAACCGGACCGCTTTTCGGCCCACCGTGCCCGAACTGGTGGACGCGCTGTTCGCAGGAGCCGTGCCGCGCGAAGCCGAGGCCGGACGCCGGGCGCGGCCAGAGGGAGCCCGATCCGTCCTCGGGCCCGCCCCGTCGGTTCCGTCCACCTCTGAGCCCGTCCCGTCGGCCATCGTGGTTTTCGTCGACTGCTGGACGTCCTACGGTGGCAGCCAGTTCCTCGATTCGCCGGCCACCGGCCGCTACCACACGTACCTTTGCGAGGAGGTGGTGCCTTGGGTGGACGCCCGCTACCGGACGCTCCCCGAACGCGCGCATCGCGGCATCACCGGCAAGTCCAGCGGCGGATACGGCGCCATGGTGACCCCGATGCTGCGCCCCGACCTGTGGGGCGGCCTGGCCACCCACGCCGGCGACTCCCTGTTCGAGGCCTGCTACCTTCCCGAGTTTCCGCAGGCGGCGCGCGCGCTGCGCGATCACTACGCGGGCTCGTTCGAGCGGTTCTGGGACGATTTTCGCGGCCGGCCGGCCATGTCGCGGCCGAGCGACGCGGTGCTGGTCAACGAGTGGGCCATGGCCGCCTGCTACTCGGCCGACCCGGACGGCACGATCAGGCTGCCGTTCGATCCGGTCACCGGCCAGCTGGTGCCAGAGGTCTGGGAGCGCTGGCTCCGGTGGGACCCGGTGCGGATGGTGCCGTCGCACCCGGACGCCGTTCGGGGCTTGCGTGCGATCTACATCGACGCGGGGACGCACGACGAGTACTTCCTGGACCTTGGGGCGGAGGCGTACCGGCGGGCCCTGGCCGATGCCGGTGCGCCCGAGCCGTTCTTCGAGCTGTTCGATGCCGGCCACGGAGCGATCGAGTACCGGTATCCCGGGGCGATCCGCTACCTGGCCGAGCGGCTCCAGCCGTAACCCTCTCGATCCGCCCGTTCTCGGCCGGCGGCCCGTCGCGGCGAGTTACGCTGCTCGGGCCGGGTGGCCGCGCGTCCGGCGGACGGTTGCCCGCAGGTCCGCGCCGGCGGTCAGCGGAGTGTGGCGCGCCCGGCGGGACTCGAACCCACGACCTCCAGGTCCGCAACCTGGCGCTCTATCCACTGAGCTACGGGCGCGCGAAAGGGCACAAATGGCGGAGAGGGAGGGATTCGAACCCTCGGAGCAGGTTACCCCACTCAACGGTTTAGCAAACCGCCGCACTAGGCCTCTATGCGACCTCTCCGCGCGGTGCGGAATGATAACACCGGCCAATCGTCCGGCGCCCGCCACTCCCCGATCACCTCGACCCTGACCGTCCGGCGCGCGCTACTCCCCGATCACCTCGACCCTGACCGTCCTTTCCCGCGCCCGTACCTGGTCGAAATCGGCAAAGTAGATGTGGCCGAACTCGCCGAGGGCCATGACACCATCCACAACCGGGATGGACTGCGAGCGCCCAAGGAGCACCGACCGCAGGTGCGCGTCGGTGTTCAGCGACCAGGACGGCAGCTCGTTCCGTCCGGCCGCCGCCTCGATGTGCTTCGGCCCGGGATGGTGGTACTGGCCCTCGGTCCGGCAGGTGGGGATGAGCCCTTCGAGCACCGTCATCAGGTCCTGCATGAGCAGCTCCGTTCCCCAGTAGTCGACGTCGTCGGAGGCCTCCTGGATGAGCACGCTGCAGGTGGTGTGCTGCGAGTAGACGACCAGGAGACCGTCCCTGACCCCCGATTGCGCCAGCGCCGCCTGGACCTGCGGGGTCACGTCGTGGAAGGTGGGGCGCCGGTCGGACTGGATCGTGAACGAGGCGTGGTGCACGGCCATGGGTCTGTCTCTCCTTTGATCAGTGCGTCCGGTCCCAGGCCTCGCGGACTGACCGGATCATGGCCTCGAGCACGGCCCGCGGGTCGCTTGCCGTGAAAATCGCGCTGCTTGACCCGGTCCCCTGGGCTCCGGCCGCGATCACCTCGTAGACGTCGCGGGCGCTGTTGATCCCCGCCCCGTGCAGCACGCGGATCTCGGGGTTCACCCGCCAGACCGCCTGGTTGGCGGCCGCGATCGCCTGCCGGCCATCGTCGTCGCGCCGCCCGCCCGCGATCATCCGGGGCGCCTCCACAATGATCACGTTCGGGCCCAGCTGCGCAACCGCGGCTGCGTCCCGCGCGTCATCGGCACAGACCATGGTTGCAAGCCCCACCTCGTCGGCCCGGCGAATCGTGCGGGCCAGCTCGTCGCGGGAGAGGCGCCGTTCGACGTGGTTCAGCAGGACGCCGGAAGCCCCCGCGGCCTTGACCGCCTCCGGCAGGACGGATCCCACGCCGCGCCCAGGCTCGAGCGAGTCCATGTGCTGGGCAAACACGAGCGCGGTCTCCACCGCTTGGGCCACCAAGGCTATGTCCACACACTGCGGGGTGATCACGACCTGCACGTGATAGCGGCGGCCAACGACGTCGGCATGGACGGCAAGATCGACCAGGTCCCTGCCGTACATGTAGGCCTTGGGGCCGACTTCGAAGAAGGGCGGCGTGATCACGATGCCCCGGTGCACGTCCATCCTCCTGGGCAACGATGCGGCGCCTTGCTGGGTGGGTCGCCCCAGGTTGCCCCCGGACGGTCCGGGGTCCTGGGCGGAGCTGGTGTCAGACCACCACCGCCTCGATCTCCAGCATCCGTGCCAGCTCGAGCAGCTGCGGGGTCCATCGGCCGCGAGCGGCTCCCATGTGGTGGGGCGCCCCCGCCAGGAGCCAGGCGTTGCACCACTGGTCGATCGGCAAGTTGTCGTGCCGGAAGAGCGTCTGCGGCGCAGCAATCGGTCGAGGCGGGAACGGCAGCAGCTCGCCTTCGGAAATCACGAATCGCCAGGCGCCGCCGCGCACGGTGACCAGCGCCAGGTTTGTGATCGGGCCCGGCTCATAGGCGAATTCAAATCCCGCGCCGAACCCCGCCACCCCTTGGTAATAGATGGAGTGCTTCACGGCCACACCGCCGGGAGTCGCCAGCGCCGGGTTGCCATGTCCGTCGTGCGAGAACATCACGGCGTTGTTCTCGAAGTCGATCACGTAGTTCTCGAGCGTGGTGGACTGACCCGCCAGCTCCTGGAGGACCAGCTGTGCCACTGCCGTGGCCACGTCCCCCTCCGGCGCAGCCGGGATCCCGACCTCGCATAGTCGTCCGGTGCCATAGGACGGGATGATCCCGACCCGGGGGTCGCTCAGCCAGACCTGGTCGAAGGCGGTCAGGGCGTCCAGCCGCTGCTCCCGCGCGACCGATTCGAGGGCCAGCGCCAGCCGTGCCGAGCGAGCAAAGAGCCCGGAGTCCATCTCCACCCGGTAGCGCGCTCGCTCGCGGGCAACAAGCCCGTCCACCTCCGCCTGCGGCAGCTCCCCGAACCGGACCGCAATCGCTTCGGGCTCCACCGGCCAGACCACCGGGCCGATCGTCTGGCGCATCGAGAGCTGGTCGAACATGAGATCGGTCATCCCTTCGAAGGGGTGACCGACCAGGCCGACCCTGGCGGTACGCAGGCGCCGACGGACGGCCGCCGCCTGGATCACCTGCTGCACCTTGCGCCGGCCCTCCGGATCGTCGAAGCGCGACGTGACCACGGAGAATTCGCGGCCCGTCCGGATGAGGACCGCCGTCAACTCGGGGATGCCCGCCATCCCGGAGTTCAGCATCACCACGTCGAAGCCATCCGACTCGCCCAGCCGGCCGATCTGCTGGGTGTTCCAGACCAGGACCGGCGCCGTGGTGTCGATGAAGCACCGGGCCGGGACAATGCCCTTGGTGTAGGCCAGCTCAACGGCCACGATCAGGTCCACATCCTCCGCGTTGAAGAGGCGCGCCGCGGCCGCCGCCTGGTCTTCGTCTTCCACCAGGCCCGCGTGCACCACATCGCCGTACTCGGCCAGCGCATCGGCGATTCGGGCGGCTGCCTCGGTTGCGGCCGGCCGCATGTGGGCCGTCTTGTTGTAGGCGTCCTCGAGCAGAGCCATGACGAGCACGCCGATCTTTGCCTTGGTCGCCATTTCTGACCCTCCGCTCACGCTCCGGCCGTGTGGCCGTCATCACCTTCGTGGATGCCGGTGGGCTGCCCGTCCGACCAGCGGAAGAGCGGCCTGACTGTGTCAAAGAGTTCCACGTACCGCCGATACGCGCTCTCGTACGCCGCCCGGGACGGTGGCTCCGGGTCGAACCGCCTCCGGGTGTGCACGGTGAGCTGGGCAGCCTCCTCCAGGTCGCGGAAGAGACCCGCAGCGACCCCGGCCAGCATGGCGTCGCCGCGGATCGCGGCCTCCTCGCCCTCCAGGGTGACCACCGGCAGCCCGCACACGTCAGCCTTGATCTGGTTCCAGACGGCGCTGCGGGCGCCGCCACCGTGGGAGCGCACCTCGTGGGCCCGGGCCCCCGCGGCGTTGAGCAGCTCCAGGTTGCGCCGGAGCATGAAGGCCACGGCTTCGAGCGTGGCGCGCACGAAATGTCCGCGGCTGTGCCCGAGGGTGAATCCGAAGAAGACCCCTCGGGCACGTGGCTCGTACTCGGGGCTGAACGCGCCGGAAAGATGGGGCAGCATGGTCAGGCCGTCCGACCCGGGCGGCACGGTCGCCGCCAGCTCAGTCAGCAGGTCGTACGCATCGCGGCCCTCGGCGGCCGCGCGTGCAACCTCGGGCTGTCCGAACTGGTCACGGAACCAGGTGAGCGACATGCCCCCAGTCGGGCAGACCGGGCAGTAGAGGTAGCGGTTTGGCGCGGAGTGGACGTAGACCGGGGTCTGGCCGGTGGGATCGGCGCCGTGCCGTGCCACCGACGCCTGGAGCGTCAGGGCACCGCCCGTGCTTTCGGAGATCATGCCCGGGCCCAGGTTGCCCACGCCCACTGCTCCGGCCCCCTGGTCCATGCCACCGGCCACGACCAGCACACTGGTTGGAAGGCCAAGGGCGGCTGCCGCCGCCGGCTGCAGTGTGCCCACCACGTCGCCTGGCGAGACCAGCCGCCCCAGGCGCTCCGGCGACAGCTCGAGCAGATCGAGCATTGGCTGCCACCAGCCGTGGTGCACGATGTCGTAGAGCAAGGTGGTGCACTGGACCCCGCCCTCGGTCACGAAGCCGCCCGTGAGGCGGTGGAGCAGGAAGTCCTCGACCAGCAGGAACCGCGCAGCGGTGCGGTACAGGACTGGGTCGTGGCGCTGCCACCAGAGCAGCTTGCAGGCGGTCCAGGTCGGCACCACTGTGGGCACGCCGGTGATCGCGTAGACCAGCTGCCGATCAAAGCGCGAGGCAATCGCATCGGCCTCGTCGGAGGCGCGGTTGTCCAGCCAGACCACGGCCGGGCTCAATGGCTCGCCGTCGGCCGCAACGGGTACCACCGTCTCTCCCTGGCTGGAGACCGCCAGCGCGACCACGTCCGCCCCGTGCGCGTTCGCCTGGGTCAACGCGCGGCGCACCACGGCCACCAGCGCCGCCCAGTAGGTGCCCGCATCGAGCTCCGCCCGAACCGGCTCGGGTGTTCGCAGCGCGTACTCTTCAACAGCCCCCGCGAGCAGGCGACCGTGCTCGTCGAAGAGCCCCGCCTTGAGTGAAGTGGTGCCCGCGTCGACCCCCAGCACGAGGCCCATAGGGGTCAGTCTGCCTCTGAGATCCCGTGACGCGAGGCTGCCTCATCCGGCGAAATGCCCTCGCGAACGACTTCCCGGAGCGCCAGCAGGAACCGTTCCGGGTCCCTGGCCCCGATCACGTTCCGGCCGAACACGACGCCCCGCGCGCCCGCCCGTACGGCCGTGGCTGCCAATTCCAGCGCGTCCCGCTCGCGTGGCAGCTTGCGGGAGCCGAGCGCCAGGACGGGCACGGGCGTCGCCGCGACTATCTCGCCGAAACGTTCGCCGGTGTAGAAGGTCTTCACCAGGTCCACGCCCAGCTCCGCGACGATGCGGCAGCCGATCGCGATCTGCTCGTGTCGCTCGTCCGGCGGCAGGTCCTCGTGGCCGGCCGGGTAGACCTCGCCCACGATGGGTACTCCGGCCTGTCGTTTCTGGCTCACTGCTCGCCCCACGACCTCGACGTTCTCGGCGTCGACCGCCTCCGACCCCGTATGAATCGACATCCCGACGAGTACGACGTCGGCGCCCAGCGCGACGGCCTCGGCTGCAGAGAGGACGGGGACACTGCGGCTCTCGCGGTAGTCCCACTGCGTCGCGTACTGGGTGCCCCAGTTGAGGCGGACGATCATGGCCGGCGCCCCACGGTGCTCGAACGCGCCGCGCACGTGGTTCGCCATCCCGGGGCTGACCAGGATCGCGTCTGCCGCCGTCAGCTGGCGAACGGTGGCGGGGAGGTCGTTGAACCCCGGTCGGGGCCCGTTGTACAGGCCGTGGTCAATCGCGACCACGACGGCGTTTCCGCCCCCGTCGAACAGCCGTGCCAGACGGATCTCTTCGCCCGTGCTCACGCTCATGCCTCCATCCCGCTGGCCGCGCCTGCGAGCGCCCGAGGGGTCCGATACCTGCTCACGACCCCTTTCGCTATGCGTCTGGAACTTTAGCTAAGCGGTTCTGTTTGTCAATGGCCCGCGAGCGTTCGGGAACACTCAGACTGCTCCCGCAGGCCCCGGTCACCCCCTTATCCCCGATCCACCGACCGCTGGCCGCTGACGAGCTGCTGAAACGAGGAAT
>JBMFSS010000033.1:0-21820 GCA_049967415.1 Candidatus Limnocylindrales bacterium
CAGATAGACCCGTCGGTGTGCCTCAGCGGCCAATCAGCTGCGGAATCCCGGTCGGGGGCAAGGGCCTTGACGCCCAGCACGTCTCGTCGACACTGCCTGAAGGAGCGGCCCGACCTGGTCGCGCCCCACGGGATGGCCGGAGCCTGTTCCTGGGCAATCGGCCACGACCAGACGTAGATCAAGTCCGGGGCGGGTAGCTCAGGCGAGCCCCGCAATCACCTCACGCCCGAACCGCTCGATCATCGCGGCATCCCCGGGCCCCGGCCACACATTGAGCACGACGCGCTGGACCCCGGCGTCTCGATACTGGACCATTCGGTCCTGCTGCTCGGCGGCCGGCAGTGCAGCGTCGGCTGCCGTCCACATCAGCATCGCCGAACGAGTCACCCCGCCCGGGTGGCGCCCGACGGCACGGCAGGCGTCGTCCAGGCGCGCGAATACCTCGCGGCATGCCTCTGGCGGCGGAGAGTCGAGGTTCAGCTCGTCGGCATGGGTCGCGGCCAGCCGCACCAGCTTTGGTTTGCCATATCCGCCGACCACGATAGGTGGATGCGGATGCTGGACTGGCTTCGGCTCACAGACGGCCTCGTGAAGTTGGTAATGGTGACCAGTGAAGTTGAAGCTGGGCTGCGTCCAGAGTCCTCGCACGATCTGCAGCTGTTCCTCAAGCCACTCGAAGCGCTCGGCCCGCGGCGGGTTGGCGAGACCGAACCGTTCGTGTTCCGGTCCGTACCACCCGGCTCCAAGGCCAAGCTCGACTCGGCCGCCGCTCATCTCATCCACCGTGGCCACGATCTTGGCGAGGGCCACCGGATGGCGGAAAGTGACCGGCGAGACCATCGTCCCCAGGCGGATCCGCCGCGTATCGCGGGCAAGGCCGGCCAAAGTCGTCCACGCGTCGCTGGCTGGCCGGCTCCACTCTCCCTCGAGCGAAAGCCAGTGATCTGACCGAACGAACCCCTCGAAGCCCGCCGCCTCCGCCGCCAGCGCGAGTTCGAGCATGGCCGCATAGGAGAGCCCCTCCTGGGGATCGACCATCAGCGTGAACCGCATGCCTTCCCTACCGCTCCTCCGAGAACCATCCGTCCATGAGCCCGATCCTCAGTGGCGGACTTCGTCCGGCGTCTCGTACCAGCGCAGGCGCTCCCCGATCCTGGCCCGTGTCTTCCAGGCGAGCGACTTGGGAGCGGCCGCGATTTGGGCCCGCAGGACCTCCACCTGCGCCGCCACGTTGAACTGGGCCCCGGCCACGGGTTGTACGGCCCAGAGTTCCGCGACCTTGTCGAGGTTGCGCTCCACGGTGTGACAGAAGCCCCAGTCGGAGCCCAGCACGGCCCGCAGGCGGCGCACGTCGATCGTGTCGGCGTCTGACTCGCCCAGCGCATGATCCGCCAACAGGCAGAGAGCGTCGCCGACGTCCTTGCGGTTGATCTCCCAGATCTGCAGCTTGGTGAGGAGCAGGTCAGCCAGTGGGATGGTCGACTCGGGCGTCGCAAGCCGCCCGCGCAGGTCGAGCCGATGGCTCATGGCGAGCTCGTCGAAGATCACATCGATGGTCCAGCGTCCGTCGGGCGCGGCGTAGTTGAGACGCTGCGCCCCGTGGAGCGCGTTGAAAAGCTTCTCGGGCACATAGCCTTGCCCCTCGAAGAACCCCTTCACGGCGCTCCGCGCCCCGGAGTCCGCCGCGAAGTCCAGATCGGCGTACTCACGCGCGTATGGCGGGCGGCGCACGGAGAGAGAGCGAAGCCAGATGCCAAGGCCGCCCATGAGGCGCACCGGGACACCCCGTGCGACGGCCGTGGTCGCCAGACGCTCGGCCTCGGCCCGAATGTCATCGAGAATGGCTGGCGCGGCCGGCAGGGAACCTCCATTAGGGGCTCCACCGTCCGCAGTTTGCATGTGCATCGACACGACCCCAAGGATAGATCAGCACTGACCCCGGCCATCGGCCGGGGTCAGTGCGCAGGCGAAAACGCCGTGGATCACTCGGGCGGCAGCTCGCGGTAGACGAGATCGATATCGACGCCCTGACGACGGCGGATGTACTTCGAGCCGAAGTACACGGCGAGCCCCACCACCACAATCATGCCCATGAAGGCGGGGACTTGCCACCAGTTGTTGGGATTACCCGCGAGCGCGAGCGCGGGAAATGCCAGCGTACACCAGGTGAGGTAGAGCATCACAAGCACCGAGAGCGGCGCGACGATCTTCAGGACCGGCACGCCCAGGAGAGAGATGTTGGCTGGGGATGCCTTGTACAGGTCCGGGCGGCGGTCTGCGAAGACGAACGCGGCCACCGCCACGATCACCACCGTGACCACGCCGGCCAGGACGCCGAGCGCAAGCCAGGTCTGGAAGTCGGTGCTCACGATGCTCCAGACGAGCATCAGGGTGATGATCACCAACTCGAGCAGGATCGCCCACACCGGCGAATGGGTCCGCTCATTGACCTCGGCGAGTTTCTCGGGCAGCAGCCGATCGAAGGCCCACGCGAACCAGGTACGGATCGGCATGAAGGTGTTGCCCACCATGGCCGGCAGACTCCAGAAGAGGAAGGAGCCGACGATCAGGACCGTCACGACCGGAATGTTGTAGACCAGCGCGGCCATGAAGTGGTACCAGGGGCTGGTCGGGATCTTGAGGACGTCGGCGACGGCCGTGCTGCTCGTGTTCACCGCCACCATGAAGTTGTAGCCGGTGACCTTGAAGAGCAGGATCACGCCGAGGCAGATGAAGATCACATCCCAGGCGAGGGCGCCGAACATGATGCCCATCTGGCGGGCGCGGTTCGCCGCGCTCTTGAGCTCGCCGCTCAGGTAGACCGACCACCAGTTCCACATCATGAACGTCATGATCACGAAGATCGACGGCAGGGTGGCGTTGAGGTTGCCCACGTCAGGGTGTGCGCTGCCAGCACCCGCGGCCGAGATGATCTGCGCCGCCGTTCCGCCGCCATACTTCGCGTTCAATGCGTTGAAGTTTGTGACGAAGTCGTGGTTGGAACCGAGCAGCAGCACCGCGAACGCAAGGAACGTGCCCAGCGAGGCAATGATCCAGAACACGTTCTGCCAGCGGAAGGTGGTCCGGAGCCCCGCGATCAGGATCGAGCCCATGAGGACGACCATGACCATGGAGCCGAGGAAGACCCACAACGGGTGGCCCGATTGATCTTGAAAGTTCTGCCCCCAGGTGATGAGGGTCTGGTTGTTGAAGGTGACGCCGAGAGTGGCAAGGATCGGCCCCAGGGCGAACACCGGAAAGTACCGCGCCCAGAACGTCGCCCCGATGGTGGCCGACAGGGCCGCCCCAAAGTTCGAGATGAGCGCCAGGGGTGGCGAGAGAATGCGGCTCACCCACACATAGTCGCCACCGGTCCGGGGCATGCTCGAGGCAAGCAGCGACATCATCACGAGCACCGGAATGTTGATGATGAAGCTGATCACGGTCGCCCACACGAGGTCGGCGCCGGGGAAGGCGGAGAGGGCGAAGAACACCCCCCAAGCCAAGGTCGCGCCCACAGGCGCCGAGAACACCGCGTTGAAGATCGTGGCGTCGACCGCACTTGCCTCGCGCACGAGCCCTGTGCTCTGGCGGACGAAGAGCTGACTGCCTCCTGCCACTCGGCACCTCCCTGGCGATCCTCCGCGGGACCGTCCATGTCGGGCTCCCGGGGTCTCCGGGCGGGCCCGATACTTTGCCGCCGCGCCGTTGCCTGGCGCTTGACAACCCTCGCGGGCACGGCCGATAGTACAACACAATCGCACAGTGACCGTCAACCGAATCCGTGAAACATGCCGCCCACTGTTGTGCGAGTATGTGATAACCGCGCGGCATTGACGCCGGGCACCTGACTAGAGAGGTGGCAGCACCCGTGGCACTGGCCGCGGACCGTCGCGTGAAGATCCTGGAGCGGGTCGCCGAGGGCATGTCCATCGCGGTCGCCGATCTGGCGCGGGACTTCGGCTGTTCGGAGATGACCATCCGGCGCGACATCCAACGTCTTGAGCGGGACGGCTTCCTGCGCCGCACCTATGGCGGCGCCACGGCCCACTTGACGCGCTCACTTGACCTCGCGTTCAACGCCCGCGCCTTGGCCCATGCCCGGGAGAAGCGGATGATCGCCCTCGCCGCGACCCACCGGCTGGGCACGGCGCGCGTGCTCTTCCTCGGGATCGGCACCACCGTGGAACAGTTCGCGCGATATCTGCCGACCGGACTCGAGCTGACCGTTGCGACCGGGTCGCTGCCGATCGCCAGCCTGCTCGGCACGCGATCCCTGCGCGTGGTGATCCTGGGGGGCACGGTCCGCCGGGACGAGCTGAGCTGCGTCGGACCTGCCGCGCGCGCCACGCTCGAGCGCTACCGCTTCGACTTGGCGGTCCTGGGCGCGGCGGGCCTTACCGCGCGATGGGGGATCACCGACCTGAACGACGAGGAGGCGGAGGTCCATCGCGTGGCCACCGAGCGCAGCGAACGGCTGATGGTGATCGCGGACGGCTCCAAGCTGGGTGTGATTGCTCCCGCCGTGGTGGCCCCGGCCGATCGCATCGAGACCTTGGTTACGGACGCAAACGCGCCCCAGCCCGAACTGGACGCGCTGGGCGCACGCGGTGTCCAGATCGTGATTGCCAACCGGGAGGCCACGCTCGGACTATCGACTGACGCCCCGGACCACGACACCGGCCGCGGGGACTCGCTCCGCCCGGAACCCGCCGGTCCCCGGGGAGCGGGACTCATTGAAGAATCAGCGAGGTGATGCAGGTGGACCGTCTCATGCGCCTGTTCGGCGTCCAGAAGCCCGTCGTCGCGATGATGCACTTTCCTGGGCTGCCCGGACGCCCGCTCCACGATGCCGCCGGAGGGCCCGATGCGCTCTTGGAGCCACTGGCCCGGGACCTCGCGGTGCTTCAGGACGCCGGCGTGGACGGACTGCTCTTCTGCAACGAGAAGGACTATCCCTACCAGCTGAAGGTCGGCCCCGAGATCCCCGCGGCCATGGCGGCCATTATTGGGCGGCTGCAGAGCGAGATACACGTGCCCTTCGGCGTCAACGTCTTGTTCGACCCGATCGCCAGCCTGGCCTTGGCGCGGGCCACCGGTGCGGCCTTCGTTCGCGAGGTTCTCACCGGCGTCTACGAGTCGGACCTCGGCATCATCGAGCCGCACGTCGGCGACATCATGGCCTACCGCAGCGCGATCGGCGCCGCCGGCGTCGCGCTCTTCGACAACATCTCCCCTGAGTTCAGCAGCGCCCTGGGTACCCGGACGCTGGCAGATCGGGCGCGGGGTGCGGCGTTCTTCGAGATGGACGCGATCCTCATCAGCGGCTGGGCCGCTGGGAGCCCCATGGAGATGGCCGACCTGGTGGCGGCCAAGCAGGCGGTGCCGCAGACTCCGGTCATCGCCAACACGGGCGTGCGGACCGAGCATATCGCGCAGATCCTGGAGGTTGCAGACGGGGTGATCGTGGGTAGCAGCCTGAAGCGCGACGGTGTCACCTGGAACCCGGTCGACCACGAGCGGGCCATGCGCTTCATGGACGCGGTACGCGCCTTCCGGGCGCGTACCGTCGGTGCATAGCCGGCGCAGCGAGATGGCGCGCAAGACCCGTCTCTACTTTGCCACCGACCTGCACGGCTCGTCCAAGTGCTTACGCAAGTTCCTGAACGCGGGGCCGGTGTATGGGGCTGACGTCATGGTCCTCGGGGGCGACCTGGCGGGCAAAGCGATCCAGTCGATCGTGCGGGGCACGAATGGCACGTGGCACTGCACCTTCATCGGCACCGACTACGAAGTGCGTGAAGAGCCTGATCTCCAAGCGTTGGAGAAGCTGATTGCCGACCACGGCTACTACCCCTACCGCGCCGAGCCCGGCGAGCTCGAGGCGCTTCGAGCGGAAGGGGCGCTGGACGATCTGTTTCTACGCCTCACGCGGGATCGGCTGACGGCGTGGTTGGCGCTGGCCGATGAGCGGCTTCGCCCGCTCGGCACGCCGCTGTACCTGATGCTCGGCAATGACGACCCAGTGGAGCTCGGAGCCCTGCTCGATACGGCCCCCTGGGGCACCCACGCGGAAGGGAAGGTTCTCTGGATCGACGACGACCACGAGCTGATGAGCTGGGGATATTCGAACCTCACGCCTTGGCACAGCCATCGCGAGCAAACCGAGGAGGAGCTGCGTGACGCCCTCGAGCAGATGGCCGCGCGCCTGACCCACCCTGAGCGCGCCATCGCGAACATCCACGTGCCGCCCTATGACACACAGCTCGACGACGCCCCGGTGCTCGACGAGCACCTGCAGGTTCAGCAGCAGCTGGGCCAGGTGAAGTTCGCGCCGGCGGGGAGCCCGGCGGTGCGCCAGTTTCTGCTGGAGCACCAGCCGCTCCTCAGCCTCCACGGGCACATCCACGAGGCGGCGGGGATCCGGCGCCTGGGGCGCACCATCGCGATCAACCCGGGAAGCGACTACGCGACCGGCACCCTGAACGGCGCTCTCGTTACGCTCGAGCGCGACAAGGTGGCGGCTCACCAACTCGTCCGAGGCTAGGGTGAAAGGACAGGGAGGAGACAGCACGGCCGGCTGGCCGGCCGAGGCGCTCCTCGCCGTGGACGTCGGGACGTCCGGCGCGCGGGCGTCTGCCTTCGACCTCGAGGGGCATCGCCTGCTCGAGGTGCGGCACCCGTATCCGATCGTCGCGCCCCAGCCTGGCTGGGCGGAGCAGGACGCCCGCCAGTGGCGCGCCGGCGCCCTGTCCGCCCTGGGGCGGACGATCCGCGCACTCGGACCCGCCGTGCGGGTGCGTGGCATCAGCCTGACCGGCCAGTGCCCATCGGTGGTGCCGACGGACGCCGCGGGGAACCCGCTCGGGCCCGGGCTGATGTACCGCGACAACCGGGCCACGGCAGAAGCGGAGGAGTTCCGCGAGCGGTTCGGCGACGCCGAGATCCACCGACGCACGGGGCACCTGCCGGCCGCCTTTCACATCGGCCCCAAGGTGCTCTGGCTGCGTCGGCATCGCCCGGGCCTCTTTGCCCGGACGGCCCGATTCCTGCAGCCGCGGGATCTCGCGCTCCTGGCGCTCACCGGCGAGATGGTCACCGACGGCACCCATGCCGCGGGGACGCTCCTCTTCGATCTGCGGGGGCGGCGCTGGGATGCGGCCTTGTTCGAAGCGCTGGAACTCGACCCGGGGCTCTTCCCACCGGTCCGGGAGTCGACCACCGTGGTGGGCGAGCTGCGGCCCTGGCTGATGCGACGCTTCGGGCTGGCCGACACGGTGCCGGTCGTGCTGGGGGGCGCCGACAGCCAGGCCTGTGCGCTCGGGGCCGGCGTGGTCGGGCCGGGCCCGGTGAGCGAGATGGCCGGCTCGTCCACCTGCCTGAACGCGGCCGTGCCCGTGCCGCTCGATGAGCTGCTGGTGACCCACTACACGCACGTGGTGCCGGGGCCGTACACGACCGAAACCGGCCTCAACACGACCGGCGCCGCCATCGAGTGGCTGGCCGATCTGCTGTACGGGGGGCGCGCCGGGCGTGCACGAGGGTCGGACTACCTGCGGCTTGACGCCGAGGCATCGGCCATCGGCGCCGGGGCGGACGGTGTGCTCGCGCTGCCCGTCCTGGGCGACGGGGAACGGACCGACCCGGACCTGCGCGCCGCGTTCACCGGGCTCTCGCAACGCCATGGGCGCGCCGTCATGGCACGGGCGATGCTCGAGGGGACCGTCTTCAGCATGCGTCGGCAGCTCGAGCTATTGCGACACGCTGGGACCCCGGTGAACGAGCTCCGCGTCTCGGGGGGCGACACCCGGCTCGCGACCTGGAACCGCATCAAGGCGGACATCCTCGGCGTGCCCGTCGTGCGGGTCCCGGGCGATGCCGCCAGCACGGGCGTCGCGATGCTGGCGGGCCTGGGGGCCGGCGTGTACCGGGACCCCGAGGAGGCCATCGAGCGCTGCGTGCACCTCGAGGAACGGATCGAGCCGGACGAGCGGACGCACGACGCGTACGAAGTGGCCTATGCCGCGCACTGCACCCTGGCGGATGCGGCGGTCGCGCGGTTGTGGATGGGGCGTTCGCCGCACGGGGAGGGATGAGTTTGGAACTGCAACTCGGGATCAATACCTGTTTCGCGGTCAAGCGCTGGCCGCGGCCCGATGATTGGGCGCCGATCGTGCGCGATCGCCTGGACCTAACTCTGGTGGAGCATTCGTTCGACCTCGTCGAGCCCGATGACGCGGCACATCTCGCCTCGGGAGCGGCCGCGGTCGCCGAGGCGGCCCGGCGGCACGGGCTGCGCGTGCACTCGACCTTCACGGGCCTCGCCGCCTACTCGGCCAATCTGCTGCTCCACCCCGAGCCCGCGGCGAGGGCCGCGGCGCTGGACTGGTTCCGACAGGCGATTGCCTTCACTGCGGCGGCAGGCGGGGCCGCGACGGGCGGGCACGTGGGGGCCTTCTCGGTCGCCGACTGGCGCGACCCGGCGCGCAAGCAGGAGCGCTGGAGCGGGCTCCAGGCGGCCCTCCGCGAGCTGTCCGGAGCGGCGGCCAGGGCGGGCCTCGAGTACCTGCTGGTGGAGAACCTCGCCGCTGCCCGCGAGCCATCCACGAGGGCCATGGTGCGCGAGCTCCTCAGCCCAGCGGACGACGAGCACGCGGCGGTGGTCCTCTGCCTCGACGTGGGGCACATGTGCGTGCCGGGGACGAGTGGCCCCGAACGCGATCCCTACGTGTGGCTCCGCGAGCTTGGTCCGAGTGCGCCGGAGGTCCAGCTGCAACAGTCGGATGCGGACAACGATCACCACTGGCCCTTCACGCCGGAACGCAATCGCCAGGGGAGGATCGAGGCAGATCGCGTCATCGACGCGCTCGGCGAAGGCGGCACCCAGGCGTGCACACTGATCCTCGAGGTGATCCCGCCCTTCGAACAGGATGACGACACCGTCCTCGACGACCTGGCGCGATCGACGGACTACTGGCGGGAGGCACTCGCGCGCGCCGGCGTGGCCGCGGCAATCTGAGCACGAGCGCGGCGACCCGGTGTCCGCTGAACGCGCCGGCGGCGCACCCGAGGGCCTCTCGTCAGAAGCCAAGCCGAGCCTCTCACCGGGCACCCGCGGGGACATGCGCCGCCCAAGCTCAACGCCGCGAGCGAGGGTCGCCGCGGCCGCGGCCGGTTCCCGACGGCCTTCCGGACGTGCTCGATGAAGACCAAGATTGGCCAGCTCCGCGTCCAAGCGAGTCAGCCGTAGAGGAGCCGAGAGCCGGGGCTCTGAACACGAAAGACGCGCCGGAGCTCTGCCTCAGAGGGGAGAGACCCGGCAGAGGGACCTGATCGCCTCGCCTCGAATAATGCACCGGGTTGACTTGCAAACGCACGGCTTGCACAATCGTTCGCACACGATCTACGATCAAGGAGCGTTCGCCTGAGTCATAGACGTGACATTGCGCAGTCCGCGCCTCGGGCTGAGGACGCGGGAACCCATTGGAGGGTATCGATGCAGCGACCGCGACGCGCATGGCCATCCATCCTGGCCGCCGCGACCCTGATCTTGGCGGCCTGTTCGGGCAGCGCGACGAGCGCGCCGAGTCAAGGGGCCGCAGCGTCGGCGGCCGCCCCTGCGGGGTCAGCCGCCGCCGCCGCCCCGGTGCACCTGACGATGTGGCAGCAGTGGGGCGGCGGACACGAGGAAGCGGCGCTCAAACAGGTCATCAAAGACTACGAGGCACTCCATCCGAACGTCACGATTGACGAGGTGCCGGTCACCGACGACTCGAAGATCCTGACCGCCATCAGCGGCGGCAATCCCCCTGACATCGTTGACCTTGTCTCCTCCCTCCCCTTGGGCGAATGGGCCTCCAAGGGCGCCCTCATGCCCCTTGACTCGCTCATCAAACAGTCTGGGATCGACACCAGCGTGTACGTGCCGGCGGCCCTCCAAGCCATGACCGTCAACGGGCAGATTTATGGGCTCCCGTTCATGGACTTCAACGTCGGGCTCATCTACAACAAGGCGCTCTTCGCCGCGGCCGGGCTCGACCCCAACAGCCCGCCCAAGACGATCGAGGAACTGACCCAGGACGCCTACAAGCTGACCAAGCAGGACGCCAGCGGGCGGATCACGCAGCTGGGCTTCCTGCCCGAGTATCCCGGCCCCTCGAACGGACAGGTCTGCACGCTCGAAGACACGGGCTGGCTCTTTGGCGGCGGATGGTACGACCAGACCGCCAACAAGGTGACCGCGAACCTGCCGCAGAACGTCAACGCGCTCGCCTGGGAGGCGGGCTTCTACCAGAAATACGGCGCCCAGAACATGGCCAACTTCCTGCAGTCGGCGGGGGCGTACCTGACCGCGCAGGATCCGCTGGAGTCGGGCAAGCTCGCCATGGTGTATGACGGCCCCTGGTCGATCGCCTTCGCCCAGTCCAACGTGCCGGATCTCGCCAAGAACCTCGCCGCCGCGCCCTTCCCGGCGCCCGCGGCCATGCCGCAGCTGACCGGCACGAGCTTCATCGACTCCAACCCACAGGTCATCCCCCAAGGCTCGAAGAATGCCGTCGCCGCCTTCGACTTCATCCGTTACGAGACGACGAGCCCGGCGGTCACGGCGACATTCGCCCAACTCATCCAGAACCTGCCGCAGCTCAAGCAGACCCCCTCCTTCCCGCTGGCGAACGACCCGAACTTCCAAGTCTTCATCAAGGAGGCCAACTCGTCCAACGCCCACGTGTGGCCGCAGCTCCCCTTCTCGACCGAGTACGGGGTCAAGCTCTGCGAGGCGCAGCAGGCGGCGCTCTACGGGAAGTCCACCCCCCAGGCGGCGTTGGACAACCTGCAATCACAGATGGCCGCGGCCCACTAGACGCGCACCGATCGCACGATGACGTCGCGAGCAGGAACGCGGAGGGCGGCGCGCCAGGTCGCGGCCGCCCTCCCGTTCCTGACGCCCTGGCTGATCGGGCTCCTCGGGCTGATCGTGGTCCCGGTAGCCCTGGTCCTGTATTGGAGCTTCACCGACTTCAACCTGCTGCAGTCGCCGCACTGGGTGGGCGCGCAGAACTACCAGAACTTGGTCACTGACCCGACGTTCTGGACCTCGGTCGGCAACACCCTCTACATCACGCTCATCGGCGTGCCGGCGGGCGTGGTGATCGGCCTCGGCACCGCCCTCTTGCTCAATCGCGACGTGCGAGGCCGCGACCTGCACAGGGCGGCGATCTTCCTGCCCGCGATCGTCCCGCCGGTCGCCGGTGCCATCATCTGGATCTGGATCCTGAACCCCGACTACGGGCTCCTCAACGCGGTGCTCTCCGTGTTCCACGTGCCGCCCCTCGGGTGGCTGGGGGATCCCTCGTGGGCCAAGCTCGCGGAGCTCCTCATCGTGCTCTGGGGCTCCATCGGACAGATCATGATCGTGTTCCTGGCGGGGCTCAAAGAGGTCCCCGAACAGCTCTACGAGGCAGCGTCGATCGACGGCGCCTCCGCTTGGGCACGCTTCCGGCACATCACCCTGCCCATGCTCGGCCCGGTGCTCTTCTACAACGTGGTGGTGGGCGTGATCTTCTACCTGCAGTTCTTCGAGCAGGCCTTTGTGATCACCTCCAAAGATCTGGGGGCCCCAGTGAACTCCACCCTCTACTACACGATCTACCTCTATGAGAACGCCTTCGACTTCCTGAAGATGGGCTACGCCGCGGCCATGGCCTGGGTCCTCTTCCTGACCACCCTGGCCGTCACGGTCCTCTTCTTCGCGTTCCAGCGGCGGCTTATCTTCTACGCGGGTGAGGATTGATGGCGGCAGGAGCGGACACGCTGCGCCGCGCGTCCGGCGGGCGGCTGCGGGGCGCCGGGCGCTGGGGCCGACGTGGGCTGCTGCAAGCCACCCTTGTGGTCACTTCGGTGATCTTCCTGCTGCCGCTGTTCTGGATGGTCTCGAGCTCGCTCAAGGGGAACGGCGAGATCTTCACCTACCCGCCGGCGCTCCTGCCTGCGCACCCCCAGTGGGGCAACTATGCGCAGGCCATGAACTACATCCCCTTCGGAACGTACTTCCTGAACAGCGCCCTCGTCTCGGTCGCCACGGTGATCGGCACGCTGGTCTCCTGCGTCCCGGCAGCGTATGCCTTCTCGATCCTGCGCTGGCCGGGGCGCGACGTCGTGTTCCGCCTGGTGCTCGCGACCATCATGCTGCCGTTCCCGGTGGTGATGGTCCCCCAGTACCTCATCTTCCGGAACCTGGGCTGGCTGGGCACGCTACTGCCCCTCGCGGTACCGCCGTTTCTGGGTGCCTTCATCACCCCCTACTTCGCCTCCAGTCTCGCCATCTTCCTGCTGCGCCAGTTCATGCTCGGGCTGCCACGCGACCTCATCGACGCCGGGCGGATCGACGGCGCCGGCGACTGGCGCCTCCTCTGGCACGTGGTGGTGCCGCTGTCCAAGGGCAGCATCGTGACCGTGGTCCTCTTCTCGTTCCTGACCAGCTGGACCGCGTTCGTGGCGCCCCTCATCTTCCTCACCAAGGGCAGTCTCTTCACCCTCTCGCTCGGGCTCCAGCAGTACCAGAGCCTGCACTTCACCGCCTTCAACTACCTGATGGCGGCGTCCTTCGTGTTCTGCCTGCCGGTGCTGGTGGCCTTTGTGCTGGCCCAGCGCTACTTCGTGCAGGGCATCTCGCTCACCGGCACCAAGGGATAAGGGGCGATCGCCACGGACGCCACCGAGCGCCACCAGTTGATCCTCGAGCGACTGGCGACCCGCGGGGAGATCAGCGTCGAGGAGGTCAGCCAGCGGGCGGGCGTCTCGCCCATGACGATCCGCCGCGACCTCGACGAGCTTGACCGCCTAGGCGCCGTCAAGCGGGTCCGCGGCGGCGCGGTAAGCGTGCTGTCCCGCGGCTACGAGCCGCCCTTCGGGGCCCGTGCCAAGCTCCACGTGGAGGCGAAGGAGCAGATTGCGGCAGCCGCGGCCCAACGGGTACACGGGGGCCAGACGCTCGTGCTGGACGCCGGCACCACCACCCTCGCCCTCGCCCGCCGTTTGCGAGGCCTGCACGGCCTGACCGTGGCCACACCCAGTCTGCGCATTGCGAGCGCCCTGGCCGATGAGCGCGACATACGCGTGATCATCATCGGCGGCGTGGTGCGGGCCGGCGAGCACTCCGTGGTGGGGTCACACGCCGTTGAACACCTCGCGCAGCTGCGCTTCGATCTCTGCTTCCTCACCATCTCGGGGGTCGAGGCGCGCAGCGGGCTCACCGAGTGGAACCTCGACGACGCGGCTACGAAGGCAGCCGCCATCGCGAGCAGCCGCGAATGCGTAGTGCTGGCCGACGCGAGCAAGCTCGGCAAGGTCGCCTTTGCACGAGTCGCGCCGCTCGACCGCATCGCCCTGCTCATCACCGACGCGGCGGCACCCCTCGGCCAGCTTGCACCGCTCCGCGACGCGGGCCTCTCAGTCCTAGTGGCGGATCCCGAGAGCCGCCAGTGAAGGAGATCGCATTGGGAATGGTGAACTACGTCGCCGAGATCCGCGACCAGCCCGCCCGCCTCGCCGCGCTCCTCGAGAGCAACCCGGCGAGCGCCGTCGGCTCGCTCGAGCTCTCCCGCTTCCGGCGGGTGGTGCTGAGTGGGATGGGGGCTTCCCACTACGCGACTTACCCGGCGTGGCTCACGCTCGCAGCCGCCGGGGTGCCGGCCTGGTGGCTCGAGGCCGACGAGCTGCTCCACCATGCCTCCGGGCTCGTCGGGCCCGACACGCTGCTCTGGCTCACCTCGCAGTCGGGATACAGCGCGGAGATCCAAGCCCTCGTCGACGGCGGCGCCCGCGGCGGCGCTCTGGTCGCGGTCACCAACGACCCGGCGAGTCCCCTGGCCGCCGCGGCCGACGTCCTCGTCGACATTCACGCCGGGCACGAGGAGACGGTCAGTACGAAGAGCTATACGAACTCCCTCGTCGCGGCGCTGCTGCTTGCCCAGGCCCTCCTCGGCACGCCGGACCCGCGGGTCGATCTCGCGCGCAGTATCGAGGAGCTCGAGCGCTTCCTTGGCAAAGACTGGGAACGAAACCTCGACGCGACCTCAGGAGCGGTCGACCGGTTGGAGCATGTCGTGGTGCTTGCCAGGGGCGCCGCCCTCCATGCTGCCTGGACCGGGGCCCTGATCCTGAAGGAGGCCGTCCGATGCCCCGCCGAGGGGATGAGCGCCGGCCAGTTCCGTCATGGCCCGCTGGAGATCGCGGGGCCGATGCTCACCTCGATCGTCGTCGAGGGTCCGCCTGGTACCGCTGCGCTCAACCGCACCCTGGCCCAGGAGCTCGTGGGGGCGGGCAGCCGCGTGGCGTGGATCGGCGGAGCGCCGCCTCGTGGGACCCAGTCACTTCCATCGCCGGCCGGGTACGGGATCGGGGCCCGTGTCGGCGAAATCCTGCCATTCCAGCTGCTGACCGTCACGTTGGCTAGACGACTGGGGATCGAGCCTGGCGAGTTTCTTCACTCGAGCAAGGTCACGCTGAGCGAGTGATGGCCAGGGTTAGCGAGAGCATCGCGGGCGTCGATCTCGGCGGCACGAACGTCCGGGTAGGGATCGTCGACCCGGCCGGGGCGGTGCTCTCATTTCGGGCCGCACGGTTCGACGCGCAGCGCGGTGCCGAAGCCGGCCTAGATCGGATCGCCGGCCTCGTTCGAGCATGCCTGCGCGAGGCGGGAGACCCGCCCCTCGAAGCGATCGGGATCGGGGCCACGGGTCCCCTGGACGCGCGGGCCGGCCGACTCCGCAACCCGTACACCCTTACCACGTGGGTCGATGTCGATGTCCGCGGTCCCCTCGAGGCCGCGTTCGGGGTTCCGGTGGCGCTCGAGAACGACGCCGTCGCAGCGGCGCTCGGCGAGTGGTGGCAAGGCGCCGGTCGCGGGTCGAACTGCATGGCCATGGTCACCTTCGGGACCGGGATCGGGGTGGCCGTGGTTGGCGGGGGGCGGGTCTACCGAGGGTCCGGGGAGGTGCACCCGGAGGCGGGTCACCAGATCGTGGATCCGTCGGGCCCCCGCTGCTACTGCGGCGCCCAGGGGTGCTGGGAGCAGCTCGCCGCAGGACCAGCGCTGCGCCGGTTGGCGGGGGCCAGCGCGGATCCTGCACTGCGGGCCGCGGATGCGAGCGACATCGCGCGTCTGGACCGGGCCGGTCATTCCGAGGCCCAGCAGATCGTGGCCTCCGCTTCGCGGTACGCGGCGATGGGCCTGGTCAACGTGGTCGCCTCCTACGCCCCTGACCTGATCGTTCTCGGCGGCGGCGTTATGGGGGCGTACCGATCGCACCTCGACGAGATCCGTGCGATCGTGGGCCGATCCCTCCCCTACCTGCCGCCCGGCAACACTCAAATCGTCGAGCAGCTGCTGGGCGAGCGCGCGGGCGTCATCGGCGCGGCGTATGCAGCGATGTCTCGGCCGGCATCCGCATAGGCTCACCCGCAGCGGGGGCGCGCCTTTCGGCGACGCCGGGGCAGCGTGTCGTTCAACCCGGCCGCACCACCCGGGGCCTTGTTGCCCACGTCACGCCCGCGGGCGGCGTTTGTTTGGAACACACAGCCAGCGGGTGCACGAGCGAAAGGCAGCCTCGTAGCTGACAGCCGGTAGGCTTCCTGACATCTCGCGAGCGAACCTTCGTGACACGTTCGTGGCGTCCGACGGGCAGCCCCCGCGCTGTTGCCCGCGGGCAGGGCCAGGGTCTTGACATGCAGCGCCTCTCGCCGAGACTGCCCGCAGGAGCAGACCGACTTGGCCACGCCCCACGGGATGGCCGGAGCCTGTTCCTTGGCAATTGGCCACGACCAGACGTAGATCGAGTCATGCACAGGTTCCCGAGGCACAGGCTGGAGGCTCGCTGGCACGGGCACGCGGGATCAGAGCTGTGCCCTGCGAGATCCTCATGACGGTCTCCGCCCTCGTCCCGCTCGCCAGCGTGGCGGTCACGTTCCGGCGCGCCAGCCCGAACGATGCGCGGTCCATCTCGACCGTCGTGCGACGCGTCGGCACGCCGCCCAGGGGTTAGCGCCGGCGCCAGCTCCGGCGGCTGTCCTCGCCCTCTTCGTAGCACAGGAACCCGAACAGCAGCACGAGCACCACGGTGAGGGCAAAGGCCCAGCCCCTCGTGTTGAGCCACAGCATCGCGAGCACCAGCACCGCCAGGACGAGGATGCCCCACGCCTCTGCCGACCTTCGCACGATCATGCCTCCCCTCCCTCGCCGCTACGGCTCCGGCGGCCACGCGCCACTGGGTCCGCGAGCGAGGCGGACCCGCGCTGGCGTTGATCCGGCGTCCGGGCGGTCAGTGCGAGGTACGCCGCGCCCGCGACGAGGAACCCCACGAAGTAGCTAAGGTCGGCACCGCCGAAGACCGGGGCCCACGGCCCCGTGAAGAAGGTGCCCGCCATGAAGGGCACCGAGGCGGCCAGGCCGACGAGGTAGGCGGCGATCCCCCGGAGGTTCCAGGCCGGAGCAAGGGCGAAGCTCCCCGGGCGCTGCTGGCGCAGCGCGTAGAAGTCGAGCAGCACGATTGCCAGCCAGGGAGTGATCCAGTAGTCGAGCGCCAGCAGGAAGTCGCTGTAGAAGCCATTGAAGTTGCCCGATCCGGCGAGGGCGAACGCCAGGCCGACGGCGCCGCCCAGCAGGACCAGCGCGGGCCGCGGCCAGCGCACGTCGAGCACGCGGGCTGAAAGGCTGTTGGAATAGAGGTTGAGCGCGTTGGCGGCCGTGGCCCCCAGGATGATGGCGAGGACGGCGAGGGGGCCGAACGCGCCCAGCACGCTCGAGAGGGCGGCTACGGCGTTGCTCTGGCCGGGGGCCAGGATGGCGATCAGGGCGCCCAGCACCTCCAGCCAGAAGCTGGCCACCACCGAGCCTGCGAAGACCGGCCAGGCGAGCTGCGCGGTCGGCGTCCCCTCGGGCAGGTAGCGCGAGTAGTCCGAGGCATAGGGTCCCCAGCTCGCGATGTAGCTGAAGGCGCCGGCCAGGACGATCCCCACGAGCGGCAGCAGGCGGCCCGCGGCGACCAGCGGGTGCCAGGCCGCCAACTGCCCGGCGTGCCCGAGGACGAGGAGCGTGCTGACCGCGAAGAGCACCCCGAGCAGGACGGCCATGGCGCGCTCGAAGGCGTGGATGAGGTTGTGCCCGTAGAGGACGAGGAGCACCTGCACCGCCACCAGGGCCAGGGCGGCGAGCGGGAAGGGCAGCCCGGGCAGCAGCACCTGCACCGCGAAGGCGCCCAGGATGGTGTTGACGGTGAACCAGCCCGCGGTGCTGATCCAGTTCAAGAGCGCCGGGCCATAGCCCCCCACATGCCCGAAGGCGCGCCGACCGATGAGCATCTGCGGGTACCCCGCGCGGGGGCCCATGGCGGCGCACAACGCGAGCAGGCTGCCCCCCGCCAGGTTGCCCAGGGCGAGCGCGAGGAGGGTGGGACCCAAGGGCAACCCGAGACTGACGGGCAGGAACCCGAGGGCGTAGTCGGCGATGGTCAGGTTGGCGGCCAGCCACAACCACAGCAGTCCGCGACCGCGCCCATGCCGCTCGGCGAGCGGGATGTGCTCGATCGAGTAGGGCTCGAGCGTCGCCACCCGATCGGCGTAGCGCGCGGCCGCCATGCGTCGTCCCCTTCCCTTCGGTACTGGCCCCGTCGGTCGAGGCCGACCGTGCCAGTCTATTGCGCCCGCCGCGCGTGGCTGAGATGCGTGGCTGCCGCCATTTGATCGACCGCTCGCGTACCGCGCTGACAATAGCCAGTCTGGGCCAGATGGCAGGAAGGCTGCATCGCCTGCCGTTTCGTTCGGGGCGTCTACGCCATCGATCCCGTTGACGGCAAGTTCCATGGATGGAAGGCCCTCTGCCTCTGGCCCAACGACGGCCGGTGGGTGTGGCACCGGCCGATCCCCACCTCGTTCGCCGCAGCCTCCGAGGAGCTCACGTCCCACGCCGGCTCGGGTGCCGGGGAACCGAGCCGGCGTCGCGCCGGCGGGTGGCGCCCGGACGACGCTCACAAGTGCTCCAGGTCCGCGCGGCGCACGTGGCCGAGCGTGTCGATGGTCCCGTCGGGCACCACCGCCAGCCAGCCCGCGGCGCTGAGCGCCACCACGCGCCCGGTGGTGCCGCGGGCCAGCGCCGCCGCGGGCGCCGTCACCCGCACCCGGTCGCCCGGCCCGAAGGACGCCGGGCAGCGCCCCTCGTGGCGCAGCTCGTCGCGGGACACGACGGCCTCGCGCAGGGAGGGGGGCGCGGCCTCCCAGCGGACCACCAGCGTCTCGGCGCACGCGCGCCAGCGGCGCATCACCCCCCCGTGCGTCACCATGCTGATCTTCGGGCGCGGTCACGCCTCCCAACCGAGGAGCTGATCTACGCCGGGCACGCTGGGGTGTGCGCCCGACCGATGTTGGACGGTTGATCAAGAACGGCCCGGTCCGGTGGCACTGAACCGCGCCGATCGCTGTGGGCGACAAGGTCGTGGTCGTCGGCTGCGATGTCGAGGCTGTGACCCTGCTGCCGGAGCGGCACGCCGTGCCCCTGGGGCCTCTCGCGGCGCAGCTCTCGTTCGTCCGGCAACCTCACGTATGGGGAGCCTACTTCCGACGCGGCCTGATGCGGCTGTCGGAGGGAGATGTGGCCCTGCTCACGGGCGCGCTCGACGCGGCAGAACCAGCTGGAGGCGCAGCCCGGTAACCGATTGCCACGCCGCTCCTGTGTCGCTCCGCCCCGGCAAGGGGTGCTCGTGAGTTCGTGATCACGATTGCGCGGAGCGAATCATCGGCACCATCCTGGCCGCGTCAGCCCCGTGCCGGAGCGTGCCTTCGCGCGCTTGCGGTCGGGTGCGCGGACCCGACCCGCCTCACGGCGCCCGGATGGTCACATCGGTCATCTCGGGCGCGCGCCGCCCGAGATCCCACCGGATGAGCGTCTGTCCGGTGGCCAGTTCGAGAGTCTTGATCGCAGACTCGACGGTCGGGCTGGCGAGCCTCCAGGCGCGGGCCTGCGAGATGGTCACGACGCGGATCACGCCGCTCTCAAGCAGGGTGTGGCCGGTCCGGTCGCCCCGTCGGATGGGCAATCCCCGCTCGGCGGCCCACCGCCGGCACAGCGTGCGGAGGGGGACCGCGTAGGTGGAGCGCGTCGCCCGCCGACGTCCTCGGACGGGTCGCTCCACGCGCCGGGCGTGGTCGTAGAGGTACTGGAGGAGATCGAGGGCGAGCAGGAGGTCCGGGGCCAGCTCCCCCGGCGGGACAGCGAGTCGATAACCTCCCACGAGCGGCGTGGGGCACAGCGCGTGCGCCCGTTCGCGGGCGAGTCGATCTGCCTCGGCGATCGCTGACACCCCGAGGGCCACACCCCCGCCGGTGAGCCAGCAGAGCAGCGGGAGGTCGTACCAGGTCGACCGGAACAGGGAGAGCCCGACGTCAACCGCGAGCACGGCGAGGTAGATGCCATGCGCCTGAGTCCAGTGGCGTCGAAGCTGCGACCAGGCGGCCCGCAGCGCGACCCCGAAGGGCCGCAGCACGGGTGGCGGAGCCGCGGCCTGCCGGAGCAGGTCGGCACCCGCGCGTCTCGCGGCCACTCGATCCCCCTCCCCTTCAGGTCAAACAAGCTCCACCCCGCGACGGGAGTGTTGTCGGGGTCGTGACGCTGTCAAGCGCCTGGAGCGCCCAGGACACGGACGTCCTCAGGGGCGGCGCGCGCGTCAGATCGGCTCCGCCAGTCCACACCACGCCCGCTGCCCCTGGGGGTTCGTGGTGTGGTGTGGACTCGCCGCCGTGCTGCCCGGCGAGATCGCACCAAGCCAGCACCGCACGGACGAGCGGTTTCCTTGACAGGCTCGACGACTCGACCCATACCTCCCCATCCGGCGCACCCGAGCTGCCGGCAGCACAGGGAGACAACCATGCGAGACGTGGCCTGGCCCGTCGCGTGCCCCGCCTGCGGGTGTCCGAGCTGGACCGGGATGGTCAGCTGGATGCCCGATCCGGCAGGTGACGACCTCGAGTGCAACGAGTGCGGCCTGTGGATCTGGGAGGGTCAGATCGCCACCCCAGGTCGGGCGATGGATCAAGGCGAGGTCGAGCGGGACGTGGCGGCCCTCGCCCGCGCACGGTTCGAGCTGCGCGGGCCCGATCAGGTGCCGCTGTATGTGCCACCAGAGGACCGCCCGCTCGGGCTCGCGCTCGTCGATGTCCGCAGTGGCGCCG
Source organism: Candidatus Limnocylindrales bacterium (assembly GCA_049967415.1). Taxonomy (GTDB): domain Bacteria; phylum Chloroflexota; class Limnocylindria; order Limnocylindrales; family CSP1-4; genus JAJYNJ01. The sequence goes on from JBMFSS010000033.1 coordinate 20,221, forward strand.
GCCCGTCGAGCATCACGATCCGCTTCCCCCGGCGCCGCGTCCCAGCCAGGCCGGGAGCCGACCGCAGGCCCGGCGTCGAGACGAGTCCGCGTGCCAGTGCAAGGGGCCGACGATGAACGGCCTGATCCCGTTGCTCGTAGTGGCCGGCCTGTTCTGGCTGCTGTGGGTCCTCTCGTCGGGCGACTCAGGGACCGCGGCGCCGAGCCGCCGGGCGGCGGCGGACCAGGAACGGGCGGCGGCGCAGCGCGCGGCGGCGCTCGAGACGCGGCGCAAGATGGCCGACACTATCTTCGCCGACTCCCAGGCGGGGCACCTGAACGTGGCCGATCGGGACGACCTGCTCGCGAGGCTCTACGCACCGCGACAGGGGGGCGCCGGCGGCGGAGCTCCCCACGAGCGGCCGTCCGGACCCGGACGATGATCGCGACCCAACGGGGCGAGTTGGGGTGGACGCGCAGGTCCAGCGCGATGGCTGAGCCCGGATCCACCGAAGCGCCGGCTGACCGGGTCGGTTGAGGGCTGAGATGCCCGTCTCGGCGGTTGCTCAGATGGGCAGGACGCCCGGCTGAGCACGATGGCGGGCGGCGCGGCGGAGTCTGGAGCCCGAACCGTCGCCCCGGAGGGTTGCCGACGCCGCGAGGGGCAGGCTCTCGCGGGGCCCCCGGAGCAGCCGAGCGGGTGGGAGCGGGCGTCAGGCCCGCAGCGGGATCGCCCGGAGTCTCTCCAGGGCCGCCCCGAACTCGCTGGCCCAGGGCCAGCGGGCCGGCAGATGCAGCGTCAGACGGCGCGCCGAGCGGGTGAGCCGGCCGACCAGGCTGAACAGCCGGCGACGCAGGGTCCTGGTGGTGACGATGCCGGTGTTGAGCCCGATGCGGGCGGTCCAGCGCGCGAGGTTGTGGGCCATGATCTGTACCGCCAGCCAGGCGGCGTTGGCGGCGAGCCGGCCCGAGGGCAGGTGGTTGAGGCCCACCCCGTACTTCAGATCGCGGATGGCGTTCTTGATCTCGGCATGGCGCCGGTGGTCGGCCTCCAAGGTGAGGGTCTCGCCCTCGCGGTCGGTGATGAAGGCGTGGAACTCGTAGAGCGTGAAGAGGGCGAGCTGGGAGCCCGGCGTCGGCTTCACCCGGCGCACGATGAGCCGCACCGGGCGGGCATCCTTCTCCCAGGCGAACGGGACATAGGTCGTCTCGGCCACGTCTGCCCCGCCCTCCAACCAGTACGGGATGGGCGTCCAGGCCGCTTCGGGGATCGCCTCGATCAGACGGTGGAGTGATCGGTGTTGGCGGATCGTGATGCTGAAGCGGACGTCCGTTGCGCGAGATGGTGCTCCACGAGGTCCTTGAGGCCGAGGTGCTGGACCAGGGCGGCGGGCAGGAGCAGCCCTGCGTCGACCACCAGGCGCTCGTCGTCGAAGCAGGTGTCGAGGCGGTCGAGGGTGTGCGATGATCGCATCCGTCGGGTGCTCCACTATGACCGGGTTGGTGGGCTTTCTCAACGCCATCTTCCCAGTTCAGCGGGCGCCCGATTCTTCGTTTGAGCAGCTCCTCAGGCCGCGTCCATCGGTGGAGTAGGCGGCTGGCGCGGTGCCGTCGGGCTGGCG
>JBMFSS010000034.1:0-21488 GCA_049967415.1 Candidatus Limnocylindrales bacterium
CTCAGATAGACCCGTCGGTGTGCCTCAGCGGCCAATCAGCTGCGGAATCCCGGTCCGTGGGCACTCTTCCGCAGGCAGGACTCCGGTGAATTAGGGGTTGAGCGGGCGGCAAGCGCGCGGTGAGCCCTGCGGAGTTCACTGATGGTTGAAATGAGTCCGACACGCGCTCGGACAGCTGCCCCGCCAGCCGTCATCACGGCCACCTCGCGCATGGCCGTCCACTTGGGAGAAACCATCCGCGAGGAGCGCGGCAGGCGGCACTGGACATTGCGTCAGCTCGGTGATCGCGCCGGACTTTCGGGCGCTGCCGTGCACGCGATCGAAGCCGGGCGGCCAGCGAGTCTCGAGACCTACACGCGGATCGGGCAGGCCCTGGCACTTCGGCTGGAGGCGGGCTTCGCCAGCCGCCTGACTCGTGTCGCAACGTTCCCTCGCCAGGAGGACCCCGTGCACGCGGCGATGGGTGAACTGGAGGCCCGACTGCTTCGCGCTCGGGGCTTCGAACTGGCCCTCGACGAGCCCTACCAGCACTTCCAGTTTGCGGGCCGGGCAGACGTTGTCGCATGGAGCCGGGCGAGCAGCGCGCTGATCCACATCGAAAACAAGACACAGCTCCCGAACGTTCAGGACGCGGTCGGGTCCTACGCAGCGAAACGTGCGTACCTCGGCCCGGTCCTGGCGGCGCGACTTGGCGTCGGACGGTGGCGGAGCGAAACGCATCTGCTCGTGGCCCTCTGGTCGGCGGAGGTCCTGCACGTCCTGCGCCTCCGTCACGTCACGTTCGACTCGATCTGTCCCGATCCGCCAGACGCGTTCGCGGCATGGCTGGCCGGCTATCCACCTGCCGCCGGCCACAGGTCGACTCTGATCTTGCTGGACCCAGCCGCCTCAGGCCAACAGCGCACGTGGGTCGGCCGCGATCACCTGGTTCTCATCCGACCCCGTCACCACAACTACGCGGCTGCACTTGCTGCGCTCCACGCCATCGGATCGGCCTGAAAATGGTTCCGGGCTCGGCATGAGCGCGGTCCCGGGTGGACTGCAGACGCGCCTTGGGTCCCGAGCGAGCCCTGACCCGGAGTCGGTCTCGGCCCGGTGGCGCAGGGCCGCATGTCCGCCGTCTCGCGCGCCAGGGCCCGCTGGCACAGGGCCCCATGTCCGCCGTCTCGCTCCTCAGGGCAGGATTTCTGCGATCAATGAACAACGTGAGCTGTCGGCGCCGGTGCTGGTGCGGGGGCAGGCGGCGCGGCGTCCCGGTGGCGCGATGTGCAGGCTCGTGCCAGGGGTGCAGGCGGCGCGGTGTGCCGCGGGCCCGTGTCAGGGTGCAGGCGGTAGCGCGGTGCCGCGGGCGCAGGGTGCACCCAGCTGCCGTGGCGGGCCGAGCGTTTGCTCCGGGGCCGGGCAAGGGCACGCGCCATCCGGTCCAGGCTCGGGCATCGCAGCCGGATCGGTCACCCACGCGCCGGAGTCCGCCAGGCGTTCATTGATCGTTGAAAAGCGCCGACCTCGAGCTGCCCTCGCCGGCCCGGTGCGCCAGCCAAGGCGCCCGCACCAACCAAGGCGCCGCAGCCAACCCCGGGGCGCCCGCACCAACCAAGGCGCCGCAGCCAACCCCGGGATGACCGCACCAACCGCCATGAATCAATGACGGCCCGGGCCGCGCATTCCCACGTCCACCGTACCTACACCGAGAGCAACTCGACGAAGCGCCGCACCAACGCCCGCATTCGTGGCCCAGCCGCCTCGCCCGCCGCCAGCACCTCCGCGTGACTCAGCGGCTCCCCGGTCACCCCCGCGCCCGGATTGGTGATCAACGATATCCCGGTCACGCGCAGCCCGGCCCAGCGTGCCGCGATCGCCTCCACCACGGTGCTCATCCCAACAGCCGAAGCGCCAAGCGCGTGTAGCATCCGGACCTCGGCGGGCGTCTCGTAACTCGGCCCGAGCAGCTGTGCGTAGACGCCCTCCTCCACCGGCGTCCCCGTGTCGGCCGCGGCGCGCCGCATCAGCGCCCGGAGCGACGGATCCCACGCATCCACCAAGTCAGGGAATCGAGGCCCCAGCGTGTCGTCATTGCCGCCTATCAGCGGGTTCACGCCAGTCAGGTTCAGGTGGTCCCGGATGAGCATCACAGTGCCTGCGCGATAGGAGGGGTCGACTCCGCCCGCGGCGTTCGTGAGCAGGACCGCCGGCGCCCCCAGGCGCCCCATCAGCAGCACCGGCTGCACGACGAGGCCGACCGGGTGCCCCTCGTAGAGGTGAAAGCGACCCTGCAGCACGGCCACCGGCGTGCCCCCAAGACCGCCCAGGACCAGGCGTCCAGCATGGCCGGGCGCGGTGGCCGCAGGCCAGCCGGGCAGTTCGGCGAAGGGGATCGCCGTCGGGCCGTCAAGCTGCTCCACGAGGGCGCCCAGACCCGAGCCCAGGACAATCCCCAGCCGGGGGACCAGGCGGGTCCGCTGGCGCACCGCCGCCTCCAGCGTGTCGAGGCGCTCCCGCCACGTGGCCGGCGGGAGTGAGGCAGGACGGTCGATCGTGTCGGTCACGGCAATTCCCTCGATCCTGGTGTAGGGCAACGGCGCCGACCGCTATTGTCTCGCGACGCGGTGTCTGGCAATCCACAGGCGGCACGCGCCGAACGGAACCCCCAGTGCGATGGCGCACGACCGCAAAACGGTCACCTGCGGCGCGGCAGCGGCTCAGTGCGACACGGGGCCGAGCGCGACACGGCTCGGACGAGCATGCGCGACAGAGTGCGGCACGGCGACACACCGGTCGCCCGGCCGCTGCGTGCGCGAGCGGCCCGGCACTCCCCCCTCAGCCCCTGCTCAGCCAGGTGCTGCCTGCGCGAGCAGGCGGGCAGAGGCACAAATCAGTAGCACAGATCAGTCGAGCAAATCGCGCAGATCCACCCGACGAGACGCCACACAGAAACGCCCGAAGGAACCGCTGAAACACCACATAGCGTGCATTGCGATTGCTCGCGTGACACGCGCCACCTTGATGTGATCGCGGCGGCCCGCCAGGATCGCTCCCGGCAGTCGGAACCTCGCGGCTCCGGTCGGTACCTTGCGGCACCGGCGGCACCTTGCGGTGTCGGTGGTTGTTGACGGCCCCTTCGGGCAACTCAGACAGTACGGTCCCTGCACTCCCAGGTCAACCGGCTTATCCACCAAGTCGACGGGTTCCGCCGGCCATTCATCCACGAACCGCGGCCCGATGTGGACGGCCTGTGGACAGGGCCGATGGACGGCGGCCTGTACACCCTGGCGGCGCACACGGCCGATGGACGGCGGACTGTCCACGCTCGCGCCGACACGGCAAATGACCACGGCCGTACGCCCTGGCGGCGCACACCGCCGACGCCCACGCGTCCCGCAGCGAGTCCCCGTGGGCCAGCCGCTACACCGCTAGAGGAGCGTCGCCTTGACCACCACCGAACCCACGTACTTGTCGTGGAACCCCTGTCGCCGCGGGTCCGTGGCCGTCGTCCACGCCAGGTAGGCGTACCAGAACAACACCAGCAGCCCCACCAGAGCGCCCAACCCGCCCGTCCCCGCGGTCACAAGCGAACTGAGCGCGCTCGGTCCAGCGAGGACCACCCAGCGCACCAGCGCCTGGTTCGTGGTGAGCGGGCTTCCGTCCGCCGCGTTCAACACCATCAGCCCGAAGAGGCGATCGCCAGGGGACGCCCGCATGCGCGTCCAGGTGTAGACGAAGTACGCCGCGGAGATCGCCAGCTCAAGGATAGTGACGACCAGCAAGCCGCCGTAGTCGACGCCCACCCGCGCTCCGGACTGCGACACGGAGACCGTGACCGCTGAGGCGAGGAAGATGAAACCGAGGATCGCATTGGGGATCAGCAGGACGATGCCGTCGACGATGTAGGCCACGAGCCGGATCACGAACCCGGCGTAGGCGATGCCCGCGGCCGGACCCGCCGCAACCGGTGGAGGGCTCCAGCTGGCGGGCGAGCCGCTACCTGGGCCGGCGGCCTGCGGCGGCGACTGCCACGGCGCCGGAGACGGACTGGCCGGCGGCGGTGGCGAGGGCGGCAACTGTTGCCACGACCCAGCCGACACAGCGGGTTGTTGCCCTGCGTCGGCGCTCGGCGGCGGATCCTGCGGCGGCGGATCCTGGCGCGAGACGCCCGGCTCCTCGCCAGCTCCCCCTGGGGCTCCCGTCATTGCACGTTCCCTCCCTGGCCTGCCGCTTCCCCCCTGCGCCGCAGCACGACGGAACCTGCAGCGACATCATGGAAGCCGCGCCGCTCCCGATTGCGGAAGATCGACAGTGCGACCGCCGCGAACCAGAAGAGGATAGCGACCCCCAGCAACAGCCCAATCCCGGGGAGCTCACTGACCAGCCAGCGCACCAGCGAACGACCCGCCGACAGCCGGCCGCCCGATCTCGCGTCGGCGATGCGCAGCCCAAGGATCTGCTGCCCCGGCGTGGCCCCTGCGGCCGACCACCCGTACACGAGGTCCGCGCCCCGCACCACGTAGAGCATGCCCGCCGCAAAGGCCACCAGCGCGTACTGCTGGGGAGTGAGGCTCATGGCCGAGAGAGACGGCGGCTGCATGGTGGCCGGATTCAGTGCGCCCGTAAGGGTCACGGCCTCGAGGAAGAGCCAGACCGCGATGAACCACACGACGCCGACGACGACCGCATCGATCAGCGTCGCTCCGACCCGGACGACCAGCCCGGCCGACCCGACCTGCTGGCCGCCTGCCGAGCCCCGATTCCCCGCATCCCCCGCGGGCCAGCTCGCACCCGGCCCGAGGTTCATGCCCAGCAGCCCTTCAGCGCGGCGCACAGGCCCGGCTGCGCTCCGGTGGAACGGCGCGGAGGGAATCGCGTGCGAGATCGCCAGCCCGGCAGGCCGACCCGCCGACGGCAGAGGGTACGGGACATCCGGCCTACAGTACCGCAGCGCACGGGGTCCGGTTGCCGGTTGCTGCCCTCAGCGCGGCTCGGTGGGGCCGGGCGGCTCCGGCCACCCGTCGGCCGAGCGCTCAACCGCCTCCACGGAGCGGAGATAGGCCAGGTTCACCAGCGCCACATCGATCGCCGGCGCCTGGATCCGTGCATCGCCCACCCGGATCATCGGATCGGTGATCGGCACGAACAGGTCCGGCCGGTAGCCAGCCAGGTCGCGCGGATCGGTCCCCGGATACAGGTGGACGGTCCCGCACACGTATGCGCCGGACAGCTCAAGGCACACTTCGTAGCGCGTCTTGTGGGTGCGCAGCGCAGCCCGCTCCTCAAGCGTCAACGGCAGCTGGCTGTCGCGTCCCGCCGCGACGACCACCAGCTCGTACGGGTCCAAAGCCTGCACGTCGGCCGCGCTGTCCAGCGGCTCGTGGGCGCCGAGCGGAGCGTCTTCGGCAAGCGATCGACCGCTGTCCAGCAACTCGTGGGCGCCAATCGGCCCGTCTTCGGCGGGCGCGCCGGGGTGGGGCTGCCGCTGACCGCTCCCCAGCGGGGCCGCCAGCGGCCGCGCCTGGACAGCGAAGACCGGAACCGGCTCCCGTCTGTTCAGCTCGTCGGACAGGCGGCCCGTGATGCGCACGCGCCCCACGATCCAGCGGTCTTCCGTGAACGCCTGGATGGAGGCGAGGTCCCCCTCCGCCGTCCCCGCAGTGCTCGTACGAGCGAGGACCGGAGCCGCGTGTTCGCGATGGCGGAACACCTCGAACGTCATGCTCACATTGTACGGGGCGGTCCTTGCAGGGAACCGATCAATTGCGGGTCGATCTGGTGGTGGAGTGATCCGGCGACGATCGACAGGATCCGGCCCGGAGGCGGACGGACGCCCGCGCGCAGGCCGTGGGCAATCGCACGGGCTCCGAGAGGCGACCCCTTCGGAGCCCGCGGGCGGTCGCATGGGGGCCGAGAACCCACCCCTCTGGGAGACCCGGGCCGAACCCCATCGTCAGTCGCTGCCGGCAGCCAGGTCCTCGTCGGTGGGCGCTCCGGATGGCGTGCTCGGGCCTGACGGCGCCGCGGACATGCGCTGGACAAGCGGCATCTCGATCCGGTTCGCCTTGAACGCGTCGAGGACCCGCTTGCGCAGCTCGCCGGCGGCGGCCCAACGGTCGGCGGCGCGAACCGTGCCCAGGATCTTGAGGGTGACCCCGGTCTCGCCCAGCGCCTCCACGCGGGCCACCTGGGGGGCCTCCAGGATCCGCCGCTTCCACTCCGGCGCCTCGGCCATGCTCCGGCCCAGCTCGTTCACCACCTCGATGACCCTGTCGATATCCGATCCGTATACGACCGTGACGTCCACATTGATGCGGCCCCATACCCGGGTCATGTTGCTCGTGACACTGATCAGGCCGTTGGGGACGATGTGCACGGTGCCATCCATGTCCCTCAGGGTGGTCCGGCGCAGCGTGAAGTCCTCGACTGTGCCCGTCACGTCGGCGATCTTCACCACGTCGCCCTTGGAGTAGTGGTTCTCGATCAGGATGAAGGTGCCGGCAAGGTAGTCGCGGACCAGGCTCTGGGCGCCCAGCCCCAGCGCGAGGCCCGCGATGCCGAGCCCGGCCACCGCCGGCCCGATGTTCAGCCCGAATTTGTCGAGCGCCATGACGAACGCGACCATCAGGATCAGGGCCCGGGCCAGACCGTCCGCCAGCCCCTGCAGCGTATCGCTCCGTTTGCGCAGCTCGATGGCCGAGAGCTCCTGCGCGGTCCCCTCGGTAGCCTCGCGGTTCACCAGCGCGGCTACGGCACCGCGCACCAGGCGGCGGGCCAGCCACAACGCCGCCAGCGTGACGAGGAGCAGCACCAGCAGGTCGCCGACCACCGCATGCGGACCCGCCACAAGCTCGTACCCGGGCAGGCTCTGGACCCGCAGCGTCATGGCCGCGCGCCCTCACCGCGGCAGCTGGCACGCCGGCCCCTCGGCCGCCGCGTGGACTCTGCCCAACAGGGGGCACGCTGCTGCCGCGGCCGCCTCGTGGACTGCCGCGCGGCGCTTGCCCGGGACGCGCCAGGCTGCCATTTCGGCCGCCGCGTGGCCGCTCCCCAACAGGTGGCACGCTGCTGCCGCGGCCGCCTCGTGGACTGCCGCGCGGCGCTTGCCCGGGACGCGCCAGGCTGCCATTTCGGCCGCCGCGTGGCCGCTCCCCGACAGGTGGCACGCGGCCGCCGCGTGGCGAGTTGGCCCGGCATCCGCAGCCGCTCCTTCGTCACGCCGTCTCCAGGCAGGCGCTCATGCAGGCCCCGACACCGGCTCCGACTCGAGCCGATTGCGCAGGCGGTCCAGCATCCGAGCCACCCACCCGGGGCCCTCGCGATCGAGATACGGCGTCGCCATGCCGGCCAGCGGACCCTCCAGCGAGGCGTCCGCCGCCCAGCGCAGCAGGGTTCGGTCGGGGGCCATCGCTTCCAGTGTCACGCGGCCGGTTGCCTGCAAGGTCGCGCCGGCCACCGATCCGTGCAGGATCGCGGCCGCGGCATTTGGCCGGCTGAGATCGCTCAGCTCGACCCGGCCCACAGCTGGCAGGCTCAGGAAGCCCTGACCGATGCGTCCGCGGACGGCCAGCTCGGTGGGGCTGGCCGGTTCGATCGACATCGAGCCGGCACCCGACACGCAGTCGGCGAGCACGGCTGGATCCGTGAGCGCGTCCCAGGTGCTGGCGCGCGACACGCCAATCTCCAGTGTCCCCTCGGCCTGCATCCGTTCCTCCTGATGGTCTGCGCCACTCTAGCGCGCCCGGCAAGGAAGGGAACCATCTCCCTGCCCGCACGCGGCGCTTGCCGCGGCGCGGGTGGGTCGGCCGCGGGGGCAGGTCTCGCTGCCGGATCGGGTCGCGCTGCGGGCTCCGATTGGCCGCAGGGGCGGGTCTCGCTGCCGGTTCTCACCAGGTGCACATACACGACGGATCGCACGCCCGCCGGGGTGGCGAAAGCAGCGGCGGCGGCAGTTCTGTTCGTCCGATGCACAACAGCAGCAGTCGGCTCACGCGCCTCGTCGAACCTGCTCGGCAGATGCACCAATAGGACAAGCTGTCACGCCACCTCGTCGCTAGCGTGCGTTTGATGAGAACCCCGCGGTCCACAGCCCCACCCACGAGGGGGCCGCTCCCGCCGCCTGGGGCCGCCGGCGAAGCCCGAGAACCCCCGCCGGCGGGGCCGGCGCCGCCCGGGGCCGCCGGCACCGCCGGCGGCGCCCGGACCCCCGCCGCCCGGGGCCGGCGCCGCCCAGAACCCCCCGCCGCCCGGTCGCGCGTTCCACCGGCAAGGTACCGACTTGCCATCGCGCCCACGGGCGGCTGCGCGCGGGGAGCAGCGGGCGCCAACCCGCCTGGCCGGCTTCCGCACCATCGAGCTGATACGGAACTGCAAGCTGAACACGTCCCCATGGACCCTCCGCTCCAAGGGTCCGCCGGCAGATGCACGGCCCAAAATCGTGCGGCCGCCAGGAACCGCGGGGTAGACTCGGCCCATGCCCACCGTCACTGCTTTCGACGTCCAAGCCGTCCGTGCGCACTTCCCGTCGCTGGCGCGCCAGGTCGACGGTCACCCCCTCGTCTATCTCGACGGCCCCGGGGGGACCCAAGTGCCGGACCTCTGCCTGGACGGGATCCGCGACTACCTGACTTCGCACAACACCAACACGCACGGTGCCTTCCCTACCAGCGTGGAGAGCGACGCGCTGCTGGCAGAAGCCCATGCCGCGGCTGCCGACTTCCTGGGCGCAGCCCCAGACGAGGTGGCCTTTGGGGCCAACGCCACCACCATCACGTTCGCCATGAGCCGGGCCATTGGCCGCACGCTGCAGCCGGGCGACGAGGTGGTGGTCACGCGCCTGGACCACGACTGCAACGTGGCCCCTTGGCTCGCGCTCCAGGAGGATCGGGGCGTGACGATCCGCTGGGTGGACGTGCGACCGGAAGACTGCACGCTCGACCTGGCGGGACTGGAGCAGGCCCTGGGACCGCGGACCCGGCTGGTCGCGGTGGGATTGGCGTCCAACGCGGTGGGGACCATCAACCCGGTCCGCCGGATCGCCGACGCCGCCCATGCGGTGGGAGCGCAGGTCTGGGTCGACGCCGTGCACGGCGCACCGCACCTGCCCATCGACGTGGTCGCGCTCGGCGCAGACTACCTGGTCTGTTCACCGTACAAGTTCTTCGGGCCGCACATGGGGCTGTTCTGGGGTCGGCACGACCTGCTCGAGGCACTGCCCGTCTACAAGGTGCGGCCGGCGGAGGACACCCTGCCCTCGCGGCTGGAGACCGGAACCCAATCGCACGAGGCGCAGGCGGGCTTGCTCGGCACGTTCCAGTACCTGGAGTGGCTGGGGGCCACGCAGGGCGAGGCGGCCGGCGCAGGGAGCGCCACCGACGGTGGCCCGCAGATGCCCGATGCTGGACGGTGGGGATCCAGCGCTGGGCCGGAGGGAGCCGATGCGGGGCGGCGCGGTCGGCTGCGCGCAGCCATGCGAGCGATCCGAGCCTACGAGCTCACGCTCACGCCCCGCCTGCTCGACGGGCTCGCGACCGTCCCGGGGCTCCGGATCCGCGGGATCACCGACGCGTCGCGCCTGGCCGAGCGCTGTCCCACGGTGGCCTTCACGCTCGAGGGGCACCATCCCCGGGAGGTCTCGCAGGCGCTCGGCAATCTCGGCATCTCCACGTGGGACGGCGACTACTACGCGTATGAGCTGATCCGGTCGCTGGGTCTCGCTGAGTCCGGCGGGATGGTGCGGGTCGGCCTCGCGCACTACAACACGGCCCACGAAATCGACGAGCTGGTGGGCGCGGTCGGCGACATCGCCCGCGGCTGATTGGGATCGCCCTCACAGTGTGAGAAACGGCTGGTACGGGCGATGTGGGGCGGCCGTGACACGGCGCGCCTGGGCCGCCAGGCTGATGGGGCACGGGGCACGAGGCACGGGGCACCGGGCACCGGGCACGAGGCACTCCCTTGCTTCGGTGGACGAGCTCACCCGCACCCATCCACGCCCGCGCCCATCCGCACCCGCGCCCATCCACGCCCGCCGTCGTCCCCACGCTCGTCCCCGTCCGCACCCATCCACGCCCGCGCTCGCCCATGCTCCCGTTGTTCGCCGTGCGCGTGCCCGCACGCGCCCATCCACACCCGCGCCCATCCGCGCCCGTCTCACGGCACCTTTGTACGATCAGTGAACACCCCGGCCGTTCCGGGCACCCCCTGGCCGACCGGCCTGCAAACTCCCCTGCGGTGGCGAGTCCTCGCAGCGTGCCACGGTCGAGAGCTGCCTCCCACCTGTCGAAGCTGGGGCGATGCAGCGGCCCCACGCGCGCCAGGCGAGGGGCCGAGGTGGCGCCGAGCCGAACGGAGCGGCCTTCGCCGCACAGCGCGGCCCCTGCCGATCCCTATGGACCCCACGCGCCAACGGCACGTGCCCGCGCGGCCGGTAGCGCAACCCGCCGCGGTTCTGCTACCGGCCTCCGCCGCCATGCCGGACTACGCAACCCGCGCACAACCGGGCCGCGCCACCATGGAGCGCGCCGGGCCGCGCTATCGCGTCCCCGCGTTCACTGATGGTGCAAACCTGGCGGGATGGCCCCGACGGACTGGTGCTGGCCGGAGGGGCTCGGCATGCATGTGCTCGCGGGATGGGTTCCGCCGGTGTCAGCTGGGCCAGAAGCCATCGACCGGCGCTCGAACCGGGCGCGCGCCCAGCCGTCCGTCGCAGCACCCCAGACGGCAGCGGCCTGCCGAAACGGCCGGCCCGGTCAGCGGCCCAACGAATGGCACCCCAGACGGCAGCCGTCCGTCGAAGCGGCCCGGACGGCAAGAGCCCGGGCCGTGGCAGCGCGCATGCCCGACGCGGAATCGCCGGGGTGCCCATCCCCGCCAACCAGACCCAGCCTCTCACTCGAAGAGCGGCAGCTGTTGCCCCTGTCGTTCGATCTCGGGGTCCAGCCCCAGGTACGGCGCAAACCGCTCCAGGTCGGCACCTTCACGGGCAATGAGTGTCCGCAGGTGGTTGGCCTTGATCAGGTACCAGTTCCCCTCGTCCAGCGCCGCACGCAGCACGGGTGAACGAGCGAGCTTGAACCGCACCAGCTCGGCGCGCTCCGGGAGGATCACCAGGAATCGGACCACCGAGTCGTCCTGCGGGATCAGCCGCCCGCGTCGCAGCACGGGCTCGCCGAGCATGGCCGTCCACTCGACCTCGAAGATGAGCGTGGCCTTCCCGCGCTGGTACCACATGCAGTCGACCGACTCCAACGCCTCCACGGGTCCCCGGGAGACGAGCGGCAGGTATGCGCGCGCCTCCTGATCGGAGAGAAGCTCGGCCAGCGGGCGGCCGCGGTAGGGTCGCTTCTGCTCCTTGGCTCCCACCCAACAGCGCAGTCCCAATCGGTGCCCGTATTCGACCAGCAGGCCAACGAGATCGGTGTGTTCGCGGTACCGCGCCTGTAGCTCGTCGCCCGTGGTCAGCAGCTCCGGCGTGGAAGCTCGGCTCCGGTAGCTCTCGAGGCAGGCCCGGACCAGTGGCTCGTCCGGAGCGTCATAGCCCTGAAACATGGCCGCGATCCGGTCGTAGAAAGCGGCCTCGCTCAGCCCCCCGGTAGTCGAGAGCAGGCTGAAGATCGCCCATTCCAGCCGGTCGGAGAGCGGAAGCGCCGCTCCCTGGAGGTCCCGTGGATTGCGCAGCCACCAGCGACCGGGCTCCACCTCGACCAGCCGCGGGTGGGCGGCTCTGGTCAGCTCGCTCTGGATCAAATCGAGCAGCATGGTCACATGGTCGGCGCCGCGGGAGACGGCCGGCGGCACGGAAACGGCCGCCTCATGCGCCGGCCCCTCATGCGCCGGCCCCTCATGCGCCGGCTCGCGCGCCGCCTCATGCGCCGGCTCCTTGTGCGCCGGCCCCTCATGCGCCGGCTCGCGCGCCGCCTCATGCGCCGACTCGCGCTCGGCGTCCGAGCGCGCCACTGCCTCATGCGCCGGCTCCGGGCTTCCCGGCTCGTGCGGCGCCTCCGACCGCGGCGCCTCCAAGCGCAGCACCCCCGGAAGCGGTACCTCCGGCCGCGCCGTCACGGCCTCACCGGACGGCCGCTCGCCCATCAACCCGAGTGCGGCCGCTGCGTATTCCGCCCGGGCCACCGACTCGCCGTAGGTCCGCGTCCCCACCAGGCGCCGCAGGTGCCCGGCGCGGTCCAGTCCGACCAGGATCTCTCCCAGCAGGCGCTCGAACCGGGCCGGCTCGCCGCGCGCCTGGAGAATCGCCACCGCGGTTGCCGCCACATCCTCCCGGACCGCCGAAAGCTGAAACCCAGGCGCCCGATCGGAGCGGTTGCCCTCCGCGTCGTCGGCCAGCGCATACCCGCCAGCCGACGCGACAGCGGACCCCTCGCGCGCCGAATTGCCCACCCGATCGCCCGCGGAACTGCTGGCCCAATCGCGTGCCGAATCACCGGATCCCTCGCGCGCCGAACGACCAGCCCGATCGCCCGCAGCCTCGTCCCCAACCTCTGCCGCCCGCAGACCCGCCAGCGCTCGAACGCCGCCGCCAGATTCGGCCCGGAGAGCGGACTCGCCCGAGAGCCCGAATTCGAGCGTGCCGCCCACCAGGTCGCCTGCCTCGGCCAGCAACGCGTTGGTCAGCCGATACCCGGCGCCCACGCCGCCCAGCGCCCCGGCCACCAGTCCCTCCGGGCCGCCCGGCTCCAGTATCACCACCGCACGCGCGTCCGGCGCGAGGATCGGCCGCACCGCGCCCAGGCCCCGTTCGAGGGCCGACGCCTCCCAGCCCCAACCCGGGCGCTGCGTGGGGCCAAGCAGCCCCTCGAGCGGCAGAGTCGCGCCGGCCTCGGGTCCGAGGACCAGGCACGTCGCGTGGTACGCAAAGGCGAGCGTGTCGCCCGCCAGCTTCGGGGGTGGCTGGGTGAGCACCAGGCGCACCCGCGGGTCGGGCCGCTCCGCCCTGGCGCGAACGCCGCCGTGCTCGTGCACGGGAGGCAAGCCGCGCCGCACCACCACGTTGGCCGTCGCATCCGCCAGGTCGAGCAGATCGTCCCCGAGACGAGCCTGGATCTGGCCGCCGGGGAGCGCCGAGACCCGCTGGATGAACCCGCGCACCAACCGGCAGCCATCCTCGAAGAGGAGCCATGGATTGCGCTCTCGCCACTGGTGGCCACCCGGCATGCGCACACGCCCGTTCGCAATGCGCAGCGCCGCGACCCGGCCCGGATAGCTGTTGAGCTTGCTCGCGGGCAGCACGATCTGCAGCAGCGCCAGGCGCAGCGCGGCCTCCACCGAGGCCGCCCGGAGGTCCGCGTCCAGGCGCTCGATGATCCCATGGAACGCAGCGAGCGTGCGGGGCGTGTAGAGGGAGAGCAGCTGGTCGGGCAACTCCTCCAGCCCCGGGACCACTGCGTAGCGCGAGCGAAGCGCCTCCCGGTCACCAAGCTCCTCGCGCAGGGCCTGGCTTCGAGCCGCGTCGGCGGCGTCCGTGGGGGCGCTGCGCTGCTCGCTGCCGCCCAGCTGGTCGCGGCAGGTGATGCACCGATAACTCTTGCGGGACGGCGCGTCCGCCTCGCCGTCCCAGATGAACTCATCCACGGTCACCGAACGGCCGCACGTGGGGCAACGCGATGCGAACTGCTCGGCAATCGAGAGGCGGAGGGTGCCGTCGCCCCTGGGATGGGCGGCCAGCGATTGGACCGCCGCGTCGAAATGCCGGATGTCGGGCGGACGCAGCACCACCTCGGCGAGGAGGCGCGTGAGGGGGGCCGACTCGAACGTGTAGCTGCGCCGGAGATGGGCGATGGCCGTCCTGGCCACCCAGCCGCCCCGACCGAACAGGTCCACCACCACGTCGCCGGGCCGGGAGCGCGCTTCTATCTCGGCCGCGACAACGTTCAGGGGCGGCGGCGGCGCAAGTCGCTCGAACGCGGGCAGGACCGGACCCGGCTCGGGCCGGATGAGCGACGAGAGCGTCTCAGGCATCTGGACGAAGTCTACCGGGCGCTGGGACGCACCGGTCGGCCGATCGCGATCCCGCCCGGCCCGGGGCACGCGGGGGTTGGCAGCGCGCCCTCGGCGACTCCCTGCACGCGATCCCGCCCGGCGGGCGGCGCGGGCGCGGCCAGGGCGACGTCGGGCACCCAGCGGAGGATGGGCCCAGCTGGGGCCACGCCGGGCACTCGGCGGAGGGATGGGGCCGCGGCACCAAAGCCAGGCCAGCGGCACCAAAGCCAGGCCACGGGGCCAGGAAGCGCGGCACGCAGCCTGGGTCAGACGAGGGCCAAGCGAGGTCCGAGCAAAGGCCAGG
Source organism: Candidatus Limnocylindrales bacterium (assembly GCA_049967415.1). Classification (GTDB taxonomy): domain Bacteria; phylum Chloroflexota; class Limnocylindria; order Limnocylindrales; family CSP1-4; genus JAJYNJ01. The sequence goes on from JBMFSS010000034.1 coordinate 14,282, forward strand.
CGGCACAGTCAGCGGAGGCGTCTGGCCGCGCGCAGGTGCGACTACCGGCGCGGAGGCGCAACAGCAGCCCGCGAACCCGGTCTCACCGGTTTCCTCGACAAAATCGGCCGACAGGCGCGATCGCCGGCCCGCAGCGCGATTACCGGCAGGCAGCCGCACGTGCGCGCGTGCCCGGCCAAATGCCCGGCCAGCGCCGGACGAGGGAGCTACTCCTCGTCTTCCTCGATCGCCGAGGGATCGTCCTCGAACGCCTCGTCATCGGTGACCTGCGCGGGCACCACGTGGTCGATGTCGTCGAGCGACTCATCTTCCTCGTCGTACTCCAGGTCCTCCTCGAATCCCATCTCCTCCCGGATCAGCGTCCCCTTGGTGTAGGGGCGCAGGTCCGACGCCTTGGCGGCCGTGGGGAAGGAGACTTTGCCGTAGTTGCGGGGATCCTGGTACGTCTCTCGGATGATGATGCGCACGTCACGATCGCCCAGGCTCGTGACGCCTGCGGTGTACTGGTTGCCTTCCGCCATCAGCTTGAGCAGCCGCGCCGCGACCTTCGGATCCACGGTGCCGATGTGATGCCCGCTGGAGCGGGCCAGCAGGCGGTTGCCATCGGGCACCAGCTCCACCAGGTCGCCCGGGTTCACCTGCGCAAGCTGCCGCGGATGCGCGAGCTCGTAGAGGCCCGCGAACCCGGTCTTGCCGGTCTCCTCGACAAAGATGCTGACGGGAGCCTTGTCTCCCGGTTGGGCTGGCGCGGTTCGCTCGCCGGCCTCGACGAGCAGTACCCGGAGCCGGTCGATGTTGCGCTCGGCGATCCGGTTGGTGGGATCCAGCGCCAGCGCGGCCTGGTAGTGTTCGCGCGCCTCGCCCAGCTCGCCGAGCTCCCAGAGCGCCTTGGCCAGGCGGTTCTCGGCAGCCGAGTCCGGCCCCAGCTCCAGGATCCGGCGATTGATGTCGGCGGCTGCGCTCCAGTCGGCATTAGAGGCGGCGGCAATGGCCTGCTCGACGAGCTGCCTCCGGAGTCGGACGGTGGAGACTCCGGCGGCGGCCACGCCGGCGAGTTCAGGGAAGCTCATGGACTCCTTCGATCGAGCTGGGGTCCCGACAAGCCGTGCGCCGCCCATGGCAACACAGCGGACGCGGGCGCGTCCTTATGTACCATCCCGACCGGCAGGCTGTCAAACGCCCGGCCGGCGCGCAGCGGCGAGGCCGGGCCTGCCGGGCTCCCCCGAACTCAATGCATGAGCAGGTTCCACGCGACCGTCAGCCCGGCGGCCAGGGCCAGGATCCCGTACTCCCAGAGCCAGGCCAGGGATCGACGCTCCGATCCGGGCGCCGCTCGGTAGGCCGCCCAGAGCGCGAAGACCGCCGCAAGCAGCGCCGGGCCCACCAGGCGCGGCAGCGCCAGGGCCCGCAGCACGCCGGCAGCCACGCCCACCACCACGGAGAACGTCCCCGCCGCGAAGGCTGCGTCGCGGACCCGCGACATCCGCACGGCCGCCAGTCGATATCCCAGCAGGAACACAACCCCCGCGTCACCCACCACCAGCATGGCGAGATGGAGCCCGTCCAAGGGCGGCGACGCGCCCGGCCCTCCCGGTTCCGCGAGACCGCCCGGCACGGCGCCCGCCACGCCCACGAAGGCGATGAACGCGAGCAGGACGCTCAACTCGTCGAGAAGGGTCCGGCGGTGCTCCGCGCCCGGCCCCGCGGGTGCCAGGAGCCGTCGCTCGAGCACCACGCTCGCAGCCACCAGTGCCGCCCCCACGACCAACGCGACCACCGCCAGGGCACTCACCCCGGCCGCGTGCGTGAGCCCCAGCATGCCAACGCCGGCCACGGCCACCGGGAGGAGCGACTCGATCGGGACGCCGCGCGGTTCGTGCTCGTAGAGCACGACGAAGGCTCCCAGAGCGGCCAGCACGCCCACGGCCACGCCGGCAAGCCAGAGCGCGGCGCCGTCGAGAAGGGGGCCGAACGCCGCGGCGATCGTCACCAGGAGGACGAGCTCCCCGATACGGACCCGGTCAGTGCGCATGGCACGCGATGGTACGCGCCCGGGCCGGACGGCCGCAGCGATCAAGGTCGCGGGCAGTGGCGATGAAGCCCCGGGCAATGGCGCGACGATGCGGCCGCGGACCGCAGAGACGGGGCTGCGGACGGCGGAGACGGGGCTGCGGACGGCAGAGACGGGGCCCCGGACGGCGCTGGCACGGCCGCCCCCATCACCCCACGCGCTCGGCCTTCCGGGCCACCCAGTCGAGCAGGCGATCGAGCGGCCAGGTGTTGACCACCCGCGACGCCTCCACCCAGCCGCGCCGGGCCATGGCCACGCCCCAGCGCACCTGGTCCAGCTCATCCACCCGGTGCGCGTCCGAGTCGATCGCCAGCAGGCACCCGGCCTCGACCGCCCGCCGAGCGCGCTCGTCGGACAGATCGAGCCGATGATCGGAGCCGTTGATTTCCAGGATGGTGCCAGTGCGGGCCGCCTCCGCGTAGAGCGTCTCCCAGTCGAGGTCCAGATCCTCGCGCTCGCCCAGCAGCCGGCCGGCGGGATGGGCCAAGATGTCGACGTGCGGGTTGCGCACGGCGGCCAGGACGCGGGCCATCAGCTGCTCACGCGGCTGTCGGCGGGAGAGGTGGAGCGAGGCGACCACCAGGTCGAAGCCGGCCAGCATCTCGTCCGGGAAATCGAGCGTCGCGTCGGCCCGGATCTCGAGCTCGCAACCCTGCAGCAGGCGAAACCCGGCCGGCGCACCACCGGTGGCCTCTCGCGTGAACCGCTCGTTGAGCGCCGCCACCACGGCCCGCTGCTGGAGCACGCGGTCGGGCGTGAGGCCGCGGGCGATCGCGAGCCCGTAGGTGTGATCGGTCAGCACCTGGTACGCGTACCCACGGGCGCGGCCTGCCTCCGCCATCTGCTCGATGGTGTGCACGCCGTCCGACCAGTCGGAGTGGGTGTGGCAGTCGCCGCGCAGGTCGGCCAGCTCGACCACCTGTGGCAGGCGTCCCTCGGCGGCGGCCTCGATCTCGCCCCGGTCCTCGCGCAGCTCGGGCGGCATCCAGGCGAGGCCCAGGAACGCATACACCTCCGCCTCCGTGGGGAAGGTCCGCAGCTCCGCCCCCTCCCCCACCAGCGGCTCGCCGTCCGCATCCAGTCGCAGGAAGCCCTTCTCGGAAAGGCTCCAGCCGCGCTCCCGGGCCATCGACCGAAGGTGCACGTTGTGCGCCTTGGAGCCGGTGAAGTGGACCAGGTAGGAGCCCTCCTGGCCGGGTGGCATGACCATCAGGTCCACCTGGGGGCCGTCACGGAGACGGGCGGAGGCCTTGTGTGACCCGCTCGCCAGCACGCGCTCCACGGCCGGTCCGGTCACCAGCGCGTCCACCAGGGCAGCGGGGTTGTCGGTCGAGGCGAGCAGGTCGAGGTCGCCGATCGTCTCGCAGCGGCGCCGGAACGAGCCGGCGGGAACCAGCTCGCGGACGCCGGGCACGGCGCCCAGCTGCGTCAGCAGCTGCGTGACGATCCGTTCGGCCTGGCCCAGGCGCATGCGCTGTTGCCGGCGCTCCAGCTGGGCGATCCCGTCGAGGATGGCGGCCTCGGTCCGCTCGGACATCCCCCGCAGGTCACGCAGGTGCCCGGCCAGGGCCGCGTGGCGCAACTCGTCAAGCGTCTCGATCCCGCGCTCCTCGTGCAGCAGCTTGACGGTGCGCGGCCCGACACCCGGGATCTGGAGCAGCTCCACCAGCGAGGGCGGGACTTCGGCCCGCAGCCGTTCGTAATAGGCGAGGTGGCCGGTGGTAGCGAGTTCCTGGAGCTTCTTCGAGATGGCGTCACCCACGCCCTCGATGCGCGGCGGGTGGCCTTCGCGATACGCACGGGCCACTTCCACCGACGAATGCGCGATGGCGTCGGCCGCCCGGTGGTAGGCGACGGTCTTGAAGACCAGCTCGCCCTGCACCTCCAGCATGTCGCCGATCTCGTGGAAGATGCGTGCCAGCTCGGCGTTGGTGAGGAGGGGAATTTCGCCGCTCGGGGCGGACGGCGCGGTCCCGGCGCCGGCCTCCTCGGGCGCTGGCTTCGCGCCGGCCTGCCCGGGAGCTGTCCCCGCGCCGGCCTCCTCGGGCGTGCCTGGCGACTTTGCCACGTGACCCACCTCCGCCGACCGCCGGTGCGGCGCTGGCAGGATGCCAAGGCGGTCGCCCCGTCACCGTACCTCGCGGAGCAGACACACGCACGGCCGGCACCGAACGGCCAGGAGCCGCACGAGCCCGGTCCCGCATGCCGCGAGGAGGCACGTGCGGCCAGGCGCACGTGCGGCCAGGCGCGCGCGGAACCTGCCGCGGGCGCTCAGCTCGCGCTCAGCCGCCGTCGGCCACGCGAGTTACCTCGGGCGCGCAACCCGCCTCAGGCGCTCACCGGCTCGGGCGGCACGGCCTCCGGCCCGGCCGGCGCCGGCAGCACCGCTTCACGCACGTGCCGGGTATCCTCGGCCGGCCTCTCGGCGGCCCGCTTGACCCGATACAGATCCTCGTCGGCTCTGCCCACCAGTTCGCTGGCGGTGCGGGCATCGTCGGGAACCACGGCCAGCCCAATGGAGACGCCGATGGGGACCGGCGACCGTTCGGGCGCCTGGAACGCCGCTGAGGCAAACGCGCGAGCGATCCGGCCAACCACGGCCCGAGCCGCCTCGCGGTCCGCCTCCGGCAGGATCACCGCGAACTCGTCGCCGCCGTAGCGCGCGAGCACGTCCGACTCGCGCAGCGTGGCGCGCACCAGGTCGGCCGACCAGCGCAGGACGCGGTCGCCCACCTGATGCCCCAGCGTGTCGTTGACCAGCTTGAAGTCGTCCAGGTCGAGCATCAGCAGCGCCAGCGGGCGGCGGCTCCGCCGGGCCCGCAGGAATTCCTCGCCCAGTCGCTCGTGCAGGTAGCGGTGGTTGTAGCAGCCGGTCGGCGGATCGTGGTCGGCCAGATCCCGCGCCTCCTGGTAGAGGCGCGCGTTCTCCAGCGCCATCGCCGCCTGGTTGGCCATGGCCTGCATGAAATCGAGCGTCTCAGCCTCACAGGCGCGCTCCGACGCAAAGCGCAGGCGAAGCACTCCGATCACCTCGTGCTGCGTCAGGAGCGGAACAAAGACGGTGGTGGCCATTCCCAGTGTTCGCAGGCGGGCCACTTCGGCCGGATCGGCCAGCGCGTCGCTCACGCGCACCACCACGCGGCCCTGGTCGGCCATGACCCGACCGATCAACGGGTGTGCCTCCAGCCTCCGGACCTCCCGGGCCACGTGGTCGGTCGGCGGGAAGACGCCCAGCGTGGCGATTCCGCGTGCATCGGGAGCCCGGAACAAGATCGTGACGGCGTCTGCCTCGAAGACGTCCGCCACGTGGCGCGCGGCGAGGTCGGCGGCACGCTGCGGATCGAGCGTGGCGGCAACTTCGCCCGACAGCGCGAGGAGGCTGCGCATCTCCCGCTCCCGACGATGCGCCTCCTCGAACGCCCGGGCGGTCTCGATGGCGCTGCCGGCCGCGTCGGCCAGGACGCGCATCAGGCGCAGGTCAAGTTCGTCGAACTGGCGGAGGCCCAGCTTTGCGAGCGCCACGACCCCGATCACCTGGGCGTCGAAGTGCATCGGCACGATCACCATCGATTCGACCGTCACCACCGTGCCGGGGATGTGCAGCGCACGGGGATCGGCTTCCGCGTCGTCGATGAGCAGCGGCTGGTCGTGCTGGGCCACCCAACCGGTGAGCCCCTCGCCCACGCGTCCCGCCAGTTGTTCGAGCGAGATGGCGGGGTAGTCTTCGCGGCCGCTGGCGAACGCGATCGGCTCCAGCCGGTCGGGCGGCCGCAACAGGTAGACCCGGCAGTTGTGGTAATCCACGATCCGCCGGGTTTCCTCCACGATGGCGCGCCCGACTGCTTCCACCGTGTTGAGCCGGTTGAGCCGGGCGACCGACGCCTGCATCACCGCCAGCTGGTCCGCCCACCGACTGGACTTGGCGATGACGTCTGCGTTCTGGATGGCGATCGCGGCCTGGCTGGCGATCAGTTCCAGGAATGCCATCTCCTCCTCGGTCCAGGCATGAGGTGTCTGCCAGGCGGCCTCGAGGATCCCGAATGCCCCGCCGTTGCGCATGAGTGGCGCGAAGGCATGGGCCGGGTGGCGGGCCCACGCGGCCAGGTCGAGTCCGGCCGGCGACGCGTCGCTCGAGTCGCAGGACCAGCTGCGCCCGTCCAGGAGATCGGCCACGAACGGGGACGAGACCGGCAATGGCGCCAGCGGCGGCATGGCATCGGACCGATCATCCCAGGCCATGGGTCGCAGCTCGTGATCTTCCACGCGCAGGGAGATGATCGCGAGATCGGTGCCGAGCAGGTCGTTCACCGACCGGACAATCGTGTGGAGGATGGTCTGCAGGTCGAAGGTGCCAGTAAGCTCGCGCGCCACGTCGAGGAGCGCGCGCATCCGGTCGGTGCGGAGGCCAGCTGCGGCCCCGATCGGCTCGGGAGCGGGCGTGCGACTCGGCAAGGGAGCAGGTTGGGCGGCAGGCGCATCGGCCGATGCGGGGCGGGCGCCGGGGGCAGGACGATGGCTGGACGCGCGGCCGCGGCTGGAAGCGGGGCCGTGGCTGGGCACGGGGCGAGCGGTGGGCGCAGGTTGGGCGGTGGGGGCATCGGCCGGCACGGGGCCGGCGCCGGGGGCAGGACGATGGCTGGACGCGCGGCCGCGGCTGGAAGCGGGGCCGTGGCTGGGCACGGGGCGAGCGGTGGGCGCGGGTTGGGCGGCAGGCGCATCGGCCGACGCGGGGTCGGTCGCGATCGGTGGAATTTGGTCTGCGCGATCTGGGACTCGACCGGCGCTCATCGCAGCAGTATCCGTCGCCCACTCTCGGTCGGCCTCTCCATAAGCCCCGGCCCGCGCTGAGCTGGGCGGAACGCGTTGTGGATCGAGAGCGACCGCCGCCGGCGCCGGACCATCCACGGCAGGCGACTTCGCGCCGTTCCCAGCAGCGGCCCACGCGGGGCCATTCCCTGTCTTGGCCCGCTTCACGCCATCCACAGGAGGCGGCGTCGCGCCGGGAACGTCGGCTTGCCTGGGGCCACCCACTGCGCCTGCGGGCCCGGTCTGGTGCATCCTGTCCACAGCACGAGCGTAGACCGCGTGCCCGGCCAGCCGACCCGCCCGAGAGTACCGCACCGGACTGGGACTTAG
>JBMFSS010000035.1:0-17883 GCA_049967415.1 Candidatus Limnocylindrales bacterium
CTCCGGGCTGGCCCCTGCCTCGCGCGGCCCACGCTCCTGCTCCATCGTCTCCTCCCGCGCCTACGGCCGGACCCGCTTCTCCCGCGGAAGCGGTGGCAGGGTTCGGCGTCCCCGCACCAGGAAGTGCCGGAACCATGCCACCAGCTGCACGATGTTCTCGACGCGACGGAACGGCGTGCCGCTGCGGGTCAGCTCGTGGGTCTCGTCGGGGACGCGCATCAGCCGGACCGGGCGCTTGAACGCGCGCAGGACCGCAAAGAGCTCCTCGCCCTGCGTGATCGGCACGCGCAGGTCCTTTTCTGCGTGCTGGATGAGGAGCGGGGTCCGAACCCGGCTCCCGTAGGCGATCGGGCTGTCGCGCCAGTAGAGCTCGTGGTCCTCCCACGGGTTCACGCCATATTCCTCGGTCCCGAACATGGGCCCACCGATGTCCCCCGAGAGCATCTGCGAGGTCATGTCGTTCACCGACCGCGCGGTGAAGGCGGCCTTGAAGCGGTCCGTGTGACCCACGATCCAGCTGGTCAGGTAGCCGCCGTACGAGCCGCCGGTCACGCCCAGCCGATCTGGGTCGGCCAGCCCGTCGGCCACCAGGGCGTCCACCCCGGCCATCACGTCGGCCATGGGGCCCTCGCCCCAGTCACGGAAGTTGGCGCGCACGAAATCCTGCCCGTACCCCTCGGATCCCCGCGGGTTGCAGGCGTAGACGCTCATCCCCTCCGCGAGCAGACACTGCCATTCCCAGAACGGCGCGTAGCCGTACAGCGTTGCCGGTCCGCCGTGGATCTCCACCACCATCGGCGCGGGACGGCCGCCGTCCCGCTTTGGTGCCGGGTAGAACCAGCCCTGGATCCGGCGTCCGTCCAGCTCGTGCCAGCGAACCTCCGGCTCGACCAGCGAGAGTTCCGCCCAGGTGCTCGCCGACAGGTCGCTTACGCGATGGAGCCGCTCGGCCGGGAGCGGCCCGGTCACCTCAGCGGGGATGTCCGCCACCACCACCTCGAACGGATGGGTGGGGTCGGCCACCGTGGCCGCGACCCGTACGGCCCCGTCACCGAGCGGCACCTGGTGGACCCGTGAGATGGCGTGGCGGCCCTCCGTCAGCCGCTGGACGCGCGGGGCCCCCGGCGCGGCCGAGGACTCCACGCGCCAGAGCTCGTAGCTCCCCTCGAGTGGGGCCGCAAAGGTGATCCATCGGCCGTCGCCGCTCCAGTGCAGGCTGGGCCCGCCGCCGCCGTAGAGGTCGGTGCCCATGCTCGCGCCCACCATCAGGTCGGTGGCCTCCGTCAGGTCCACGCCCTCCTGTTCGGGGGAGGCGGGAAACTGCCAGACATCCCGTCGCGCCGGGCCCCGGCCCTGGTATCGATGCCCCACGGCCGCGATCCAGTTCCCATCAGGGCTCCAGGCCGGCGCCGAGAACTCCCGACGGCCCCGTCCGCCGGTGAGCCGGGACACCCGGCCGGTCTCGACCTCCAACAGGAAGAGGTCCGCCTGCCAGTCCAGGTCCCGGCCGGGATGGCGCCGCGATTCGAAGACGATCCGCCTGCCGTCCGGGCTCCAGTCGAAGGCGCCATCGTTGTAAGGCCCGGAGGTGAGCCGGCGCGCCTCGCCAGAGCGCGCATCCACCAGCCAGAGGTGCGTGAACCGGTCGTGCGTGAAGCCTGCGCCGTTGAACTGGTACTGCAGCCGGTCGATGAAGCGATAGTCCGACTCCGGGGGCTCGCCCGGTGCACGCCGCCGACGGGGCTCCCGTCGGGCCGTCTCGGACGTGCTGAGCACGCAGAGCTGCGAACCGTCCGGGCTCCAGGCGAGGTCACGCGCACCGTGCGGCAGTTGCGTCAGCTCGCGGGCCTCGCCGCCCGCCAACGGGAGCAACCAGACCTGTTCCACGCCGGCTTCGGGACCCTCGCCCGGTCCACCCTGCCGCCGGGTCCCCGCGCCGGGCGCCAGGTCCGCGTCCTCGGCCGTCAGGCCCCCGCCGCCCGCCTGCAACACCGCACCGCGGTCAGAGAGGAACGCAAGCTGGGCTCCGTCGGGGCTCCAGCGGGGGTGGGTGTCGTGGCGGGAACCCAGGGTCAGCTGGCGCGCCGGCGACAAGCCGTCCGCCGGAGTGAGCCACACGGCTTCGCGGTAGTCGTCCTTGCCAGGCCCGGTGGCACGGGCGGTGAACGCGATCCATCGCCCCTCCGGCGAAACGCGTACCTCGGTCGGCACGCGAAGGTCGTAGAGGTCGGAAGGGAGGGGCAATCTGGACATGTGTCGCTCTCTTGGATCTGAGATGCCGGCGTGCGACCGGCGGCGCGGGGGCTCGCATGCGAGTGTACCGCCGACCCACGGCATGGATCGCCGGCGCGCGTCAGGCGCAGACCCCACGTGCCACCAGCGCACAGGCGCAGAGCACGGGCGCCGGGCACAGGCACCGCTACAATCCGAGCATGTCTTCCAGCTACACCGCCGGCGGCGAATACCTCACCCCCACCCGCATCCACGTGGACCGCGAGGCCGGTCGCCTCGAGATCGACTGGGAGGACGGGCATCACACCGTGTACGACACCGTGACCCTCCGTTGGATGTGCCCCTGCGCCTACTGCCGGGGCGAGGCGGGAGAACCGGGCTGGCTCGACACGTCGCCCACCCTGACGCCGGACCAGACGCGGCTGGTGGACGTGCAGCTGGTCGGGAACTACGCGATCGCACCGACGTGGGCGGACGGCCACCATACCGGCTACTACACCTTCGAACAGCTCCGCGAGAACTGCCCCTGTCCGGAATGCGAGGCGCGCCGCGCCGCGCGACCGGTCACGCACCGCTGAGGAGGCACCTGCCGTGATTATCAGCACGACGAACTTCGTGGCCGGCTACCGGGTGGCGGAGACCAAGGGCCAGTGTTTCGGGGTGGTGGTCCGCAGTCGCGGCCTCGCCGGGAACGTCGCAGCGGGACTCCGCTCGATCGTCGGGGGCGAAATCAAGGAGTACACCGAGCTGCTGGAAGATGCCCGCAAGCACGCGATCGATCGGATGGTCGCCAACGCCACCGCCATGGGGGCGAACGCGGTCCTGACCATGCGCTTCGACAGCTCCGAGATGGGCCAGACCATGACCGAGATCGTGGCCTACGGGACGGCCGTGGTCATCGAGCCCGGTCAGCCCGGCGCTGAGCCAGCGCGCTGAGCGCGAGCCGCGCGGACCAGGGAAGGCGCGATGGGTAGCACGGAGCTTTCGCAGCTGCTGCGCGGGGGCCTGGGGGTCGTGGGGGGCGCCGGGTTCCTCTTCGGGCTGCTCGCGATCCTGGCGGGGGAACCGGTGGGCGGCTCCTGGCTCCTGATCGGCGGCGCGATCCTGCTGCTCGTCGCGCTGTACGAGCAGACCCGGTACCACGCGCAGTCCGAGCCCGCTCCCCGCTCGAGCGCCGCGCCGTCGTCCGGCCTCCCCTGGCCGTCGGCCTCCGCCGCGGGAGCCCCCCAGGGCGCAGACCGGCGCCGGTACGAGCGGACGGAAGAGGTCTTCGACGACCCCACCACCGGCCGCCGCCTGCGGGTCTGGTACGACCCGGAGACCGGCGAACGCCGCTACGTGCCGGAGCCCTGAACCGGCCATGACCGCGGTCGGTGCCTCCAGCGAGCAGGTCAGTGGCGCTCCGCGAGCAGACCGGCGGGAACGGCCCGTGTCGGCCATGCCCTACACCAACCGGGAACTGAGCTGGCTCGATTTCAACGCGCGGGTGCTCCATGAGGCCATTGACGAGCGCAACCCGCTCCTGGAACGGTGCCGCTTCCTGGCGATCTTCTCCTCCAACCTGGACGAGTTCTTCCAGGTGCGGGTGGCCGGGGTCAAGCAGCAGATGGCGGCCGGGGACGTGCAGCGCACACCGGACGGATTGAGCCCGGCCGAGACGCTGCGGGCGATCCGGGCCAAAGTCCTGCCGCTGGTCGCGCAGCAGTCGGAGGCCTGGGTGACTGCCCGGCGGGAACTGGCGGCCAACGGGATCCGAATCGTCGGGTGGTCCGAGCGGCCCGAACGGCACCTGGAGCTGCGGCAGCGGTTCATCGACGAGATCTTCCCGGTGCTGACGCCGCTGGCGGTCGACCCGGGTCACCCGTTCCCGTACATCAGCAACCTCTCCCTCTCCCTGGCCGTCACCGTGCGCGACCCGGAGACGGGCGAGCAGCGCTTCGCTCGCATCAAGGTGCCGCCCGTGCTCCCGCGGCTGGTGGAGGTCGGGGTCCGCACGTACATGCTTCTGGAGGAGATCGTCGCCGAGAACATGGACATCCTGTTCCCGGGGATGGAGATCCAGGAGCACCACCTCTTCCGGGTCACCCGCAACGCCGACCTCGCCATCGAGGAAGACGAGGCCGACGACCTGCTCCTGGCCATCCAGGAGGAGCTGCGCCGGCGGCGCTTCGGGGAGGTCGTCCGGCTCGAGGTGGAGCACTCCATGCCCACCCCGATGCGCGCGCTCCTGGAGCGCGGCTTGGCGTGTTCGCCCGAGGACGTGTACGAGGTGGCGGACACGCTCGACCTGACGGCCCTCTTCGAGATCGCCGACCTGGAGATCCCGAGCCTGCAGCTCCCGCCCTGGACGCCGGTCACCCCGCCTCGGCTTGCGCCGTCCGAGCCCGATGAGCCGGCGGACATCTTCGCGGCCGTCCGCGGGGGCGACGTCCTGGTGCACCACCCCTACGAGTCGTTCGCGCGCACCGTCCAGCGGTTCGTGGAGCAGGCGGCCGACGACCCCGACGTGCTGGCCATCAAGCAGACCCTCTATCGGACAAGCGGTGACTCGCCGATTGTCCAGGCGCTGATCCGGGCCGCCGAGCGGGGCAAGCAGGTGGTGGTGCTGGTCGAGCTCAAGGCGCGCTTCGACGAGGAGGCCAACATCGGCTGGGCGCGGGCCCTGGAGCAGGCGGGCGCCCACGTGGTGTACGGGCTGATCGGGCTCAAGACCCACTCCAAGACCATGCTGGTGGTCCGGCGGGAGGGCCGGGGCCTGCGCCGGTACGTGCACATCGGGACCGGCAACTACAACACCCGGACTGCCCGGATCTACGTCGACGTGGGGCTGCTCAGCTGCCGGTCCGAGCTGGGCGCGGACGTGACCGACCTGTTCAACTTCCTCACCGGCCTTTCCCGGCAGCGATCCTTCCGGCGGCTGCTGGTGGCGCCCTTCGGGCTGCGCGAGGGGATCCTCGAGCGAATCGACCGGGAGATCGAGCACCGCTCCCGGGGCGAGGAAGCCCGCATCGTCCTGAAGCTGAACGCCATCGTCGACCCCGAGATCATCCGGGCGCTCTACCGGGCCAGCCAAGCCGGCGTGCAGGTCGACCTGCTGGTCCGGGGCATCTGCTCGCTTCGGCCGGGCCTGCCGGCGATCAGCGAGAACATCCGGGTCCGATCGGTGGTAGGGCGCTTCCTCGAGCACTCCCGGATCTTTTACTTCCGCAACGCCGGCGACGAGGAGTTCTCGATCGGATCCGCCGACATGATGGAGCGCAACCTGGACCGCCGGGTGGAAGCGGTGACGCCGGTGGATGACCCAGCGCTTCGCGAACGCCTTCGCGAGGTGCTCGATGTGATGCTGCGAGACGATCGCCGGGCCTGGGAACTGGGGGACGACGGGGTGTGGCGCCGGGCGGAGACACTGGTGGCGGACCCCACGGGCACCGACACCTTCGAGGTCATGATGTCGCGCGCACGTGCGATGTCGGAAGCCTCAGCGTGAACAGGCCCCCGGACGGCCCGACCGGCGCCGAGGCCGCGGCGGAGGCGCGCGCCGAGGCCGCGGCGACAGAGGCCCGCGCGGAGGCCTCGGCGCCACAGACGGGCGCGGCGGCCGCGGCGGAGGCGCGCCCAATCGAGGTGGAGCTCAAGTACGACGTCACGGACCGCTCCAGCCTGGACCCGGTGCTGGAGGCGCCCGACCTGGCCGGCTTCAGCGGCGGAGCATGGCGAGAGGCCCTGGTCGAGGATCGCTACGTGGACACGCGCAGCCGGGCCGTGGAGCGGGCAGGCTACGCGGCCCGGCTGCGCGTCCGCGGCGACCGGACCATCCTCGGGCTCAAGTCGCTCACGCCGGCGACCGGGGCACTCCATCGGCGCGAGGAGATCGAGGCGCCCGTCAGCGAAGGGCTGGACCCGCGCTCCTGGCCGCCCAGCGAGGCCCGCGACCTGCTCCTGGAGACCATCGGCGACGAGCCGATCCAGGAGCGCTTCCTGGTACGTCAGCGCCGCCGGGTCCGCCTTGTCAGTGCCCCGGACGGGGCCGCCGAGCTCAGCGCCGACGAGGTCGAGATCGAGGCCCAGGGGCATCCGCTGGGCCAGTACTTCGGCCTCGAGGTGGAGCTGCGCAGCGGCGACGAGCAGATCCTGGGCCGGCTGGCGGCCGCCCTCGAGGCGACCGGCGGGGTTGTGCCGTCGGCACGCTCCAAGTTCGAGATCGCGCGTGACCTCGCGGAACCGGCACCCGGTCCGAGACGGCGTCCGAGCCGCGCGCACCGGGACCGGACCTCCGCGACCACGGAGGGCGCCGCGGGGGCGCATGCGGCGGCACCGCAGCGTCCGGCGCAGGAGGCCGTCGACCGGCTCCTCGCATCGGTCGGGAAATCGCCGGGCGTGACCGCTGACGACGCCTTCGCGGAGGCCGGCCGCAAGGTGCTGCGCTTTCATCTTGCGCGCATGCTCGTGGCCGAGCCCGGCACGCGTTCTGGCGAAGACCCCGAGGATCTGCACAAGATGCGGGTCGCGACGCGCCGGATGCGGGCGGCATGGAGGGTTTTTGGCGATGGGTTCCGCCGCGGCCGCGTCCGGCGGTCCGTCGCCGGCCTGCGCACGCTGGCCGCGCTGCTCGGCACCGTCCGCGATCTGGACGTGCTGATCGACGCGCTCGAGGCGTACGGCGCCCGGCTGGAACCTGCAGAGCACGAGGAGCTCCGTCCGCTCGTGGAGGCCTGGCGGCGTGAGCGGCAGCGGGCGCGCACGGCGCTGGTCCGGTACCTGGACTCGGCGGGGTACCGTCGTTTCGTGGAGGAACACATCGCGTTCGTCGAGACTGTGGGGCGCGACGCGATCCCCGGCGGACCAACCGACCCGCGCCGAGTGCGCGACACGGCGCCCAGCCGCCTGTGGACGGCATACGAGGGTGTGCGGGCGTACGACGGGGTCCTCCGCTGGGCTGATCTTGCCACCCTCCACCAGCTCCGGATCGCCGGGAAACGGCTCCGCTACGCCATCGAGTTCTTCCGCGAGCCGCTCGGGCCCGACGCCGGGATGCTGGTCGAGCGCGTGACAGGACTGCAGGATCATCTCGGCCTGCTGCACGACGCCGACGTGGCGGCCGGACTGGCACGCTCGTTCCTGGTGGAGCGGTCCGCACTCCTCAGGCCGGCATCCGTGGACGCCGTGGGGCGCTACCTGGCCGATCGCGAGCGCGAGGCCGTGCGGCTCCGCCGAACGGTCGGACCGGTGTGGCGGCGCGTCACTTCGATCGAGTTCCGCCGCGCGCTGGGGCGGGCGACCGCACAGCTCTGAACCGCTGCTGGCTGCTGACGGCGATCCGACCCGTTCCCCTCCGCGCGCGCTCGAACCGTCCGTCCGATGCGGCCGGCCGCCCGATCAGAACGGCAAACCGCGCCAGCGAGCCGCCGGCGGGTCGGGCGCAGGGACTGCCTCCCCGGGCCCCGTGTCAGTCACCGGTGTCGTACCCGAGGCGGGCACTGCGTCGCGGGCCGGCGCTCCCTCCGGCACCGGGGCCTCGCCCGGCACCGGGACTGCCTCGGGTGCAGGCGCCGCGCCGGTTTCCGGCCCGGGCGTGAGCCCGGGCGCGGGCGCGACAGTCGTCCCTGGGGAGCTCTCCGTTTCCGCGTCGCTCGGGATCTGTCCGCCGGCGCCCCGCAGGCCGTGTCCGGTGATCACGCGCAGCCGTTCCTCCAGGGCGTCGGCCCGGGCTGCCACTTCCGACAGGATCACCTGCGCCTCCACCAGGCCGCGCTCGATCCTGCGAAGCTCAGCGTCGGCTCGATCGATACCGGCGCGCTTCCCCTTGCCGGAGCGCCGGGCAGCCTTGTCGTCGGCCGAGCGTCGCGTCCCGTCCCCGCGCTCGGCGCGCGCGGTAGCTGCCCGTTCCACCGGCGCCGCCAGCGCGACTTCGGACGCATCCCCGCCGTGCAGGCCGCCCCCAGCGCCTCTGCTGCGGCCCTTCCGTGCGCCTCGGCTGCCCTTTCCGGACCCGCGCTTTGCCATCGCCGCCCTCCTCTGCCGTCCCTGCGTATGGTGGCAGGTTACCGTCCGAGCTGCACACGCAATACCGCGCCGCGTACCATGACGAACCGAAGGTCCTGGACGGGAGAGCAACTGGATGAGCGAGACCGAACGGCGGCGGGGCGGGCACGACTCCGTGGAGCTGTACCTGGTGCGGCACGCGCACGCCGGCGACCCGGAGACCTGGCGAGGCCCGGATGACGCACGTCCCCTGTCGTCGAAGGGCGAACGCCAGGCGGCCCGGCTGGCCGCGTTTCTCGCGCGGGCGGGGGTCCGGCCAGTGGCCATTCTGAGCAGCCCCAAGGTCCGGGCCACGCAGACCGCAGCGCCGCTGGGAGAAGCCCTGCACGTCCAGGTACGCGTGGAGCCGCTGCTCGCAGCGGGCCTGGACCTGGTCGACCTGGAGCGGATCCTCTCCACGAGTGGCGAACCGGCCAGCCTGATGATCGTGGGCCACGACCCGGACTTCAGCGCGCTGGTCAACGAACTCACGGGCGCCGACAGGCTGACCATGCCCAAGGGCGCCGCGGCGCGCATCGATGCCAGCCGGCCCCTGGTCCCGGGAGCCGGCGTCCTCCGCTGGCTGGTGCCGCCGGACCTGCTGCAGGAGGTGTGACCGGCGACCGTTGGCCGTCACACCGTTGGCAATAGCGGCGTGCGTCCCCGCCCTGGCCCTGGAGGTTTCATGCGGATCCGCCTGATCCCACGCGAGGAGCGGTTCTTCGACCTGTTCGTCGAAGACGGGGCAAACGTCCTCGCCGCCGCTCGTCGCCTGGAGGAGATGCTGCGCTCGTACGACAACATCGAGCAGCGGGCCAAAGAGCTCGTGGCCATGGAACACCACGGGGACGAGCTCAGCCACGGGATCGGACGCAAGGTGAACAGCACCTTTGTCACGCCATTCGACCGCGAGGACATCGTTGCGCTGATCTCGGGTCTGGACGACATCCTCGACCTGATCGAGGAGGTTGCCGACACCTTCATCCTCTACAAGGTGGACGCACCGACGCCGGCTTCCGTGCAGCAGGCGAGGATCATCGTCCGCCAGTGCGAGGCCATTTATGAGGCTCTGCAGCGGCTCCGAACCTTCGAAGGGCTGCAGAGCTACTGGACCGAGATCAACCGCCTGGAAAACGAGGGGGACCGGATCGCGAGGGCAGCCGTGGCCGGATTGTTCTCGGACAAGACCAAGGCCACCGACATCATCAAGTGGAAGGACATCTACAGCCTGCTCGAGGCAACCGTCGACAAGTGCGAAGATGTCGCCGACATCATCGAGAAGATCGTCGTGAAACACGCGTAGCTCGCACCTGGCGATGGTGCGACTGACCGAACGGGCACCGGTGGCGCCGCCCTCCCGCCACGTGCCCTCGAACGATCCGGCCGAGGGTCACGCCTCGGGGGCCGCCTTCGGCCGCCGGCCGCGGCGGGGCCGTCGCTCGGGGGTCATGAGGCCCACCAGGAGCTGGTCGCCGCGCACCTGCACCGCAATCTCCTTGCCCGCCTCCTTCGCGACCTTGAGCAGTCGCTGGCGGATGGTGGCGGCCTTCTCGCCCGCCTCGAGGGCCACCCGAAAGACATCGTCCGGGCTCTGCAGCCGGTCGATCACGGATTTGCGCAGCAATTCCGCCTGCACAAGCCGGGCCTGTGCGGCCGGACTCATCGGACGGGCCTGGCTCGACGGCTCAGAACGCATCGCGGCTGCGTCTGTCTTGCGAATCTTCACGCTACGCTTCCTTCCATTCGGCATTCTCACGAACGGGCTTCAGAATAGTGCAGACCGGCCCGTAAAGGAACCCCGCGCACAATGACGAGCGGGATCACTTGGGCACTGGTGGGCGTATTTGGCCTGGCGGTTCTATTCGATTATATCAACGGATTCCATGACACGGCCAACGCGATCGCCACGTCGGTTTCCACGCGGGCACTGCGTCCCGAGTTTGCGCTCCTCCTCTCGGCGATCGCGAATTTCCTGGGCGCGCTGACCGGCACGGCAGTGGCGGCCACGATCGGGAGCGGCATCGTGACCACTCCGGCCGGGGGTGACGGCCAGGTGATCATTGCGGCGGCCCTCGTGGGCGGTATTACCTGGAATCTGCTGACCTGGCGTCTGAGCCTGCCCAGTTCCAGCAGCCACGCGCTGATCGGTGGGCTGCTGGGCGCCACCCTGGCCGCGATCGGGGCCTCCGCGGTGCACCTGGACGCGATCCTGGTCAAGGTGATCCTGCCGCTGATCGGGTCGCCCATCATCGGATTGCTGGGGGCGTTCGTTCTGATGGTGATCCTGCTCAACGTATTCCAGCGGGCAGACCCACATCGGATCAACGCGCGCTTTCGCCGGCTGCAGCTCCTCTCTGCCGCCTACATGGCGTTCAGCCACGGCTCCAACGATGCCCAGAAAACGATGGGGATCATGACCGCGGCGCTCGTCACGGCGGGGATCCTGCCCACGTTCCGGGTCCCTCTCTGGGTCATGGTCTTGGCGGCCAGCGCGATCTCACTGGGTACCGCCGCCGGCGGCTGGCGGATCATCAAGACCATGGGGCAGCGCGTGGTCAAACTGGACCCGGTGCATGGGTTCGCGGCTGAGACCGCCGCCGCCACCGTGATCATCGGGGCGAGTCACCTCGGGATGCCGGTTTCCACCACGCACGTTGTGGCCGGGGCCATCATGGGGGCGGGCGCGAGCGACCGGTTCTCGGCGGTGCACTGGGGCATGGCGGGGACCATCGTGTGGGCATGGCTGCTCACGATCCCGGCAAGCGCGCTGGTGGCCGGCGGCGCATGGGTGCTCATCCACTTCGTCACCGGGAGCTAGCGGCAAGCCGCCTCGGGCCGCCGCACGGCACGGCCGCGTGCGAATGCTCAGGATGCGGGAAGACGTTCCCGGAGCGTCTCCACGGCCGCGTCGAGCCGCTCCAGGGTCCGGCTCCGCCCGAGCGCGACCATGGTGTCGAAGAGCGGCGGCGTGGCGGTGCGCCCGGTGATCGCCACGCGCATGGCCATGAACAGATCTCCCACTTTCCAGCCGCGCCGGGCCGCCAGGTCGCGCAGGGGCCCCTCGAGCTCATCGGCCTCGAAGCTCACGCCCCCCTGGCTCGCAATCACCTCGCGTGCAGCCTCGAGCCCGGCCAGCGCCGTGGGCGCGTCCCAGCGCTTCGGGACCAGGAGCGCCGGCTCGACCGCGATCCGATCAACGAAGAGGAAATCGACCAGCTCGCCGATCACACCCAGCACGGGGAGACGCTCCTGCACCAGCGGCACCAGAGGCCGGATCTCATCGACCGTGGGCCGCCGGACGATCCGGTCCCCTGCCGCCTCCCGCGCCGCCAGGGCGCTGGCAAGGAACGGCACCAGCCGCTCCGCCAGCTCGTCCGGCGGCAGCCGCCGGATCCACTGACCGTTCAGCCACTCCAGGCGCTCCCGGTCGAAAATCGCCCCTCCCGAGTGGACCCGGGACAGCTCGAACCGCTCCACCAGCTCCGGGAGCGTGAAGATCTCCTCTTCGGAGCCGCTGGCCCAGCCCAGCAGGGCCAGGAAATTGACCATCGCCTCCCGCACGTACCCTTGGGCCCGATAGTCCGCGACCGCGGTCTGGCTCTTGCGCTTGCTCATCTTGCTGCGGTCGGGGTTGAGGATCAGGGGCAGGTGCGCGAAGACCGGCACCCGCGCGCCCAGCGCCCGGAAGAGCAGGATGTGCTTGGGCGTGTTCGAGAGGTGGTCTTCGCCCCGGATCACGTGGGAGATCGCCATCTCCGCGTCGTCCACCACCACCGTGAAGTGATACAGCGGCGTCCCGTCCGACCGCACGATCACCAGGTCCCCGCCCAACGTCTCCGTGTCAATCTCGACGTGGCCTCGCACCAGGTCGTCGAAGGCGATCGTCTCCGCGGGGATCCGGAAGCGAATGGCCGGACGGCGACCCTCCGCCTCACGCGCTCGACGTTGCTCGGCGGTGAGGTGCGCGCAACGGCCCACGTAGCGCGGCGGCTGGTGCGCCGCTTCCTGGGCAGCGCGGTCCGCTTCCAGCTCTTCCCGGGTGCAGTAACAGGGGTAGGCAAGGTCCCGGGCCAACAACTGCTCCACCGCGGCCCGGTAGAGGGGCAGTCGCTCCATCTGCCGGTAGGGGCCGTATGGTCCCCGCGCCGGCTGCCCGGCCACCTCGGGACCCTCGTCCCAGTCCAGGCCCAGCCAGTGCAGCCCCTCCAGGATGTCCCGCTCATACGCGACGGTGGACCGAGCGACGTCGGTGTCCTCAAGCCGGACCACGAACGCGCCGCCCTCGTGGCGCGCGAACAAATAGTTGTACAGGGCAGTGCGGGCGGTCCCGATGTGGAGCGGCCCGGTGGGACTCGGGGCGATGCGGCAGCGTACGGTCACCCGCCGATGGTACCGCCCCGGCGCGTCGGCCCGGCGGCGTGCGGGATCAGCGCAGCTCGGAGAGCGGCGCCAGCTCGAACGAGGCGACCACCTCACCCACCGCCACGCCCCGCGGATCAAGGAGCAACGGACGCTGATGCGGCGCCAGCCGGCGGAGTGCCTCCTCGTCCAGCACCCCCATCTGCCGGAGCGCCTCCACGGTGACGGCCGGACGGGCCCGGCCCTGGCCGTCACCATCCTCGATCTTCACGGCCAGGCCGGCAGCCAGCGCGTGTCCGGGCAGGACTCCCGGCAGAAGGGCAACCCCCTCCAGCGCTTCCGCGCCACCCTTGGCGACCACGCGGCCCGGCAGGGTGCGCGCCAGGTCGGTGTCAAAACGCCCGTGGCCGGCCACCAGGTCCGGCTCGGCCAGCATGGCGTCCCGGATCCTGGTCAGGGCGGGCACCAGCGCCCTGGTCCGCGCGTCGCTCGCGCCCCCGGCCGGATCTGCCAGCAGCGCGAACGCGCGGGCAACCTCGACCAGGGGCACGTGGTAATTCGGGATCCCGCAGGCGTCCACCGACGCCACCAGCGACGCTGACGGGACGCGCAACACGCGAGCGACCGCATCCCGGAACGCGACCTGGGTGGGATGGTCGGGCTTCCAGTACTCCTCCAGTGGCCAGCCCGAGTGCTTGGCCAGCAGGAGAAACGACGCGTGCTGACCGGAGCACTGGTGGCGAATCGGCCCGGGCCGCTCCCCGTCCCGGGCCAGTCGGTGTGCGGTCGGCTGGTCGAGCGGCGCGTTCGCCGTCCCGCACCCGAGCGCCGACTGGCTGATCCCTGCGCGCCGGAGGATGGCCTGGATGGTCCGCACGTGCAGGTCCTCGCCGGAGTGCGATGCCGCCAGGATGGCAAGCTCCGGTGCGGAAAGCTCGTACGCCTCAGCGGCTCCGGACTCGACGAAGGCGACCAGCCCCAGCGGCTTGGCCGCCGAACGCAGCGAGACCAGCACCTGCGGATCGCCGATGAGACGCTCGATCGCGCCGTCGGCAGCCACCTGCACGACGTGGCCGCGGTGCCGGCTCTCGACGACACCACCCCGGCGGACTTCGACCAGCACGGGTGGCGCCGCGCCCCGGGGCCACCCGCCAGTGCGCGAGCCTGCGGCCGTGGCACGGGGCTGCCGCGAAAGCGGAGGGGCAATTGCCGCGGGTGGGATTCGCCGGGCTGGCATGCTGAGAGGATGGTAGCGCGTTGGCGGTGCGTGGTCCTGGCGGCGACGCGGACCGCCGCGGAGGTGGCAATGGATGACGGGATGGGTGACGGGAGCGGCCCTGGCGGCGACTCCAGAGGAAGAAGCGGGCCCCCTCGGATCCGTGGCCACCGTGCAGCGCCCGGCCAGCCGCCGGCCGCGCCGGATGCTACGATCGCGCCCGGTTACGGGCGTCCCGAGCTGGAGGACTCGAGTGGCAGACACGCTGTATTCACCCGGTGGCCTCGACTGGCTCCCCTCCACCGTCCACGTCTCGCATCACCCCGCGATCCTCCACAAGCTGGCCCTCCTGCGCGACCAGCGGACCGAGCCCAAGAAGTTCCGAGAGCTGGTCCGCGAAATCAGCTGGCTGGTGGGCTACGAGGCCCTCGCGGACGCGCGGCTGCGCGAGGTCCCCGTGACCACCCCCATGGAGGAAACCCTCGGCGCGGAGCTGGCCGACCGGATCGGCCTGGTGCCAATCCTCCGGGCCGGCCTCGGGATGCTCGACGCGATGCTGGAGCTGATGCCCACCGCCCAGGTCTGGCATCTCGGCCTTTTTCGAGACGAGCGGACGCTCCGGCCCGTCGAGTACTACAACAAGCTTCCCAACTCGGCCACCGTGGATCTCTGCCTGATCCTGGACCCGATGCTCGCAACCGGTGGCTCGGCGACGGCCGCCATCGAGGTGCTCCAGCGCTGGGGCGCGGTACGGATCAAGCTGGTGAACCTGATCGCGGCCCCGGAGGGGATACGCGCGGTGACCGCGGCGCATCCCGACGTCGCGATCTACTGCGCAGGCGTCGATCGGCAGCTCAACCAACGGGGCTACATCCTGCCCGGGCTGGGCGATGCCGGTGACCGGCAATTCGGGACTGGCCAGGGCGACTGATCCCCTCAGCGATCCTTCATCCGGCCAGGGCGGCATCGGTGAGGTTGAGTGCCCGGTCGATGATCGCGAAACCCTCCGCCAGCTCTTCCTCTGTGATGCAGAGCGGCGGGTTCGTTGAGATGGCGTTCCAGCGCACGAACGTGTAGAGCCCCTGCTCGCGCAGCGACCGGGCCACCGCCTGCATCTCGTCGCTGGTGCCGTTGTAGGGTGCCATCGGAACGTACGGATCGCGGCCGCGGGCAAGCTCCACGATGCCGAACAGCCCGATGTTCCGCACCGAACCCACCGAGGGGTGCTTCGCCCGCAGCGCCAGGTGGTGCTCGCGCATCCGCTCGCCCATCTGCCGGGCACGCTCGACCAGCCCGTCCTCCTCGTACACCGCGATGGTGGCCAGCGCCGCCGCGCAGCCCACCGGATGGCTGTTGTAGGTGAGCCCGCCGTAGAAGACGTGCTTCTCGAAGTGGGCCGCGATCTCGTGGCGCACGGCGACCGCGCCCAGCGGCACGTAGCTCGACGTGAGCCCCTTGGCCATGGTCAGGATGTCCGGCACCACGCCCCAGTGGTTGACCGCGAACCACTCGCCGGTTCGTCCGAAGCCCGACATGACTTCGTCGGCGATCAGCAGGATCCCGTAGCGGTCGCACAGCTCGCGGAGGCCCTGCAGGTAGCCATCGGGCGGCACCAGGATCCCGTTGGTCCCCACCACGGGCTCGACCATGATCGCGGCCACCGTCTGCGGCCCCTCGTACACCAGGATCCGCTCGGTCTCCCGAAGCACCTCGTCGGCCGGCAGCGACTCCGCCGCGCCCCACGGGAGCGTGTCGGGGATTCGGATCACGCCCGGGATCCCTGGCTCGTTCGCCCAGCGGCGGGGATCGCCGGTCAGGGTCATGGACCCGGCGGTGGCGCCGTGGTAGCTGCGATAACGGACCGCAATCTTGTGGCGGCCCGTGTAGAGGCGGGCGAGCTTGATGGCGTTCTCGTTGGCCTCGGAACCGCCGTTGGTGAAGAAGACCTTGTCGAGGTCGCCCGGAAGCAGCTCGGCCAGCTTGCGCCCCAGCAGCGCGCGTGGCTCGGTGGCCATGAACGGGTTGGCATACGCGAGCTTCGCCAGCTGCCCGCCGATGGCGTCCACCACGCGCGGATCCCCGTGGCCGATGTTGACGCTCATGAGCTGGCTGTTGAAGTCCAGGTAGCGGGTCCCGTCCGGCGAATAGAAGAAGACACCCTTCGCGTGGTCCACCGCGATTGGGTCGACCGAGGACTGCGCCGACCACTCGAACAGCGTGTACTGCCTCGACAGCTCGATGATCTCCTCGTTCGTGAGGGACCCCGGCGCGACCTTGACTGTCATGCTGCGAACACCTCGCTCTGCGCGACCGGCCAACGCCGGCCGACCGGCCAACGCCGGGTGCCTACCTCGTGCGCGGAAAGCCCAGGTCCACCCGCGACGTGCCCGGGTCGGGCCAGCGCGCCGTCACGACCTTGCCGCGCGTATAGAACTGAACCCCCTCGGGGCCGTACATGTGCAGGTCCCCGAAAAGGGAGGCCTTCCATCCGCCGAACGAGTAGTAACCCACCGGCACCGGGATCGGGACGTTGATCCCGATCATGCCCGCGGTGACGTCGAACTGGAACTGGCGGGCGGCGCCCCCGTCGCGGGTGAAGATCGCGGCGCCATTGCCCCAGGGGTTCTCGTTGACGAGCTGGACCGCATCGGCGTAGGTCGCCACGCGGACCACGGTCAGGACCGGCCCGAAGATCTCGTCCCGGTAGCAGTCCATGCTGGGCGTCACGCGGTCGATCAGCGAGACCCCCAGGTAGAAACCATCGGACCGGTACAGCTGGTGCTGCCGGCCATCCGCCACCACCTCCGCCCCCTGGCGCGCGGCGCCGTCCAGGTATCCGGCGACGCGATCCCGATGCTCCCGGGTGATCAGCGGCCCCATCTGGCTCTCAGGGTCGTTGCCCGGGCCCACCTTGACGCGGGGCAGGCGCTCGCGGATCGCGGCCACCAGCGGATCCGCTGCGTCTCCCACCGCGACCACGGTCGCGACCGCCATGCAGCGCTCGCCCGCTGAGCCGTAGCCAGCCGAGACGGCGGCGTCGGCCGCCATCTCGACGTCCGCGTCGGGCAGCACCACCATGTGGTTCTTGGCGCCGGCCAGAGCCTGGCAGCGCTTGCCATGGGCGGTGGCCTGCTCGTAGATGTGTCGCGCCACGGGCGTGGACCCGACAAAGCTGACCGCTGCGATGTCCGGGTGCTCGAGGATCCGGTCGACCGCCACGCGGTCCCCGTTCACCACGTTGAAGACGCCGTCAGGCAGCCCAGCGTCCTGGAACAGGCGCGCCAGCAGCTGCGAGGCGGAAGGGTCCTTCTCGGACGGCTTCAAGACGAACGTGTTGCCGCAGGCGATCGCGTTGCTGAGCATCCAGAGCGGCACCATGGCGGGGAAGTTGAACGGCGTGATCCCGGCCACCACGCCCAGCGGCTGGCGCACCTGGTAGACGTCGATCCCTGTGGAGGCCTGCTCGCTGAACGCGCCCTTCAGCAGGTGCTGGATGCCGCAGGCGAACTCCAGGTTTTCCAGCCCACGGGTCACCTCCCCGAACGCGTCCGAGACCACCTTGCCGTGTTCCGCGCTGACCACCCGGGCGAGGTCATCCCGGTGCGCCTCGACGGCGTTGCGCATCCGAAAGAGGATCTCCGTCCGGTGCGCTAGGGAAGTCGCCCGCCAATCGGGGAACGCCTCCCGAGCGGCCCGGACCGCCGCGTCCACGTCGTCGACGGCGGCGAAGCCCACCTCCCGGGCCACGCGCCCGGTGGTGGGATCGTACACGGGCCCCCGCCGTCCAGAGGTTGCCGCCCGGTGCCGCCCCCCGATCCAGTGATCGATCGGCTCGGTCCCGGACGGATGGGCGACATGCGCCTCGGGTGTCACCTGCGCCATCTTCTTCCACGTCCCTCGTCGATCTGCGGCCGGAAGCGCCAGGTCGGGCCGGTCAGGTCAGCCCTGCAAGGGCCGGCCTGGCTGCCGGGCATGCGGTTGGGCGTGGCCGGCCCGCTAAGTGCTTGTCAGCTAATTATCGATATGGTATGATCGGTGGGTGATCGACGAGGCGG
>JBMFSS010000036.1:0-17826 GCA_049967415.1 Candidatus Limnocylindrales bacterium
CGGCTCGAGGCTGCCCTCGTCGCCTGCGCCGCGGAGAGCCCCCACGCCCCGGTGCCGCACCGTGCCGCTGGAGTACTCCGAAGGCACCAGACCGACGTACGCCATGGAGGCCTGCGCCCCTAGCGCGGCGGGCCAGGGCGTGCGGCGGATCGCGGCAGCGTTGGGCCGACCCGAGACCACCGTGCGCGAGTGGTGCCGCCAGTTCGGCGGGCGCCAGGGCGACGATGTGCCAGTCCTCCCCGGCATCGACGTGGGGCAGGCCGAGCGTGTCGCAGCAGAACGCCCGCACCCCCTCGGCTGCCGGGCCCGTCAGAAACGCCAGTGCCCACCAGCTGGAGTAGGGGAGCACCAACAGGCCGACGCCGAGGAGAACGAGGCCCCAAGCAAGGCGAACGCCCCACAGGAGACGGCGGTGGCGGTACTCCCACGACCCGCCCAGGAGGCTCGCGAAGAGGGATCGGGGGGAGGAGCCTGCTCCACCCCGTGGTCCGGCTCAGGCACGAGTCCTTCTCCACGGCGGTCGGGATGCCTGGGGGAGGCCACCGCCGCACCGCCGCAGGCGCAGGGCTACCGCTGCTCCCCGACGCTGACGTTCGGTCACGGCGGGTGCGGTTGGACACTGACCGCCACAGCACCAGCGGCGCACGAAAGGGGACTGCGCGGACCGGCCGACCGCGCTCTTGATCCTGAGCGTCGCGATGCTGGTGATCGCCAGCGCCTACATCGCGTCACACGGGCAGCAGCCCTGCGCCACGACCACCCGCGCGCCATCGGGCTGGCTCAACCCACGTGGTACTCCACAGTCACCGACACGCTGAGCACGCGCTCACGCTGCACCCGCGGGCAGGGGCCCGGGCGAGCGACCGCCTGGCGCCCGAGCCGGACGGCGCCGACTCAGGGCGCAGCCGGTCGGGCTTGTTCCCGCGCCCGGCCGCTGGCTTGGCCTCGGGGAGCGCAGCGGATCGAGCGGGCCCCGACGCCGGGCACTCCGCGCCCCGACAGGCTGGGGAGCCCGCCCTGCCCGTCGGGCATCTGCCGGCTGGTCGGGCCGCCGGTTCCGCCCCCCGAGCCCGCCGCGCCCACCCCAGGGCACGATCCCGCCATCGCCGGGGGCCATGTCCTCTCGTCTCGCGGGTCGCTGCCACCCTCCCGCTACGCCGCCACCACTTGGTTGCGGCCGGCCCGCTTGGCCATGATGAGCCCGACATCGGCCGCCCCGATGAGCGCCTCGGGCCGCACGTCGGGGCCTTCGGCGGCCGCGCAGCCAGCGGACACCGTGACCGACACTCGCTCCCCGGCGATCGGCTCGATCGGGGTGGCCGCGAGCGCCCGCCGGACCTGCTCGGCGATCGCGCAGGCCGCGGCCCGGTTGGCCCCTGGCAGCACCGCCACGAACTCCTCGCCGCCGTAGCGCGCGAGGAGGTCGGAACTGCGGAAGCGTTGGGCAAGGAGCGCCCCGAAGGTGCGCAGCACCTGGTCGCCGGCTGGGTGCCCGTAGCGGTTGTTGAACGCCCCGAACGCATCGAGATCGAACATGATCGCGGCCAGGGGTGCGCGTTCGGCTTCCGCCACGCGCGCCCGGGCAGCGGCAAGCTGGGCGAGCGCCTCGTCGAAATAGCGGCGGTTGTGCAGGCCGGTCAGCCCGTCGCGGATGGCGAGCTCCGCCACCTCGCCGTGGAGCCAGGCGGCGGCAATTGCCAGGGCCGCCTCGTTGGCCAGCAGCGAGAGCGCTTCGAGCTCGAGCTCCCGGAACGGCTGCTCCGCATCCACCCGGGCCAGCGCGAGCGCCGCGATCGGCTCGCCGTCGCGCAGCAGCGGGAGCCCCAGGGCCCAGGCATAGCGGCGCGCCGCATTGTGCGCGGCGACCGCCGGCGGGAAGGCCTCGCTCGCGTAGTCGGCGACCTGCACCCGGGCCCGCTCGCGGATGGCTCGCCCCGAGAGGCCCTCGCCAGGCCGAATGACGTGGCCCACCGATCCGGCGCTGCCCTGCTCCGCCCGGACCACGAAGTCCCCGCTTGGGCGGTCCAGCACGACCAGCCCCACGAGATCGGCCGGCACCACGCCCTCGAGCCTCTGCACAATGGTGCCGTACAGCTCATCCGCCCCGAGCACGCCGCCCAGCGCCGCCGCGAAGGTCAGGAGCCGCCCGAACATGGTCGCCCGGGCGGCCAGCGCGTCGCGCTCCGTGGCCAGGGCGAGGGCGGCCGCCACCCGATCGGCGACCACCAGCACCGCGGCGAGGTCGCGTTCCCCGAGCGGGTCCCCGCTCTCCACGTTGAGCACCCCGAGCAGCTGGCCGCGTGCGAGCAGGGGGGCCGCGATCTCGCTGCGGATCCCGGGGTCCGTGCGCACGAAGTCCGGATCGGCGGCCACCGCGGGCAGGTAGACCGGCGCCCCGGTGCGCAGGACCCGCCCGATCACGCCTTGGGTGGTGATCTCGGCGGGGACCCGACCCGCATACCCGCGCTGGGCCCCGAGGCGGACTCCCGACGCGTCGCCGGTGTAGATATCGGCGTAGGGGTAGCCGAACCCGTCGCGGAGCAGACCCATCGCCGCGTCCAGGGCCTGCGGGTCCGGCCCGCGCTCGGCGAGGGTGCGCCCGATCGCCTCGATCGCCTGTAGCTGCCGGCGGGCCGCGTCCGCCTGCGCGCCGGAGGCTTCCAGGGCCCGCCGGCCGGCCTCGCGCTCGGCGAGCACCGCCGCCACCGCGGCCCCGGTGCCGCTGGTGAGGCCGATGAAGACCGTCAGGTACAGCAGGCTGTTCGCCAGGGTGGTGCCGAGGAAGGGCCCGACGCCCTGCTGCGTGGCGGCGATCGCGATCGCGGCGAAGAGCAACGATGCCAGGGCCGTCCCGCGCGGGCCGACCCGGAAGGCCACCCACACGAGCAGTGGGATGATCGGGAAGGCCACCGCCTCGCCTGCAGCGCGCAGGTGCAGGAGATCGAAGAAGAGGAGCCCCGAGGCGGCGGCCACGCCCCCGATGGCGAGCCCGGCCTCGAGCCCGCGGATCCGGGTCGTGCGCTCCGTCGGGGGCGTACCCCAGGCGAGGCAGCACCCACCCACCACCAGGATGCCCAGGGCATCCCCGACCCACCAGGCACCGGCGGCGAGGGGGATCTCGCCACGGGCCAGGGTGCCCGTCACCGCGAGGGCGGCGATCCCGATCGCGGCCCCGACCGCTCACCGCGAGGGCGGCGATCCCGATCGCGGCCCCGACCGCCGCGGGCACCATCGCGCCGGCGATGAGCAGGCGCACCACGTCGGCCAGCCGATCGAGCTGCGGCCGGAAGGCGCCCCGGCGCAGCAGGGTGGCCGCAAGGAGCGCCTCGGCGGTGGCCGCGCCCGCCACCAGCACCGAGGGGAGGACGGGCGTCCCGTGGGCCAGGTTGGCGGCCAACGCGCCGGCCAGGACCCCCGGCCAGAGTCGCCGGCCGGCGAGCACCAGCGCGGCCACCGCAAGCCCCGCCGCTGGCCAGAGCGGGGAGGCGTTGCCGCCCACCAGTACGAAGCGGAAGCCGGCCTGCGCCGCAAGCTCGTAGGCGAGGGCCAGGGCCGCCATCCCTGCTACCAGGCGCAGGGTGGGGCCAGCCATGCCCCAGGTGCCCGGACGCGGCGCGAGTCGGCGAGGGACGATCGAGCGGTCGGTCATGGCGTCGGCCCAGCACCTCGCGACGCCTCCGGCTGGGCCGGGCCAGCGCCAGGCGCCCACCTGCCGAGCCCGTCCCCAGGGCAGGGCACCCGGCCCGAGCCTGCCCGGGGCAGGCGCCCCGCGTCCGCGCGGGTCGGGATGGTGCGCTCCATGTCGTTGGCGTCGAGGATGCCCAACGGGACCCCTTTCGTGCATCCGCGATCGGCCGTACCCCCCGAGCGGAGCTCTACGCCAGCCCCATTCTGCGCCCCACGGGACGCACGACGCACGGCGCACCGGGACTATCCGCAGACGGTGGGGGGCAGGGTCGGGCAGCCGAGTGCGTCGCCCGGGCCGCCTGCCCGTCGTGCCCGGCGGCCGCGCCGAATACCACAGTCCCCAGCGCCGCGCGCCGCTCCGGGCCCCGCGTCAGCAGCGCTTCGACGGCGGCCGAGGCCACAATCCTGGCGTCCGCCATGCGGGTGGTCATCGCCAGTGCGGCCACCAGACCCCGCGGGAGGGGGCGCCGCCGACTCAGGAAGTAGCCTCCCGCGAGGACCAGCAAGAGCGGCTCCGAGTAGGCCAGCGAGCACACGTACGCGGGCGGCGAGAAGGCGAGCAGCGCACGGCACCCGTGGCGAGGGCAGCTGCGAAGCGCTCCGCCAGCAGCCTCCAGAGGAGCACCGCGGCGAGGATGAACAGCAGGTTGGCAAGCACCACCGCGGTCAGCGCCGCGGGCAGCACGCCCAACGTCGAGAGGCGGAGGCCGATTGGCCAGAGGGGGAAGAAGGCGAAGTCGTCGTGCGCGTTGGTGGCGCTGAGCGTGACCGGCGCGGCGTGGTAGCCGCTCTTCGCGATCTGCAGGTACCAGCTGCCGTTCCAAGCCACGAAGGGGTCCCGACGGTGGGGATGGCTCAGCGTGTTGGCCACCAGCACGAGGGCGGCCGAGAAGACCCGCGAGCCGGTCGCGAGGGCCAGCGGCGTCCACACCCAGGCACGGCGCAGCGCCCCCGCCGGCAGCCGGGGCGTCATGGCCGCGCTGGTCCGAAGCGGGCATCGGCGAACAGCAGCAGCCCGGCGCCGGGCAGGGGCCCGACCAGCATGAGCTCGTCCAGGAGCGGGTGCGCCGCGCGGTCTGGTCGCGCTCTGGAACGCCTGGGTGGCAGTCCGATACCGAGGGGCCATCCCGCCCGCGGCCTTCGACCGCCTGGTCCATCCCTCGGTGCGCGTGGTCGGTCCGATCCCGGGATCGTGACGCGGCGTCCTGCACGCCCCGCGGCTGGGATCTACGGCGGCGATCTACGGCTGCGGCGAGACGGCCGGGCCCGGCGAGGCCGGCGCGCGCACCGGCGCTTCTGGTGCCGACGGCAGGGGCGGTGCCTCCTGTGCGGGCGCGGTCAGGCAGCCCAGGTCGGACGGACCCAGCGCCTGCCACAGCGCGGGGTTGACGGTGTAGCCGGAGGAGTAGCAGATGACGGTGTCGGCGCCTGGCGCGACCGTGGCACCCTCGATCCAGCCCTCCACCGTGGTGCTGTCCAGGGTGAGCGTGACGCCGGGCTCGACCACCGATGCACCCGACGCATCGGTGAACGTCCCGTCGAGCGTGACGCCGATGCGCTGCACGCTCGGGTACGATCCGACGATGGCCTTGGCTGCCACCAGGGCGTCGGATCCGGCCTGGAGCAGGAACGTGCGCTGGTTCAGCACCAGGTCGGGGCGCGCCTCCAGGTCGACCTCGTCGCCGGTAGGCGCGATGGTGATCCGCAGATGGTCGAAGTTCGCCAGCGGCCGAAAACCCGCGTACGCGTGCAGCGAGCGCGTCACGTTGTCGATGGTCAGCGCGCGGGCATCCGCCGGGGCCGTTGCCCCGCCTGTCGCCGCGGAGCCGGGCCCGGCGCCCAGGCCCGCAGCGTGCACCAACAGCGCGGCCGCTCCCACCAGGGCGAGCGCCACCAACACGCCCAGTCCCCCGATCGCCCAACGTCGCCGCGTCGTCATGCCCTTGCCCCGCAGGACGGTACCACCCTCGCCGCTGTCTGCCCGCCACGCTGAACCGGGCGAGTGTACGGTGCCCATCGCGCGTCGGGCGGGCCTGCGTCACCGCGGGGAGCAGAGCCGATGAGAGAGGCGTGCAGCGGTTGCGGTGCCTGGTGGTCAGGCTAGGCCGGTCCCGGTGCCAATGTCCGAACGCGCGAGAACCCGGCTCCGGCCCGACCGAGCGAGAGGCTCGCGCAACGCGCGGGCCCTGCGCCTCGCCCAAGGGTCCTGCCCGAACCGGTCAGCCCGGGGCTATTCAGCCCGGGGCTGTCGGCACCAGGCATCCCGGGAGGACAGTCTGATCACGAGGCAGCGTACGCGTCCACGGCGCGCAGGTAGCGGTCCTTCTCGTCGTCGGGAAGCCAGCTGATCACGAACGCGTTCTTCACCAGGCGCACGATCTCGTCCCGCGTCAGCTCGGCCGCCGCCTGCAGCGCGAGCAGGTTCTCGTTCAGGTACCCCGGGAAGTAGGCCGGATCGTCGGAGTTCACGGTTACCCGCAGGCCAAGGTCGAGCAGGCTCCGGATCTCGGCCGCCTTCAGGTCGCCGGTGACGCAGCGGTTGGAGATCGGACACACCGTCAGGCCGAGCCCCCGGCGATTGATCTCCTCGACCAACGCCGCGTCCTCCACCGCGTTGACGCCGTGATCGATGCGCTCCACCCCGATCTCGTCCAGGCACTGCCAGATGTGCCCGACCGAGTCCTGCTGATCCACGTCACAGTGCATGGTGAGGTGGTAACCGACGCCACGGGCGCGGGCGAACACGTCGCGGAACTTGCGCGGCGGGTTGTCTTGCTCGTTCGAGTCGAGGCCCACCCCGACGATGCGGTCGCGGTAGGGCAGCGATCGTTCGAGTGCCTCGGCCGCCGATGCGACGCTCATGTCCCGCAGGAAGCAGAGGATCAGCTGGCTGCGCAGGCCCAGGCTCGCGTGGGCCTCCTCCTGGGCGCGGAGCAGGCCGGCCATAACCGTGTCAAACCCGATGCCGCGCGTCGTGTGGGCCTGGGGATCGAAGAAGACCTCCGCGTAGACCACGTTCTGCGCGTGGGCCTTGCGGAAGTACGCCGTGGCGAGGTCGTAGAAGTCCTGCTCGGTCCGCAGGACGCTCATGCCCTCGTAGTACATGGCTAGGAACGACGCCAGGTCGTCGAAGTCGTAGGCGGCACGCATCTCGTCCACGGAGCCGTACGGGAGGCGGAGGCCGTTTCGGGCGGCGAGCTGGAACTTCAGCTCGGGCTCCAGGGTGCCCTCGATGTGGACGTGCAGCTCTGCCTTGGGCATCGCCGCGATGAACGCCGGGCGTTCCTGCATGCTCGAACCTCCCAGACAACGCCAGTGACAGGTTGACCCGCGGGTCGGGGCCTGGCGCTCGTCGCAGACCTCGATCATAGCGGCGAGGGGCAGCGGGATGCGCGCCCCGGGAGGCGGCAGGTGCCCACAGGACCCTTCCGTGGCCGGTGGCGGTCACCAGGTGAGAGAGCTCCGAGCCGCGCTGGGGGCGCCCGCGCCGCACGCGGAGCCCCGATCCGGCCCCTATTCGTTCGGCGGGGCACCCTCGTCTGGACCGGCGCAGAAGTCATCTGAATTCCCCACCCCAGTTCGGTCATGCGGGCCAGTCGGTCATGCGGGGCAGCGCCGGGCGGCTTGACAAGCTGCGGATTCCACACGTCCCACGGTCCGCAGGGCCGTCAGGAATTGTTGAGCGACTGTTGAGCGGTCGAGCGCCTCTCGCGACGCCCTGCCTCTTGGCGTCCGCTCGCAGGCTTACTGCATGGACCGCGCCGGACAGCTGGACACATGCGCCGCCAAAGACCGATTGCGGGGGGAGATCGACGATGTCCGGGCGGCAATCGCTCTGGTTGCGCGGGGCACCTCGACCCGGGTCACGATCAGCGACCTGGCGTTCGGCGAGCAGCTGCTAGTGCGACTGGCACCCGAGGCGCGCCTGGCGAGGGTGACCCTCATCCCGTTGTGGTGGCCGGATGACGCAGGCTGCGACCTGACCGTGCGCCGAGTCGATGACTGAACGTGATGTCGTCCGTGTCCTGATCCTCGAGGACGACCAACCGTTCGCGACGGTCATCGCACGCTATCTGCGCGCTCGGCACTACGAGGTCCGGCAGGTGTCATCGGGCGAGGATGCGCGGGTGGCGCTGAACTTGGGGTATCGGCCGTCCCTCGTTCTCCTCGACATCAATCTGCCCGGGGAGAGCGGCTGGTCGCTGCTGCGGGGACCAGAGTACGCGGCTGCAGGATCACCGCCCGTGGTGGTCATGACCGCGACCCACGTGCACAGCTCGTGGCTGCGGGCATTCGGCGTGGTCGGGTACCTGCCAAAACCATTCGCCATGGGAACGCTCCTCGCGACGATCGAGAGGACAACCAACAGCTCTCAACGAGTGCCCGAAGCGATGACTGCCGAGGGGGAGATCGACATTGGGTGACCTTGTGATGTTTGGGCTGATGGCGATCTGGGCCACGATATTCGCGGCCCAGATCTGGATGTGCCGGAGGCTCATGCGATGAATCTCCAGGACCTGCTGGGGGGCGTGGTCGTCCTCCTCCTCGCTGCGTACCTCTTCTACGCGCTCCTGCGCCCCGAGAAGTTCTGATCCGGCGCAATGTCATATCTGCCAGCTCTCCTGCAGGGCCTGACCCTCCTGGTCGCGATTGGACTCGCCACGCGCCCGCTGGGTGGCTACGTGCGCCGAGTCATGGATGGTGAGCGCACGCCGCTCTCGCCCGTGTTGGTGCCCGTGGAGCGGGTGATCTACCGCGCGCTTGGCGTAGATCCTGCCGTGGAGCAACCCTGGACCCCCTACGCCGCATCGCTCCTCGTCTTTGCCTTCGTGGGGATCGTGGCGCTCTACCTGCAGCAGCGCATCCAGCAATTGCTGCCGCTCAACCCCACCGGGGCCGGTGCCGTGCCGTCCGCCCTTTCGTTCAACACTGCGGTCAGCTTCGAGACCAATACCAACTGGCAGAACTACGCCGGCGAGACCAGCATGAGCTATCTGACCCAGATGGCCGGGCTCGCGGTGCGGAACTTCACCTCGGCCGCGACCGGGTTGGCGGTCGCCATCGCGCTGGTCCGCGGGTTGGTGCGCCGGTCCGCCGACACGATCGGCAATTTCTGGGTCGACGTCACGCGTGGCACCCTTTACATCCTGTTGCCGATCGCGTTCGTCGCGGCCCTGTTCCTGGTCTCCCAGGGCGTGGTGCAGACGTTCCGCGACTCGGTCACCGCGACCACCCTGCAAGGCGCCCACCAGGTGATCGCGGTCGGGCCCGTCGCCTCGCAGGAGGCGATCAAAGAGCTCGGGACCAACGGCGGCGGGTTCTTCAACGCCAATTCGGCCCACCCCTTCGAAAACCCAAACGGGCTCACGAACTGGTTCGAGATGTTCCTGATCTTGTTGATCCCGTTTGCGCTAACCAACACGTTCGGCCGGATGGCCGGAGATGAGCGGCAAGGCTGGGCGCTCTTCGCTGCCATGATGGTCATCCTGACGGCGGCCGTTTTGGTTGCCACGGCGAGCGAGGTTCGCGGCAACCCGCTCTACCCCTCGGGCATCAGCACCGCCCTCGGGAACATGGAAGGCAAGGAGGTCCGGTTCGGAGCTCCGGCGAGCTCGCTGTTCGCGGCCGTCACGACCGGCACGAGCACGGGAGCCGTCAACTCCATGCTCGATAGTTTCCTGCCCCTTGGCGGGCTCGCGCCGCTGGTCCTGATGGAGCTCGGTGAAGTCACGCCGGGTGGCATCGGGGCCGGCTTGTACGGGCACCTCGTGTTTGGCGCCATCCTGGCCGTCTTCATCGCCGGGCTCATGGTGGGGCGCACGCCGGAGTACCTCGGCAAAAAGATCGAGTCGTTCGAGATCAAGATGGCCATGCTCGCCGTCCTGGCGATGGCCAGCAGCGTCCTCGTCTTTACCGCCCTGGCAGCGGCGACGCCCGCGGGGACCTCCAGCGTCGCCAACCCTGGGCCGCACGGCTTCACTGAGATCCTCTACGCGTTCTCGAGCATGACCGGAAACAACGGATCCGCCTTCGCGGGCCTCAACGGCAACACGCTCTTCTACAACCTGACCGGAGCGTTCGCGATGCTCATCGGGCGGTTTGCCGAGATCATCCCAGCCCTCGCGATCGCGGGCTCGCTGGCTGGAAAGCGTCGCGTGGCGCCCTCGCTCGGCACGTTCCCCACCACCGGGCCGCTGTGGGTGGGGCTGCTCATCGGCGTGATCGTCATCGTGGGCGCTCTCACGTTCTTCCCGGCGCTCTCCCTCGGGCCGATCGCGGAAGAGCTCCTCATGCATGCCGGGAAGGTGTTCTAGCCGTGCCGCTCCCATCCCCCGAGGAGATCATCGGACGACCGGCAAACCGGCCGGCCTTCGACACCAGGCAGGGCAGCCGCCGCTTCCAGCGCGCCAGGCGCGAGTCGCAGGCTGGCCTCCCCGGCGCCCCCCGGACACCGCGCGGCGTCTTCGATCCAGTCCTGCTGCGGGCTGCGCTCGGGCCCGCGCTGCGCAAGCTCGACCCGCGCCAGCTGGTCAGGAACCCGGTCATGTTCGTGGTGGAGGTCACCGCGGCGCTGGTCACGCTGATCCTGGCAGGGGACGCGACCGGCCTTACCAGGGGGGCCGCGCACGAGATCGGGCGCTCGCCCGGGTTCGAGCTTCAGATCGCGCTCTGGCTCTGGTTCACGGTCTACTTTGCCACCTACGCGGAGGCGCTGGCGGAGGCCCGCGGCAAGGCCCAGGCCGCGACGCTCCGGAAGACGCGCTCGGAGACAACCGCGCACCGGCGCCTTGACGACGGCACGATCGAGGATGTCGGTTCCTCCGCCTTGCGACAGGGGGACATCATCGTCGTCAGCGAGGGAGAGACCATCCCGGGCGACGGGGACGTGATCGAGGGCGTCGCGTACGTCAACGAGGCCGTCATCACCGGCGAGTCCGCGCCGGTGCTCAAGGAGCCCGGCACTGACATCCGAAGCTCCGTGACCGGCGGCACCACCATCACCAGCGACCGACTCGTGATCCGAATCACGGCCAACCCCGGTGAGACGTTCCTCGACCGGATGATTTCGCTGGTCGAGGGTGCGAAGCGCCAGCGCACGCCCAATGAGATCGCCCTCTTCATCCTGTTGTCTGGCCTGACGATCGTCTTTCTACTGGCAACCGCCACCCTGCGCCCGTTCGGGCTGTACGCCCACGCGCCTCTTGGCCTGGTGGTGCTCGCGGCCCTGCTCGTCTGCCTGATACCAACCACGATCGGGGGGCTCCTTTCGGCGATTGGGATTGCGGGCATGGATCGTGTTGCGCGCTTCAATGTGCTGGCCATGAGTGGGCGAGCGGTGGAAGCGTCCGGGGACGTCGACGTGATCCTGCTCGACAAGACGGGCACGATCACCTTTGGAAACCGCCTCGCGTCGCGGATCATGCCTCTGCCCGGGACCACAGAGCGCGAGGTGGTGCAGGCTGCGTTGCTCACGTCCCTCGAGGACGACACGCCGGAGGGGCGTTCCATCGTGGATCTGGCCCGAAAACGCCTGCAAGAGTTGGGCGGCGACGGCGAACCGGGAGCCGGTGCGCCCGCGGTCGCCCAGGTGCCGTTCTCGGCCCAGTCGCGCACCAGCGGCGTGATCCTGGTCGACGGGACGGTGATCCTGAAAGGCGCCGTGGATGCCATCCGTGCAGACCTCGACGCAGAAGCGCCCCCAGCATTGACGAGCCTCTCCGACGAGATTGCCGGGCAGGGCGCCACACCTCTCGCCCTCCGTCGCAATGGCCGGGCTCTGGGCGTGATCGAGCTCAAGGACACCGTGAAACCGGGGCTGCGAGAACGGTTCGACGAGCTGCGCCGGATGGGAATCCGCACCATCATGGTCACCGGGGACAACCCCCTGACGGCGAAGAGCATCGCCGCCGAGGCCGGCGTCGACGACTTCATCGCGCAGGCCAAGCCCGAGGACAAGATCGATCGCATCCGGCGCGAACAGGAGGCGGGTCACCTGGTCGCCATGACGGGGGACGGCACCAACGACGCGCCGGCCGTGGCGCAAGCGGATGTCGGGCTGGCCATGAACAGCGGGACGTCGGCCTGCAAAGAGGCCGCCAACATGGTCGACCTGGACTCGGATCCCACCAAGCTGATCGAGGTGGTCGCCATCGGCAAGCAGCTGCTGATCACCCGGGGCGCGATCACGACCTTCAGCATTGCCAACGACGTGGCGAAGTACTTCGCGATCCTGCCCGCCATGTTCAGCGTTGCCTATCCGCAGCTCAACGCCCTGAACATCATGGGCCTGGCTCGGCCCGAAAGCGCCATCCTCTCGGCGGTGATCTTCAATGCGCTGATCATCATCGCGCTGGTGCCGCTCTCCATCCGAGGTGTGGCGTACCGCGCGGCACCCGCCGCCGACCTGCTTCGGCACAACCTGCTCGTCTACGGCCTGGGGGGCATCCTCGCCCCCTTCGTTGGGATCAAGCTCATCGACGTGATCATCACGTCGATCCATCTCGCCTGAGGGCAGCACGATGGGCACCTTTGTCCGCACGCAGCTCAGACCAGCGCTCGTCTTGCTGGCCGTGCTCACGCTCGTCACCGGGTTCGCGTATCCAGCGGCGGTCACGGCGGTGGCCCAAGTCGCCTTTCCCGCGCAGGCCAACGGGTCGTTCATCGTGGCCGACGGCCGAGCGGTCGGGTCCGCGCTGATCGGCCAGTACTTCAACGCGCCCCAGTACTTCTGGGGCCGGCCCTCAGCGGCGGGCATCTCCGCGGCGAACCCGAACGGATACGACGCGATGGACTCGGGTGGTTCCAACTTGGGGCCAACGTCAAAGGTGCTCATTGACGAAGTGACCCAACGGGTCGACGCCCTGCGCAAGACGAACGGGGATGCGCCGATCCCGGTGGATCTCGTGACCGCCTCGGCCTCGGGCCTCGACCCCGATATCAGCCCTGCCGCCGCGGCCTACCAGGTGCCGCGCGTCGCGAAGGCACGCGGGATGACCGATGCGCAGGTGCAGGCGATCGTCGGCCGCTACACGCAGGGCCCGATGCTGGGTTTCCTGGGGGCCGCGACCGTCAATGTGCTGGAGGTCAATCTCGCGCTGGATGGGCTGTTGCGATGACGGAGCGAACCGGCGTCGATACGTCTCGGGGAGGCCAGGCGGATGAGTGAACAACGCGCCGATCAGGAGCGACCGAGCGGTGAGGAGATGCTGGCCCGACTTCGGGCCGACCAGCCTGGGGAGCGGGGCCGGCTTCGCGTCTACATGGGGATGGCGCCGGGCGTGGGCAAGACCTACCGCATGCTGGAGGAGGCCCACCGTCGCCGCGACCGCGGGACGGACGTGGTAGTGGGATTCGTGGAGACGTATGGCCGTCGCAACACGGCCGCTCTCCTCGATGGATTGGAGATCGTACCGCGGGCGCGGATCGTCTACCGCGGCGTCGTGGTCGAGGAGATGGATACGCAGGCAGTGATCGATCGCCATCCGGCCGTGGCCCTGGTTGATGAGCTGGCGCACACGAATGTCCCGGGCTCGCCACGGGAGAAGCGCTGGCAGGATGTCGAGCTGATCCTGGACGCTGGTATCCACGTCATCAGCACCTGCAATGTCCAGCACGTCGAATCGGCTTCGGAAGCCGTCGAGACGATCCTGGGAGTCCCGGTGCATGAGCGAGTGCCGGACGCGGTGATCCGGGCGGCTGAAGAGATCGAGCTCGTGGATATGAGCCCACACGCGCTCCGCCAGCGCATGCGCCACGGCAACGTCTATCCACCTGACCGCGCCGCGATCGCTCTTGAGCGCTACTTCACGGAGCCGAACCTCACCGCGCTGCGCGATTTGAGCCTGCGCTTCGTGGCCGGACAGGTCGATGAGCAGCTGGAGGGCATCGTCGGCGAGCAGGGCATCCGCCACCTGTCGGCGGTCAGCGAGCGCGTGCTGGTGGTCCTGGACGGCACGCCTGCGTGTCGACGAGCCGTCCGGCGCGCTGCCGCACTCAGTGGGGCGCTCCATGCACCACTGCTGGCCGCGGCGGTCGAGACCCCAACGGTGCGAATGTCCCGCGACCGACAGCAGGACCTGCAGGAGAACGTCGACTACGCGGTGGACCTCGGGGCCGAGATCGTCAGGCTCGAGGCGCCTGACCTCGTCAGCGGGCTGGAAGCGATTGCACGCTCCCGCCGTGTGGCGCATGTGGTCCTCGCGCAGGAGGCCCGGCCCGCGTTCGAGCGAGTGATCCGGCAGTCGGTGGCCGAACGGCTCTTGCAGCGGCTGCCCGGCGTGGAGATCCATCTCATCGCCGCCGAACCGCCCGAGGCCACAAACCCTCAGCGATCCACCACGCGATAGCCAACCCCCGGGTCCGCCACGATGATGCGTCCGGCGGCGCCGGACGGGTCGGCTTCCGCCAGCTTGCGCCGCAGCCGGCTGACGTACACGTGGAGGTAGTGCCCCTCCTCCGCGTACGCGGTCCCCCAGACGCTCCGCAGCAGGTGCTGCTTCGTCACCACGCGGCCCGGCTGCGCCAGGAGCGCCTTCAGTAGTTCGTACTCGCGCGTCGTCAGATCTAGCACGCGGTCGCCCACCCGGGCCTCGTGGCGTGCCACGTCCAAGGAGACCAGGCCGATCACAAGCCGGCCGGAGGCATCCGCTCGTGGACCGGCGGCCCGCCGGAGCACTGCACTGATCCGGGCGCGTAGCTCCTCCATGCCGAATGGCTTGCTGAGGTAATCGTCGGCGCCTGCCTCCAGCGCGGCCACCTTGTCCCGTTCCTCCCCGCGGGCCGAGAGGATAATGATCGGGGTGGTGCCTTCGCGGCGGATCCGGCGGACCACCTCGATGCCGTCGAGGTCGGGGAGGCCGAGGTCGAGAAGGACGAGGTCCGCCCGGTGCGCTTCCCACTCCTCGAGCGCCGCCTGCGCATCGGCGGCCTGGTAGACGTGATGGCCGCGTTTTTCTAGGTACAGGGCCACCGCATGTCGTGTGGCGTGGTCGTCCTCAACCAGTAGGAGGGTCGGCCCCGCCGCGCTCATTGGGGTGCTCCGTCGCGTTGCGATTCTGTGGGTTCGGGCCCCGGGGCAATGGGCAGGCGCACCGCCACGGCGAGACCACCCAGGTCGCCTCGACGCGCTGTCGCCTCGCCTCCCATCGTCCGAACCAGACCCTGCACCACCGTGAGGCCTACTCCCATGCTCAGACGAGACCCGCCTTTCGTTTGGTCGCCTCGATAGAACTTGTCGAACAACCGCGGGAGCGCGGCATCCGACGCCCCGGGCCCATCGTCCTCCACCGTCAGCTCGATGAAGGGCCCGTCCGGAAGCTGCGCAGCGCGCACCACGATCCGGGTGTCAGCATGGCGCACCGCGTTCTCAAGGAGGTTGGCAAGAATCTCGTCGAGGTACAGGTCGTCCACCAGGACCGGCGGAAGCTCCGGCGCCACGTGCACGACGATGGACTGCTTGGCCGTGGAACGGAAGCGGCTCGCGGTGTCCTCCACCATCTCGTTGAGGTCGTGAGGCTCCAGGTCGGGATAGAGGGCGCCGCCCTCAATCCGGCTCAGGTCCAGCAAGTTGCGTACCAGCCGACTCATCCGCTCGGCCTCGGCGTCGATGGACTGCAGCACCGTCCGTTGCTCCAAGGCCGACCACTCGACCTCTGGATCGAGCAGACTCTCGGCAGCTGCGCGAATCGTTGCCAGTGGGGTCCGCAGGTCGTGGGAGACCGAGTCGAGCAGAGCACTCTTGAGCTGGTCGCTCTGCCGCGCCACCTCAGCGGCGGTTGCCTCGTTCGCGAGCCGATCCCGCCGGACCGCCTGCCCCAGCTGATCGGCCGCTGCTGACAGGATGCGGGTCTCAGACCGGTCGGGTTCGGACCGATCCCGTCCGCGGGTAGACCAGAGCGACCCGAGCGTCTCGCCCGCCACCTGCATGGGGACGCGGTAGAGGGCACCGGCCGTTGCCGGAGCGGCTTCGCCCTGGGCCTGGGCGGGAAGGTGGCTCCGTATCCATCTGGGCGCCGCGTCAGGTTCGGACCGGGTGAGCGCAACCCGCCACACGCTGGTCGGTCGTGGCCGGACGGGATCGCTGTCGGAGATGACGCGCTCGTCGCCCGGGCCGGGCCCGAGCGTCAGCCAGATGCGATCCATTCTGGTGGCCGAGACGAGCCGCTCCAAGACCTGGGGCGCAGCGGCCTCCACGGGCCCGCCGGTTGCCAGGGCCCGGCTGATGTCGAAGAGGGCTTCCGCCTCGCGAGCCCGCTCCGTCGCCTCCTGGGCCCTTGCGGCCAGCAGCGCCGCCAGGCGGCCAATCGCGATAGCCACCGCCAGAAACAAGAGCAGGTCGAGCCATTCCAAGGGCTGGGCGACGGTGAGCGTGTGCAGCGGCGGCACGAAGAGGAAGTCGTAAAGAAGGAATGCCGCGATGGAGGTGAGGACTGCAGGGATCGTGCCAGAGACCGTGCCCACGGCGAGGACCGCCAGGAGATACACGGGAGCCGGGTACGGCACGCCGAGGACGCCGTGCAGCACGGCGATCGCGGCCGTCGCGAGAGCCAGCGCAACCAGAACGCCACCCGTGACTCGCACCCACCGGCGAACATCTGCCCGGTGGGGTCGGGCCCTCGATTGCCACGTGCTCATGCGGCCTCATGGTAGCCCCGGGCGCGAGTTGCCCGACAGCTGGCCGAGCGGCCGGCAGCGATCCTGCGGGGTGCCAATATACGGTCACGGGGTCGACGACGAGCGCGGCCGTGATCGGCAGACTGGCGCCGACTTTGGTCCAGCGGGCCAGGTCTACGCTCTCGATCCACCTCCCTGCTCGAATCGGAGGCACCCGCTGCGCGCCGCCGTCGCTGCTGTACATCCTGACCCGGCGACTGCTCGAAGTGGTGGCGTTGGGGTTTCGTGCGAGGCGCACCAAGGATCTCGAGATCCTCGTGCTGCGCCATGAGCTGGCGATCCTGCGTCGGCAGGTCGCGCGTCCCGACCTCGCCGACGCGGACCGGGTGTTGCTCGCCGCCGCCTCGCGGCTGCTCCCGTGCCGGCGCTGGACAGCCTTCTTCGTCCAACCCGAGACGCTCGTGCGTGTGCACCGCCGCCTCGTCGCCCGGCGCCCGACGCAGCGGCGGCGGGGTCGCGCCCGCCCGCCACTCGATCCAGATCTGGTTGCGCTGATCCTGCGCCTGGCCCGGGAGAACCCGCGCTGGGGGTACCTGCGGATCGGGGGCGAGCTCCGAGGTCTCGGCATGCGCGGGTCGGCCACCACGATCCGCGGGTACTCGCCAGAGCCGGCCCTGATCCCGCGGGTCGGCGGTTCGGGCTGCGCCCGCGCCGTCAGAGGTGGGGGACCCGTCCGGGCAGCTCCCGGCGCAGGCCACCTGAGGTCGAGCGCCCGCGGGTGGGCCTCGAACCGCCGATAGCGACCGGCCGCGGCGGCGCCGCGGGCGAGCGCGCGGCTGATCGTGGACGGAGACCGGCCCATGCGGGCCGCGATCTCGCGCCTCGTGGGCCGCTCCCGGCGCAGGTCAACCGGCGGACCCGCTCGTCCTCGGACAGGGAGCGCGGTGCGGACCGAGGGGGGAAGCGATACGGCAGGTGATCACGGGTGCCACGTGCAGCACACGGCCGCCGGACCTGATCCGGCGCCCGTTGCGCCACCGTGTGCCGGTCTTCGGGTTGATCCCGACCATGCGGCAGGCCCGCACCGCAGGCATGCCTTCGGCGATCAGCCGTGCATAC
Organism: Candidatus Limnocylindrales bacterium; assembly: GCA_049967415.1. Taxonomy (GTDB): domain Bacteria; phylum Chloroflexota; class Limnocylindria; order Limnocylindrales; family CSP1-4; genus JAJYNJ01. The sequence continues at coordinate 17,419 of JBMFSS010000036.1, forward strand.
GCCGCACGCTTCACGTACTGCGGCTCGGGTCCTCGACGTCCCATCGCCACTCCCCAGGCGCATGGGTGTTGCGACCTTGACCCGATTCCGCCGCATCACGATGGGCTTGTGAGGCAAATGCGGTTGATAACCCAAATGCATCAGCTACGGGAGCGCGTTGCATCGTCGTCGGGGGGCAGATGGGCCATTCTCGCCGGCGGCCCGGAAGCTCGTCGGCCCTTATCGAACGCCGGTTGGCGCGCGGCGCGCCAGGAGCGCCTGGGCCGCCAGGGACGCCGCGCCAGCTCGTCAGGCCGTGGCGAGCGTGGGGCAGCAGAGGATCGCCGGCCACACCCCCGCCTCCCGTCCGCCACGCTGCACCGGGTCACGTCCCCATACTTGGTGTAACAGCGCGGGTGGCCGGGACAG
>JBMFSS010000037.1:0-16922 GCA_049967415.1 Candidatus Limnocylindrales bacterium
TCATTTCGGCCCACAACCGACCCGGTCAGCCGGAGGCTCGGTGGATCCGGGGTTAACCGGCCCTGGACGGAGGCAGCGACCAGGATGCCGCGTTGACGGTTTTCGCGAGTTTGACCGAGATGCGGGCCGAATGGCACGTCCCGTTGCGGCAAGAAGCGCTACTCTACTATCAGATAGGAGTATACACTCTATTGCAGGCTGAGTGCCATAATAGACGGCCAGCGATCGCCGAAGGAGCGGCCCATGAACGCACCGCGTGAGACGGTCCAACCGCAGCCGGGCCTGCGCGAGCGCAAGAAGGCCAGGACCCGCGCGCTCATCCAGGAAGAGGCGCTCCGGCTGTTCAGCGCGCAGGGCTACGAGGAGACCACCGTCGAGCAGGTCGCCGAGGCCGCGGAGGTGTCCCCGAGCACGCTCTTCCGGTACTTCCCGACTAAGGCCGACATCCTGCGCTACGACATGTTCGACCCGCTGCTGTTCGCAGCGTATCGGGAGCAGCCCGCCGAGCTGACCCCGATCTCGGCCCTGCGGCAGGCGGCACGCGCCATGCTCGGTGCGGTGCCTCCCCAGGTGATCGCCGAGCAATGGGAACGGGCGCGCCTGATCCTCGCGATCCCCGAGCTGCGGACGGCGGTGCTCGATGACACCCGCCAGGTCGAGGCCCTCTTCGCCGACGCGGAGGCGGGGCGCACCGGGCGTCGACCGGACCCCTTCAGCCTGCGCGTCCTGACGGGCGCCCTGATGGGCGCGCTGACCGTCGTGCTGCGAGCCGGCCCCGAGGATGCGACTGGCGGCTACACGGCGCTGACGGATCGCGCCTTCGCGCTGCTCGAAGCCGGCCTGCCGCTGTGAGCACGCTCGCGGTCGCGACGAGCGGTCTCTCGAAGCGCTACCGGGGCGGCGTGCTGGCCGTGGATCGGGTGGAGCTGCGCGTGGCGCCTGGCGAGGTCTACGCGTTCCTCGGCCTCAACGGGGCGGGCAAGTCGACCACCATCCGCATGCTGCTCGGCATGATCGCGCCCACCGCCGGGTATGCCGAGCTCTTCGGCGAGCGGGTACGCGCGGGAACGGGCGGGCCCTGGCGGCGGGTGGGCCATCTCGTCGAGACCGCCACCGCCTATCCCGAGCTCAGCGTCCGGGAGAACCTGGAGCTGGCCCGCCGGCTGCAGGGCGTGCCGGACCGACAGGTAGTCGGGCGGATGATCGAGCGGCTCGGCCTCGCGGAATACGCGGACCGGCGGGCCGGCACGCTCTCCTTGGGCACCCTGCAGCGGCTCGCCCTGGCCCGCGCGCTGCTTCACGAGCCCGAGCTCCTCGTTCTCGACGAGCCCGCCAACGCCCTCGACCCGGCCGGCGTCATCGAGATCCGCGAGCTGTTGCGGTCCCTGGCCCAGCAGCGTGGGGTGACGGTCTTTATGTCGAGCCACATCCTTGCCGAGGTGGACCGCCTGGCGACCCGCATCGGGATCGTCCACCGGGGACGGCTCATCGAGGAGCTCGACAGTGCGGCCCTGGAGCGCCATCGCGACCCGCGCCTCGAGGTGGTGGCGCGCGACCCAACCGTCGCCGAGAGGGCGCTCCAGGCCGCCGGGTTCGCGCCGGTGCACCAGGCGCGCGATGGCGGGGTGACGGTCCTCGAGCTGCGCGAGTCGCGCGCGATCGAGGCCCCCGACGAGATCGCCCGCCTGCTGGTCGCCGCCGGAGCACCGCCCACGCACCTCGCGGTGGCCCACGAGACGTTGGAGGATCACTTCATCCGGCTCACCGCGGGCGCCGATCGGGAGGCCGCATGAGTGCGCTTCGAGCCGCTATCTGGAGCGAGTTCCTGAAGTCGCGCCGCTCGAGGGTTCCCTGGGTGATCGCCGGCGGCTTCTCCTTCGCGCCGCTGGTCGAAGCGCTCTTCATGGTCATCCTGAAGAATCCCGAGCGCGCCCGCCAGCTCGGCCTCCTGGGCGCCAAGGCGCAGCTCGCCGCCGGCACCGCTGACTGGCCGAGCTTCCTGCGCCTCCTCGCCGAGACGGTGGGGGCCGCCGGCGCGGTGCTCTTCGCCTTCCTTACGGCGTGGGTCTTCGGCCGCGAGTTCGCCGATCGGACGGTCCGGAACCTGCTGGCCATCCCCACGCCACGCTGGACGATCGTCGTCGCGAAACTGCTCGTCCTCGCGATCTGGTGCGGCGCCATCTCGGCCTGGATCGTCGCGCTCGGGTTGGGTGTCGGCGCACTCGTGGGGCTGCCCGGCGGGTCGCCGACCCTGGTGCTCAGCACCCTCACCGCCAGCGCGGTGGCGGCGGCCATGTGCATCGCCCTGCAGACGACGACGGCCTTCGTGGCGGGCGTCGGCCGCGGCTACATCCCGCCGCTCGGCTGGACCGTGCTGGTCATGGCCCTCGCCCAGGTGCTCGGCGTCCTGGGGTGGGCGGCCTGGTTCCCCTGGGCGCTGCCGTTGCTCGTGGTGGGCGCGGCCGGGCCGGACGGCGAGATCGCGACGGGGACGAGCGTCGCCGTCGTGGTAGTGGCCGCGCTCATCGGGCTCGGAGCCACCGTGGTCTGGTGGCAGCGCGCGGATCAGACGGGATAGATACTCGAGCCTGACGGCGGGCCAGAAGGTCCGGCCACGGTCGCTCTCGATCACACCACCATCCGTTCATGGCGTGGGGGGCTGCATCATCGGCCCCGCCCAGAGAGGGCTCCGCAGCCTGGGACGCGGATCGCCTCCCGTCGGAACGGGGCAGCTGATCTCGCCCTGCCCGGTACGTTCGGGTCATGGCCGTCGAGCCATGCCGCGCGCACAGTGCGTCGTACCGTGACGACCACCCTCGCACCGACCACCGGGCCCGCCCCCCGCGGTGGCCCTCACCTACTCTCGGCGCGATGGATCGTGCTGGTCTACGGCGTGGTCAGCGTCGTCTGGATCGCCCTGAGCGACCGGATCGTCGCCCTGCTCTTCCCCGCCAGTGGCGCCTTGACCTTGGTGTCGACGCTCAAGGGCTGGGGGTTCGTGGTGGTCACAGGGGGGCTGCTGGCGGTCATGCTGCATCGCCACGACGTCCTCCAGGCATCCCAGACGGCCCAGCTGGCGACCCGCGAACGACGCTTCAGGCTGCTTGCCGAACATGCCCAGGACATCATCTGGCGCGTCGTACTCGAACCAACGCCCAGGCTCGACTACGTCAGCCCCGCCATCGAGCGCGTGCTCGGCTATCCGCCGTCCGCCTTCTCCGCCGACCCGGGTCTGTTCCGGCGCCTGGTCCACCCCGAGGAGCGCTGGCAGCTCGATTCCGCGACGGGTGCGTTGCGCCACGAGCGCACCGTGCTCCTGCGCATGCGGCACGCCGACGGCCGCTGGGTGTGGATCGAGCAGCGCGGCAGCCTCGTGCTCGACGAGGCGGGCCAGGCGGTGGCGGTCGAGGGCGTGGCGCGCGACGTCACCGAGCAGCGCACGGTGCACGCGACGTTGGAGCGGGTCAACCGCATCCAGCGCACCCTGAGCGCCGCCAACCAGGCCCTGGTGCGTGCCGATCAGGAGCTCCCGCTCCTCGGGGCCATCTGCCAGGCGGCAGTCGCACAAGGGGGCTATCGCTTCGCCTGGGTGGGCTATCGCGAGGATGATGCGGCGGGCACGGTCCGACCGGTGGCGCAGGCCGGCCAAGAGGATGACTATCTGCGCGACATCACGGTGAGCTGGCACGACGTCCCGAGCGGTCGCGGACCGACCGGCACGGCCGTGCGAGAGGACCGCCCGGTCGTGGTGCGCGACACCGCGAGCGACCCGGTCATGGCGCCCTGGCGCGATGCCGCGCTGCACCGCGGCTACGCCTCCTCGGCCGCGTTCCCGCTGCGCGGGCACGCGGGCGTCCGGGGGGCGCTGTCGATCTACGCCGCCGAGCCCGATGCCTTCGGGCCTGCGGAAGTGGCGCTCCTCGACGAGCTCGCCGCCGACCTCTCCTACGGGATCGAGACCCTGCGCACGCGCGCCGCCGCGGCCGACGCCGAGGCGGCGCGGCGCCGACTGGCCACGGCCATCGAGCAGTCGGTCGAGTCGGTGGTCATCACCGACGCGGACGGCCGGATCACCTATGTCAACCCCGCCTTCGAACGGAGCAGCGGCTACGCCGCGGCCGAGGCCTTGGGCCAGAACCCCCGCCTCCTCGCGAGCGGGCGCCAGACGCGCGCCTTCTACGTGGCCATGTGGCAGGCGCTGACCGAGGGACGACCCTGGGCGGGGGACCTGGTGAACCGCCGCAAGGATGGCTCGCTCTACACAGAAGCGGCCGTGATCTCCCCGGTCCGTGACCCCGCCGGCACGACCACAAGCTATGTGGCGGTGCAGCACGACGTGACGGCGGAGCGCGAGGCCGAAGCCCGTGAGCAGGCCTGCGCGAGGGAGCGGTCCCAGATCGCGCAGGCCCTCGCCGCGCTGCCTCCACAGGCCACGCCGGAGGAGACGGCCGACGCCGTCTGCCAGCAGATCGTTGGCCTGCCCGAGGCGGCGGCGGCCGTGCTGCTGGCCTTCGATGGTGCCGGCGGCGCCACGCCGCTGGGAACCGCGGAGAGCGATGGCCCGGCCCTCGCCCTGTCGCGGTTGGGCGACACGCGGGCGCGCCAGCTGCGGCAGCGGGCGAGCGAGGGTCCCTGGGTCGCGGGCTGGCGCGGGGGGCGCGGCCGGCCCTTCAGCCGCGCCTTCGCGGCGCTCGGGATCGGGGCCCTGGCGTACGCGCCGATCTGGATCGAGCAGGACGTGGTGGGCCTGCTGGAGGTCGGATCCGTCGGCCCCGATGCGGCCGAGCGGCTGACCGAGCGACTCCCCGCGCTCGTCGAGTTCGCCTCCATCGCTGGCGCCGCGCTGGGGCCGGCGATCTCGGGGCGGTCGCTGCTCAGCCGCTCGCGCGAGCAGATCGCGGCCATCATCGACCAGCGCGCCTACCACCCGGTGTTCCAGCCCATCGTCGATCTCGGGAGCCTCGCCGTCATCGGCTACGAGGCCCTGACCCGCTTCGAGGATGGGACGCCGCCCGATGCGCAGTTCCTCCAGGCGGCCGCGGTGGGTCTCGGCCTCGAGCTCGAGATGGCCACCCTGGGCGCTGCCCTCATGAGCGCCAGGGCGCTGCCGGCGGTCCCTTGGCTCAACGTGAACGTGTCGCCCGCTCTCGTCCTGGCGGGTGCGCCGCTGCGCTCGCTCATGGCGAGCTATGCGGGCCAGCTGGTACTCGAAGTGACCGAGCACGAGGTCATCAGCGACTACGTCGCCTTCCGGGACGCCGTGGCGGCCTTGGGGCCCGGCGTGCAGATCGCGGTCGACGACGCGGGCGCCGGGTTCGCCAGCCTGCGCCACATCGTGGAGCTGCGGCCCCAGATCGTGAAGATCGACCGCTCGCTGGTGGCCGGCCTCAACGCGGATCCCGCCCGCCAGGCGTTGTTGGCCGGCCTCCGCCACTTCACGGACTCGCAGGGGTGCCGCCTCGTCGCCGAGGGAATCGAGACCGAAGCGGAGCTGGCGGCCCTGGTGGCCCTCGGCGTCCGCTCGGGACAGGGCTACCTGCTGGGCCGCCCGGTGCCGGTGCTGGCCGAGGCCGCATGCGGGCGGGGAAGCCTGAGCACAGCCGGCGCCCCGGCCCGGATGGCGACCCGCCGCGAGGCCGCCGTCGCTGGGCGCCTGCCCGCGAGCGACGCTACGCACGGCGAGGGGCGTGGGACGAGCGGGCGCTCGCGTGCCGCGGCATCCCTGCGGCATGCCGAGCGGGCGTCCCCGAGGTCGTGAGCCGCAGAGAGGCAGGCCGATGTCGCAACCGCGCGCGCAGGCGGTCGTCGGGCGGAAGGGGATCCCGCTCGACGCCCAGGCTCCCATCTACGGTGCCTTGTTGACGCGGCTCTCCGAGCTGCAACGACGCGGGTACGAGGCGGAGGTCGGTCGGTTGCGGGAACGCCTCCGCGCGGCGGTGCGGGAGCAACCGCTCGACGAGGTCCGCGCCGAGATGGCCGCGGCGCGACGCGCCGCGGACGCCCTGGAACGCCGGGCATGAGCCACGAGCCGAAGGAGGAACGGCAGGTCCCGACGGCCGCTCTACCGGTGTGCCTGCAGTGCGGCATGGCGGCTGCCTCGCCGGGTGGCACGTTCCGCCGACGCTGCGGCCTGCCGTACGGGGCGCCACCCCGCGCGTACATGGCCCCCACCTGCCCGATCTGCTACCGAGACGCGGCCGAGGACGGGCGCTTCGAGTCCGTGGTGCCCGGGCATGGGCGGGTCGATCTGGTGCGCCACATGGCCGAGCACACCGCTGCGCCAGTGGGGGATGACGAGTACCTCGAGACCCTGCGCGAGGGGGAGCAGGTGCGGGTGGGCCGCTGGAGCGCGCCGTTCGACCTCGTGCGGCGCTACCTCGTGCTGGGGGTGGTCGATGCCGGCCGGTCCCGACGCGTCCTCCACAACGCGCTCCTCCTGGCCATGAGTCAGATGGCGCGCTGGGGTCCGGATGGCAGCGTGGTCGGCGATCAGCCCGAGTGGGCTGAGGCGCGCCAGGCGCTCTCCCGCTTGATGGAGCGCTAGCACCGTCTGCCAGCGACAGCGCGTTCCGACCGCTGAGGGAACGGCGCGCACCCGACCCAGCAGCGGTATGAACCGCGTGGCCAGGCAGGACCGCCGAGGTCTCGCTTGGCCGACCCTCGTCGACACCATCTCCCGCTATCTCGAGCAGATCGGGCTCAGCCTGCGGCCCGGGAGCGTGCGTCGGCATGAGGGCGTCCTTCGCGAGTTCGCCCGTTTCGTGGTCGAACGGGATCCGACGGTGCGGTGTGCAGCTTCGATCGGGCGTCGCCACGTGGAGGCCTACAAGATCTGGCTCGCCGCGCGACCGGCGCAGCGGTCACCCAGGCTCCACCGCCACACCATCCGAGCGCGGCTCGGCGTCGTCCGCAGCTTCTTCGAACGCACGATCGAGTGGGGCTGGGACGACGTGCCGGCGCGGGTCCCGCTCTTCGCGGGCGACCTGCCGATCCCCGACGAGCCCCTGCCACGTTTCCTCGACGATGCGGCAGCGGCGAAACTGCTCATCGCGACGCGCGCCGACCCGGATCCCTTCGTGCGACTGTGCGTGGAGTTCCTGGCTCGGACCGGGCTGCGCACGGGCGAGTTCCTCGGGCTGACGGTCGACGCCGTCGTTCAGATCGGCTCGGCCTTCTGGCTGCGCGTCCCGCTCGGCAAACTGCACACCGACCGGTACATCCCGCTCCACCCACGGCTCAAGGCGCTCCTTGATGACTGGCTCGAGCGACGTCCGAGCGGGCTGCGCTCGGATCTCCTGTTCATCGAGCACGGCCGGCGGATCTCGGCCAGCCGCGTCGAGCGGGCCGTCGCCAAGGCTGCGGCCGCGGCCGGGATCGGCCACGTCGCACCCCACCAGCTGCGCCACACCCTCGCGACCCAGGCGATCAACCGGGGCATGTCGCTCGAGGCGATCGCTGCCCTGCTCGGCCACCGCTCGTTGCGGATGACGATGGTCTATGCGCGGATCGCCGATCGAACCGTGGCCGACGAGTACTTCGCGGTCAGAGAGAAGGTCGAGGCGCTCTATGCGCAGCCGAAGGTCCTGCCGGCCGACGCAGAAGGACCCGGCATGGCGAAGGTCCGTTGCGAGACGCATCGCATGCTGGGCAACGGGTACTGCGAGCGACCCGTGGCGATGGACTGCCACTTCGAGTCGATCTGCGAGTCGTGCGCCTTCTTCGCCACGACGCTTGCGTTCCGCCCCACGCTCCAGCGCCAGCGCGATGACGCAGCCGCCAAGGGCCAGGTTGGCCGCCAGCAGATCTTCGAGGGGATCCTCGCCCGGCTCGGGGAGGAAGCCTCTTGACAACCACCACCCGCATAACCACCCCACGTGTCGAACGCCCGGACGTGGCCGTCGAACCAGGCCGCCCGGTTCAGAGGCCGGGTACGCCACCACCACGTCGCGGGTCGAGTGGGCCAGCCGGGCGCAGAACAGGGCGACGACCGTGTCCACGCCGGCGATCCGGACCCGTGCCTCCCCGAAGTCGGCCTGGGCTTCGGCGCCAGGATCATGGGCGAGGGGGATCGTGACCCCGCGCAGGCTGGCCCGCCGATGGGCGCGGACGAAAGCCCGGACGGTCGGCTCGCCGCCCGCGAAGCCGTGCTCGTCGCGCAGGCGCTGGAAGATCCGCCGGGCGGTGTGGCGCTGCTTGTGGTGGACCAAGGCATCGGCCTCCAGCCAGCCCTCGATGAGCGGGCCGACCGCGTCCATCACGGGCGCCGGGCGACGGCGGGTGCGCCGGTAGGTCCAGGGACCCGGGTCGTCCAGGGCGCGGCGGATCGTGGTCCGGCTGTGGTGCAACGTGCGGGCGAGCTCGCGGATGCTCGACCCTTCCCGGAAGTGGGCGTAGCGGATACGCTCGATGTCGACCACTTTGATCACCCTTTCCTCCAGCGCGGCTGCGGCTTCAATCACCGGCACCGTACCCGATGACTGGAGGGTCAAGGTGGTCCTGCGTTAGTCGATCATTCCGCCTCTCGGTGGGTCCGTTTCACGCTATCACTCGCAACGCCGGAGCCCGTAGGCAGAACCCGCCCGTCAGGCGGGTCTTGATGGCCGGAGCGTCGCGCCAGTCGCCGTCGAGCACCGGCAGCCTCGCGTGTCCGGCGCTGATCGGTCCGAGCCGGGCCTTCGCGAGCTCCAGGGCCCGCTCGTACTCGGCGCGCACGGTCGCGTCGAAGAGCCGTCCATAGCGCAGGCTCATCTCGGCCGAGACATGCCCCAACAGGGCCATGAGCGCCTGGATCGAGACCCCCGCGTTGACGAGCGCGGTCGCGTAGGTGTGGCGCAGGGCGTGCGGGGTGACGTGCCCGAGCCCGGCTGCGTCGGCGGCCCGGGCGAGCTCCTCGCGCAGCACGTGCTGCGAGAGCCGCCGACCGTAGTGGGTGAAGAGGAAGTCCGCCGGCCTGCCGGTCCGCGGATGGGGCAGCGGCCGTCCCGGCGAGCGCGTGGCCACGATCCGGTCGAGCAGCGCGACGATCTCGCCATCGAGGGGGACCATCCGCTCGGTGTCGAGCTTGCCAAGCGGCACCTTGAGCCAGAACCCCTGCCCCGGGACCTCGTGGACGCAGTCGAGCTCGAGATCGAGGAGCTCGCCGATGCGCAGCCCGCAGGCGCGGGCGAGCAGCAGGGCGTCGGCTGCCAGACGGTTCGGGGACGCGGCCAGCGCCTCGCCCAGGCGCCGGTCGGCGTCGGGGGGCAGGTACCGTGGCAGGGGTCGGGGGAGCCTCGGGATATCGGAGCGAAACAGGAGCCGGCGCGGTGGCGCGTCTGCCCAGCCCCACTCGGTGATCTCGGTGAGGAAGTTCGCCACCGCGTAGACGCGGCGGGCCCGATCGGCGACGCTGATCGGCGCGCCGGTCTTCGTGTTCAGCGTGTCGGTGAGCGCGACCAGATAGGGCTCGATATGGCGGCGGCGATCGAGCAACGCGAGCGAGGTGAGCGCGGGGTCGACCGCCGCGAGGAACCGCCCGAAGTGCGCCAGACGGGTGGCGAGGCAGCTCACGGTCCGGGGCACGCAGGTGGCGCGCTTGCGCTCGAGGTAAGCGGCGAAGGCCGCCGCAAGCGGCGGAGCCACGCCGGCCATCCGCTCGCTGCAGGGCCGGGGACGCCCGCGGGGCGGCGGCGGTGTGGCGAGCACGCCCAGGTGGAACAGCACCCGCCCTGATGTGCCCAGGGCCATCCGGTAGTGCCACCAGTCCCGCCCGGTGCGCACCTCCCGCGCCCGACACGCCGCGGCGAACGCCTCGAGATCGGCCGCCCGCAGGGCGTCGAGCCCCTGCCCGGTCTCGATGAGGAGACGCACCACGACCTGTGAGCCGCTGTCCTTGGCCATCCGCGCGCTGAAGCCGAGCATGCGCGCGGCGGCCAGATAGCGCCGGAGGTCGGGCTCGATGGGGCTGCCCCGGATCTCGCGCCAGATGCTCGAGAGCTTGCGCTCGACGAGGTAGTCGTAGCCGGGCGACAGCCGGCGGCTCACCATCAGGAACAGGAGGAACGGGCGCGTCTGGGGCCCGGCCGCCAGGCGCTCCGGGAGAGGCAGCGCCGCCCAGGCGGCGGGTTCGGGCCAGCGCGCGAGGAACGCGCGGGCCGCCCGCGCGGAACCCGAGTGGCCCCGCCCGCTGCGCCTCAGGTGGCAAGCGTAGGCGGCAAGCAGCGCCGCCCTCGACTCAGGGGCGGGCGCGCAGGCGCTGGCGGGCAGCATCGAACTCGGCCTTCACATAGGTCGGGGCAAGGTGGACGTACCGGGCGGTGGTGTCGACGTGCGCGTGGCCCAGGAGCGCCTGGATGACCAGCAGGTCGACCCCGGCCTCGGCGAGCACAGTGCCGAAGGTGTGGCGCAGGGCGTGGGGGTGCCCGCCGGGCACGCCCGAGCGCGCGCGGTGCTAGCGGAAGACCGTGCGCAGGCCGGCCGCAGTGAGGGGCCCGCCCCGGTGGGGCCCTTGGCGACGACGAAGAGCCTCGGGCTCGGGGTGTCGGGCCGCTCCGCGAGCAGGTACCTCTGGATGAGGCTGGCCACCTCGACGTCGAGCGGGACCCGGCGCTCCCTGGCGCCCTTGCCCATCACCCGCAGCCAGCGCCCCCGATGTCGACGTCGCCCGCCGCGAGGCCGCCGTCGCTGGGCGCCTGCCCGCGAGCGACGCTACGCACGGCGAGGGGCGTGGGACGAGCGGGCGCTCGCGTGCCGCGGCATCCCTGCGGCATGCCGAGCGGGCGTCCCCGAGGTCGTGAGCCGCAGAGAGGCAGGCCGATGTCGCAACCGCGCGCGCAGGCGGTCGTCGGGCGGAAGGGGATCCCGCTCGACGCCCAGGCTCCCATCTACGGTGCCTTGTTGACGCGGCTCTCCGAGCTGCAACGACGCGGGTACGAGGCGGAGGTCGGTCGGTTGCGGGAACGCCTCCGCGCGGCGGTGCGGGAGCAACCGCTCGACGAGGTCCGCGCCGAGATGGCCGCGGCGCGACGCGCCGCGGACGCCCTGGAACGCCGGGCATGAGCCACGAGCCGAAGGAGGAACGGCAGGTCCCGACGGCCGCTCTACCGGTGTGCCTGCAGTGCGGCATGGCGGCTGCCTCGCCGGGTGGCACGTTCCGCCGACGCTGCGGCCTGCCGTACGGGGCGCCACCCCGCGCGTACATGGCCCCCACCTGCCCGATCTGCTACCGAGACGCGGCCGAGGACGGGCGCTTCGAGTCCGTGGTGCCCGGGCATGGGCGGGTCGATCTGGTGCGCCACATGGCCGAGCACACCGCTGCGCCAGTGGGGGATGACGAGTACCTCGAGACCCTGCGCGAGGGGGAGCAGGTGCGGGTGGGCCGCTGGAGCGCGCCGTTCGACCTCGTGCGGCGCTACCTCGTGCTGGGGGTGGTCGATGCCGGCCGGTCCCGACGCGTCCTCCACAACGCGCTCCTCCTGGCCATGAGTCAGATGGCGCGCTGGGGTCCGGATGGCAGCGTGGTCGGCGATCAGCCCGAGTGGGCTGAGGCGCGCCAGGCGCTCTCCCGCTTGATGGAGCGCTAGCACCGTCTGCCAGCGACAGCGCGTTCCGACCGCTGAGGGAACGGCGCGCACCCGACCCAGCAGCGGTATGAACCGCGTGGCCAGGCAGGACCGCCGAGGTCTCGCTTGGCCGAGGTCAAGCGCCACTGTAGGGATCGGTCAGGGGGAACCGGGCAATGGTCCCGGGTCGTGCTCGAGCGCCGACCGTCCGTCGCGCCCTCCCTCTCGGTGGCCCTTGACCGCGAGCATCGCCAGGTCGGCCTGGCGCAGCAGCTCTGCCGGGTCCGGCGGTTGCTCGTCCACCCCCGCGATCCCGATCGACGCGCCGACCGACACGCTCGTGCCATCGCAGAAGATCGGCGCGGAGACCGCCGTCCGCAGCCGGTCCACCAGGGGGCGCGCGGCGTTGCGTGGTACGCCCGAGAGGATGACCGCAAACTCGTCGCCGCCAAGACGTGCAATGTGGTCCTCGGGGCGCGTGGCCGCCCGCAGCCGCTCGGCCACCGTGCGCAGGACCGCGTCGCCTGCGGCGTGGCCCATTCGGTCGTTGATGGCCTTGAACCCATCGAGATCGACGATGAGGAGCACGCTCGCCTGCGCTCCTTTGCGGGCGCTGGCCACGGTGTCTGCCAGGCGGGCGGCGAACTCGCGGCGGTTGGCCAGGTCGGTTAGCGTGTCGTGTCCGGCCGCCCAGCGCAGCCGGTCCCGGTCGAAGGCCTGCCAGGCCAGCAGGGCCGGCAGTAGGAACACCAGCGGCGTCCACCAGGCCGTGTCGGCATAGGTTTGCACCATCAGCCAGCCCACCGCGATCTGGGCGGTTTCGGCGGCCACGTAGGAGCGCGACAGGATTGCGGCGAGCACCACCCGCCAGCGTCCGGTCTGCACGGTCAGGAGGGTCAGGCCGAGGTTTGAGCATTCGAAAACCACGCCGCCGGCCAGTGTCGCGAGCAGGTCGACCAGGGGTCGCCCGGGGCTCAGGGCGGGAGCCATCGAGCGCCCCACGGTCATGGTCGCGGCGCCGAGGACGGCGGAGATCACAAAGGCCGCGTGGTTGTTGAGCACGCCGTACCAGGGCACTCCGCCCCGCAGTTCACGCGGTTCGGTCGTGGCCAGGGCCGCCACCCATCCGGCCATGCACGGCCCGCCCAGGCTCATGGTGGCGACCATGGGGGCGAGCATCCATACGAGCCGCGTCCCCTCTGGCAGCTCCGCGCTGACGCTGCTCATCAGCAGCGTCAGGCCGCCCCAGAAGAGCGTGCCGAGCAGGACGGCGGAGGCAGGGGACAGGCCCGACCAGGGTGCGCCGATCTCCGGGTCGACGGGGACGAGCAGGGTCACCAGGGGAAGCAGGGCTGCTCCAGCGACGATGATGGCCCCCACCCGGATCGCCAGCGGCAGGGGAATCCGGGGCTGGTCCACGATCTGGGTCATAACACGCGTCGGGTGCAGGATGCCGCACGCGGCCGGGAGGCCACGCACCCAATCGACTCAATCAAAGCGCCTCTCCTGGTTAGGCGATTCTCCGCTGACACGCCGGGCACCCGGAATCCGCCAATGGTCCGGGTTGGGAGCAGCAGACGGGCCGGGATTCCGCCGCTCGGACCCGCGGGAGCGCCCCGGGAGACCCCGTGCGGAGCACGATCCGGACGCACCAAGACCCAGCCGGAGCCCGACGTTCATTCCCCGCTTGAACGCTCGTCGGCGCGACCAGCCGCTACTCTGGCTGCGCCGACGGACCTGCGCTGGGCAGGCGTCGCTCGAGGATGGCCAGCGCACGCTCGCCTGCGTCGTGCCGGGCACCCGGAAGGTGGCCCATAAGCGCATGGCGGGTCGTGCGCTCGACGAGCGTCGCGATGGCGGTCGCGTTGCCGCTCCCCATGATCTGGTCGCCCTTCGGAGAGTGGTCGGGCTCACGACGGCTGATCACCTCGGCGGGACGCTCGTGGATCAGCGTCATGCCGGGGAGCGGCCCAGAGCGGCGGGCCGGGGCGTGCCGGTTCGGGCTGCGCCCGCGCCGTCGGCCGTAGAGGACCCGTCCGGGCAGCTCCCGGGGCAGGCGGCCCGAGGTCGGGACGGTCGACGGCCGGGTCGATCGTCTCGGCGCAGGGCCAGCGATCGGGGTTGTCCGGATACCGGCGACCTCGCCCCTGCGAGATCTGCTCCGGGCTCGGGCGCGCCTGCAGCCTGCCCGTGACCCAGTCGCGCCGCTCGGCGTCCCGGGCAAGCCGACCGGGTCGATAGCGGCGGCGACGTCCGAGGGCCCGCCGGTGGGCCTCGAACCGCCGATAGCGACCGGCCGTGTCGGCGCCGCGGGCGAGCGCGCGGCTGACCGTGGATGGAGATCGGCCCATGCGGGCCGTGATCTCGCGCCTCGGGTGCCGCTTCCGGCGCAGGTCGGCCCGGCGGACGCGTTCGTCCTCGAACAGGCAGCGTGGTGTGCAGCACTCCATCCGACACGCCCACGCCGAGGGCACCCCTCGGCGATCAGCCGTGCATACGCCGCACGCTTCCCATACTCGGGCTCGGGTCCTCGACGTCCCATCGCCACTCCCCAGGCGCATGGGTGTTGCGACGCTCGCCCGATTCCGCGCCATCAAACTGGCCGAAAATGGGGCCGGTTCCGGTGATCATTCCCAAGCACGCCTGTAATCCGAGCCGCCGCCGCAGGGGTCGACGCATCGACGAGTGGGCACTCGCGCTTCGGCCGACCATGCGAGACAGGATCGGGATCACAGACGCCGCGAGGCCGTTCGCCGTACACCCCTGCGGGACATCGGGGTGAGCCAGTCCGGCTGGCAGCCGGCTGGGGAGGGGACCGCCTGGCGGGCGAATCGCGCACTTTCGCGAAGTGCGCCATCTCGAGAGCGCGACCGGAAGGACCCGCGGCCACCAATTCCGCGGCGCAATGCCTCTCGTGACGCCCGCCCTGGTACTACTGGCGCGGCGGCCCGCGCCAGGTGGGCCATGGCCGGGCCGGGCCAGCCCGATACCCTGAGAGGGCGATGGCGACCGAGCGCGTGTGGCATGCCGCGCCCCTGCCGATAACGGTCGGGTGGCGCCGCTGGGCGCTGCTCGGCGGGTCCGGCCTGGTGATCCTCGCGGTGTACGCCCTCGTGCGGCTCACCGGCGGGGCCCCCAACCCGCTGGTCCACCTCGCCTACCTCGGGATCGCCCTGGCCGCCCTGGGCGGCGGCGCCTGGGGCGGCCTGCTGGCGGGCATCGCGGCGGGCCTGCTGTTCGGCCCCCTCATGCCCGACAGCACGGCCGCCTCGGTGAGCATCCTGGGCCAGTGGGGCTGGGCGGTGCGCCTGGCCGCCTATGTCGCGGCTGGCGGCGTGGTGGGGTGGGCCTGGGACCATACCCAGCGATACTGGCTGGCGGCCCACCGGCGTGCCGTTGCCCAGCGCGACGCGGAGGTCTGGCAGGCCTCCGAGACGCGCCTGGCCGAGACCCTCGAAGCCGCCGCCGACGGGATCCTCGTCTTCGACGCCGCCCAGCGCCTCGTGCTCTGCAACGCCGCCGCCGAGCAGCTGCTGGGCCAGGCGCGGGCGGCCCTCCTCGGGCACACCCCCGACGAGATCGCCGAGCGGCTCGGCGTGGACAGCCGGCCCGACGTGGCCCAGACCCGCGAGCGGTTCGGATCGGCCATCGCGGCTGGCACCCTCCCGGGGCCGCGGGAGGTGGAGCTGGCCGGACCCGGGGGCATCCGGCGCGTGCTGGAGGTCCGCGTCCGCCCGCTGCGGGCCCCGACGCCCGACGACGGCCTGGTGCTGACCCTCCACGAGGTGAGCGCCCAGCACGCCCTCGCCGCGCAGCGGGCCGGGCAGCTCGCGGACCTGCAGGCGGCGGCCCAGGCGGCCGCCGGGGCGCCCTCCGCGGCCGCGGCCGCGGAGGCGCTCTTGGCGCAGTTCGCCCGGGCCACCCCGATGGTGGCGACCGCCATCTACCTCTTCGATGCCGCAGCCACCCAGCGCCTGGCGGTGTGGACGGCACCCGGCTTCGGCGCGCCCCTGCCCCCGCTGGTGCCACCCGAGGCGGCCACCGAGCTGCGTGACCTGGCGACGCCGGGCGCGGCGCGCACGGCACTCGCCCGGCTGCCGGGCCCCGTCAGCGGCCCCGCCCTGCTCGCCGAGCGCGGCGCCCGCGCGCTGCTCGTGGTGCCGCTGGTCGAGGAGGCGTCGCGGCAGCGCACGCGCGGACGCATCGAGGCGGTGCTCGCGGACCCCGCCCTCCTCGTCCCGCACTTCCAGCCCATCGTGGATCTGGCCGCCCGCCGGGTGGCCGGCTACGAGGCCCTGGCCCGCTTCCTCGCCCCACCCGTGCAGGCGCCC
Source organism: Candidatus Limnocylindrales bacterium (assembly GCA_049967415.1). GTDB lineage: Bacteria > Chloroflexota > Limnocylindria > Limnocylindrales > CSP1-4 > JAJYNJ01. The sequence goes on from JBMFSS010000037.1 coordinate 15,872, forward strand.
GACGTGTGGTTCGCGCAGGCGACCGAGGCGGGTCTGGGGGCCGAGTTGCAGGGCCTGGCGGTGGCGCGCGCCTGCGCGGTGGCACAGGGCGCCGGGCTGCCCGCGGGGACCTTCCTCTCGATCAACGTCAGCCCCCGCTATCTGGCCGCCCCGCTCGTGCAGGCGGCCCTCGGGCGCGGGCCGCTCGACCGGCTGGTGATCGAGGTGACCGAGGAGGAGGCGGTGGCCGACTACGCCGCCCTGCGCGACGCGGTGGCGCCCTACCTCGCCCGCGGGGCGCGCCTGGCGGTGGACGATGCCGGGGCGGGCTACGCGTCGATGCGCCACGTGACCGAGCTGCGCCCCGACTTCGTGAAGCTCGACGCGCTCCTGGTGCGCGATCTCGGCGACGACACCGCGCGCCAGGCCCTGGTGGACGCGCTGGTCGGCTTCGCCGGCGCCATCGGCGCGGTCCCCATCGCGGAAGGGGCCGAGACCGCCGCCCACGTGGCGCTCCTCGCGCGCACCCGCGGGCCGCTCCTCGTCCAGGGCTACGCGCTCGCCCGGCCGGGCCCGGCCTGGCCCGCCGTGGACCTGCGGCTCCTGGGCGCCCCGACGGCACGCCGATCGGGGGCCCTGAGCGTTCTCACCGGGCGGTCCGCCGGTCGATAGTCGGGCGGTCCGGCCCCGACGCACCCAACCAGCGGCTGCGCCTCCGGCGCGTGGCTCCTATGCGACTGTCGATAACGCGTCGGCCAGCCAGTCCGGCACCACGATCCAGGTGATGGGAACCGGCGGTGCAAGCCCAGACGCGCCGACCATAACCACCTCATCGGCCCCGAATGCCTCGGCCAGACCGTGTGCGATGGCGGCCTCGGTGGGCTCGATCTCGATCCGCGTCACGCCGAGCGCTCGCACGCGCGCGAAGAGCGCCTCTGCCAGGGCCCGGCGCGCCCCCGGCTGCCCGTCCGCCCACAGGCGAGGCAGGTCCCGCAGATACGCCACCACCTCGGCAGGCCTTAGCCCGGATCCACGTGTGCCCTGCCAAGGGCTCGATCACCAGCGGGTGGAA
>JBMFSS010000038.1:0-3520 GCA_049967415.1 Candidatus Limnocylindrales bacterium
CATTTCGGCCCACAACCGACCCGGTCAGCCGGAGGCTCGGTGGATCCGGGGTTACCGGTATCGACGACAAGGAACGAGGCGACCGCACTGAGCGTGTTCGGGTCCGGCGTGTAGTACGGCGTGATGAAGTGGAACGTACTGCCGCTCGCTCTGTCGGCGTTATACGTGCCGGACCCCTGCCCGCTGAGCGTCAGCGTCGGGGAGGTGGCGCTACCGCCGTCGGTCGTAAAGATCCAGTAGAGATACGGCCGGTTCGCCCCGTAGGGGTCGTTGCTCGTGTCGCACAGGCTCGTGTCTAGGACGCCCTTCGTTGCGCCCTGGCCCGTCCAGGCGATCGTGTCGAGTCCCGTGGCCGCGGGGGTGCCCCCGGAGTTGAAGGCAAGCGCTGGGCCAGCCAAACCTGCCAGCATTAGGAACAGCGTCAGAACCGACAGGAGCTTGATACTCAGCCGAGCGGTGCGGCCCGGCGAAGATGAGGAACCGCGCTTGTTCATCGGTGGATGCTCCCCCCGGGTCCCGGGATGACTGCGGCCGCCGAAGATGCCGGCGGGAGTGGCCCTGACCCACTCCCACGTAGTGTTACCTGTTCTCCGGGCCTTGTCCAGTACGATCGTAGGGGGTCGCGTTGATTATGGTGCGCGCTTGCACCAGATAGTCCTAGGACGAACGGGGTCGCCGGGCACCGAGGGGCGCCCGAGTGCGGCGCGCGAGACGGTTGCGGTGAGCCGTCTCGTGCCATCATGCGAGCGTGGCACACGAAGGAGGCAGCGAGGGGGCCATGACCCACGGGGTCCCCCAGGGGAGCGGCGCGGTCGACCGCCTCCTCAGCGTCACCGAAGTCGCACTGATCACCGGTCGTCCGCCGGAGGTCGTGACCCGCTGGGCCCGGCAGGGACTGCTCGCCGCGACCCGAGGCGCGGATGGAACCTATCGCTTCCCGCTCGTGAGCCTGCTCGCCCTCGCGCGCGAGGACTTCGAGGGGGAGCCGCTCTACCGGCAACTCCGGCTGGCGCGCCTGCGGCGCGGGCTCTCGCAGGGGGCCCTGGCGCAGCTGTTCGGGACTTCGCAACGCATGGTGGCCCTCTGGGAACGAGGTCCACAGCCAAGCGGCCGGGGCACGCTACCCGGCCGACTCATCGCGGCACGGTATATCCCGCTCGTCCGACGGTGGATCGAAACCGGCCATGTCCCGACGGCGGACGAGCGTGGCTCGGCCGACCCCTGGGAATGGGGCTTCGCCAACCTCGAACGGTTCGTCGCGCGGGAAGGACACGCGCGGGTCCCCCGGGACCACCGGGAGGGCCGCGCGACGCTGGGCCGATGGGTCACAAGGCAGCGGACCTACCGCGCAAACGGGGTGCTGTCGGCCGACCGGGTGGCTCGCCTCGAGGCCCTGCCCGGCTGGAGCTGGGACCCCGACGCGGACGCCTTTGGGCAGGGGGTCACTGCGCTGCGAGCGTTTGTGGCCGAGGCCGGCAGCGCCCTGGTGCCCGCGCGGTACCGGAGCGCCGACGGCTTCGCGCTCGGCAAGTGGTGCGTGCGGCAGCGGACCGCGCATCGTCGCGGGCTGCTCGCCCCCGAGCGAGCTGCGCTGCTTGAGGCACTCCCGGGCTGGTCGTGGCAGCCCCCGCGCACGGGGCGCCCGCGTGTACGCCGGCGGTAGCGGCCCGGCTATGGCCGTCAGGGCAGGTCCGGGCTCGGGGCCGTGCGACCCTCTCCGTCGAGTCCTTCGACCTGCTGGTCCAGAAGGACCCCGTTCTGGGCCGGCCCGAGCGGGCGGCTCACTGAGCCTCGTCGCCGCGGGTCCGGCCGGCCTACCCCTTCGGAACGGACGGGGAGTTGCCGAGCACCTTGGCGCTACCCGTGTCGGGGCGCTCGGCCGCCTTCGCCCGGCTGCTCCGGACGTCGCGCAGGCGACCAGCGGCGCCTCGTCGGTCAGCTCCGTCCAGAGGGCGACGAGGGCGCGCTCGTACAGGCCGACAGTCGACCCGCGGATGATCGGCCAGACGCCCGAATCGGCCAGCAGCGTCTCGCACTGCGCACGAAGCAGCGCCCGCGTCCGCTCGCCGAGTTCGCCAGCGCTGAGGCTGGCCGGCGCGTCGAACTCGGCGAGGCCGCGGTACAGCGCCGCGAGCTGCTCCTTCTCGGCAGCGGCGAGGCCCCGGCCGTCCACCGCGCGCCGCACGGCGCCCACCGCCGCACACCACGTGGCGAGCACGGCGGCCGTCTCGCGCCAGTCCGCCACCGTCTCGTGCGCCAGCGCCTCGATGACCGGCACGGTCTCCGCGTTGCGCGCGTTGATGAACCGCGGATCGAGCAGCACCTCGGGCTGATTGGCGAGCAGTGAGAGCAGTGCCGCTTCCGTTCCAGCACGGGGCGTTTGTTCCGGCGTTGGGCACGGCTGACGTGGAACTCTACGTCACCTGGTCAGTGGCGGACTGGACGGTGCACTGCCTTATCCGCCGCCGCGGGAGTCTCGGTGGCTGACTGCCCGCCGATCGCGGCGAACATGGTCTGGACAAGCGAGCCCAGGCCTCATGCTTGATGAGGTCGGTTTGGTCGGGGCGAGAGGGCTAGACCCCGCGGAACTGACCTCATCGCGCGATCACGCGACGAGGGGCGACTCCTGACAGCCTGTGCATGAAAGTTCCCGATCAGAGTAGCGCGGTGGCGCCGGAGAACTTGGCCCGTTGGGCGGCACGCCCCCACCCGTGGGCGCGATCATCGAGCTGACGAACACGGAGTGGGCCCCCTTGAGGACCGCTTCGACCCGCAGGGACGGCGGGGCGTGCCGGCGCGCCGCCCGCGTCGGCTGATGGTGGATGCGACCCCTTCCTCGCCTTGACCGGCCGCCAGTGGTGGTATCTGCCCGATCGTTGTCCACCCTGGAGCGCGGTCTGGCAGCAGTGGCGACGCTGGCGCGCCAATGGGGCGTGAGCTCGTGCGATGACGCGCCTCGCCTGGATCATCCGCGCAGAAGGGCGACCACGTCGAGCCGACGATGGTGATGATCGACGCCCAGACGGCGCGGGGTGGTCGGGCCGGTCCGACGCTTCACAACGCCGGCGGACGCGGTGGTCGCACCATCGCCGCGAAGCGCAGCATCCTGATCGAGATCCTGGGGCCGCCCCTCGCGGTGCAGCTGGCCGGACCCTCCGAGTCGCCGAAGCAGCTGCCGCCGGCCCGGCGGCCGGCGTGGTTCGAGCACTCGACGTTGCACCCGTCGATCACCCGAACCGGGTGGCCGACACCATCCACCCGGTTCGTGCGTCGCGCCAGGCGCGAGGCATCCTCGCCACTACCGGTGCTCCTCGGGGGGCGTCAGCCGCGGACTCGCTCGCCGCCGGCGCATCAGTCGTCCGTGGTGTTCGGACCGAGCGTGGGGTGCGCGTCGATGACGAGGATCGAACGTCCGGCATTGCCGGTGACGGTGTTGCCGCGGATGTCGGGCGCGGCACCCTCCCACACGAGGATGCCGTCCCCCGCCCCGTCGTGGACCCGGTTGGCGTGCACCAGCGGG
>JBMFSS010000038.1:3774-15696 GCA_049967415.1 Candidatus Limnocylindrales bacterium
CCACCCACGCCCCGTCGTGGATCCGGTTGGCGCGCACCAGCGGGTTCGTGCCGGCACCGACGATCGCGATCCCGGCGTCCGTGTTGGCCCAGAGCTCGTTGGCCTCAAGTTCCGGCGCGGCACCCTCCCGCACGGCGATGCCCACCCACGCCCCGTCGTGGATCCGGTTGGCGCGCACCAGCGGGTTCGTGCCGGCGCCGGCGATCCAGATCCCGGCCACGGCGTTCGCCCAGGACTCGTTGGCCTCAAGTTCCGGCGCGGCACCCTCCCACACGGCGATGCCGTTGCCCGCCCCGTCGTGGACCCGGTTGGCGCGCACGGGCGGGTTCGTGCCGGCACCGGCGATCGCGATCCCGTCCACGGCGTTCGCCCAGAGCTCGTTGGCCTCAAGCTGTGGCGCGGCACCGGCCCACACGAAGATGCCGTCCCCCGTCCCGTCGTGGATCCGGTTGGCGCGCACCAGCGGGTTCGTGCCGGCGTCGGCGATCTCGATCCCGTGCGGCGCGTTCGCCCAGAGCTCGTTGGCCTCGAGTTCCGGCGCGGCACCCTCCCGCACGAGGATGCCGTTGCCCGCCCCGTCGTGGATCCGGTTGGCGCGCACCAGCGGGTTCGTGCCGGCGTCAACGATCGCGATCCCGGGCAGGGCATTCGCCCAGAGCTCATTCTCCTCAAGCTGTGGCGCGGCACCCTCCCGCACGAGGATGCCGTTGCCCGCCCCGTCGTGGATCCGGTTGGTGCGCGCCAGCGGGTTCGTGCCGGCGTCGACGATCTCGATCCCGGCCACGGCGTTCGCCCAGAGCTCGTTCTCCTCAAGCTGTGGCGCGGCACCCTCCCGCACGAGGATGCCGTCCCCCACCCCGTCGTGGATCCGGTTGGCGTGCACCAGCGGGTTCGTGCCGGCGTCGGCGATCTCGATCCCGGCCACGGCGTTCCCCCAGAGCTCGTTGGCCTCAAGCTCCGGCGCGGCACCCTCTCGCACGAGGATGCCGTCCCCCGCCCCGTCGTGGATCCGGTTGGCGCGCACCAGCGGGTTCGTGCCGGCACCGGCGATCCCGATCTCGGCGTGCGTGTTCCCCCAGAGCTCGTTGGCCTCAAGCTGCGGCGCGGCACCCTCCCACACGAGGATGCCGTTGCTCGCCCCGTCGTGGACCCGGTTGGCGCGCACCAGCGGGTTCGTGCCGGCACCGTCGATCCCGATCTGGGCCGCCGCGTTCGCCCACAGCTCGTTGGCCTCGAGTTCCGGCGCGGCACCCTCCACCACGAGGATGCCGTTGCTCGCCCCGTCGTGGACCCGGTTGGCGCGCACCAGCGGGTTCGTGCCGGCACCGTCGATCCCGATCTGGGCCGCCGCGTTCGCCCACAGCTCGTTGGCCTCGAGTTCCGGCGCGGCACCCTCCACCACGAGGATGCCGTCCCCCGCCCCGTCGTGGACCCGGTTGGCGTGCACCAGCGGGTTCGTGCCGGCACCGGCGATCCCGATCTGGGCCGCCGCGTTCGCCCACAGCTCGTTGGCCTCGAGTTCCGGCGCGGCACCCTCCACCACGAGGATGCCGTCCCCCGCCCCGTCGTGGACCCGGTTGGCGTGCACCAGCGGGTTCGTGCCGGCACCGGCGATCCCGATCCCGGTGTCCGTGTTGGCCCAGAGCTCGTTGGCCTCAAGCTGCGGCGCGGCACCCTCCCGCACGGCGATGCCGGCGCTTCCGCTGTCGTGGACCACGCATCCGCGTATGACGCCCGCCGTCCCGTCGTTCTCGAACGAGACACCCCCGCCACCGCGCAGCTCGAGCTGCTCGAGGAGCGGGGCACCACCGACAATGTGGACCAGAAACGAACTGCCGCCGTCGTCCCGATCGTGCGAGGCATCCGTCTCGCTCCCCTCGATGGTGAAGCCGCGCAGCTGCGGCGTCCCACCGGTGATCACGACGCACGGCGCCTCGGCGCTCGGAGGGTGGACGACGATCTGCTCGCGTGGCCCCTCACCGCGAAGGCGGATCGACCGCTCGATCGTGAGGTGCTCTCGGTAGGTCCCGGGCCGCACCACGATCTCGTCGCCGTCGCGGGCCATCTCGAGGGCGTCGTCGATCCGCGTGAACATGGCCGAGCCGTCGGCGGACACCACGAGCCGACGCGGAACGGCCGGGACGGACACCTGCAGGGCGGCCAGGGTCCTGCTCGCGAGCGAGCGCGCCGGGCCCAGCCGCTGGTCCGGCAGCGGGACGAGCTCGCGGCGGGGCGATCCGTCCTCGCTCATCGGTCAGCCGCGGGAGCGACGGACCCGCCGTGCTTCATCGAGTAGGCGTCCCCTTGGGGCGTGATGATGATGTGGTCCTCGAACTCGAGCCCCACGATGCTGGCCGCCTCGGCGATCTCGCGGGTCAGGATCTCATCTTCCTCACTCGGGGACGGCGACCCGGACGGATGGTTGTGAACGACGATGAAGCACGTGCAGGAGGCGAGCAGCGGGATCGTGAGGATCGGCCCGATCTGCACGTTGCCCCCATGCGGGCCGTGCCGGAACACCCGGGCGATGGTCCGCACGTGACTGGCATAGTCGATCGCGATCACCCACAGGCTCTCCTGCGCCTCACTCAGGAAATCGAACGCTGCCATCAGGGAGACCACATCCGCCGCGGCCCGGACGGTCCTGGTCTGCTCGGTCTTCAGATGAACCGAGACGAGCCGGATCTCGTCCACCGATCCCTGGCCGGAGGATGCCCCGGGGGCGCGGCCGCTGCCCCGCTCCTCCGATGCTCGGGGCGCCGCGGCGGTCCCTCCTGGGTCGCGCGGCTCCGCCGCGCGCAGGGCGGTGAGCTGCGCCCGCGCCGAGCCGATCTTGGCTCGCAGGCCGGTCTCGATCGCGCCGAGGGGATCCCCGCCCTGGCCGGTCTGCGCACGGACCGTGTCGAACAGCGCCCACATCGCGTCGCCCTCCAGGGCCCCGCGCAGCTCCGCGAGCTCCGTGAAGCGCCGCCGAACCTGGGCGATCTTCCGCAGGACCCGGATCAGGCGGGCCCCCACGTCGTCGCCGCTGATCGCCTCGGGGCGGGCCTGCTCGTCCTCCCACAGGCGGCGCAGGGCGGCCTCGTCCCCTGCCGCGTAGGCGGCGTTGGCGGCGGCCATGCGCTCGGTCCGTCGAGCGCGCTCCTCCTCGGCGTCGGCGAGGTCGGGGTGGATCGCCTTCGCGAGCAGGTGGTAGAGGGACCGCAGCTCGGCGCTGGGGGCGGGCGGCGCCTCGGGCTGGCGCTCGGCATCCTCGGCCGCCGAGGCCGACTCGGCCGCGCGGGCCTCCGCCTCGGCGGCCCGGGCGCGAGCGGCCTCGGCCTCGGTCCCCTCGGGGGGCAACCGCCCGGCGAGCAGGCGGGCGATCTCCGCGTCGAGGCGGTCGAGCTCGGCGTAGAGGGGCGCGAAGCGCGCGAGGTAGGTGACCCGGAAGCGGGCGAACTCCGCACCGAGCGTGGCGAAGTCGGCCTCCTCGGCGGCCACGCGCTCGGTCAGCTCACCGAGGAGCTGCTCCTGCTCGGCCAAATGCTCGGCTTCCGGCGTCGGTGCGATCGGATCGGCCACGGTATCGCACAGGATGCGCCGTCGCACGGACGGCTGCTGACCGACCGGGCTGCCCGATCACAGGACGGGCTGATGCCGTAATGGCAGCCCCGGGACCGGCCCAACGTGTCGCGGGCGCTCCGCCCTTCCCGGCGCGGCCAGCTGCGCGCGACGACGGACCCACGTTCGCCAGCGCGTCAACTGCCGCGCCCCAAGGGTGTGCCCCTACTGCGGCCCAACTCCTCCTCGGGCGTGCGACGACGGACCCGCCTGCCGCTCCGGCGGCCGCTGGATCGGCCCGCGAGGCGCCCTGCCAACGGAGGGCACGTGCCTCGCGAGAGGCCGCTGACCCTCGCGATTGCGGGATCATGCTTATCCCCTATTCGCAGCAGACCACAAGATGTAGTGTTGGACCGTGACTGTGGGGGAGTTGGCGCGACGCGGTGATCCCGGGCAACGGTTCGAGGCCGGCCAGAGCGTCAGAACCTTGCGCGCAAACGCAGCTGGGCTGATGCTGACCTGGGGGATGGGGACGCACGGGAGGGGCCACGGGGCGCATGGCGATCGACATCAACGATCCAACAACCTGGCCAGACGCAACGGTCGTGGTGCGCGGTGGGGTCAACAGGTTGGAGGAGCTGCGGGCGGCGGTCCAGGTTGGCGGCGGCATCTCGGTCGTGTCGAGGCCGAACCTACCCTTCGAGACATTGGCCGCGTCTGTGCCCAACAACCAGGTGCGTCGCACGACGGTCGCGCGGGTGCTGGGCACGGGTGGGACCCTCGATCCGACCGACGACCCGGGCGATCCGCCCAACCACTGCAACCTCTTCGGCTTGACGCCCGAGCAACTCGACGCGATTCTCGAGGCGCCGGAACCAAATCCCGTCCCGAAGGAACAGCGATGGCGAGGACCACGTAGGTGATCACGATCGAAGCGGACTTCAACCACCTCGACGGGCAAGGCCGGCTGATCCTGTCCGATCTGGTGATCCACCAGCACACACCGTTCGAGCTGATCGCGGCGTCCGGCAAGCGGATTCTGTTCGTTCAAGGCGAAGACATCGTGTTTGGGCGCGTCGTGAACGATCCCGACCGCGGCTGGATTGGCGAGGTTGACTGGAACACCCAGGATGTCCTCGAGGAGTATCCCGAGCACACCCTGAGCCGCGCCGTGTAGTCCTGCCATCGGCGGGGAGTGGGCACTGCCGCTACGCCCCGAGATCGGCCAACGCCTCTTCGAGAGACGCGCTGCGCACGACCGTGACCGAGAAACGGGCACTCGTGAGACGGGTCGCCCGTCCGCGGCGGCGCTTGGCGCCTTCCGCCACGGGGCCGAGGATATCAGCAACGGTGGTGGGCGAGCGCGCCGCACCGAGCCCGAGCAGGGTGGCAAAGCCGGCCATCGGGTAAGACCGGCGGTTGAAGCGGAAGACGAACTCCTGCAGGTAGTGCTCGAGGTGATCGGCCCCCACCCCGTGATGGGTGCCCCGCAGCCAGGTCTTGAGGTTCGAGATCACCCGATGGACGCCTGGCACGGCGTCCGGCTCGACGACCGCCCGCTTCATCGCTGCCTGGGAGAACGAGAGGTGAACGTAGGTCTCCGGCGGCAGGGCCTCATAGCCGGACCAGGCGTCGTTGACGATGGTCGAACCTGACGCCACGTTGGCCGTGATGAAGGCGGTGAGGGTTTCCCGGCTCGCGTTGGGCACGATCTGGAGCCGCAGGCGCTGTGGGTTCACCATCGCCCGCCGGAGCTTGTGGAGGAGCACCCAGGCCGACTTGAAGGAAGCGAGACCGAGCTGGCGCTGGAGTTGGAGGGCTGACACGCCGGGCTTGAACGAAGTCATGAGATAGGCCGCGGTGAACCACGCGGAAAGCGGCAGGTGGCTGCGCGCCATGATTGTGCCGGCGGTCGGCGACGTTTGATGCCGACATGCGCGGCACTGCCACACCCGGCGCGTCTTCATCCAGACGGCGTTGTCGCTCCCGCACGCCAGGCAGCGGAAGCCCTGTGGCCAGCGGGTCTCGACGAGGTAGCGCAGGCAGGCGTCGTCATCAGGGAAGCGCCGGTAGAACTCCGCCAGCGTGCGCGGGTAGTCGCCCGGTGTTCGTGCGCCCACGGCCCAACACTACATGTTGTGCCGCGCTGCGAATAGGGGATAAGCACGTGCGGGATATGGGCCCGCTGTGTGTGTCTACCGTCTGCGGCGCCCGGGGCGCAGGCCGGGCCCCGACGCTCTCGGCGCGCGGTGGCCGCTCCGGCCGACACGCCTGCCGCCGGGGAGGAGGAGCGGGGCCCACGAGCAGGGGAGCGGGCGCTCGCATGGGGCGAGCGGATGGCGAACGGCAGGCACGGCCGATCCGCCGCAGCGGTGGTGTCCCACGATGGAGGGAACAATGAGCACGGAGCCCCCGTGGGGACCGCAAGCCCCCCAACTGCAATCCACTCAGCAGCAGGGCGACCATGAACCCCGGTGGGGCGGTCCCCGGTGGGAGATCGACCAGGGCGGGCCCAAGCAACACGACCAGTCCTGGTCCAGAGCAAGGGGGGGTATCCACGCGAGTGCAGTAGGCCTGTCCGCGCCTGCCGCGAAGCTTGACATGCCCCTCTTGAGCGGTATCCTGCGCAATACCGCTCAAGAGGTGTACTGCATGGCGAAGCTGTACTACACGCCCCGCGAGGCCGCCGAGATCCTCGCCATCAGCGATGACGCGGTCCTCGATCTCATCAAGCGGGGGGACATGCCCGGGCTGCGCGTCTCGCCGCGGATCACCCGAATCCCCATCGCCGCCTTCGACCGCTGGCGTGAGGGATACCGGCCCCGCCGGCGACGCGTCGCCATCGCCCCGGCCCGCCGTCGGCTTGAGATCGGCGCCGACGAGCAGCTTCCCGGCGCCCGCGAACTGGTCGCTCGTTGATCGCCAGCGCTGACGCGCTGCGCAGCTACCTCGCCGACCTGGTCGAGCAGATCGAGCGGCTCGCGGTGACGGTGCTTCCACCGAATGACGCCGACGAGATCATGTTGGGCCGGGAGGACGACGGCTCGCTGGTCATCGACCTCGAGTGCCGTCCTCCACTCCCGCGGCGATCTGCCGATGTCGAGATCGAGGTCTTCGAGCGGTGGCGTCCGAGCGGGCACGATCAGTTCGAGCGCGCCGACTACAAGTTCGAGATCCGCCATCATGAGCTGGGCTATCGACGTGCGTTCCATCGCCACGACGCCGAGTGCTTCCTCCGGGCCTTCGACGTCGCAACGCACGAGCATTGCGAGGCCACCCTCGGGTACGCCACCTGCACCCACTACTTCGGCCACCCCGTGGTGGATGCCAGCGATGGTTTTCGCCGTGTCTACGAGCTCTGGCTGACGGACGCGAAGCCCGACTGCTCCGCTCTGCCCTGTCTCGGCTGAGCGCTCCGCTCCGATGCCCATCTGCCTCGACGGTCCCGAGGGCTCTCAGGGGCCCGCTTTGAGCACGCGGACGCGTGGGACAGTTCTCATCGGCGCGCGACATGTCACCTGCACTCACGTGGATACCCCACTCACGGCGAAGGAATACCCGAACGCGTCGACCCGACGCCAGAAGGTGAGATGCCAGCCCACCGCATCCCCCACCGAGAAGAAGGTGGCCGACACCTCGTCCCACGTGCCGAAAGGGTGCCTGCCGCTCCGCCCGATGCACGTGCGCAAAGCGCCGTCTTGGGAACCGGCCCAGAAGGAGGTCCTTCTGAGACGGGCGCTTGAGCCGGTGCCGTGTGTCCCCTCCCCCGGATCAGGGCTCGTCCCGCCAGCCGGGGCGGTGCTCGTCAAGCCAGGTCGTGGCCTCCCCGGTGCTGTCGACGCCGAGGCGCTTGCGCAGCTCGTGTAACTGGGTATGTACGGACCGGGGGCGCAGGCCCAGGTCCGTCGCGATCCGCGCCTGCGCCCCCCCGCCGCCCATCGGTGCGCACCCACGCACGCAGGATGTCGAGCTGGCGTGGCGTGGGGAGGCGGAGCACGTCCGCGGGGTCCCACAGGACCAGGTGCTCGGGCCGGACGCAGGCGCGGTTCCCGCACCGATGGCGCACGTCCGCCCCGTCAGGGATCGGCCCAAAGGCCACCTCCCAGGCGAACCGATGGGCCGGCACCGTTCGCCGGCCCGCACCCGGGACCATCAGCACGAATTGGCCGTACCCATCGACGGTCGACCCGGTCCATGCCCAGCAGTCCGGACCCTTGCGCACCATCGCCTCGAAGCGCCTGAGCGGCGTTCGGGCGAGGTTGCGGGGGCCCATCCGGCGCTCGACGACGACTTGGTGGTCTGGGCGAACACATCGCAGGTCGCCGCACACGGAGCGGAGGAGCCCCGCTGGCGGGGTGCCATAGGTCAGCTCCCACGCCACCCGATGCGCCTGCTGGTTCCTCGTTCCAACCCGGAACTGACCCCGGCCGGTGCGGAAGGTGCTGCCCGTCCAGAGCCAGCAGCCGTCAGGGAGCTGCACCGGGTGGGCACTGGGCGCCGGCGTCTCTACTGCACCCGGGCCTGCCAGCAGCGCGCCGATCGCCTCCGCGTCGAGTCGCGCTCCCGGCGTGGCGGATCGCTGCCGGCCGATCCCGCCGAGGTCAGGCGGCTCCTGGCCCCCGTCCTCCGCCAAGCCGGGAGGGGGTAACCCGAGGGCAGCCCGACACGCTCTCCTGTCGCCCTGCAGAGCCTCCGCCGTCAGCGCTTCGCAGCACTGGCGGGACGCGACCGAATGATCGTGGGGGGCCTGTGGCACTGCCTCCGCTGCCGGTCCGCTACGGGGTGGGCGCTAGGAGGCGTCGCGAGCCAGCCTGGGGCGGCTCGGCAGTAAGGCTATAATCGCAGCCTCACAGGGGGTGACGGGATGTCGGCGAGGGGGCGCTCCGGCGCGAACGGTCAGCGTCGCGCTCACAGGCGCACTGGAGAGTGACATGAGTACGAGCACAAAGGCCACTGTCGCAGCGATCGCACTGCTGGTCCTGACCGCCGTGAGCGGCTGTTCGTCGCAATCCAGTCAAGCGCCGTCGAGCGCAACGGCCAGCGCGCCCCTGACGGTCGGTACGGCGGTCACCGCGCCCTTCGAGTACTACAACTCGAGCCAGCAACTGGTTGGCTTTGATATTGACCTAATGAATGAGATCGGGACGCTACTGCACAGGAAGGTCACCTATCAGGTTGGCCAATTCAGTGCGCTGGTCCCGGATCTGCAGGCGCACAAGGTCAATGCCGTAATCGCGGCCATGTACATCACGCCGGCGCGCGAGCAGGTGGTGTCGTTCGCAACGCCGTATCTCCAGACTGGTCTAGTGATGGTCGAACGCCCGGGCTTGGACATTCATTCGGCGGCAGACCTGAAGGGCCTGAAGGTGGGCGTCAAGTCAGGTGCTACAGGTCAGGCATATCTCAACACCCACCAGACGGGGGCGCAGGCCGTCGTCTACAGCGACACTCTCTCGTCTTTCCACGATCTCGTGGCCGGCAGAATCGACGTCGTGCTCAACGATTACCTCAACACGCTGGCTTTCTTGAAGGACACCCATTCCAACGTCACGATCGTCGGTGGCGACCAGACCCCGATCTACCTGCAGCAGAACCAGTTGGGCATCGCGGTCTCGAAGGACGAGACAGGCCTGCTGTCGCAGATCAACGGGGCGCTCGCGACGCTGAAGAACAACGGGTTCATCAAGTCTGACTTCTCCAAATGGTTGGGAACGCTCTCGAGTGGCTCGGCCGCTCCGGCCGCTGGCTCGGCCGCTCCGGCCGCTGGCTCGGCCGCTCCGTAAGGATCCCTCGTCTTCGCGTCCGGCGCGCACTTCAGAGGCCGACGGTTTGGGCGTTCTTGTTTCCAGCCTGCCCGACCTTGCGCAAGGCGCCATCATCACTGCCCAGGTGACCTTCGAGGCCATCTTGCTGGCGGCGGTGTTGGCCGTGGTGCTGGTGGCGATGCGCCTGTCTGGCTTTAGAGTCCTCGACTGGTCTGCCCGCGCCTACATCTGGTTCTGGCGCGGCGTGCCACTGATCATCGAGTTGTACCTGATCTACTTCGGGCTAGCTACCGCCAATATCATCACTCTCTCGCCGTGGGTTTCGGCCATTCTCGGTCTCGGACTGAACACCGCGGCGTTCTTTGCGGAGATCATGCGTGCTGCGATCCTGTCGATCGACAAGGAGCAGTGGGAGGCCGGTGACATGGAGAGCCGGCGATCGGTCACCCTCGCTCTCGTAATCTTCCCGCAGGCGAGTGCGCGGATGGTGCCCCCGCTTATGAACCAGATCATCATGTCGCTGAAGAACTCGTCGCTCGTTGCATTTGTCGGGGTGACAGAACTCTTCATGGTTGGGCAGAACGTGATCTCATCCACGTTCCAGGACTTGCCCATCTACATCGGCGTGGCGGGAGGGTACCTGGTCATGGTCACGCTTCTGACCTTCCTCGGCGACTACGCTGAGCGGCATCTCCTCGTGTTGGCCTGATCACGACATGCAGCACGACGCCGGTGCAAGCCGTACCGATGTCAGTCGAGCGCGCGACGATCCGGTGGTGACTGATCGCTCTGCGCAACGGCAGCAGGTCGCCGTCGAGGTGAGGGGGCTCAGCAAGGCGTTCGGGACCGTTGCTCCGATCCGGGATCTCAACCTAGAGATCTTCGACGGCGAGTTCTTGGTCATCCTTGGTCCTTCTGGGTCGGGAAAGAGCACGTTGCTCCGTTTGATCGCTGGTCTGGAGCAGCCGACCGCTGGGCAAGTCCTGATTGACGGACGGGACGTCACCGCCGTGCCTGCTCGGGATCGGGGCTGCGGTTTCGTTTTCCAGAGCTACGCGCTGTTCCCACACATGACAGTGCTTGGGAACATCGCCTATGGGTTGCGCCGGCGAGGCGTGGCGCGAAAGGAGGCCGAGACCAGGGCGATGCAGGTCGCTAAACGATTGAGTCTCGGCGACCTGTTGCAGCGCCGGCCTCGCCAGCTCTCAGGAGGCCAACGCCAACGCGTTGCGCTCGGGCGCGTGCTGGCACGCCAACCCCGTGTCTTTTTGTTCGACGAGCCGCTGTCCTCCCTGGACGCCCAGCTACGGACCCAGATGCGGACGGAACTGGTGTCGCTGCACCGGCAACTGAAGGCCACGTCGATCTTCGTGACGCACGACCAGGTCGAGGCGATGACGATGGGCGATCGCGTTGCGGTCCTGCATGATGGCCGCCTGCAACAACTTGGCGGTCCGCTCGATTTGTATGAACGCCCGACTAATGTCTTCGTCGCGCGTTTCGTGGGAAGCCCGCCGATTAATTTGTTCCGCTGTACTCGGGAGGGAAGTCGCTACCAACTCGGAGGCGTGGCGATACCGGCGCCGACTGGTGCGACCGGGGACATTGACTGCGGTCTACGGCCGGAGGCGACGCTGCTACGGTTGGAGGCGCAGGCCAATGCATCGCCTATAGAAGGACGGGTCAGCCTTCGGGGGCGACTCGCTCTCGTGGAGCGCTTAGGCGCGGAGGCCTTCGCGTACGTGCGGGTTGGCGATCAAACCGTGGTGTGCCGCGTCGACCCTGATTTCATGGCTGGCGGTGAGGCGCCAGTCCTTGTGGATCTCGACTTGCGGCGTGCCTCGTGGTTTGACGCGGCAAGCGGAGATCGGCTGGTCGAGGACTGAACGTCGAACGATAACCCGTACAGCGAAGCGCAGTTCAAGACCCTCAAGTACCACCCCGAGTTCCCGGAGCGCTTCGGCTCGATCGAGGACGCCCGCGCCTTCTACCGCTCGTTCTTCACCTGGTACAACGAGGTGCACCGTCATGCCGGCATCGGCCTGCTTACCCCAGCAACGGTCCACTTCGGGCTGGCGCCCGGCGTCCAGGCCGCCCGAGCCGCCGTCCTCGCCGGCGCCTACGCGGCCCACCCCGAGCGTTTCGTCCGTCGACCCCCCAGCCCGCCCGAGCTGCCGAGCGCGGTCTCAGATCAACCCACCCGCGAAGAAGGAGGTGCCGCCTCAGTAGTTCTCTGAGCAAGGTGTCTCACTCGGCTTGACAGGTTCCGCTCGACCTACGCCTCGCGGCCGTCCGCCGCGGCCCGCAGGTCAGGCACCATCCCGGCCCGGGCGCGCGGCGCGCGGCGACCCTCCGCTTCGCCTGAGTTCGGAGGCTCCGCCGGTCAGGGTGTCGTCGGCAGCCCTTGCAGCGACAGCCCGAAGAGCGTCCCGCTCCCCTCGATCGGCGAGCCGCCGTCCGCCGTGAGCCAGCCTCCGCCGAGCGACGGCGGCGAACTCACGATGAGCTGCGGGAGCTCGGCGAGCTGACGCAGCCCGGTGCCCGGGGACCAGATCACGGGCTGGTAAGCCCGGATCCACCGAGCCTCCGGCTGACCGGGTCGGTTGTGGGCCGA
>JBMFSS010000039.1:0-13908 GCA_049967415.1 Candidatus Limnocylindrales bacterium
CATTTCGGCCCACAACCGACCCGGTCAGCCGGAGGCTCGGTGGATCCGGGCTTATGCGATCGGTTCACATATGGTTGACTTTCGGATTGCCGCGCGCTAGCTTCTGAGCATTGTCTGTTCGCCAAGTGGGGCGCGGACCTGCATGTCGACGGAACGAGCTGCGGGAGGAGGTGACCCCGTACCGGGGAGGGAGCAGGCGCGTCCGTACGCCGTTGGTGTTCCCTGCTGCGCAAACGTTGCCCGAATGCCGTCCGGCCCGCCCGTCAGTCCCGCCGGGAGGCTCTGGGCGGCGGCGCACGGGCTTGGTGGCCCGAAGCGGCCAGTGGGGGATCGCAAGGATGCGAGGTTGCCTATGAGGGGACTGTGAGCCGGCTGCGGCTGCCTGCCCGCACGGACGCAGGGAATGCGCTCGCGGCACTCTGACGCGGTTGGGCAAGGCGGTTACCGTGCGCGGGCGGATTACAGCCGTTGCTGACGCGCACGCTGTGACCGGAAGACGATGGAAAGGAGCTCGCGGTGCTGGACCGCAAACTGACGCTGCTGGTGGCCGCGCTGCTGGCCGCCACGGTCGCTACTCAGGCCTGCAGTTCGAGCGCAACAACGGCACCCGCTGCGGCGGCCGGGTCGCCTGGGGCGCTGGCGCCGGCTACCCTGACCCTCTGGCACAACTACGGTACCGAGGCGAATGCGACGGCCACGCAGAACCTGGTCAACGCGTTCGAAAAACTCTATCCGCAGATCAAGATCAACGTTGTCAGCCAGCCTGCCGCCAACTACTTCGACCTGCTCCAGGCCGCAGCCATCTCCAAGACTGGGCCTGACCTCGCCACGATGTGGACAGGGCTATTCGCCCTGAAGTATCAGAGCTACCTGCAGCCGCTGAACAACCTCGTTCCGATGGCTGATCTCCTGAAGCTCAAGGGGATCCAGTACAGCTCGATCAACTTCAATCCGAGCGACGGCGTGCTGGTGGTTCCTCTCGAGGTACAGTTCTATAACGGTTTCTATAACAAGGCCCTGTTTGCAAAAGCCGGCCTGGACCCCAACAGCTTCCCGACCACTTGGGACCAGTTCTTTGCAGCCTGTGCCAAGCTGAAGGCCGCTGGGATCCTGCCCATGGTCTACGGCACCGGAGGCCAGGCGCTCGGCGGTGGCTTCTACCCCTGGTACGACGTCAGCTACCTGATGATGATGTACACGCCGGAACAGTGGAAAGGCCTCTACGATGGCCAGATCCCATGGACCAGCCCGGCGATCGCCAGTCAGTTCGACAAGTGGGTCTCGCTGTTCAAGCAGGGGTACACCAACCAGGACGTCATGACGAACAGCAACTCGATCGCGCAGTTCGAGTCCGGGCAGGCGGCCATGACCATGGAAGGGACCTGGGAGATTGCCGAGTTTCAGCAGAAAATGGGGAATAACGTCGGCGTTTTCATCCCGCCCTTCTCCGACACCCCGATCCACGGTGTAGTCGAGTATTCTGGTGACGGCTTTTCCATGACATCCTACTCGCAGCACAAG
The DNA here is from genome assembly GCA_049967415.1 of Candidatus Limnocylindrales bacterium. GTDB lineage: Bacteria > Chloroflexota > Limnocylindria > Limnocylindrales > CSP1-4 > JAJYNJ01. The sequence continues at coordinate 1,522 of JBMFSS010000039.1, forward strand.
CCGCAGGCTGCAGCGTTTCTGAAGTATCTGGCTTCTGACGCTGCTCAGAAGGTGATTGCGGATTCCGGCTTGATCCCTCCGAAGGACGGATTCACTAGTCCGCAGCCCATGGCCCAGGATCTGCTGGCTTACGCGGCGAAGGACGGGTATACACGCTATCCGATGCTGGATAACGTCATCCAGCCCGAAGTCGCGGACCCAGTTGGCACCAAGATCATCAATGCGATGTTTGCGGGGGCGATGTCGGTCCAGGGTGGACTGAACAGCCTGCAACAGGCGCTGATGCAGCTGCCGGCTGATCGGCGCGGCACTACCTATAAGTAGCGGGAACGCACTTTCGGGTCGAGGCGCCGTGAGTGGTGCCTCGACCCCAGGGAGTCAGGGGCGGAGCGTTGAAGGAGTCAGCCGCCACGCTTGGTCTGAAGGAGCGACCGCGAGCAGCGGCACGGTCCCGACCGAGAAGCCCACTGAAGCGCGCAGAACGGCGTGCGGGCTTGCTCTTCAGCGCGCCCGTGGTGATTCTCTATCTTGCCCTATTAGCCCTTCCGATTGTTCAGGCTTTCTACTATAGCTTTACCCGATGGGACGGCATAACCTCAACCTGGGTGGGACTCGGGAATTACCAGCGCCTCGTCGCAGATCCATCGTTTTGGCGGGTTGTATTCAATAACGTTGGCCTGCTGGCCTCAATTCCTTTTGCAATCCTCATTCCACTGCTCGTCGCGTTCCTCCTCAACGAGCAGGTAATCGGATGGCGCTTCTTCCGTTCGGTCTACTTTCTTCCTACGGCCATCTCGTGGGTGGTGATCGGGATGGTGGCAACCCGCTTCTTTGCGGATCAGGGCATTCTCAACAGTCTGCTGGCATCGGTGGGCCTGCAGTTCTTGCACACGAACTTTCTCGGCCAGGAATACACGGCTTTGCTGGCGGTCATCCTGACCTTCATCTGGTCTGTCTTCGGAACAAACACAATAATATTCATCACCGGCATGGCCACCCTGGACCGTGAGGTATACGAGGCTGCGAAGGTCGACGGAGCCAGCGGCGCTGCCATGTTTCGGTACATCACTATTCCGCTTCTGATGCGGTTCATACAGTTCGCATTCGTGCTGACGCTCATCACGGGTTTCACAGCGCTGTTCAGCCTGATCTTTGTCATGACGGAAGGCGGGCCGGGGTACGGCACCACGACGTTGGAGTTCTTCGTCTACCAGACGGCGTTCTCAAATGGCGAGTTCGGGTATGGCGCCGCGATAGGGATTGTGCTCTTTGCTGTCGTGTTCGCGATCAGCATTGCGCAGATCCGGATCTTGCAGGGTCATGGTGAATAGGGACGGGGTCCGTGCGCCGGCCGGGAGTGGCGTGACGATGCGCGTGAGGCGGGGTTGGCTGCTGCGGCGGGCCTACCGGTGGCTGACCTTCGCAATCCTTTGCGTGGTTGCCGTCGTCATGCTCTATCCCTTCTATTTCATGATCGAGCTGTCATTCAGATCGTATGCTCAGTTCCTGGGCGCCCCCGGCCATTCGCTGGACAGCTGGGTCCAGCTGTTCCAGGTACTTCCGGTTCTGCAACAGCTTCTCAACTCGACAATCGTCACGAGCGCCGCGGTGCTCATCATCCTTGCCGTGAGCACGACCGCCGGGTACGCGTTTGCCAAGCTGCAATACCCCGGGTCATCGACCGTCTTTCTTGTCATCATCGCCGGCATGATGATCCCAGTGCAGTCCATCATCATCCCTGAGTACGTGAACGTGAGTCATGCCGGGCTGATCAATCAGTATGCGGGCGCGATATTGGTGTATGCGGCGCTGGGTGCTCCGCTGGGCACGTACCTGATGACGACCTACTTCAGGGGAGTGCCAAACGAGCTGATCGAGGCGTCAGTGATGGACGGAGCCTCGCACCTGCAGATCTTCCGAACTATCATGCTGCCCCTTGCGGTCCCTGCCGTTGTGACGGTGGCAATCTTGCAGTTTATTCAGGTCTGGGACGATCTCTTGATCGGGTTGCTATTTCTCCAGACACCGCAGGTGCGAACAATTACCGTGGGACTGGCTACCTTGCAAAGCTCGCACATTGTGAACGTTCCGGTGCTGATGGCAGGCTCCCTGGTGAGTGCCCTCCCTGCGGTCATCGTGTATCTGCTCTTCCAGCGGCAACTCATCACCGGGCTTACCATGGGGATGGGCAAGTGACACATCGCGAAAGCCGGTCTGGACAACCGGATCGGGAGCCGCCGTGGCTCCTGCCAAGCGAGGCGAGGCGATGATGGACGCGACGCAGGTGCCCCGGGAGCAGGGACTGTCCGCGAGGGAGCGTCGAGAGGCGATCGCCGAGCTCGTGGAGGATCGGGGTCGTTTCTCGGTTGCGGAGCTGGTCGGCCGGTTCGGAGTGACTGACGTTTCCATCCGGCGCGATCTGATGCTTCTTGAGGACGAAGGACGGATTCGGAGGGTGCACGGAGGGGCTGTCTCCGCCTCCGAGGGCCGAGGTCCGGGTGCGTATGCGCTCAAGGCTCGGCGGAATCGGGCTCAAAAGGGGCGGATCGGGACGGTGGCCGCAGGGCTGATCCATCCGGGGGACATCGTCGTGTTCGACTCCGGTTCGACAGTCGCCCAGATCACTGCGCACGTACCGGCGTTGCTGCGTCGCAGCGGTGCGATCACCGTTGTCACAAACTCACTTCCGGTGATCCGTGAGATCTCGGCGTGGGAGAGCCCGCACCTGATCTGCCTTGGGGGCCTGTACCTGCCGGAACATGAAGCGCTGGTGGGGCCGCAGACGGTGTCCGAACTGCGGGATCTGTCCGCGGACATCGCGTTCATCGGGTGTGACGGCTTGACGCCGGAGATGGGACTGACTACCCCGCACGTGCTGGTGGCGGAGGTCGCTGCGATGATGGCGGCTCGTGCCGGCCGGGTGATCGCGGTGGCCGATTCTTCCAAGCTGGGGCGCCGCGGTTTTACGCCGATCGTCCCCCTGAATGCCATTCAGGTGCTGATCACCGACCAGGCTGCCAGCCCGGAGCAGCTCGAAGGAGTGCGGGCGGCTGGCGTCGAGGTGGTGCTGGCCTGAGGGTGTCGGGCCTTGTGTCGGTGCCGCCCGTCTGGTCTTGCATGCTTGGAGTGCGCGCGGTGAACGGAAGGCTCGATGATCGGGTCGTGGTCGTGACCGGAGCGGCCCGTGGGATCGGACGGGCGATCGCCCTGACGTGCGCGCGCGAAGGCGCGCACGTCATCGGGGTCGACGTTCTCGAGGTCGTCGATCTGGATGCGGGCGGACGGGATGCGGGAGGGACCGGATCCCTGCGGTTTGTCCGAGCAGACGTGTCGCGCGAGTCCGATGTGCGCGCCGTGGTCGCAGGGACGCTGGAAGAGCGCGGCCGTATCGACGTGGTGGTGAACAACGCCGCCGTGCAGGTTGAGGATCGCGCCGCGGACGTGAGGCTGGACGATTTCCACCGGATGGTCGACGTGAACCTGCTCGGGTGCGTCCTCTTCGGCCGGGAGGCCCTGCCGGGCATGGTCGCCCGGCGCTCCGGTGTCTTCGTGAATATGTCGTCGGTCAACGCCTTCAGCGCCGATCCGCTGCTCCCCATCTACGGGGCGACCAAGGCGGCCATCATCGGGTACACCAGGAGCGTGGCTGTGGCGTATGGACGCTTCGGGATTCGGGCGAACGTGATCTGCCCGGGTGATGTCGACACCGAGCTGAACCAGGCGTTTTTCCGGGCGCATGCCGACCCCGTTGGATTCCGAGCTCGCGTCGAGAGCCAGTATCCGCTGCGCCGGATTGCGACCCCGGACGAGATCGCACGCGTGGCCGTCTTTCTGGCCTCGGACGATGCCGCGTTCGTGAGCGGATCCGTACTGGTTGTGGACGGTGGAGTGACGGCGCGGATCTACGAGATCTGACCGTGCGGCGAGACCGGGTCGGCAACCGGCGCGATGGCGGAAGTGGAAGCGAGCAGTCTGGGGAGCGGTGAGATGCGTGGACCGCATGCCGCGATGGCGGTGATTCGACCATGAGCGCACGGCTGGTCCGAGGCTGGTCGGTGCACGGATACGACGCCTGGATCCTGGAGAACGCGGCGCTTCGGGTCGTGGTGGTTCCGGAGTTGGGCGGCAAGGTGCTGGAACTGGTTGACAAGGCCGGGGATCGCGATCTGCTCTGGCACAATCCCCGGACGCCGCCGCGCCGCGCCCCGTACGGTGCCCATTTCGACGACTGGTGGTGCGGTGGGTGGGACGAGATTTTTCCGACCGGCGACGTCGCCCGCCTGCACGACGAGCCGCTGCCCTACATGGGCGAGCTGTGGTCCGTGCCGTGGTCGGTGCAGGAAGGCGCCGCCTCGCCGGGGTCCGCGGCAGTCACCACGCTGGGCTACGCAACCATCGCGCCGGCCAGCCTCGAGCGCCGCCTGGAGCTTCGCGGCGATGAACCCGTGCTTCGGGCCAGCTATCGCCTCACCAACCTCGACCTCCGGCCCCTGCCCTATCTCTGGGGGATCCACCCTGCGCTTGCCGTCTCCCCGGATCATCGGATCGACCTGCCGGCCGAACGGATGCTGGTCGGGGTGTCGTCGGACGCGTCGCTGGGAACGCCCGGGACGGAGTACGCATGGCCCAATCTCCCCCTGGACGCGCGTGGCGAGCAGGCTCGGGACATGCGTCGCGTGCCTCCACGGGAGGCGGCGGTCTTTGGCGGGCACTGGGCCACCCGACTGCGCGGAGGGTGGGCGTCACTGACCGACGTGCGCACCCGCCGGGGCCTCGCGATCGCGTTCTCGCTGGAGACGTTTCACGCCGTGTGGGTCTGGCAGGTCTACGGTGGGTGGCGCGGGCACTATCATGTCGCGCTCGAGCCATGGACCGGGCATCCCATGCAGCTCGACCAGGCGCGTCAAGCCGGAACCGCCAGCGAGCTGGCGCCCGGTCAGACGAAAGAGACCGGCGTCGCGTTCATCGTCTACGGAGGACGCGACGCCGTGCACGAGGTTCTCGCGGACGGCGAGGGTTTCCTCGTCCGCTGAGGGATCGCCGCCGCGCCGGAGGACCGCCTCCCGGCCCGTTGCCCAGCCTGTCAGACCGGTTCAGTGGGCCGTCACCAGCAGCATCGGCCGGCCCTGCCGGCCCGAATACTGCGGCCGGAGCCGCTCCGCGTTGTACATCGTCGCCACGTCCACCTTGCGCGGCCCCAGGCTCGGGTCGGGGAGCGGGCTGTGCGTGAACGTCCCGCTCAGGATCGCCGCCATGCGCCCGGTCTTCCCGTCCTCCACGAGGTCCATCGCGATGTTCGCGAACGTGATCCCGACGATCATGTCGACGCCGTCCGGGTCGCCGCTGCGCAGGTCGTAGGTCAGCTCGCTGGCCACCGTCTCCTCGCCGGTCCGTCGCTTGATCTCGTCGGCCAGCGCCTCGGCGACGTTCACCTTGTGGCGGTGGCCAAAGCTGTCGACGTCGCCGTACTCCGCGAGCGATCCGCCGTTCCAGATGGCCCCCTCGGCCGTCACCACGATGGCATACCGGCTGGGGTTGTTGCGCTTGTCCTCGACCATCAGGCGGCAGAGCAGGTCTAGGTCGTAGGGAGCCTCCGGGATGAGGCAGCGGGTTGAGGTGACGTAGGCGGTGAGCAGGGCGGTGAAGCCCGCGTCCCGTCCGAAGATCCGAAAGACCCCGATCCGCTCGTGGGATCCGAGGGTCGTGCGCTGTCGGGTGATCAGTTCCTTCGCGCGATCGATGGCAGTGGAAAAACCGATGCAGTACTCGGTCCCCTGGACGTCGTTGTCCATCGTCTTGGGGATCCCGATCAGCCGCACCCCGGCCCGGACAAGGGCATACGCAAAGCTCTGGGTGTCATCCCCGCCAATGGGGATCAGGTAATCCAGACCGAGTCGGTCGATGTTCTCGAGCACGACAGGGGTCAGGTCGTAGGTGTCCTCCGAGACCTGCATGCCCGCGGCGCGCTCCGGCGTGACGGTGGGCGGGAGCATGGCCCGGGGCATCTTGCGCGGGTTGGTGCGCGAGGTGTGCAGCCAGGTGCCGCCCGTCCGATCGATCGAACGCGTGTTCAGCCGGTCGAGCTTGACCACGTACTCCGGGTCCAGGTCAGGGCCGGGACGCATATGGGTCAGCCCCTCCCAGCCGCGGCGGATGCCGTAGACCTCGTACCCGAGCTCGGTGGCCCGGAAGGTGACACTCTTGATGACGGAATTGAGCCCCGGGACATCCCCACCGCCGGTCAGGATGCCGATCCTGCGTGTTGCCACGTTGAACTCTCCTTGTCGCACTACCCCGGTCCGGTGGTCCGTTGGCGGCGGGACGAGCCGGCCGAGCGGAACCGCCCGGGCGGTCAACAGCCAGTCGTACCGCTGGAATGGTAGCGGGGCCGACCACCGCCTGTATCATCGAACGGTGAACTACGAGCTCTTCATGGGCGAGGCGCTGGCGGAGGCCCGGCTGGCCGTCGAGCAGGGCGAGCGTCCCTGCGCGGCCGTGGCGGTGGTGGACGAGGCGATGGTTGCGCGCGCCCGCGATCGTGTCCACGAGACGGGCGACCCGACTGCCCACGCGGTGATGGGCGCCATCCGCGAGGCAGCCCGTCGCCTGGGCCGGGAACGGCTGGCGGACGTCACGATCTTTGTTACCGTCGAGCCCTGTGCGATGTGCGTCGGCGCCTTGCTGCAGGCCGACGTGGGGACGCTGGTTTTCGCGGCGCCCGACAACCGCAACGGTGCGGCCGGCGGGGCGATCCAGCTTGCGCAGGGCCCCGGGTTGCACCGTCGGTTGCGGGTGGTTTCCGGCATCCGGCGCGAGGAGGTCGAGGACCTCCGTGGGCAGGCGGTTGCACAGGCCGGCGCGGCCCCGCCCGCCGGCGGCCAGACGAGCGACAGGCGAGTGCCGGCGGGGCCCACGGCCGATCGATTCTCGCCGTGAGCTGTGTCGGCGTGTGCCGGCGCGGCGTGCGCCGGCGCGGCGTGTGCCGGGCGCTTGCGCCGGCAGCTGGCCCGGGGCTGTCGATGGCGATCTGGCCCGTGGCGATCTGGACGAGGCGGAGCGTGCTGGCTGGGCGCGAGGATGCTGCCTGGCGGCGCCGCGCCAGGGACGCGCCAGGGGACTTGACCGTGCAACGGCCCGCTGGCCCTTGTGCGCTCCACACCCCGGCGCCTGTCGTCGGTGCGCGCCCCACGAACCGCCTTTGGTATCCTCTGGCGCGGAGAGGTGTCCGAGTGGTTGATGGTGCCGCTCTCGAAAAGCGGTGTGCGAAAGCACCGTGGGTTCGAATCCCACCCTCTCCGCCACTCAAACCAGTTCCACGCTGCCCGCGGAGAGGTCGCCTAGTGGCCTAGGGCGCCGCACTGGAAATGCGGTATGGGGCAACCCATCGCGGGTTCGAATCCCGCCCTCTCCGCCACTGCCGGTAGCTTATTGGTAGCAACAGGCGTACGCTCCCGGACAGACGACGGCGCCCCGCCCGGTTGAGAGGCGGGGCGCCACGGCCGTCCGCACGGGAGGACTGCCAGATGGCAGCATCGCACAGACGCACCCGAGGCGAGGGTGCCGTCTATCAGATCGCGGACGGCACCTGGCGCGCCTCGTTGGTCGTCGCCCACCCCATCTCTGGTGCGCCGGTCCGTCGGTCCGTCCGTGGCCGGACCCGCGCTGAGGCCGTCCGCAAGCTTGACGGCATGAAGCGGGACGCTGCCGCCGGTGCCCTGCCGACCGGCGCCACGACGGCCGAGTACCTGACCGTTTGGCTGGACCGGACCCGAACACAGCTCCGCGCCTCGTCATGGCATCGGCGTGGCCAGGTCGTCCGGACCCACCTCGTCCCGGCGCTCGGCCGGACTCCGCTGGCGAAACTCACCCCGGCCGATGTCGAGCGGATGACGACCGCGATCATCGCCTCCGGACGCTCGCCCCGCACGGCCGTGCTTGCCCGCGTCATCCTTCGGCGAGCATTGGGGGATGCGCTCCGGGACGGCATGGTGGCCCGCAACGTCGCCGCGCTGGCCCGGCCGCCGCGGGTGCCGATCAGCGACCTGCAGGCCGGCCGCGACTACCTCGACACCCCGGACCTCCGGCGCCTGCTCGCGGCTGCCGCCGACCACCCGCTGGGGCCGCTGGTCATCCTCGCGGCTACGACCGGACTCCGGCAGGGCGAGCTGCTTGGTCTTTCCTGGGACGACGTGCGCCTCGACGGGGCGCCGAGTCTGACGGTCCGGCGGAGCTTGGCCCAATCGTTCGACGGCGGCTACGCGCTCGCCGAGCCGAAGACGGCCCGAAGCCGTCGGACGATCAACCTGCCGGCCGTGGCCGCAGAGGCGCTGGCACGCCAGCGGGACCTCCAGGAGGCCGCCCGAAAGGGCGTCGGGTCCGCCTGGCAAGGGGATCGCGACCGCCTGGTCTTCACCGACGCCGTGGGCCGGCCGCTGCTCCGCTATAACGTCACCCGCGGGTTCCACGGACTGCTCACCGCGGCCGGGCTGCCAAGCGTGCCGTTCCACGCGCTCCGCCACTCTGTGGCGACGGCCCTGCTGGCGGCTGGCGTGCCGCTCCGGGTCGTGGCGGACCTGCTCGGCCATTCCACGATCACGATCACCGCGAACACCTATGCTGCCGTCGTGCCCGAGCTCCGTCGCGACGCGGCCGATGCTATGGATCGGGCTCTCGGGTCCAGTGGGTAGGTAGCGGAGGCTCGTGCATGAGCAGGCGCGCATCCGGTGCGGCGGGCAAGGTAGCGCGGACCGACACTGCCCCCGAAGGAGCCCGGCCAAGCCACGCCGCGGACCAGCCTCCGGAGTGGGCCCAGGACCCCGCCATGGACGGGCTGATGGGGGCCTCGTTCGGGGGTCAGTTTATCGCGGCCAACACGCGCGCCGCGCAGGCCATCTGGCGTCAAGTTCCGGGCGTGACGGAGTTCGATGCCGAACTCGCACTGGCGCCTCTTGGGCACGTCCCGTCGGAGGTTGCAGTCGCGCAGGCGAGGGCGCTGGTGGAGGCCAGGCGACGGCGACCACGATCGATACCGGAGGATCGGTGGCAGCACCATCTTGCGCGGGTGTGGGACGGTCTGAACGAGGAAGAGCGACAGGATCCCGAGGAGATCCTCAACGGGGTGCTAGGGAAGGTGGCCACCGAACATGGCGCGAAGCGCCTGATGGATCGGCGTCCACCCCACCGGCCGCTGACCGACCGTGACAAACGACTCCGGGAAGTTGAGGCGGCGGTCGCCGCTCTCGAAGAGGACGACGAAGACTACGGCGGCGCCTTCGACGACATCACGCCGTACATCCCTAGGCCGACGCGCCGGGACGTCGCTACGCGCTTGGGTTGCCACCCCTCGACGCTGAGGCGCTGGGCGCGGAGGGACCCACGGATCGAGCAGGTACTGCCGAGCTCGGGTAGCCCCCGCCGACGTCGAGCCGGATAGCCGCCGCGATCCCCGGCCCGTGCGTGCACTCGTCATGGGCGGGCGCGCAATAAGTCACGTGCTCGTATCTGCGCGCTGTCGGGCGGTGCCGGGCGGGTAGGTTCCCCCTGACATGAAGCGGTTGTACGTGCTGCTGCCAACGGAAGCCTGGGAGGCCCTGGTCCGCGCATCGTCGCGGGACCTGCGTCACCCGAGCCGCCAGGCGGCGTACATCCTTCGGGAAGCCCTCCTCGGCGTAAGCCAGGTAGCCCACCACCCGGAAGAGCCCGCAGCCTCGGTGCGCGGGAACCAAGGCCGGCAGGAGCTGGGCCGATGAGCACGTCACCGCCGACCCTTGGCATCGAGCGCGCGATGGGTGAGCTGGTCGCGGCGATCCGGGCTGAGCTGGCGGCGCAGGCCACGGCGCTGGCTCCGATGCCCGACCGCCTGCTGTCCGTGGATGAGGCCGCCGACGCGCTGGGGATCGGGCGGAGCCGGCTGTACGAAGAGATCGGCACCGGCCGCCTACGGTCCCTCAAGGTTGGCCGGCGCCGGCTGGTTCCGGCGTCGGCGATCACGGCCTACATCGAAGCCCTGGTCGACGGCGAACGGCGAGGGTCACGATGAGGAGGAAATCCGGGATGCCGTCGCGTCCGGGGCAGGGCCACGTCCGTCACGACGAGGTCTGTGTCAGCTGCGCGGACATCCAGACCGTCAGGCGAAACGTGGAGCACGTGTACGAGAACGTGCACCGGCTCGCAGACGAGGGCCTCGTCGAGTTCGACGCCCTCGACCTGCGCCCCTCGCTCGCGATCCTCGACGAGCTCGTCGGGGAGCAACCCGAATGAGCGGCGCTCCTCGGAGCAACGGCGGCTCGATCCACATCGCCGCCCTGGCAGCGCATCCTGAGGCGGTCCTGCACGAGCCCGTAAGCGGACCATCGGCCGCCAGTCTGGCCGAGGCCCTGGCCGGCATCGAGACGTTCCTCCGGCGGTTCGTCGTCTTCGGACGGCCGGAGGCGATCGTCGCGGTCGTCCTCTGGGTCGCCCATACCTACGTTCTCGAGTACGCCGTCGCGACCCCGTACCTCGCGATCAGGAGCCCCGAGAAGGGCAGCGGGAAGACGCGGCTCATGGAGTGCTTGCGCCTCCTCGCCCGCCGCCGGCCCGGCATCTTCATCATCCCGACGGCGGCGACGATCTACCGGATGCTCGAGGCCGACCCCGAGACTCCGCTCCTCCTCGACGAGCTCGATGCCGTCTTCCGGGACCGCAGCGACAAGTACGAGGAGGTCCGCGCGATCATCAACGCCGGGCACCGTCGAGGCGCGACGGTGCCGCGCACCGTGACTATCAAGAACCGCCATAAGGTCCAGTTCTTCCCGGTCTTCGGTCCGAAGGCTCTCAGCGGGATCGGCAAGCTGCCCGACACCGTCGCCGACCGCAGCATCCCGATCCTCATGGTCAAGCGGAAGCGTTCCGAGACCATCGAGAAGTTCCGGGAGGCGCGTGCCGGCCGGGAAGCCGAGCCGATCGTCGAGGCCCTGTCGGCCGCGCTCGTGGCGCACCACCAGCCCGTGAATGTGCTGTCCCTGACGAGCTGCCGGACCGGGCGGCGGATGTCTGGGAACCGCTCCTCGCGATCGCCGACGCGGCCGGAGGTGAGTGGCCGGGCCGGGCCCGGCGCGCCGCGCTCATCCTCCATGCCGACCGCGCCGACGACGACTCGCTCGGGCTCCGGCTCCTGGCCGACACCCGGCTCGTCTTCGACCGGCTCAAGGTCGATCGGCTCGCCACGGCGACGTTGATCGAGGCCCTGAAGACCGACGAGGAATCGCCCTGGGTCAACGAGCACCACCCGTTGACAGCGGAGCGGTTGGCCCGCTACCTGCGACCGTTCGCGATCCGCTCCAAGCAGCTCAAGATGGGCGGCGCCAACGTCCGCGGATTCCTCCGCGAGGCATTCGTCGACTCCTGGGACCGTTATCTCCCAGAGCCCGCTACCCCCCTCCAGGACCCGCTACCTCGCTACGCGCCGCACGCTCCGGGTAGCGGGGTAGCGGGCTACAACAGGGGTAGCGGGTCGGGGGGCGGGAAGGTGGACCCCGACGAGCTGTCCGTCGAGGATGACTACCCGCCGTCGGCGTGGGGCCCGCGCGCTGGCGAGGACGGGGTGAAGCGTGCCACCGTGACACCGGACCCGAGCGCCCGTCACGCTGTCACGCTTCCGATGCCCTCTGCGGAGACCGTGCGGCCTACGCCCGGCACGGTCTCCGCCTGGCGCTGCGCCTTCGATCGCGGCACCGGCCACGTGCCCGCCCAGCGCTCCGACGGGACGCTCTTCTGTGCGACCTGCCATCCCTCGGTCGCGGACGCGTGGAGCGGCCGCGAGGTCGTGCAATGAGCGGCACCGACGTCCGCGCCTGCCTCGTCTGCGGCGAACCGATCTACTGGGGCCGGCGCGACCGGCTGACCTGCTCGTCCGCCTGCCGCCAGCGCCGCTCGCGCGCCGGACGCGGCGTCGGGCACGGCTGGGGTGGTGTAACCGACCGCCAGGCGCGCCGGGCGCGCGCACGGGCCAAGGAAGCCGTGACCGGTCAGCAGCGGCCGCGGGGTGGCGCATGAACGGGACGTTTGACGCCGTCGGCCGCCCCCTCCGGGTCGCGCTCTACGCTCGCGTCAGCACCCGCGACAAGGACCAGGATCCCGAGCTCCAGCTCGACGCCCTCCGCGCCTACGTCGCCGCTCGGGGCTGGGTAGCTGTCGACTACGTCGACCAGGCGGCGGCCGGGGATCTCGCCCACCGCACGCGGTGGGCACGCCTGCTCGCCGATGTCGCCCAGCGCAAGGTCGACCGGGTCCTGGTCTGGAAGCTCGACCGCGCCTTCCGCTCGACCCTGCATGCCCTGGCCACCCTGCGCGACTTCGAGCATGCCGGGGTCGGGTTCAGTGCCCTCACCCAGCCCGAGCTCGACA
>JBMFSS010000040.1:0-13639 GCA_049967415.1 Candidatus Limnocylindrales bacterium
TACGATTCGTCGAGGTCCCCGTAGCTCAGTGGACAGAGCAACCGCCTTCTAAGCGGTCGGTCGCGGGTTCGAATCCTGCCGGGGACGCCATCACAAGCTCGGGGAGTACCACGGCCAGGCCGTGCGCGTATGCCGCGGGTGTCAGGCGTGCCGAGACGATGCGCGAGCGGGCATGCGCGACCCGCTCGTGCACGGCATGGATGCGTTCGGACCGCTGGTCGCGCCGGGCCGCGCGGTCGGCCTCGACGGCTTGCCTGGCCGCGGGCTCCCTCGCGTGCGGCGGACGAGGCGCGAGGAGTGGTTCAGCGGGGAGCGTTCGGGGCGTCGCCCGGCTCGTCTTGCCAGCCGTTCCGCGCATCCGTGATGCGGTCGAACCGGGCGATGTACGGCTTGATGTCGAGCAGCGGCGTGCCGTCGAGGAGATCCAGGCCGTCGAGGTACAGGATGTTCCCCTCGCGGCCGAGGAGCTCGACGGTGCTCAGACCGATGGGGTTCGGCCGGCTCGGTGCCCGCGTTGCGAACACGCCACGCTCCACACGGTGGCGGCGCGGCCTCAGCATCAGGCGCGGCGGTGCGGCTCTGTCCAGGTGACAGATGAGGCAGACATGCGAGAACCCCTCCAGGTCCTGCAGGCCCCGCTCGTACTCCGGCAGGATCACCGCCGTGCCGCGGCAGCCCTTCGCCAACGCCGGCTGCGCAGGCGCATCGCGGGCGTCCCGATGCTCGCTGTGGATGACGCCGATGGGCCGGTAGGCGACCACCGGCAGCTCCTGGTCCCCGAGGCCGGCATCATCGGCGAGCGATGGCTGCGCCGGCCGACCCGGATCGGTCGACAGCGGGACCCCGACGCCCGGGTCGGGGAGTGGTGCGCCGGAACGCGCCACGACGTGCGTGCCCATCGGGAGACCCACGCGGGCCGCGATCACCGGGCACTTCACCTTGAACAGGAAGTAGATCGGCGCGGGCTCATCGACCAGCGTCTCGAAGTTGCCCTGACCCTTGGCGATGATGAGGTCGGCCTCGCTGAAGCGCTGGCGGAACGTCGGGCTGCAATCGTCCAGGACGGTGCCGGGCGCATCGGAACCGTTGTCGATGACCTCCACGATCCCGGTGAGCCCGGCCGTCCGGGCATCCTCCATGGTGGCATCGTTGAGGACGGGGGCACCTCGCATGGCCACCGTGACCCGGTCGGGGCCCAGCCGCTCGATCAGCAGGCGGTCGAAGACGAGCTCCCCCGCGTTGTCCGCCAGGTAGAGGATGCGGTCGGAGTGCCGGACAGAGCGCCGCAGCTCGTCAACCCAGCCGCGCACCGGCGTGCGGAGCGCCTGCTCAACGGACCGGCGCACATCGGACTCGGAGACGGCACCGGTCACGCCCATGTCGATGACATTCCCGGCGATGGCCAGGCGCACGGCGAGGTCGAAGGGATCCGCGGCCTTCGCCAGCGCGGTCTCCAACTCCTCCCGGAGATCCAGTGCGACGCGGTTGAGGCGTTCTTTCGCCGGCCGGTAGATGTCATCACGGCCAGTCAACTCGCGCAGCCGCCGGTGGACGCGCTGCGCGAGCATCGGCGGCGACTGGCGCAGGTCGCTTTCCGCGAGACCGGCGAGGGTATCGCGCACGAGCCGCTCGCTGAGCGCTGGGTCGGGCGAGGCCAGCTTGCCGGCGTCGAGCGCCTGGCGCACGAGGCAGGGCAGGCAGTCGAGTGAGGTCCTCACGGCCCGGTCTGCCCCGGTCTGCCCCGGTGGCGGCCGGGCGCGGAGCGGATTTCCCCACGGGCCAGGTCGCGGTCGTCGTCGAGGCCGATGATCATGCCTGCCATGCACGGAGCGCAGCGGTCCGGGAACGTCGCCCAGAAGCGTGCCGAGGCGGTGAAGCCGGTACAGTGGCAGGGATACAGGCTGGGTCGCCCCAGGCGCTCCAGCTCGACGATCGTCCGGCGTATCCGCTCGTCGCTGGCGGTGCGCAGGTGCATCCCGCCGATCACCGCCCGGATCGGGCGGCCATCGGTGAGGCTCCGGACGTACCAGAGGGTGTTGATCATCCCGGCATGCCCGCAGCCCAGCAGTACGACCGTGCCAGCGGCCGTCTCGAGGTAGACCGCCTGGTCGTCCAGCAGGGGATCCGGTGTCGTGCAGCCGCGATCCAGGAAGAACGCCCCGCCCGTGTCCTCGAAGTCGGTCAGCCGGGGCACCGGCCCCGTGGCGTGCAGTCCGGCAGCCACCTCGGCAGGGCTGTCGAGCGGGACGAGGGAGGCCTGCGCTCGACGCCGCAGCTCCTGGCGCTTCGGCATGCCGATGTCCCGGCTCGTGCCGTCGGGGTTGCGGGCGTACTTGTCGGCGAATGCGGCCGGGTGGGCATACAGGCGCGGATCATGGGCCCGGCGGAGAACCTCGCCCAGCCCGCCGGTGTGGTCGTAGTGGCCGTGGCTGAGCACGACCGCCTCGGCCGCCGACAGGTCCACGCCCAGCGCGGCCGCGTTGGGGCCCAGGGCGAATCCCTGGCCGGTGTCGAAGAGGACGCGCCGATCTGCAAACTCGATCCAAAGGGCCAGGCCGTGCTCCGCAAGCAAACCCCTGCTGCCGACAGTGTTGTCGGCCAGGACGATGATCCGGTCCCTGGGCGGCCGCGCAGTCTGTTCCATGGTGCCCCTGAGGCTGTGCCCGGACCACCGGCGCTCGCGGTCGCGCGGCGAGCATGCCGGGTCCCGGCGAGGTCCAGCGTACGACGCGCGGTCCAGCGTGGCGAGCCGCAGGCCGGGCCTGGTATGAGCCCTGCCCTCTGGCTGGCGTGCGCGGATCACCGCCAGGCCGATCGACTGCACCGGATCGGGGCGAGTCCGCAGGCTCGATTCCCGGCGGGCAACAAGGTGTAGGCTCGTCAACGGCAAGGCGCATGTCCGGAGCCACAGCATGCGCCGACGCCTGACGCCGGGTTGAGTCGTGGCGCCCCGGCTGGTCAGAGGAAGGAACGAGGCGGATCCGTCCGCGGAGGGTCCATGCGGATCGACATGACGCCGATCGGTGCCGTGCGAACGCGCGCAGCCGATTCCGATGTGCGCGCAGAGACGCCTGACATCGAGGGCGAGCTGGAGATCTTCCCCGAGTTCGCGGCTGCACTGGAAGGCATCGACGGATACTCCCATCTTTTCGTCCTCTGTTACTTCCATCAGCTCAGGCTCGAGCAGATCGGGCCGCTCCAGGTCCGGCCCCGACGGCTCGTGCGGAGGGGCTTCAAGGCCGAAGAGCTCCCGCTGCTGGGGGTGCTGGCCCTCGACTCTCCCACCCGGCCCAACCCCATCGGCCTCAGCCTGGTGCGACTGCTGGGGAGGGAAGGGAGGCGCCTGTCGGTGGCCGGTCTCGACTGTTTCGATGGGACTCCGGTTCTCGACATCAAGGGCTATCAGCCGGACTACAGACCTGCCGAGTTCTCGTTGCCGGCGTGGTACACGCGGTTGATGGACAAGGCGGGGCACATCTGAAGGCGAGGGGGTTGCCGGCCGCCCATTCGCCGGTCCACGGTTCCTTCGATGCCAGGACGGAGCCCAGCGCCCGGATGTGCGACCCCGTAGTCCTCCAGGATGCGGCGGAGGTGGCGATGCTTGTGGCGAAGGTGGTGGCTTCATGAAAGAGGTGGGCCAAGTGTTCGAGGCGTTCTTCGAGGGCTCCGAGGGGAAGATCTTCTACCGGCGCTGGGACCCAGAAGGTCATCCGGTTCGGATCGTTCTCATCGTTCACGGCTATGCCGAGCACGGGGGCCGTTACGGTCACGTGGCGGCGGCGCTGACCCTGCGGGGGTCCGTTGTCTATGCCGACGATCATCTGGGCCATGGCCGTTCCGACGGCGAGCGAGCGCTGGTCACCGATTTCGAGCACGTCGTCGACGATCTCCACGTGCTGGCGGGCATCGCCCGCGCCGACCATCTGGGACTCCCCCTTGTCCTGGTGGGGCACTCGATGGGAGGCCTGCTCGTGGCGCGGTTCGCGCAGCGCTGGCCGGGCGAGGTGGCCGGCCTGGCGTTCTGCGGAGCGGTCATCGGCGACTGGCAGTGGGCCCGTGAGGTCCTGGCACGGCCCGAGCTCCCGTACGTGCCCTTCGACCCGGAGGCGCTCTCCCGGGATCCGCAGGTCGGCGCCGCGTACGCCGCAGACCCGCTCGTCTACCACGGCCAGTACAAGCGAGCGCTGCTCGAAGCCGAGGTGGAAGCGCTGGATCGCTTCCAGCGGGACATTGATCGTTACGCGGGGCCGGTGCTGTTCCTGCACGGGACCGCCGACCCGTTCGTGCCTTACGAGCGATCTCTCGAGGCGGTCCGGGCCATGCCGACCGACGACCTGACCGTCCACCTGTACCAGGGCGCTCGACACGAGGTGCTGAACGAGACCAACCGGGACGAGGTGATCGGGGACCTCTCCGACTGGATGGACCGAATCCGGTCAGCCTGACAACCCGCAACGCTGCCCTCTCGGGTACGGCATCCTCAGTCGCGGGCAGCCCGGCCACCTTCCCGACCCTGGGCGTCCGCATGCCGGCCATCGCGGACCGGCACGCCCGTGCAACCGGACGCGCGGCGCAGCCTCGACGCCGATGTGGCGGGGGAACCAGGGGCGATAGCCCGGCGTGCGGCAACACGTGCGCCTCCGGGAGTCACCGCGATGTGCTTCGCGTCGCCGCGCCAGGCAGCGCAATGATTCGTCGTGGTTCGCCGGCGTCAGGACCCGCCCGCGAACCGGGCCCGTTAGCGGCTGCGGATGGTACGGTTCTCCTACTCGCGCGCATCAGCGCGGCTTGGTACCATGCGTCCAGCTTCGTTACAGTGCCCGTGGTCCGGGGCCCCGTGCCAACCTCGGCCGCGGGCTCGCGAAACCGCAGTCGGCCGGTTCGGTCGGCGCGGGTGGGTGGCGCCAGCGTCTTCCGGCTGGCGACCGCGTCCAGAACAGCAGCACGGGGGCAACCGAATGCATCAGCTGCATCGCCGGTTCCTCCCGGCCACTCTGGCGTGGTTACTGGCACTCTCGATGGTCCCCCTGGTGGCCGGCAGGGCCGCCGCCGACGTCCCGTACGTCACCAACTGCACCGTGAACCTGCGTCCGACGCCAGGCCTCAGCTCGGCCTCGCTGGTGACGATGCCGGCGGGCACGATCGTCACGGTCTCGGGCACCGTCCCTGGTGACTCCTGGTCGGCAACCTGCGGCACGCCGGTCTCCGGGAACACCTGGTACACGATCACTACCGTCAACGGGGCGACCGTCGCGTCCCTGTTCGGAGTCGGCACGGCGTATGCCGCCAGTGGGCTCTTCCAGCCTTCGACGTCGCCGCCACCTCCGCCGCCGGCCTACCTGGAAGGCATTGACGTCAGTCACTACCAAGGGACGATCAACTGGCCGGCCGTGGCAACCACCGGGCGTCGCTTTGTGATCATGAAGGTGACCGAGGGGCAGACGTACGTGGATCCGGTCTACGCGGCCAACCACGTCGCCGTGCGCGCGGCTGGGCTGCAGGTCGCCGCCTATCATTTTGCCGATCCTTCCAGCGCGCCCAACGATGCGGTCCTGCAGGCCGACTGGTTCGTGAACAACGCGGCACTCCTCCCCGGTGACCTGGTGCCGGCCCTGGACCTGGAGCAGACCGGCGGGCTCTCGGTTGCCGCTCTCCAGGCCTGGGTGGGCGCGTGGCTGGGCGAGGTGTACGCCAAGCTGGGCGTGCGCCCCATGATCTACACCAGTCCCAGCTTCTGGACCAACAGCATGGGCGACACCACGATGTTCGCCGACCAGGGCTACGCGATCCTGTGGATCGCCCATTGGGGGACGTCAAGCCCCACCCTCCCTGCCAATAACTGGGGCGGGCACGGCTGGACGTTCTGGCAGTACTCGAACTGCGGGGCGGTCCTGGGAATCAGTGGCTGTGTCGACCTGGACCGGTACAACGGCACCAGCCTGGCCCCGGTCTCGTTCAACTACACCTACGTCCCGCCGCCCGTGGTGCCGGTGGCCACGCCGCTCAACCCGCCGCCGGTGATCGCAGCGGTCACCCCCGATACGGCCCCGGCAGGCTCGGGCGACACGCAGCTCACGGTCCAGGGTGCGAACTTCGCCCCGGGGGTCAGCAGTGTGCTCTGGAACGGCAGCCCACTCTCCACGACCGTCGTGTCCGCCACCCAGCTGAGTGCCGTGGTGCCGGCGGCGCTCAGCGCCGCACCCGGTCCGGCCACGGTGACGGTGCAGAACCAGCCGCCGGGCGGCGGCAGCAGCGCGCCGGTGGTGTTCACCGTCACGGTGCCCGCCGCGCAGCTCGCGGTCACGTCGAGCGCATCCGTCATCGCCTGGGGCCAGCCGGTCGCGATCCAGGTGCAGATCGCCCAGAACGGTGCCAGCCGGACCGTCACGCTCCAACGGATGCAGCAGAACGAAACGCAGTGGTCGGACGTCGCGACCGCGATCACCGATGCGGCTGGACAGGCCACCTTCTCCTATACCCCACCGGTGAACACGCAGTTCCGGGCAAGCTACGCGGGGACGCCGGACCTGGGGGCGGGCGCGAGCCCGCCGGTTCGCGTGGTGGTGCGCCAGCTGATCGTCCTGCGTCCGACCAGCTCGGGCCAGGTCAAGCACGTGCCAGCGGGCACCAGGGTCACGTTCACCGCGACTGTCCGGCCGATCGGACCGGACATGGCGCCGGTGAAGGTCACCTTCCAGTTCTGGCGCCAGGTGGGCGGCCGCTGGACGCTCGCAACCAGGCGGGACGTGTACGCCGGCGCCGACGGACGGGCCAGCTGGGCGTGGACCTTCAGCAGCCCCGGTTCCTGGTACGTGCGGGCCGTCGCAAATCCGACACCGACCAACGCCAACAGCTATGCGACCTCACCGGAGCGCTACGCGGTCTACTAGGCAAGGTGCGCTGGGGTGCGCCCGGCAGGCCGGGTAACCGCCAGGACTGGTGGCCCGCTGTTCATGTGCCGAGCGCCCGCCGTCTCCGGCAGACCCATCACTGCCCGGAGAACGCGACCGGCGACCAGGTGCGGCCCCCGTCCCGGGTCAGGTACAGCGTCCCCGTGCCGAGCGGAGCTGCGCTGCCCGAGACGTTGCCGGATTGGGTGATCGCCATCCCCTGGGTGGGCGTGGTGAACCCGAGGTAGGTGAAGGTCGCCGCCTGCCCGCCCGTCTGGCTCACCCGCAGCAGGGTGTGCCAGGTGCGGCCACCGTCGAACGAGCCAACCAGGGCCGATGCGGCAGACGTGCTGCCGGCCGCCAGCACCGCGCCGGCAGCCGGGCTGGCGACCGCGTTCACCCCCGTGAGCGGCACCGTCGCGCCGATCTCCGCGAAGGTTGTGCCGCCATTGTGGGAGGCGTACAGGCGCTGGCCCTCCTCCGCCGCAGTGGGCGCTGGGCCCCAGATCCCTCCATCGCACGCGGCCACCACTTCGGTGGGGCCGGATGCCGCGAGCACGGCCGGGCCCATGACGGTCGAGCAGGGAGGAGTCCAGGCGGCCCAGTTGCCGTTGACCAGGCGTGCCCCGCCGACCACCGTCCGGTCCACTTCCACCATCCAGCCGGCACTGCCCGAGAGGAGCAGCTGCGCCTGCGGGACCGGTCCGGCGCCGATCTGGACCTGCGTGGGCGAGAGCGTCCAGCCATTCGAACCCACCGGGCCCGAGGCGAGGCGGACCCAGCTTCCGGCTGCCCCCACGTCGTACAGGACGGCATGGACGGTGCCGGCCGAGGTCTCCAGGGCCTCCACGACTGCGCCGGACGAGACGCCGGGGATGGTCACGCGGGCCCAGGTCGCCCCGCCATTGTGGGTGACCCACAGGTCGGGGCCGAAAGCCCACCCGTCAAGGGGATCCGCAAAGCGCAGGCCGGTCACGCCCGGGGTGGTGCCGGGCTGCACCGGCCCGGGGCTGACCGGCGTGGCGGGGGCCGGGATCCGAGTCCACGTGCGCCCTCCGTCAGCGGTTCGCAGGATCGCCGTGCAGGGCGGCGTCGAGCAGACGCTGGTGCCAAGGACCCAGCCCAGGTCGGGGGAGACGAAGGTGGCAGAGACGACCTGGAAGCCCGCCGGCACGGGACCGCCCGTTGGGCCGAGCGGGGCGGACGTCGGAGCCGAGGCGGCCGGTGTGCTGGCGGCCACGGCGGGCTGGGACGCCGGTGCGGGTGAGGCGGTCGCGGCGCCGGCAGGACGGTTGCCCCCGACGGGCACGGGGCCTCCCGGCCGGGTCGCGATGACGAGCCCCCCTGCCAGCACCAGCACGGCGGCCGCGGCCAGGGCCGTGACGAGGCGTGCGAACGAGCGGCGCGGCGCAGGCAGGGGACTGCGCCCGGGGATCGACGCCACGCGCTGGACCAGCCGCTCGGGTGCCGGGTCGGCGGCCAGCCCGCGCAGCGCGGAGCGGAGCTCCCGGTCGAATCGTTCGTCACCGCTCATGGCGCATCTCCTCGTCTTCCGATCCCAGTGCGTCCCGCAGGTGTCGCAGCGCGTAGTGGAGCCGTGATTTCACCGTGCCCGCGCCGACGCCGGTCCGCTGTGCGATCTCGTCCACGGTCAGGTCGGCGTAGAAACGCAGCACGATCACCTCGCGGTGGTCCGCGCTGAGGGTCTGCATGGCCCGCGCGATCGCCTGTTGTCGGGCGATGGCGCCGGCCGGGTCGGTGATCAGGCCGGCCGTCTCTTCGTCAAGGATCTCGTGGACGCTCCGGCGCCGGGCTCGCAGGCGGTCCCGACAGGTGTTGACCAGGATGCGCCCGAACCATGCGTCGAACCGACCCGGGTCGCGCAGCTCGGAAAACCGGCGCCAGGCGGCCAGCGCGGCGTCGTGGGCTGCGTCCTCTGCGTCGAGCCGGTCCCCCAAAATCAGCGTGGCATACCGGTAGGCGGCATCCAGCGCCCGGCGGTCCAGCAGCCCGAGAAAGGCTCTCGTCCGGGCGGCCTCGTCTGCCGTTCGGCTTCCCGGGGGCGTATCCGCGGTCGGTCGTTGCTCCGTTTCAATCACGCTTACCTGACGACGCCGCCCGGGGAAACGTTCAACGCGGCGCGCAGTTCGTGCGGGCCGGGTCCGGCAGCGCCGCTCCCTCGCCGAAGTAGGCGCGCACCCAGGGGGCGAGTCGCACGTAGGCAGCCAGGAGGAACTGCTGGGCGATCGGGGCGGTGGCGGCCGGAACTGCAACAAGTGGGGAAAACGCAAGGGTGGCGACGGCGATGGCGGTCGCGTTGTTGGAACTCGAGGCCGCAAACACGACCGCCATGTGGTCCCGGTAGCTGAGGCCCAGGCGCCGGTCGATCCAGGTTTCCAGGGCCAGACTGAGCGAGATGTAGAGCGTGCCGGGGACCACCAGCAGCACCACCGTGGACCAGCGGTCCAGGATCAGGCCGGCCTTGGCGAAGAAGAGCACGCCGATGAGACTGAACATGGCCAGCAGTGACGCAGCCGGGAAGAGTGGCTGCAGGCGCTGGTACCCGGTCGGTCCGAGCCAGCGTTCGAGCGCGGTGCGGGTGAGCGTCCCGAGGATCATCGGCGCAAGCAGCACCTCCGCCACGGTGGCGAGCATCTCGTCGATCGGCAGGGGCACCTGGTAACGGCCCGCGAAGAGGGCCATCCAGGCTGGCGCGGCGACCATGGCCGCGAGGAAGCTGGTCCCCACGACGAGGGTGGCAAGCTCCACATTGCCCTTGGCGAGCCCGGTGTAGCCCACGCTCATGCTCGAACAGGGGACCACCATGACCAGGAGAAAGCCGATCGCGAGATCGGAGTCGTGGAGAAAAAGCCGACTCAGGACGTAGCCGATCGACGGGGCCCACAGGAAGCTGTAACCGAGGGCCAGTGCCAGGATCCGCCAGTGGCGTGCGGCCGTGGCCACGGCGCCGAGCCGAAGGTTGATCATCATGGGGTAGACGACCGCGAACACCAGCACCGTGGCCAGCGCGTCCAGTAGCCCAGTGCGGGCCTTCGCGATCGCCTCGGTGGGGTATCCGATCAGCAGGCCGAGCAGCATCGCGGCGGCCACGTAGCCGACGATCCAGCGGCTGAGGTGCTCCTGGAGGCGTTTCATGCAGACCCCCGCGGCACGCTACCCTTCCCGGGCAGAACCGTGCGTGAGGGCCTCCCCGTCGCTCACCGGGTGGTGGGGGCGTCCGGAGGCGTCTCTCCGGACGCGGGCCGTGAGTCCGCCCGTCGCTGTGCCCGCTTCGCGCTCCAGAGTTCGTGGTGCTCGGAGCCCTCCCGCAGCATCTTTGCGCCGCAGCGCGGGCAGCGTTCCTCCATGCAGCGAACCCCATCCCGGTGCGGCACGCGTGTCTCGCACTTCGGGCAGATGCAGTACCCGCCCGAGCCCAGGGTGTGGTGGCGTTCCAGTTCCGGCATTGCGATCTCCTTCTTCGTCAGGCCTGCTGCTGGGGCCGCTTTCCATCCCCGGCCGCGCTCGCTGCGTGGCCGGCGGCCCGAGTCCCGTTCCCTTCACGGTTCTGCATCGCTGGATCCGGCTGGCACGGTGCCCCCGATCGAGCGGTCATATGCGGCGAAGAACTCATCCACCAGCCGCGCCCGGTCATGCATCACGTCGGCCCACTCCACCAGCCGCGATCGCCCGGCGCCGGTCAGCACATACTCCCGGCGCGGCGCCCCGCTGCTGGGTGTGCTCCAGCGTGACGCAACCAGCCCGCCAAGCTCCAGGTCGCGCAGCGTGCGGTAGAGCGCCCCGGCATCGACCCTGCCGGGCGCGACCCCGAGGTCATTGAGGCGGCCGATCAGCGCGTATCCGTGGGCGACGCCGTCGGCGAGCAGCACCAGCAGAAACGGCTCGAGCCAACGACGACGGCGTCCGGGTGGCGACCAGCCGTGTTCCTGGTCCTGCCGTGACGCTCCGCCGGGGTGACGTTCATCATCCATGTGTCTTAGGCACTTATAGGCTGCGAGATACTACCTGTTCCAGGGCCATTCGGCCGTTCTTCGAAGCCGGATCCGGACGGCGACGGCGCAGGCCCTCTCCTCGACCCGGTGGCCTCGTGGCGGGTCGGACCCGGGCTCGCACCGGAGCCCCCCGAGCCCGGCCCTCCTCCGGCCACAGCTTCACAGGCGGACTCGAGTGCATACTGCGGTCGGCACCTGCACGTGTGACCCGGCGAGCCCGTGCGTGATGCGGGCCGGTCGAGACGGGTGCAAGATGCTTGGCGGCACCACGGGTTCCGCCGCAGCAGCGCATGGGAGGCAGTCCATGGAGGCCGTCTACGGCCCTGTGCCGTCGCGGCGGCTGGGTCAGTCGCTGGGCATCGACCCTATCCCGCTCAAGACTTGCAACTGGAACTGCGTCTACTGCCAGCTCGGCCGGACCGTCCCCCTGACCAACGAGCGGCGCGAGTACGTGCCCCGCGAGACCATCCTTGCCGAGGTGGAGCGCGCACTGGCCGCCCACCAGCCCGGCGAGATCGACTGGGTGACCTTTGTGGGGTCGGGCGAGCCGACCCTGCATGCGGGGATCGGCTGGTTGATCCGGGAGGTCAAGCGCCTGACGACCCTGCCCGTGGCGGTGCTGACCAACGGCTCGCTGCTGTACCTGCCAGAGGTGCGCGAAGCGCTCAGCGCGGCCGACGCGGTCCTGCCGACCCTGGACGCGGGCAGCGCGGCGCTCTACCGGCGGCTCAACCGCCCCTGGCCGACCTTGACGTTCGACCGGCTCTGCCAGGGGCTGATCGCCTTCCGCCGGGAGTACAGCGGCCGGCTCTGGCTCGAGGTGATGCTGGTCCGCGGGGTCAACGACGACGAAGTCGCGCTGGCCGCCATCCGCGACGTGGTGGTGCAGATTGCCCCGGACGAGGTACACCTCAATCTGCCAACGCGCCCACCCGCCGAGCCTTGGGTGGAGCCGCCGGACGAGGAAGGGCTGATGCGCGCCGTCGGCATCCTCGGGTCCATCGCGCACGTGGTGCATCCTGCCGAGGGGAGCTTCGATCTGTCGGGCGCCGCCAGCGTGGTGGACGGGGTGGTGGCGATCATCACGCGGCATCCGATGCGGGAAGACCAGGTACGCCGCGCGGCGGCGCGCTGGGCGCCGGAGCAGGTGGACCGAGCGCTGGAGGAACTGGCCGCGAGCGGGCGGGCGCAGGCAGTGGAGCGCTACGGGACCCGGTTCTGGACCGCGTCCGCGGGGCACTATCGATGACGCAGCCGCAGGCCCCTCTCGGGCAGGAGGTGTTTGGAATGCACGAGGTCGATACGCTCACCATCGGTGCCGGGGGCGCCGCCTATCCGGCCGCGTTCCGGCTGGCTCGCGCCGGGCAGCGGGTCGTGATGGTGGACGACAAAGGGATCATGAGCGGGAACTGCCTGGCAGAGGGCTGCATCCCGTCCAAGACGGTGCGCGAGGGGGCGGCCCTCCTCCGGCGCGTGCAGCGCGGCGCACGCCTTGGCCTTCGGGCCGGGGCGGCGGACGCGGACTACGGCGCCGTGGTGGACCACAAGGACGGGGTCCAGGAGCTGCGCTATGCGCAGCACGCCGCGGAACTCGCCGAGCTGGGGGACCGCCTGCAGCTGGTGGCCGGGACGGCCGCATTCCTCGACCCGCACACGGTGGAAGTGGAGAGCGATGGCCGCCGCGAGCAATACCGGGCGAGCAACATCCTCCTGGCCAGCGGCAGCGACATCAGCGTGCCGCCCATCCCGGGGGCTGAGCTCTGTCTCACCAGCCGCGACCTCTTCGCGCTCCACCCGACACTCCGCCGGCTGCCGGCGAGCCTGGTCATCGTCGGGGGCGGCTACATCGGCCTGGAGGTCGCCAGCATCCTTCGTGTCTTCGGGGTGCCCGTGACGGTCCTCGAGATGATGCCCCAGGTCCTGCCCGGGATGGACCCGGACTTCGCGGCGCTGCTCGGCTCGCTCCTGGACCCGGAGATTCGGGTCGTCCTCGGTGCGCGGGTCGAGCGCGTCGAGCGTGTCCCCGGCGGCCTGCGCGTGACGTACGACCGGGGCGGCGCGAGCGCGACCGTCGAGGCCGGGCAGGTCCTGATGGCCGTGGGGCGCCACCCGGTCCTCCCAGCAGGCACCGCGGAGGCGGGGATCGCGCTGGATCGGGGCAGGCCGGTGATCAACGCCGCCCTCCAGACCAGCCTGGCACACGTCTACGCTCCGGGCGACGTGAACGGGCGGTCCATGCTCTTCCACTCGGCGGTCCGCCAGTCGCTGGTGGCAGCCAACAACGTCCTGAACGGAAACCGCCCCTGCGACGCAATGGACTTCGACGCGGTGCCGACTTCCATCTTCACCTTCCCCGAGGCTGCCTACGTGGGGCTGACGAGGGCCGCCGCACGGCAGCGCGGCATGGAGGTGGTGGAGGCCGCCTATGCCTTCGAGCAGGACACCCGCGCCCAGATCCTGGTCGAGCGCGAGGGCGAGGTGCGCCTCTTCTTCGACCCGGGGAGCCTGCGGCTGCTGGGCGGATGGGTGGTGGGCGTGGACGCCGCCAACCTGATCGGCGAGATCGGGCTGGCGGTCTCGGCGCAGCTCACGGCCTATCAGCTGGCCCGCTTCCCCGACCAGCATCCAATGGCGTCGGAGGGAGTCAGCAAGGCAGCCCGAACCCTGACCTGAAAGGGTCCGGGGCGGCCGGCTCCGGTCAGGCCCGGTGGGGCGGCCGGCTCCGGTCAGGCCCGG
>JBMFSS010000041.1:0-12765 GCA_049967415.1 Candidatus Limnocylindrales bacterium
TGGATGGGGCTCCTCGTCTGCCCGCCCCGCCAGCACAGACGTTGGGATGCTTACCTAGTCATTTCTCACTATAGACAAGGGCCCCACCGCGTCTACAATTTGGGACCAACCCGCGGAGACGAGGCGCTAAGCGGAGCCGCCTATGACGCATCGGGCCTGATGGTCTGCATGTCAGCGTCCCATGTCGTTTCAGCCGCAGTGGCGAAGTTGCTCTGGTCGATGTTGTGTCGGGGGGCATCGACCGAGGTCGACAGCGCGACATATGAAGCTCGTGGGTGTGGCCAAGGCTGGCTCATCTAGCAGTGCGGTGTGGACGTACCTCGTATCTGGGCGATTCCGCTCACGCCGATGCCCTCTCCTACGCCCCCATGACGCCCCCGCCGCGTACACCATCCACAGGGTGGAATGATCTACGGCCGCAGGGGTTGAGCCAGGCAGAGCATTGGGATCCTGCCCATCGAGCCGCCGCGCTGCTTCAGTCGCCAATGTGCGGCGCCGAATCGCGCTGGCTAATCACCGGATCGCCGGCCCATTGACGCTATCTGGTGCCCCAGAAGAGGACTTGGGCGATGGTGCGCGCCCGATTGATCTCCACCGTGGTAATCGGAATCCTCGCATTGTCAATGCCGGCGGGTGCGCGAGCGGCAGACCCGAGCGCCAGTTGGATCTACTTCAATCCACATGTCCCACTCGCGGTGACTAACAGTAGCGAAGTCGTTCTTCAGGGAAGCATAGCGCCCGATGGTTCGTGCCGTGGGGGACTCGATGATGCAGTACCTGCCTGGGCTGGTTGACGCAGGTTTCAGAGCGTATCTAGCCGTTGTCCTCCTGGCATCGTTTGCATCGAAAATACGGACCGGCTGGTCGTCCACGCTCGTCGCGTACGGACTCTGGCCGCCTCGTTTGGCGCGAGCATTAGCCGTACTGGTCCCGTCGGCTGAGATGGCAGCTGTAGCGGCCCTGATGGTGGCGCAGCCAGTCGGTTATCTAATGTGCGGCGTCATGTTCATCGGCTACGGCCATGCCCTCGTGGCGGCTCAGCTGACCGGTTACCGAGGCCTCTGTGGCTGTTCACGCGGAGGGAGGGTCGCGCCGATTCTCGTCGCTCGCGCCTACGGATAGGCCTTTGCAACGTTGGTCTGGGGCGCCGCCGGCATCCTGGGCCAGCCGGTTGCGGCCGTGACCCTGTTCGTGGTGCTGATGCTCGTTGAGGCCATGATGTTGGCCTTCACGCTTCTGCCTCGAGCAGTACAGCGCCAGCCTGTACGTCCGTAGTCGAAGGGAGTCTCGTCAGGCTTGGATACGAGGGAGGACGGATGACACTATCGCGGCGGAGCCGCCTGCGCCGTACCGCAGGCGGCGTGGCGACGCTACTGTTCGCCGACATCTTCAAGGTCATCCCGATCCGAAAGGCGCTCGGCGCCACCTATCAAGTGGCGCCGCCCTACCGTCCAGAAAACGACGGCTGGAGCCACTGTCGGTGCACGAACTGCGTCCATGCATCGGCGGCCATGCTGCGGTCGACGATTACCGAAGACGGGTGCAACAACTCGGGCGCGTGGTGGCGTCTTCGCTACAACATCCACAAGTGGTCCTTGACATGCGGGCCATCGAGCGTGCATTACTGCGGGGCGAGCACCGGCAGCTGCAGTACGATGTGGTGCCCCGATGCCGGTCTGGTCGACACAGACATGGGCTGGGTGAGGGATGCCCTGCAGGACAACGCCGACGGGTGCGGTGTGGACTCAATCGACTGGGAATCGAGTGGCTGCGCAACGTCCTTCTTCTTCTCGCGGCTCTGCAGCTCCGGCACCTACTGTGGCTGGTCTGCCATCGTATTCGGGCGCAATTCATACGGCAAGCCGTGCCCAAACGGGTACAGCGGCGACCACGCCGTGTACGTGCCCAAAGGCAACTCCGACGGGAGCCAGTACTACGTGTATGACCCGAACGCGCCATCATGCTCACCGATGTGGTGGACGCAGAGTCAGCTTCAGCAGTTCGCGTGGCATTGGGAGAACAGGACCAGCCAGCTGATCTACTGCATCCTTGGACGAGCGGTCTGACCATAAGAAGCGGGTGACAATCGTGCCGACGTCGACAGCCGTTCTTCCTCTACCTCAAGGACTAGAGCAGGCGGTCTACACTGCTCCCTATCTTCGGGAGCCGTTCGCGGCGACGCTGAACGGCGAACGCGCCGTAACCATTCCTCCCGGGGAGGCTCTGGTCGACGCCACCCAACAGTACGTGGCGTCCCTGAGGCGCACCTTCGCGCCCCTGCCGAGCAGCAGCGAGACCCAGGCACAGCAGCCATGGACTTCTGTCACGGCCAGCGAGCTGATTGTTCGAGATATGCGCTCAGGCGCGACCGTGGCCGATTGGAGCACGAATGGCGTGATCCTGCAGCGAGTCGTACTGACCGTCGACTCGCTGCTATTCATCTCGGCGCCCGATGCGTCAACCCCGCTGCTCGGCGTTTACGCTCTACGAATATCTTCGGGCGTTGTGGACGAGATCCTGCCAGCCGATCGCTTTCGGGGCTACCTGATCGCGAGTCGAGCTCGCGACAGGATCGCGGTGACCGAGCGGCAGCTCGGCGGCGCGTCCGAAGGCGTCCGAGTTGTCGGGCTCGCCGACAACAGCGAGACATTGTACGGCGCACTGGAGGGACGACCAGCGTTCGTGAGTCGCGACACTCTCATAACCCACGACGACAATCACATCTTCGGATACCGATCGCCCGCGGAGCTGGTGTGGACTGTTGATGACGCGTGTCTGTCTCAGGGATATGTCACTACGGACGAGACCAGACTCGTGGCGCGGACCGGACCGACCTCTATGCCATACTTGGCCGAACTCTCGGACGTCTCGCGAAAGCCAGCGATCATGGTAGTCGATCTTGACAAAGGCACTGCCAGCGTGGTTGCCCGCTGGGATGTCGGTCGCGCGTTCTTGATGGCGGAGGTCTCCACGGACAGCATTGCGGTACTCTCCATGCCCGACTGGCCGAATCGTGGAGAGTTCCCGATCTCCCTACTCGACCTCTCGACAGCGCAGTTTTCCAAGGATGCCTACACGGTCACGGCACCCCCAGTTCTGCAGCCAACGTTCCCGTAGCGGATGAGAAGCTGCCCCTCATGCGCAGGCGCTGCATTCCTCATCGCACTAACCGAGCGCCGGCACCGGTCGTGGCCCAACGCCGGCACGTGACTCGGCCGAACGCATCGAGGAGTCGTTCGTCTAGTTGGTGAGTCGGCGCTGAAAGCCGGCAATTGCGCGCGATGCAGTTGGCCGAGGTGCGTTGCGCGTCGATCGGCGCGTGAGACTGGGCTAGGTCTAGTTCCCAATCGGGTTGTTGACGGGCTGAGGGCGCCTATCGTTCGGCTGTCGGGTGGTGTCGAAGCCACAGTCGAAGAAGAGACCCTCATGGCCCACATTAGTGCGCGCCTGAGCCCGCGCCGTCGGCGCCTCCTGGTCGATCGGGTGGCCGTCGGCTGGAGCGTCACCCGGGCCGCCGCGGCCGGGATCAGCCGGAAGATCGGCTCGAAGTGGTGGTGGCGCTTCGCCCGGGAGGGCGAGCCCGGCTGGCGTGACCGGCGCAGCGCGATGCACCGCCAGGCGCGGCAGCACCCGCCCGAGCTCGTCACCGGCGCTCTGGGCGCTGGGTCCGCGGCCAGATTGAACCGATCCCGCCCCCCGAACGCCTGTAGGGTGTGACCGGGATCGAGGAGTTGGAGCGAGGGGTCCGGGTGATTGGCACGTCAGGGGGAATAGAGGCTGAACGCTGGGTGGCGTTCGAGCGCCTCACACAGGAGCGCCTGGAGCGGACGTACCGGCTCGCGAGCCTGCTCCTCGATGATCCGAGCGAGGCGCAGGACGCGGTTCATGACGCGGTGCTGCAGGCGTGGGCCCAGTGGAGCCATCTCCGGGAACCTGCCCGCTTCGACGCCTGGTTCGAGCGGATGGTCGTCCATCGCTGCATCGACCGGCTCCGCCGACGGCGCATCTGGCAGATCGCCCCGGCCCCGGTCTCCGGCCGACTCGCTCCCGATCCCGCCGCGAGGGCGGGCGAGCGTGACGCACTGCGGGAGGTGCTCGGCTCGCTTTCCCCGGCACACCGCGTCGTGGTCGTGCTGCGCTTCGCCGAGGACCTCTCGATCGCGGAGATCGCGGCCCGGACCGGCGAGCGTGAGGGGACCGTGAAGAGCCGCCTGCACTACGCGTTGCGCGAGCTGCGCGCCGCGTACGACGCCGCCGAACGGGCGGCGGGAGACCTGCGATGAGCGACGACGAGCGGTTCACGCGCGACCTGCGCAAGGTGATCCTGGAGCGCGCACCGGCATCGGTGCCGCCCGAACTCCGGGCCCGCGTGGCAGGCTTGCGGGAGGAGTACCGACCGCGGCGGCGGGTGACCGTGCCGCGCCTCGCCGCGGCCCTGGCCGCAGGCATCGTGGTGGTGGCGCTCGCGGTGGCGTCGCTCATCACCGTGCCCCGGTCACCCGCGCCGCTGCCCGGCGCGCCGTCGTCTCCGCCGCGGACCCAGGCCCTGAGCGCGTCGCCCTCACCGACGCTCACGGCCAGCCCAGGCCAGACCGCCCACCCCACGTCCCAGCCGAGCCCGAGCACGGCCGCGTCACCGCTACCGCCCCTGGAGGGCTGGACCTTCGCTATCCCTGGGGCCGCCGCTCCACCCCTGCGTAGCCCCGACGGGACGGTTTACGTCGCCACGGGCGGCTACGGGCACGGGCCGGCCGCCCTGAACGCGCTCGACCCGTCCGGGCATCCCGAACCCGGCTGGCCCTTTGCGCCCAGCGGCGTGCTCTCGTTCGGGGCGCCCCAGCTCGCGGACGACGGAACCGTCTACGTGCAAGGCACCCTGCCCGGAGGTAGCTCGGGATACGGCGCGGTGTGGGCGCTCGATCCGCAGGGGCGGGTGAAGGACGGGTGGCCCTACCCGAGGATCGGCTCGGGACTCTCGGTCACCAGCCTCGTGGTCGCCGGGGACGGGACGGCATACGTCTCTACGGCCCACTACCCGACGCAGTCGGTGAGCGACCAGCAACTCGTGGCTCTGGATCCCTCGGGCCACGTCAGGCCCGGCTGGCCGGTCGCGTTCGGCTCGATCGGCGGCTGTCAACCCGCCCCCTGCAGCCCGATATGGCCGACCCTCGGCTCCGACGGCGCCTGGTACGCGCTGGTGGCGGCGCCGGGATCGGGGCCCGAAGGGACGACCCTTGTGGCGCTCCGGCCCGACGGCACTGAGAAGCCCGGCTGGCCGGTCCGTGACGTGGCCAATTTCGCGCTCGGGCCGGACGGCCTCGTGTACGCCTGGAGCGCCGAGACGAGCGGCGTGACGCCGTCGAACAACCCACCGCACATCACGAGAACCACGTTCCGCGTCCTCAACGCCGACGGCACCACGCGCGCGGGCTGGCCGGTGACGATCGAGGGTCCCGCCTCGGCCCCGGCGATCGGCCCCGACGGGACGCTCTACACCACGACGGGCGACGGGCTCGGCGGACCGGAGCGGATCGTTGCGTTCGGGCTCGACGGGCTGATGCGGTCGCGCTGGCCGTACGCGGTCCCGAGCGGCATCGATGCCTGGCGGCACTACGACGGCGAAGGCGGGGCACCGTCGCTTGAGGCGCCCTTCGTGGGCTCGGATGGGACCGTCTATCTCGCCGTGACCCGGGGCGCGCACGCAGAGGAGTCCGGGCTCCTCGCCGTGGGATCCGACGGGGTGGGGATCGACGGCTGGCCGGTGTGGCTCCCGGCCGGGCAGCAGCTCGGCCAGGCGCAGTATGCGACGCCCGGCAGCTCGGCCCTGGTTCCGCCGGTCTTCGGGACCGAGCGCACGCTCTACCTCGCGATCGCGCTCAGCGACGGATCGGCCGGGATCACCGCGATCGACCCTTCGGGCAAGTTCGTGTCCGGCTGGCCGTTCCTGACAAACGGCCAGGGCCGGTTCGCTGGCGCGCTCGTGATGGCCCCCGACGGCATGCTGTACGGAATCGCAGGCGAGACGCTCTACGCCATCCCCTCGCGACGGTGACGGGCAGCAAGGAAGGGAGAGATCGTCAGGCGTCGCGTCCCGAGCGTCAGCATCGATTGGAGGACCGGTCGCCCGCGGACATGGGATGCCGGCGGCCACCGAGCTACCCGTTGCCGGTCCCCCGTGGGTCATGGTTGCGGCGTTCCAGCGTTCCGGCGCTACCCGTATCGGGGCCGTACGGCACACGCAGCGAAGAGATGGGCGGCATCGAGGGTGAGGTCCGCCGCCAGCGGCGCCACTTCTTCGTGCCGATCCTGAAGGCCAAGAGCCTGGCCGAGCTCAACCGCCGGCTGGAAGAGGCCAACTTGCGCGACCTCGCCCGCCACATCGGGGCCCGCCGGGAGACTGTCGGCGCCCGCAGGATCGGTGGTCGCCTCCCACGAGCGGAGCACCGTGCGGGGCAGCCAGACCCTGGTGCTCGACCTCCTTCTGGGCCGGTCCGGCCAGGGGCTCTCTACCGCTCGGATCACGCGCCGCGGCGGGCCACCCCTTTTGGAGCGGCGCTCCTGAACCCGCCCAGGCCGGTAGCACGTTCGGTAGCTTCACACCCGGCCAGATGCGGCCGGAGCGTTCGCACGGATGGCCGGTTTGTGCGTAAATCACGGCCCGGCGGACACCAGCGGACGGTCTGATCGGGTCTGGAAATGCGGTACAGCGCAAGCTGTCGCGGGTTCAAATCCCGCCCTCTCCGCCAGTTTCTGGCTTGATTGCCGGGACGCGGGACAAAGCGCTGGTCCCCGGTTCAGCCCGTCCCGACGGATGGCTGGGCTGTGCGGCGGTGGAAACTTGGCGGCCGGCAGCACCTCGAGTGCGGCGTTTCCGGCGCCTCCGGCGCGTCGGCTGCGAGGCGAGCATGCCGGCCGGGCCTTGGGCACCTTTTGGCGTGCCGAGTGCCTCAGCCTGCCAGGCGTTTTGGGCACCCTTGGGGCTCCCGGGTGCCTCAGCCTGCTGGAATGTCTCTTACGCACACCTGGTGAACCCTACGTGGGGCCGGCGCGATCGGGGCCGGTCGGCGGCGGCGCGTTTGCGGGCGTCCGGCCTGGCCTCACGCTCACGGGCGGCTGCTCGGCGACGCGAGCGGGCGCACCATCTGCCGTGCGAACGCGCCACTGGCACGTAGTGCTCGCGTGGCGTTCGATAGAGACGAGTGCCGGGCTGGGCATCCGCCCTGGGGTTGAGCCGCCGCTCCGAGTGCCGGAGGCGAGTGCCGGGCTGGGCATCCGCCCTGGGTGTGGGCGGCTGCGCCGAGTGCCCGCCCCGAGCCCCGCGCCGAGCGCCCGCCCCCCCCTGCCCGGCGCCCAGCGGCGGAGCCCAGCCCCGGGACCAGAGTGGCCGAGCACCCGCTCTGGTCCAGCCTCCGGCCCCACTCTTCACCGACGGCGCGACCGTCGTCCTCGTTCTCCTGTTCCCCAGCCCTGCGTCCCGGCGCCGCACCACGCAGCCGGATCGCGGGGTGCCCTGGTCGCCTGGGCGCATCGCCTGTGCGCCAGACCGCGGTATGATGCCTTTGCCGTGCTAGGTGGGGAGCCAGCGGTGCCCTGAACCTGCAATCCGCTTCAGCAGGGCTGAATTCCCTCCCGAGGTCCGCGTTCTCGAGGGCTCCGGCGATGGTCGACGTTGAGGATCGGGTCCCGCGCAGCGGCGACGCGTGAACCTCGTCAGGTCCGGAAGGAAGCAGCGATAAACGCTGCGCGCCGGGTGCCGCGGATCGGCCTGGTCCGAGCCGGCCATCGTCATGAGCGCGGGGACGTCTCCGATCGACGGAGGGTGCACGGCAAATCTCCCTTGGCCACTGGCCCCGGGTTGGGCACCGGCCCCGGGTTGGGCCACTCGTCCACGGGTTGGGCCACTCGTCCACGGGTTGGGCACCGGCCCCGGGTTGGCCGCTGGTCCCTCCGCTGGGGTCGCGCATAGCGGCAAGCGGCCGCCTGCGGCCACGCGCAGGGGACGTGGCCGTCCCCCTCCTTCGACCTGCTCCTGCGCCAGCCGTACCGGCCGGCTTCCGCTCGTGCAGGGCGGGCTGCCTCGCCTGCCGTCCGGGACCGGCTCGGGCTCGTATCATTGGCCCCGTCCGGGCGGTCGCCCGGCGCGATCCCGGGAGTCGATGACCGCCACTGCCTCGCCCTCCAAGCTGAAGACCGGCGGCACGCCGCCCTCTGAGCCCCATCTGGCGATCTCCCGACGCTGGCGCGCCCAGACGTTTTCGCAGATCGTCGGCCAGACCGCCGTCGTCGAAACCCTGCGGAACGCGACCCGCCTCGGGCGCGTCGGCCACGCCTATCTCTTCGTCGGTCCGCGCGGCACCGGCAAGACGTCCATGGCACGGATCCTGGCGAAGGCCGTGAACTGCACGAACCTCAGAGACGGTGAGCCGTGCGACGCGTGCCCGAGCTGCGTGGCCATCCGTGAAGGAACCGCGCTCGACGTGGCCGAGTTCGATGCGGCTTCCAACAACACGGTCAGCGACATGCGCGAACTGTTGCCGCGCGTCCACACGGCACCTGCCGACCTGCGCCGGAAGGTCTTCATCGTGGACGAAGTGCAGCGAATCAAGGAAGGTTGGGACGTGCTCCTCAAGACGCTGGAGGAGCCCCCACCGCACGTGCTCTTCATCTTTTGCACCACCGATCCCACCCAGATCCGGCCCGCGGTGCTCTCCCGCGTGCAGCGCTTCACTTTCCGGCCCCTCACCGTGGACCAGATTGCGGGCAAGCTCGACCGGATCCTGTCGCAGGACGGCCGTACGGCCGAGCCGGAGGCGGTCCGGCTGGTGGCCGAGCTGGCAGCCGGCGGCATGCGCGACGCTGAGTCGATGCTGGACCAGCTGCTCAGTTCCGCCGCGGATCCGCTCACGGCCGACGAGGTGCGGGCCCAGCTTGGCCTCGCGGCCGCGTCGGAGGTGGACAGTCTCCTGGCAGCGCTCCTGGCCGGCGACGCACTCGAGGGGGTGCGTGTGCTCGACAGGCTCGAGGTCGAGGGTCGCGACCTGCGGCTGGTCACGGACCAGGCGATCGAGCGGCTGCGCCGCGTGCTCTTTGCCCGGCTTGCGTCGGAGCCGGTGGCGCCGGCGTTTGGCTCTCCTGCGCTCGCGGAGCTGGCGGCGGCCGCGCGCGAGCTCGCATCCATCGATGCCACTCGCGCCGGAGGTGGGCGACAGCGGCTGGCGCTGGAGCTCCTCCTGCTTGGCAGGAGCGGGCGGGCCGCAGCAGTGGAAGCGCCGGCGCGCGCCGCAGTGTCCACAATCGCCCCGGCTTCGGTCAGCGCCGGCGCCCCAGCCGGTTCCGGGGTGTCGGCCGCCAACGTGGCGGCCCGCCCAGCGCGCGAAGATGCCGTTGCACGCGGGGCCGAGGCCCGGCGTGACGCGGCGGTCCCCGTCCCGGCAGCCGGTGGGTCCGAGGCCGCGCGCGGGCACGGTCGGCCGCCGTCGGCTTCGTTGCGGCAGGCGGAAGCAGTCCCCAGATCGCCCGAAGGGAGCCCTGGGGCCGCGGTGGTGCCCTCGCCGCAGGCCCGGCGCCCTCTGCCGGCGGATGCAGGCGCGTCAGGGCCTGCATCGGGAGCCTCGGAAGCCCCGGGAAGCGCCCCGCTTGCGGAGACTTCCAGCGACCTCCTGGGGCGCGTGAGGACAGGCTGGCCCGAGATCGTCGCCGCGCTCTCGCGGATGCCGCTGATCAAGCCGCTGGTGGAAGTCTGCCGACCTGTCCGTCTCGAGGGTCGCGTGGTGATCCTCGGTTTCCCGGAAGACAAGGCGTTCCTGCGCGAGAAGGCTGAGCAGCGGCATGCTGCGTTCGAGGCGGCCATTGAGGCGGCGGTCGGCACGCAGGTCGGGATCCGTTGCGTGGCCACAAACCTGGAGGCGTTGCCGCCGCTGCCACACGAGGTGATCGGCCGCGAGAACCTGGACGCAGCCCGACGAGTCTTCGCCGGTGAGCTTGCGGACGCGGCGGACGTGGAATGAAGGCGCGACCATACCGCGTGCCGGCACGGCTGAGGAGGACGCGATGAGCTTCGGGAACCTGGCCAAGATGGCGCAGCAGATGCAGACGCAGCTCGCTCGCGTGCAAGCCGAGCTGGAGACGCTGCAGATCGAGGGGACGGCGGGTGGTGGTGCCGTCAGGGCGGTGGTGACGGGAAAGCAGGACCTCATCTCGATCTCCATCGACCCTGGCGTCGTCGACCCGGAAGACGTCGAGATGCTCCAGGACCTGGTCGTGGCTGCCGTGAACGAGGCACTCGGCGCTGCGCGCCGTACGGCGGAGCAGAAGATGGGCGCCGTGACCGGCGGTCTTCGCTTGCCCGGAATGTGAGTCTCCCGTGACCGTCGTCGTGGAGCCGGTCGCCCGGCTCATCGAGGCGTTTACACGCCTTCCGGGGATCGGTCCCAAGACCGCCCAGCGGCTCACGTACCATCTCCTGCGCAGCCCGGAAGGCGAGGCACGCGCGCTCGCGAGTGCGCTGCTGGCGGTCAAGGAGCAAGTTGTCTTCTGCACCTCTTGCTTCAACATCAGCACTGGACCGCTCTGTCCGGTCTGCCTGGATCCCGATCGTGACCCGAGCCGCCTGTGCGTGGTTGAGGAGCCCCTGGACGTTCTGGCGCTCGAGCGGACCGGCGTGTTCCACGGCCGGTACCACGTCCTCCACGGTGCGATTTCGCCGATGGACGGGATCGGGCCAGAGCAACTGAGGGTCCGCGAGTTGCTCGAGCGCGTGGGGGCGGCGGAGGCCGGCGGCCTGCCGTTCAAGGAGGTCATCCTGGCCACCAACCCGACCCTGGAAGGGGAGGCGACCGCACTCTACCTGGCGGAGCGGCTGGCCGGGCATGTCGGAATCGTCACTCGGATTGCCCGCGGGATCCCGGTTGGGGGGGACCTGGAGTATGCCGACGAGGTCACGCTCGTCCGGGCCATGCAGGGGCGCCGTGCACTGGAGGAGAGGACAGAGCCATGAGCAACCTGGTCGGAGAGTTCCTGTTGCGCCTGGCCAAGGCCGCCGCTGCGCTGGTGCTCGGGGCCGTGCTCGACTGGCTGCTGATCAGTTTCGCCGGGGCTTCGGCGTCCGTCGAGCTCGCGCTGCTCTGCTGGCTGAGCGCAGCTGCCTTCATCCTGCTGGTCGAAGAGAGCCCCATCTGACGCGCCCCCGACGCTGGCCGCGGGAGCTGGCTGGCCCGCCGCCCTTCGTCCACGCGTGCCCGGGATCCGAGCTTCCGGGAATTTGCCGCCGGGCCAGAGGGCCTGCCTGCGTGCCTGCGCGGGGGGCGTTTGACAGGGCGGATGCGAGCCGCTAATGTCCCACCTCGCGCCTGTCGAGGGTCGGCGGC
Source organism: Candidatus Limnocylindrales bacterium (assembly GCA_049967415.1). GTDB lineage: Bacteria > Chloroflexota > Limnocylindria > Limnocylindrales > CSP1-4 > JAJYNJ01. The sequence continues at coordinate 11,367 of JBMFSS010000041.1, forward strand.
GCGGATCGGCCGAGGGTCGGTCCAGCGGGGTCTTCGCCAGGGGGTGGCCCAGTGGCCACGCGGGTGCCGACCCCGACACCAGCCAACGGCCGCACGGCACGTCTGCCAGGAGGCCGGACCGGGGGCCAGGGAGGCCCGGCTGGCAGCCCTCAGTGGCTGGCAGTGGCCGGGTTGACATCGAGAGCGCGAACCCTCAATATATGGGGGTTGCGCCCCGGGGCCGTACCGTGGCACGGACGCTGCACCTTAACAAGTGAAGAGTGGCAGGAAGTCCAGTAAGCGTGAGCGGGCAAACGAACCCGGAGATTCAACCGACCGAGAGGCCGGTTTCTTTTCGGAGAGTTTGATCCTGGCTCAGGATAAACGCTGGCGGCGTGCATGAGACATGTAAGTCGTACGAGTCTTCGGGCTTGCTCGGAGGCTAGTGGCGGACGGCTGAGTAACGCGTAGGTGACCTGCCCCGAAGTGGGGAATAACTGCCCGAAAGGGTGGCTAATACCGCATGTGGTCACGCGTTCGTTCGCGTGACTAAAGCCGAAAGGCGCTTCGGGAGGGGCCTGCGTCCGATTAGCTCGTTGGTGGGGTAATGGCTCACCAAGGCGACGATCGGTAGGTGGTCTGAGAGGACGATCACCCAGACTGGGACTGAGATACGGCCCAGACTCCTACGGGAGGCAGCAGTCGGGAATTTTGCACAATGGGCGAAAGCCTGATGCAGCAACGCCGCGTGAGGGATGAAGGCCTTCGGGTTGTAAACCTCTTTTCTCAGGGACGATGATGACGGTACCTGAGGAATAAGCCACGGCTAACTACGTGCCAGCAGCCGCGGTAATACGTAGGTGGCAAGCGTTGTCCGGATTTACTGGGCGTAAAGAGCGCGCAGGCGGTCGTTCAAGTCGAATGTGAAAGCCCCCGGCTTAACTGGGGAGGGTCATTCGATACTGATCGACTCGAAGGCGGGAGAGGGAAGCGGAATTCCCGGTGTAGTGGTGAAATGCGTAGATATCGGGAGGAACACCAGTGGCGAAGGCGGCTTCCTGGTCCGTTCTTGACGCTGAGGCGCGAAAGCCAGGGGAGCAAACGGGATTAGATACCCCGGTAGTCCTGGCTGTAAACGATGGACACTAGGTGTTGGCGGTATCAACCCCGCCAGTGCCGTAGCTAACGCATTAAGTGTCCCGCCTGGGGAGTACGGCCGCAAGGCTAAAACTCAAAGGAATTGACGGGGACCCGCACAAGCAGCGGAGCGTGGGGTTTAATTCGACGCAACGCGAAGAACCTTACCAAGGCTTGACATGACCAGGATACCGGCGGAAACGTCGGCTCCCCGCAAGGGGCCTGGCCACAGGTGTTGCATGGCTGTCGTCAGCTCGTGTCGTGAGATGTTGGGTTAAGTCCC
>JBMFSS010000042.1:0-12192 GCA_049967415.1 Candidatus Limnocylindrales bacterium
GCCTCGCCCCGGTCGTCCGAAACCCGGCCCTGGACCAACGGCGCGAATAAGGGTGGTAGCCTCGCCGGTTATGGATGTCCAAGCATGAGCATCGGATCTTCGGTTGGGCGGCCCAGCGTCCGCTCGACCAAACTCGTCTGCACCATCGGCCCGGCCAGCGCAAATCGACTCCCGGAGCTCATCGAGGCCGGGCTCGACGTAGCCCGGATCAACTTCTCCCACGGGACTCCGGATGAGTGGGCCGCCTCGGTAGCCGCCGTACGCAAGGCCGCCCAGTCGGCCAACCGGCCCGTGGCCGTCCTCGCCGACCTGCCCGGGCCCAAGGTGCGGCTGGGCAACTTTGCGGCCGACGCCGTGCAGCTGGTGGAGGGCGCGCGGTTTGTCCTCCGCGCCCAGACCGGCCCCGGCGACCAGACCGGGGTCGACACTTCCTATCCGCGTCTCGCCCGGGACCTGCAGCCGGGTGACCGCGTCCTCCTTGCGGACGGCGCCGCCGAGCTGCGGGTGGTGGCGGTGGTCCAGGACGATGTCGAGACCGAGGTGGTGCGCGGCGGGGTGGTGCGCTCGCACCAGGGCGTGAACGTGCCTTCCGAGCGGCTCTCCATCGATGCGCTCACCGACCGCGACCGGCAGGGCGCGCGGGTGGCCACCGAACTCGGGGTGGACTACGTGGCCCAGTCGTTCGTGCGCCGCGCCGACGACGTGCGTGCGCTTCGCCGACTCCTGGGCGACTCGGCCCCGCCGATCGTGGCCAAGATCGAGACGGCGGCTGCGCTGGGGGCGATCGACGAGATCGTCGCGGTGAGTGACGCGCTGATGGTTGCCCGCGGCGACCTGGGCGTGGAGCTGCCGTTCGAGGAGGTGCCGCTGCTCCAGAAGATGCTGCTCCGCAAGGCGCTGGCCGCCGGACTTCCCTCCATCGTGGCGACGCAGATGCTGGAGTCGATGATCAACGCGCCGCGCCCAACCCGGGCCGAGGCGAGCGACGTCGCCAACGCGGTACTCGACGGCGCCGACGCGGTGATGCTCTCGGCCGAGACGGCGGTGGGCGCCTACCCCATCGAGGCCGCGGCGGCGGCCGTCCGGATCGTGGAGGCGGTCGAGCGCGGGGGCATCGCCGCGCCGAGCACGTCGGGGCCGGGCGACACGTCGGCGAGGGCCGGCGGCACACCTTCGTCGGGCCGCGGATCGGGCCCGGGCGGCACGTGGGCCGCGGGCGGTGAGGCGAGTGGGTCGGCTGCAGCGCGCGGGGCGAGTGGCTCGGCTGCCTCACGCGAGGCAAGTGGGTCGCGAGACGCGCATGCCTCGGCGGGCGCGCGCGAGTCGGCCGCGCCTGCCGAATCGGCCGAGTGGCGCGAGACGGCCGCGGCGCGTGCCAGTCTGTCCGGCTCCACCGAGGGTAGCGCCCCCGACCAGGGCGCATCCGCGACGGGTACCACGCCGATGGGCGCGGTGGGTCTGGATGCGGCCGAACCGATCATCTGGGCCGCAGCGAGCCTTGCGCGCCGTGAAGCCGGGATCCGGGCGATCGCCACCTTCACGCGATCCGGGCTGGCGGCCGAGCTTCTGTCGGCGCTCCGGCCCGGGGTACCGGTGGTGGCGCTCTCCCCGGACCCGCATTGTCTGCGGCGGCTTGCCCTGCGCCATGGGGTGGTGCCGCGGCCAAGTGGCGACGCCCACGGCACCGACGAGATCATCGCGCTGCTGGACCGGGAGTTGGGCACCCTGGCGTTCCTTCGGCCGGGCGACCCGGTGCTGGTGGTGGCCTCGTCACCGTCGGGCGTGCCGGGCGCCAACCTGCTCGAGCTGCACCGCCTTTCCTGAGGCCGACTCGGCCGCCGGCGGCACGCGCGGGCTCTCGAGCACACCTGCCGGCGCGAGGGCGCTATCGCCGTTGCCGGCGGGCAGTCGGCCGCTGCCGGCGGGGGAGCTTGATCGTTGCGGGCGCGCGGGCTCGGCCGTCGCCGGCGGGCCGGGCGGCTGGACGGACGACCGCGCCGGCGGGCGGTGGATCGGCTGCGGCATCTGCACGCAGTGTAGGCCGAGCGCCTTCACAGTCGATTACCGGCGAGCGAACCGAGAATAGCTGGGACTGGCGCGCCGGGTGGCCCGGCGCCTGGAAGGACGACCGCGCCGGATGGCCCGGCGACTGGACGGGGAACGCCAGCCGTCCCGCCGACAAGGTCGCCAACTCGAGCCCTGCCCCTACGTGGGCGCACGCGACGGCCGCGGGCGAACGTGCCCACGCCGCCCCATACACACGCGCAGTGCAGGGCGCGCTGCAGTACCTTGGCGCCATCAGCTGCCCGCGGGGTCGCCAGCTGGGTTACCCTCACGCCACCCGCGGTGCCGTGGGGCCGCGTCCATCGCACGACCGGAGGAGGGTCCAGTGCTCGCTCTCTTGCAGGCGGATTCCCTGCTCGCTGTGACGATCCTCGGCTTCAAGTTCTCCGGCAGGCTCGCGCTCGAGATCTTCATCGTGGTCGTGGTGATCGCCGTGATCGCCTGGTACGCCCTGGCGCGGCGCCGCGCCTGAGCAGGGAACCGGGTGCCGACGCCGACGGTTGCCCGGCACGCGCGCGTCGCCGGGCCAACAGAGCCGCTCGCCTGCTGGCACTTCTGGGCAAGCGGCAGCTACTGGGACCACGGCGACCACTTGGCTTTCTGAACGCGCACGTTTCTACGATCGGTGAACGGCCGCAGGGACCGGATCAGATTGGGCTCTCACGCGATAGCCCAGGACACGCTGGGCGCCCAGACATCCCGCATCCCGCATCCGATCGACAATGCGCGCATGAGCGCCGCAGTACCCCCCAGGCGAGCAAGCGGCCCTCACAAGCGCTGGCCACAAGCAGAAACGGTCGACCGTGGGTCGATTGGCGACGTCCTCGACGGCACGGAGGCTCAGCAGACGCCCATCGGCCATTCCCGCGGAGCTGGATTACGTCGCGCTCAAGGTCGCGGATCAGGCAGACCACCGCAATCCCCATGGCGGCGTGTTGTTCACTGATCGTTGAAAAGCGCCGCGGAGGGGGCATGCGCCTGGCGCCGGGGAGCTAGCCGGGTCGAGGGCCCCAGGAGAAACCCGCGGGAGCATGTCCTGGGCATGCGGCGCGGGCATCGGGCGCGGACGAGTGCCTCGTGCATGGTGCGGTCGGATGGGACCGCGATGGCACGAGCCGCGGGCTCGACCGCGGGGGCGATCTGCTGGCACGATCCGCGGGCTCGACCGCGGGGGCGATCCGATGGCACGATCCGCGGGCGGCTATCATCGCCAACTCCGACGCGCGTTCCGTCGCGGGCGCCAGTCCCAATTCCGCCGCCAACTCGGCCGCGCGGTCGGCAATCGCTGGAGATTGAGCGAACGCGCTGGTACATTCGAGCCATGGGCCGCGGGCCGTCGGATCGGCACCATGGACATCGAACGTGCACCATGATCAGGCGCCAGACCAGCACCAGCGTCGAATGCGTCGCGCGGGTCCACGGCTGTGGCGGTGCCGCGGATGATGGCCGGAACGCGGCCAGGAGAGGGAGCAAGGGGTCCGTGCCATGAACATCCGCTGCGCTTCCCTGCGTCACGCCTCGTGTGCCGTGCGGGTGCACGGGGCACGGCTCCGCGGCGGTCTGGCCGCCCCGATGCACGCCGCCCGGTTGCACGCCGCCCCGCTGCGAGCCACAGGACCCCGCGCCACATGGCCACCCGCCGCAGCGCCACGCGCCAGAGAGCCGCATGATGCGCCGGTACCCGGCGCCCATGCAGCCCGCGCAAAGGCAGGTGCCATCCTCGCCGCCCCGCTGCCCTGCATGCGCCCTCACGGCACAGGCCTGCCCAGCACGCTGCTGCCCGGCGCCCATGCAGCCCGCGCAAAGGCAGGTGCCATCCTCGCCGCACCCCTTCTCGCGCTCATGCTGACAGTGGCACTCGCCACGCCACCCGTCACACGGGCCAGTGGCGCCACGGTCACGATTGACAAGAACTTCCTCCCCTCCCCGGTCACGATCTACGTCGGCCAGACCGTGACCTGGGTGAACCGCGACACGGTCAACCACTGGGTATGGCCAGACCGCGGCGGCTTCACGGCCAGCGGCACCATCCTCCCGGGGCACTCGTTCAGCGCCACATTTCACGAGATCGGGACATTTGGATATCACGACGCGCTGTACACCTTCATGGTCGGCAGCGTCATCGTGAAGGCGGGCCCGGCGCCCACCCCCAGGCCCACGCCCCGGCCGACACCGAGGCCCACCCCGAAGCCGACACCCCGCCCAGTGGTCCAGCCCGTGACGCACCTGGCAGCCACCCCCAAGCCGACCGCGACGAGGAAGGCGACGCCCAAGCCCACCTCGACCGCCAACGCGTCGGCCGAGGCCGCCGTCGCGGCCGGGTCCAGCGGCGCACCCGGCGCCTCCGGTGGGCCGTCGGCCAGCGGCTCGGCGGCACCCGCGGGCGCAGCAGGCACCACACCCGCCAGCAGCTCCGGCTCGCCCCTCGACTCGCTCCTGCCGATCCTCGCCGTCCTGGTCCTGGCAGCGCTGGCGTTCGTGGGTGGCAGCATGTTCCAGGCGTGGCGCCGCCGACGCGCCGAGGACCCCTTCGACGCGCCCGACCCGGTTGAGACGTCCGGCCCGGTGGTGACGACGCCCGGCCCGCGCGCTTCCGAGGACACACTGGACGACACCTTGGTGGACGCCCCGACGCCTGCCCGGCCGGCTGCGGCTGCCCCTCGGTCGCCGTGGATGGAACGGGCGGCTCGGTCGCGCGGCGTTCGCGGCGGGGGTCCCGCGCGGGGCAGCGGTCCCGACGAGGATGACGGCGCAGGACGCGATTGACGCGCGAGCACTGGCCGCGGCGTGTCTGACCCGCGGGGCACCAGCCGCGGCATGCGGCGGACCCGCGAGACTTGGCCAAGTGGTGGGCCACCCGCGGGGCGACGGCCGGGCCACCGTGCCCCCTCGGCACTGCGCCCCCCGGCACGTGGGCGCCCCGGCCCCCGCACGGCCACTGTGCCCCCTCGGCACTGCGCCCCCCGGCGCACCAGCCGTCGGTGCCGCGCGCCTACTGGCCCAAACCCAGCGCCGTCTCCATCACCGTCCGAATCGTCAGCGCGTTCTGCAGCACACTGTTGTGGTCCGCGCTCGGCACCATGGTGAGCACCGCGTTGTAACCGGCCGCCTGGAGCGCCTGCTCGAACGACTGCGCCTCGGCCGGCCGAACATTCGTGTCGTCCGCGCCCTGGATCAGGCGCACCACCAGCCCGGGGTTGCCGTGCGCCCGGACCAGCGCGAATGGATTGCCGGCAGCCCAGTCGGCGGGCGCGCTCGCCTGCACGCTCGGGACACCCGGCGTACCTGATCCCGGCAGAGCGCTCGTGGCGCCTGCAGATCCGCCGTCAGCGACGCCTCCCACCGTCCCGAAGAACGTATTCAGGAAGCCCGGGGTGATTTCCTGCTGCGAGTAGATCCCGGCGATGCCGATGAACGCGTCCGGCTTGGTGGAGCCGCTCGTGGTCAGGCACGCGCCTGGGGCAGGCGTGAAGGGATCCGGCGAAAGCGCCTCGGTGGAGGCGAAGAAACCGCCGAGCGAGTGGGCCACCAGGGTCACCTTCGACCCGTTCCCCCCGTACTGCGCGGCGTTCGCGCGCGCGTACCGGATGGCGCAGCCGATGTCCTCGTAGGGCAGTGGGAACGTGCCGCCGTATTGCGCGCCCTCGCGGTAGTCGGCCACGAAGACCACCGCGCCCTGCCCCGCGAGCAGCGACGCAAAGTCCCCCAGGCCGTGACGGATCCCGGGCGCCGCCGGCCCGCCGGGCACCGCCACGATCACCGGCCACGGCCCCGTTCGACCAGGGCCGCTTCCGGTGGCCCCGGGCGTGGCGCTCGCCAGCCGCGGGTAGTACACGTCCAGGTCAAGCGTGCACGGCCCCAGCGTGCCGCAGGAGAGCTGCGAGGTGAATGCCAGCTGCCCTTGGCCGCTGATCGGCAGGCGACTGCATGCCGGATCGAACGGCCCGCAGGAGGCCGGCGGTCCAGGCACGACGGGCGGGGCGGGAGTTGCCGTGGGCGCCGAAGCCGACGGAAGCAAAGGGACCACCGGGCTGGGCAACGGCGACACGGCCGCAGGCGTGGCGCTGGGCAAGGGCGACGGTGGCACCGGTGACGGGTGCGGCGCCGTCCCCACGAGCACGGCAGCCGCCACCAGGACCACCACCGCCAGCGCGACGGCCGCGCCGGCGGCAAGCCGGACGCGTGGAGTCATGGGACGCTACCCGGCCCCGCGGGCCCAGGCCCTGCAGGCGCCGAGATGCATGCGATGGCCGGCCCGGTGGCCGACCTGATCGCCGACCTGATCGCCGACCTGATGGGCAGCCCGATGACCCGCCCGCTCGCCGGCCCGACAGCCCCGCGGGCGCCCGCGACGGCGGCCCTCAACCCGCGACCAGCCAGCGATAGACCGGGCTCACATTGTTGGCGTAGTCGGGCGTCGGGAACGAGGCCACACGCCAGTACCAGCGCCCGGCAGTGGGCGTCCAGGTCACGGATGCCTCGCCGGCGGCGTCGGTGGTGCGGCCAAAACTCCCCGCGTAGACCCAGCGCCGGTGGACCGCGTCGTACCGGTAGCGCTGGAACGACAGGCGCGCCACCGACCCCACGGGCTCAACCTGCGCGGTCAGGGTGATGGGCCGACCGGCCTTCGCCGATTGCGTCCCCGCCGCCGGCACGCCCACCAGCGAGACCAGCCGCCGGACAATCACCCGCACCTGGTTGGAGGTCGTCGAGGCATCGGTCCGCGACCCCGGATAGAGGAACTGGTACCCGGTGTTCATCTGCGGCGACACCGTGGTCGAAACACTCCCGTCCACCACCGTGAACGGGCCCGACTGGGCCGGGCTGGCTGCGCCGGGCAGCAGCGTCTGCAGGAAGACCGCCGACGTGTCGAGCCCCGGCGTCGTCGCGGTCAGCGTCACGCTCGCGCCCGGCAGGATCACCCGGGCAGAGCGCGACAGGACCAGGCTCGTCGGGCGCAGCGGCGTCACCGTCCATGACGGGATCGGCGCCACCACGTTGCCCGCCAGGTCCGTGACGCCCCCCACCGTGACCACGTACGGTTGCCCGGCCGCCAGGTCCACCGCCGGCGTGAACGAGCCGGTCCAGGAGGAGGCGTCATAGGCGTACGTGCCCGAGACCGGCGAGCCGTTGGCCGCCTGCACCACCAGCCCGAAGTTGCTCCAGGAGGCCGGATTGATCGGCTTGCTGAACCGGACGGTAAAAGTGGGCCGCAGCCCCGCCACCGCGGAGTCCGCCGTGGGCTGGATCACCGTCACGGTGGGCCGCACAGTGTCGAGCGTGATCGACGCCGAAATCGGGGCCGAGGCGACGCCCACCCCGTTCATCACCTTCGCCCAGAGCGTCTTCACACCGTCCCCCGCCGGGAAGGTCCAGCTCGACGCGGCCGCGTACGGCAGCCAGGCGCCCCAGCTGACCCCGTCGGCGCTGAACGCCATCTGGGAGAGCCCCGAGAGGCTGGTGTACCCGGTCAGGATCACGCTGACGGTTGGCGAGTTGGTGAGCGCGCGCCCGTTGTCCAGCAGGAGTGAGGCAACCGGAGGCGTGGTGTCGGCCACCACCTGGACCACCAGCGTGTACGTCCCCTCCACGTTGCTGGCGCCGTTCAGATCCAGGTAGTAGGTGCCGCCGAGGGGCGACGAGTAGGCAATGTGCTGTTGCGTCCCCACCACGGTCGAGCTGGCCACCAGCCCCTGCGTCCCGACCACGGTGGTCGCGGTACTGTCGAAGAGGTAGAGCCCGAAGAGCGTCCCCGGGCTGCCCGAGAGGCCGGCCACCAGCACGGCGCCGGCCGGCATCGTGATCCGGTACACCACGTCGTAGATGGGGCCGCCGAGCTGCCCGGTGACCACCGACCCGGGGATCGGCACGCCCGGGATGTTGGACGAGGAGTCCGCCTGCGCGCCTGCGGGGACCGCCACTGTTGCGCCAACGACGAGCACGAGCACGAGCGCCGCGCGGATGAGCCGTGACATGCGCAGAGGATAGCCTCCGCGGCCGAAGCGGGGGGAGCGGTCGTAGGATGGGGACCCGCGCGAGGGCACCTCGATGCCGACCAACCCCACCTCTCCCTCCGACCGGGCCCGCCCGGGAGGCCCGCGACCGGCACGATCCGGGCGCCCACGCTGGACGCGTCCGGGTGGGCCCCGCTGGCCAGCGATCGTGGCGGTGGCGGCGCTCCTGCTGCCCGTTGCGCCCCTGCTCCCCTTTGGCGGCGGCACCGTGAACGCGACCACCCGCAACGCCACCGTCACCGATGGCTGGTCCGGGTACGCGGCCGGCTATGGCCCCTTCACCGGGGTCGCCGGCACGTTCACTGTGCCTGCCATCGGCGCGACGCCCTGGGAGACCTTCACCGACATCTGGGTGGGGATCGACGGGATCGGCCCGGAAAGCCCCTTGATCCAGGCCGGGATCGAGGAGCTCTACGATCCGGCGACCGGGCTGCACACGCAGGCGTGGTGGGAGACCCTGCCGGCGCACCCACTCAAGCAGTTGATGGACGGCGTCACGGTCCGGCCCGGCGACCGGATCAGCGTGGCCATCGACCGGATCAGCCGGACGCGCTGGCAGATCGCGCTCACCAACCACACCACCGGGGCCACCTTCGACACCTTCGAGACCTACGCCGGGCCGGCGACGTCCGCCGAGTGGATCGTGGAGGCGCCCACCGCACCCGACGGGACCCGGGAACGGCTGGGGCCGTACCACCCAGCCGTGACGTTCAGCGGCCTGCAGGCGAAGGGCTCCCGGACCGCGCTCACAGCGATGGCCCTGGTCCAGGATGGGGTACCGGTTGCCACGCCCGGCGCCTGGACCGCCAGCGGCTTCCGCATCACCTACGTGGGCGCCGCCACGCTCGCGCCGCCGCTGCACGTGCAGACGATCCTGGCGGGCCAGCTGGTGGGGCTCCCGGCCTCGGGGGGTGTTCCCTGCGGCCAGGTGCAGTGGCAGGTCTCAGCGGATCTGGTGCACTGGAGCGTGCTCACCACGCTCACCCTCGATGGCGCCGGCCAATCGACCTACACGTTCGCTCCATCGCGCACCGCCTACTACCGCGTCCGCTTCGACGCCACGGGCACCTATGGACGCGAGATTGACAAGGTGGTAGTGGTGCAGCCGCCGCCACCGTCGAGCCCGACGCCCAGCGCCCCGGCCGCGAGCGGCTCCATCAGCGGCACGGTCCTGGGACCCGATGGCGCCCCGGCCGCGGGAATGCAGGTGGCCGCCTACCGGTTCCCGGAGCACGGCGCCGGGCTGGCCACCACGGCCGCGGACGGCACCTACACCATGGCCAACCTCGTGCCCGGCACCTACCGGATGGCCGTGAGCGACCCCACCGGCGCGCTCCCCGGCGGCTACGTGGACGGCAGCCGCCTCACCCCCTTTGGGCCACTCGCGTCGGTGATCGCGGTGGACCGAAGCGGCGCCCAGGTCAGTGTGCAGGTCCCCGCCGGGGAGACGATCAGCGGGACCGTCACGGCCCGCGGCCGGCGCCTCGCCGGGATCCACGTCTTCGCCTGCGGCGCCCTCGACAGCGTCCTGCCCGAGACGGGGCTGCCCAACTGCGGGACCGCCACCACGGCTGCCGACGGGACGTACTCGATCGCCGTGCTGCCGGGCCCGTACACCGTGGTGACCGGCCTCGCCAAGCCCTACCCCTGGACCTTCTACGCCACGGCCGGGGCCACCCTCGATGGAGCCGCTGCCACGGTGCTCGACGTCACCGACGCCGACATCTCCGGGATCGACGTCGCGCTGCGCCCGGCGCCGCTCTACCCGACGCTGGCCGGTCGGGTGACCGACAGCCATGGGCTGCCGCTCTCCGGCATTTTCGTCGACGCGTGCGCCACGGCCGCCCCTGCCGAGTGCGCCTACGCCAGCTCGAGTCCGGACGGCAGCTACAGCATCGACCTCCCCGCCGGGACCTACACCGTCGCTTTCGACGACCCGTCCAACGGCCATCCTTCCGGCTTCTACGGCGCGAACGGCTTTGTCCCCACGCTCCCCGAGGCAGTCCCCGTCACGGTGAGCGCGAGCGGGGTCCGCGGCATCGACGTCCAGCTCCCCGAAGGGCACCTGGTGACAGGGACCGTCACCGGCCCCGATGGCACGCCGCTCGCCGATATCCAGGTGGCGCCCTGTGCCTCGCCCGCCTGCAGCGGGCAGGCCTCGTCCACCGGCCCGGACGGCCGCTACACCCTGGACCTCGCCGCGGGCACCTACCTCCTCCACTACACCGACTGGAGCGGCCTGTACCTCTCCGGGTCCTACGCGAGCAGCGGGCTGGCGAACGCGGCGGGCGCCACGCCCGTCGCCGTCACGCCTGTCGCGGTCGGCACGGGGGACGTGACCGGCCTCGACCTTGCCCTGCACGGGATCAGCGCAACCGCCAGCCCCGGCGTCACCCGCGCCGGGCCGTTTGCCACTGGGCGCACGGTGGTGGCCGGGAGGGGCGGCTACGTGACGGTGCGCGTCGCGGTCGGGAAGGGGTTTGCCGGCAGCACAGTCGAGATCCAGGTGGCCACCCAGGACCCGCAGGGCCAGTGGTCCGCCTTCCAGGGCGTCACCACCCGCCTGGTCGGGGCAGACGGCTGCGCCTACGACTTCGTACGGCGGAGCGGCCCGATGGCGATCCGCGTCGGCCTGCGCGACCCGGCCGTGTCGGCACTGCAGGCGGCCGGGGGCCTGGGGGACGTGGAGGTCTTCTCGAACCCGGTGGTGGTGCGGGGAGCCTGACGCCTGGGGACACAGCGCCTCGCAGACAGAGAACGACGGGCGCCGGTCAGGGTCCTGCGCCCGTCGATCTCGTGCGGTGGGGGACCAGGTCCCCCGGGTAACTACTTCTCGACGCTATCGAGGAGCCGCTCCCGGAGCAGCGTGAGCGTGATCAGCGCCAGCGAGCCGGCACCGAGCAGGCCCAGGAGCAGCAGGATGGTTCCGTTGGGGGCACCGCCCTGGCCGGGAACCTCGGTGGTGGCCGGCAGGGTGGGCTTGGGATGCGGCGTCCCGGTCGCACCCGCGACGCCACCCGTGGGCGGCTTGGGCTGTGCAGCGGCGGTGCCGATCACGGTCGCGGTGTCAGTCTTCGGACCGGTCTGCGTGCTCGTTCCGGTGGCGATGTTGGTGGTCGTGCCAAGGGCTGCCACGCGTGAGTACGTGCAGCTATAGCTGGCGCCGATCGCCAACGTCGTCGGCACGGTCGGGCAACTGGTCGCGAGCCCCAAAGAGTCACCCAAGGTGACCCCTGTGAGCGCTTCCTGGCCAGTGTTGCTCATCGTCACCTGGTACCACACCGTCGCTCCGACCGTGGTGGTGACACTGTGCTGGTTGAAGGGACCGGTCTGGCTGAGGCTCACGAACTTGGTGACCGTCATGGCCGGAGTGAGGATCACGACCGGGCCGCAGATCCCGGTGCAGCCCGTCGGCGTGGCCACGGTCACCGTCGCCTGGGCCTGGTCGGTCACTGGGGACTCGTTGTAGTAGCCGGTGGCGGTGGCCGTGTTGGTGGTGGTGGCGGCGAGGGTGGTGGTGCAGCTGTAGACCCAGGTCTCGCCGGGGTCGAGCAGATTGTTGGAGTTCGCGTCACCGCCCGCACTCGGGCCGGTCACCGAGCTGCACTTGTTGTCGGCCACGCTGACGTCGCTCAACGACACGGTGCCGGGGTTGGTGACGGTGTAGGTGTAGGTCACCGAGCCGCCGCCGACTCCCAGGCTCGTGGTGCTGGGCGTCTTGACAATGTGGATGGCGGGCGTGCTTGGCTGTGGGCAGTCAGTTGCCGAGGGGGGGTCTGCCCCGTATCGAACGCCAGAACGTACGAACGTCCCTGCGCGTCCTTGAAATACGAGCCGACCACGACCGGGGACTCGCCGATGGCGTTGACGCTGACGTCGATGGGATTCTGGCCGGTCTGCAAGCGCTCGTCCACGTAGGGGGTACCGACGTACTTGCAGACATAGACCTTCTTGGACGTGCAGCCCGAGGAGTCCCAAGTTCCGTGGTATGTGGCTTCGCTGGGAACCGTCGCCCACTCGACATAGACAGTCGACACCGTTGCCCCCACGTCGAATGTCCCCTCTCTGCCAGAATGGGGTGAGACGCCCGATCTCCAGCAATAGCTGACCAGAG
>JBMFSS010000043.1:0-11966 GCA_049967415.1 Candidatus Limnocylindrales bacterium
CCCGTTGAAGAGGCCCGTGCCATTGTTGCGGAAACCAGCTGCCGATGTCCGCGGCAACGGAGAGGGCGCCATGCTCGGGGTGGAGGGAGCGTTGGCACTCGATGTCCGAGTCTTCCATGGTGCGTGCGGATGAGGTGCACCTCGTCGGTCTTGGCCAGCTGGATCTCGAGCTTCCGCCCGACGCGCGGCTGGATCCGTTCCCGATCGTTCTGCACCAGATCGCCCAACCCGAGCACCGGCGGATCGTCGCCGATGCGGTCCGGCGCCCACGTCGCGCTGAGGTCGAGACGGTCCCTGGGCCAAGTCCGCTCCTGCGACGCGTGCGTCAGCTTCGCCATCGATCCCCTTTCTTCGCCTACTCCCCCAGTGCCTTGGCGAGTGCCTCCCGAGCGTCGCTGTAGTACAGGACGCTGACCTTGGTCGCGATGTCGTCGCTCAGCTCGTTGAGCTGGCGGCGCGCCGAAATCGGCGCGAGCAGGGCCGAGGCTCCCTTCTCAGCGGCAAGCTCGGCGGCCGCAACCGCGTTCGGGACCGTGTCGATCCCCCCACCGAGATTGAGCCCGCCGATCGCGATGAGGCCGCCCCGAAGACTCCGCTCGAGCAGGGCGCTCGAGAGCGCCAGCAGCGCTGGTAGCCCGAGCCCTGCGCCGCTGCGGGCGGCGTCGAACGCCCGCAGCTGAACGTTGAACTCGTGCTGGCGCGGGTCGCGGTCGCCGACGAGGTCGCGCGAGCGCATGAGCAGGTTCTGCTCCGCGATCCGCGCCGATTCGCGGAACGGCGCGGGGGCCGGCTGGTTGAGGATCCGCACGCCCGAGCCCGGGCCCACCGTGACGTCGATCCGGAAGAGCCCCGGGTTCTCCCCTTCGCCGCCGGGACTGATAGCCCACACCTGCCCCGGCGGGAGTGGGTCGCTGCCGATCTCGTCGGGGCGCTGAAGCTCGGGGGTCGTGACGAACTGCTCGACCCCGCCCTCACCCATCGTGTAGCTGAAGTGCGTGTTGCGGAACTCCATCGCGCCAACGCGCTTCTGCTGTTCCTTGACGCGTCGGCGTGACTCCATCGCCAGGCGCACCGCCCACTCGAGATCCTCGACGGCAATCTCCATCGCCGGGTTCGGGTAGAGCAGCTTCAGGAGACCGCTCACGGTCTTGTTGACTGCGTTCGCGTCGCGGCCGCTAAGTGCCCCGCCGTAGAAGACGCGGCCCTGGACGGCCGGCAGCCGGGATTGCTCGCGCAGTCGGCTCCACGCCTCGGAGAGGAAGTCGCTCACCAGGCCGAAATGCTCGGTGAACAGCTCGCGGCTGAGCTTCGGGACGTCCCAGCCCGGGAGGTAGGCATGGATGCGGTCCATGAACGCCGTGTCGGCGCGCATCTGCTTGGGGAAGGGCCCGAAGAGGTGGCTGACCCGCTGCTGGTGCACGACATCCACCTCGAAGTTGCCGACCATCACCACGCTGCCCGACGCGCGAATGGACTCCTTGCCTCGGCTGAACTCCCCCGATTCCATGTAGCCCTTCAGGATGTTGACGCCGTCCTCCCCATCGAAGTCGATACCGCTCACCTCGTCGAAGCAAACCACGTCGTACTGGGCGACGAGGCCGCGCCGGCCGGTGCTGTTGTCCACGAACATCTTGGCCACGGTCGCTTTGCCGCCCGAGACGAGGTGCGAGTAGGGCGAGATCTGCTGGAAGAGGTGCGACTTGCCGGTGCCGCGTGGCCCGAGCTCGACCATGTTGTAGTTTCGCTCGACGAAGGGGACCATCCGGAGCAGAAGGATGTCCTGCGCACGCGGGGAGAGCGCGGATGGCTCGAAGCCGACACTGCGCAGGAGCAGGTCGCGCCACTGGGCAGTCGTGAACGCGGTGCGACCTCTGGCGAGGACGTCGAGCACGTCGCGCCGCGAGAGCTGGATTGGCCGCAACGCCACGATGCCGAACGGCCGCCCCTTGGCCTCCTCGGTGATCGCGGCGTCGTACTCGAGTTCGATCTCGGCATAGAAGCCGCCGGTGAGCATGCGCTCGTTGTCGCGGACGAGCTCGTCGCTGATCCGCACGTCCCGCAGCTGCAGGCTGGGCAGGGTCGCGAGGTAGCTGTCGCTCGGCGCATCGAGCCGCGCGGTGACGAGATCGATGAGCTTGACTGTGCCGTGCTCGCGCGCCCGGGACTTGAACAGCTCCTGCTCGCCCGCCCGGACAGTGCGGTCCTGGAGCTGCTGCTGAACGATGTGCAGCCCCTCGGCGATCTCTCCTTCGTCGGTGCTCGCGCAGTAGCGCCCCAAGAGAAACTCGCCGACGTAGGTGGGCACCGGGTACTGGCCCTTGAACTTGAGCGCCAGGTCCTTGCGGACGACGCTCCCCGGGAACGCCTCGGCGGCCAGCCGGTCGAGCGAGTCGAGGTCCATTAGCCCTCGCCTCCGATGATCACGGTTTCCTGCGCGATGACGTGCCCGTCCGCGTCGAGGAGCACGAGGAAGGCGGACCTCGCGAGCGCCTTCTCGTCGGTCACGAGCAAGCGTGCGGTGCCCTGGACGCTGATCGTCACGGGAGCGGCGAGCAGGGAGGTCTCCGGGGCCCCTGCCTTGTCGCGGAGATCGACCGCGGCGCCGGGGGGTGCCCCGGCCGCGCCCACGTCGGCCCGCAGCCCGCGCCAGCGGATCGACAGGGTCACCGGGCCCCGGGGTGCGGGGGCAGCAGCGACCGTGAGGAGCGGGGTCACACACTCCTGCTGGCTCACGCCACCGTGCTCGTAGACCGTGCCCGCCACGAACGCGCTGATCCCCGGTGCGACCGCCATCCGCACGTCCGGATCCCAATACCAGGGCACCGTGCCGCCGGGTGCGACCGCGCCGTCCGCGAGCCGGCCGGTGCGGCCCTTGCGCATGCGCTCGTCCTTCGTGAGGTACAGCGGCAGCTCCACCTTGGGCAGCCCGCCGGGAAGGTAGAGCCAGCCGTGGTCGGTCACCACGGCGACCTGTCGCCAGCCCGCCTCGAGCAGGTCGGCGATGCGCTCGCACAGCGAGCGCACCTCATCGTCGAGCAGCGCCGGCAACTTCGCCTCCTGCTTGTGGCCGAGTTCGTCGATGTCGCCGTGCTCCGTCCAGGCCCGCCCAGCCGGGTCCCCGCTCTCGCCGTCGACGAGGACCTGGTACCCGTTTCGGGTCAGCAGCGCGCGAAGGGCGGCGATCCCGAGATCGGCGCCGCTGTCCCGGGGAGCCGGGGCGAGGCCAGACCCGGGCCCCAGGTACGCGATCACGGGCGAGGCGGCGGGCTTGGCGGTCGAGGTGATGGTGGGCAGCGCCGTCAACCGGGGTCGGAGCGTGGCCCCATAACCGTTGGCCTTCAAGGCGGCCTCGACCCGCCGGCCAACGTCGAAGCGCAGCCCGTCGATGAAGACGACGCACGTGCCCTCGGGCCACTCGGGGAGCGGCTCCACGCGGTAGTCAACGGCGGTCGGGCCCACTGCAGCCTGAAAACGGCGCACTGCTTCGTCAAGCCACGGAACGTACACTGCGCGGACCACACCGGAAACCGCATCACGGTCCGCCTTGCTCGTCACGGCCGCAAGGGCACGCATGACCGCGTCGTCGGCGCGCCAGCCGTCCTCGGCGTAGGCCTTGGCCAGATCGGCGACCGAGCCCGCCGCCGGCAGCGTCCGCGTGATGGCGGCGAGGGTCGCAAGGTGCGCGGACGCCGCGGCGAGCGGCGCCTCGCCGAGCGACGCCCACACCGAGCCGCGCCGTTCGGCGTGCTCCTGCTCGAGGGCCGCGATCCGATCCGCCGCTGCCGCGGCATCGAGCGACGCGATCTCCAGATACGCGCGGCGTAAGCGGCCCTCAGCCGCGTCGTTGTCCTGCGGCCAGGCACCGAGTGGGCCGTCGAACAGTCCAAGCGACTCGCCCACACGCTTGGGTGCCGCGCCACGCAGACGCTCCTCGATCATCGGATAGCGGCCGGGCGCCTCCACGTATCGCTGCCAGACCCCGGCCCAGGCGCCGCTGCGCCGGCCGAGCTGGCCCGCGATCGCGAGCTCGCCCTCGTCAAGCGCCATCCCGAACCGATCGGTGAACTGCGAGCGGAACGCCTCCCACTGTTCGGCCGAGCGCGACGCCCGGAATGCCGCAGGATCGTTCAGCCAGGCCAGCACATCGCGGTCGAGGTCCGGTGCGAGCAGGCTGTCGAAGAAGGACGCCCGCAGCGGTGCCCGCCGGCGGAGGTCGTCCACAGGCTGAGCACCAAGCTCGGCACGCGCCCGCACGATCGCCTCGCGGGTCGCGGCGTCGTCCGCCACCTCGATGCCAAGCCCGCCCGCCTTCGACTGCAGAAACGCACCGACCGTCCAGTCCCGGCCGTTCTGCTGGGCGAAGATCGTCCCGCGATACTGGAGCTCCGCGAGCGGCTTCAGCCGTTCGTCGGCTTCCTCGACGGCGCGGATGTCGGAGCGCGCGTACCCGGGCAGGTAGACGACCGGCGCAACTCCCGCTTCGTCCGCACGCGCTATTTCGACCACGCCGTCGAGCACGCCGCGGATCCAGTACGCGGGGCCCCGGAACTCGGCGGGCTCGTACTCGCCCAGCTCGAGGACGAGGCGCCGCGCCCGCAGTGCGGCGATGATCGGCCCCCACTGGCGCGCCTGGTCCGGCCAGAGGAGCGCCACCGGCGCGAGCTCCGCCGGGCTGTGACGGAGCCGTGCGTCAAGCGCGGCGGCGAGCGCGTCCAGGAAGGTCTCGGCCGCCATCATCAGCCCTTCAGCGCCGCGGCCCGGGCGGCTCGCTTCTCAGCCAGGGTCGGGTGGAGGTCGTTGATGCGCTCGGAGCCGTCGGGGTTCTTACCGCGGTCCTTGTCCCACTTCACCTTTACCTTGGCCCGCAGAACGCCCGCAGTCACGAAGGGCCGGATGTTGAGCCGCACCCCGTCGTCGAGGTCGGGCTCCCAGCCGATCGGCTGCTCGGCGAGGCTCTTCCAGCGGACGTAGATGTCGAAGGGGGCCTCGCCCTCGAGAATCCGGGCGAGGTTCTCCTGGAGCCCGAGAGCGGCAGCGAGGCGGGCCTCGGCGCCCGGCTCGTCGCCGGCGGCCCGCTGGCGCTCGATCCAATCGCCGAGCAGGGTGTAGGTGAGCTTCTCGAGCTTGGCCCGGTCGAGGCGGTGGTAGTGGCAGAGGACGCTGAAGCCGTCCTTGCGGCCATCCCACACGTGCCAGATGAACGGGCGCTGGTGAAACAGCTTGGCATGCTGGGCGAAGAAATCGTCCCGCAACCAGGTCTCGAGGGTCTGGCCCGGCGACCCAGCCTCGGCGAGGAGGCGCTCAAGAAGCGCCGGCGACCAGGCGTCGCCGTCTGCCCGCGCGAGCAGTGTCCGCAACCGCTCCGCAGCCGGGCGCTCGCCGCCGACCGAGACGAGCGGCACCAGGCCGTCCGCATCAGCCAGCTCATCGAGGGCGTCAGGTTCTTGGTCGGGCCAGCGGTAGCCGAGCAGGCGGGCGACGGCGACTTGCAGCGGCGCTTCAGAGCCGACAACGTTCCCCTTGAACAGCCACTGGGTCGGGTCGTCGCTGTGGGGCTCGGGGAGGCCATGGGGGTATTGCTCGGCGGCCAGCTCCTGCCAGTGCTCCAGGTCAAAGGGGACACGCAGCAGATCGGACGTTGTTCGGATCAGACGGGGTGCTGCGGCTCGCAGAGAGGTCGCGTACTCGGTTGATCGGACAAACGCCCACAGAGTCGACAAATCGTCCACCTTCTTGGGCAACAGGAGGCCCCCCGACTGCTCAGCGGGGGCTCCCGTCCAGATGGAAGCGCGCACCTGGTCTGCTCGCGTCACCAATACCCCGTGTCTGCCGTGCATCCTGGATAACGCACTGACGGATTGCAGATTGGTCCCGTTGTTCTCCCATCTCACGAGCATCGTCTTTCCGGTGAAGGGAGACTTATCCGCCTTGCGCTCAGGCGCCGTCTCGACGCGGCGCCAGCCGTGCCTGTCGGGTGGCAGCTCAAAATGAAATCGCGACCATCGTGGGGCGTCACCAAGCATGATCCCAGTCACAGAATCAGCGTACAGATCAAGCCGCCCTGATCCTGGCCCCAGCGAGCTGAAGTCAATGGGCGCATGCACGGTTGTTGGATGTGAAACAACCGCAACCAAATCACTTCGAAGAGCGGCGTTCTTCAGAGCGGGCGAGGCGCGCCCGGAGACGTCGAGAGCTGAGTACGTTGGCCACCGTGCCCGGCCAGTTGACGCGACGAGAAGGACGACAGCGACTACGTGGCCGCCGACGGCCTCGAATGCCCTCGACCCCAGTTGCGCCAGCAAACGAACACTCGTGCTCGTACGAAGTGCAGCCCGGACTCCCGCACAACCGGGGTGGGCGGTGAGCGACTGTGGCAACACGAACGCAGTTGCACCTGTGGCATGTAGGCCAGTCAGCCAACGCAGGAGCATCTCGAAAGCAAGATCGGGAAAGTCATAGCTCGCCGCGGAGGGCGCACCGGCGCGTTCAACAATCAGTCTCTTCTTGATCCCCAAGAACGGCGGGTTCGTGGCCACGAACCAGTAGCGGCGGGCGAGGAGCTGGGCGGCTTTCGCCGTCCCGGCGGCGGCAGCTCCGAAGACGGCGGCGGCGGGGTCGGTTGCGGCTTCCCGCTGGAGGGCCTGGTCGAGCTTGGCGAGGAGATCGGCGACGTCGACCGCCCAGAGGCCCTCGCCGGCAGCGGCCCGCGGATCGATCAACGAGCCGAGCTCGGGGGCGTCCTGGAAGAGGTCGTAGAGGCGGTCGAGGGCCTGAACCATCTTGGTGTCCCCGCCGGCAAAGCGGTGCCAACCTGCCCGCTGGCCCTTGATCGCGATCCCCGTGCAAGCGAGGTTGGGGACCGGGAGCGGCTGGTAGCCGCCGGCCTTCCAGGCGTCGAGCGCAAGGTTGAACGCGGCGAGCTGGACGCAGCGAGCGTCGAGCTCGAGGCCAAAGAGGTTGTCGCGCAGGACCGCGACCGCCGCCTGGGCGGCGGTGAGCCGCTCCTCCTCCATCCGCATGCGGCGCAGCATGTCCGCGGCCGCGACGAGGAAGTGGCCCGAGCCGCAGCAGGGGTCCATGACCGTGACCTCGGCGACGCGACTGGGCCAGCCCTCGAACGTGCCGGCGGCCGGGGTGCCCTCGTCGCGGAAGCGCAGGTACTCCCACTCGCGCAGGAGCGGGCTGTCGGGGTGCCGGCCGGCCCACCAGGCGCCGAGCGAGTTCTCGAGCAGGAAGCGGACCATGTAGTGCTCGGTGAAGAGCTGGGTCACCGGCGGCAGGTCGGCCCCGCCGATCTTGTCGCCCCGCTTGTTGACCTCTTTCTTGCGCTCGCTCTGCCAGAACTGGTAGACCCAGCCCAGAGCGTCGTCCGCCGTGAACACCGACGCCGGGAGTCCCTCGAGGACGGCTTCGAGGCGGCTGCGATCCTCGGGGGCGAGGGCGACCCGGTTGGCGGGGTCGTCGGCGCGGAAGATGCCGGGGAGCATCGCCGCCGCATACCGGGCGGCGAGGACCCAGGGGTCCCGCTCTCCCTCCTCTGCCGCGAGCTCCCGGACCTCGGTGAGCGAGACCGGGGCGCCCTCCGGGTGGAGGAGCAGCTCGTTCTCGGCGAGGAAGCGGGCGAACAGCATGCGGTGCCACTGCTCGTAGGCGATCTCTTCGACCAGCAGGGGGATGCCGAGCACGCGCACCCCGCCACCGAGAGCCTTGGCCCGTTCCCGGAGTGCCGTCCGAAGCCCGCGCAGCTCGGGCGAGAGACCAGCAGGCGCCTCGGCATCCTCGACGCCCAGCCGGGCGAGCGCGGCCCTGGCCGCCGACTCCGCGAGCCGGCGGGCCGTGACGACGGCCTTCTCGAGGTCGCGGCGGAGCTCGGGAGCGAGGGGGGGCATGGGTCAGATGACCACCGTGTCGCCAGCATCGAGGTGGCCAGCGATCTCGGTCCGAAGCTGCTCGAGGTAGGCGTCGAGGTCGGGCGTCTCGCGGATGACGGCATGCGGCGGCCGCACCACGACGGCCTCGCGCGCCGAGTCCCGCGCGGCCAGCTCGTGTGCTTTGGCCGCCTGGGCCGCGATCGCGTCGGTGCGGACCTGCCAGTCGGCGAGCGGCCAGGCGTCAAGCGTCACGAGCAACTCGTCGGTGGTGCCGGTCGCGGGATCACGATGATCCGCGAGGCCGACCTGCGCGAGGATCTCCATCTGCCGCGCGGTCGAGAGTGCCGACCATGCCGGGGACGAGGCGAGCTCGGCGAGGGCCGCGTCTCGGGCGCGCGCGAAGGCCGCAAGCCGGTCGGCCAGCGCCGCCCGGAGCGCGTCGGCCAAGGTCGACACGACGGGGGCTACGGGATCGGGCTCGTCGAGCAACGAGCGGGTGGCCGCGACAGCGTCGAGCGCGGCGGCGGCGAGCGCGTGAACCTCCAGTCCTGCCGCGTGATGCAGCAGCCGTTCGGCTAGCGCCCATTGTTCGAGACGGGCGGCTCTGCGTCGGCCGAGGGCTCGCCAGCGCTCCGCCTGCGCTTCGAGATCGTCCTTCGCAGCTGCGAGCTGCACCACCAAAGCGTTGCCCGCCGCACCTTCGAGGTCGCGGATTGCCTCCAGCGGCGGCCGGGCCGGGAGCGGCGCCTCCCCGCCCGCGGCATCGGCCAGGCCCCGCAGGGTGGCGAGAATCCGCGGTGCGAGATCGAGCTCGGTGGCTCCGGCGGTGGGGATGTCCAGATCGACCGCCAACCCTTTAACCCGCATCCGCTCGACGGCCGTGGGTACCACCGATTCGGCGCGGTACTCCACGGTGCTCATCACGTTCTGGGTGAGGTGGGCTGACGTGGTCGGCTCCCCGTTGTGGCGTGCCTGGACCTTGCCCGACGCGATCAGCGCGAAAAGCGAGCCGTCGATCGCGTCCTGTGGCCAGCCATAGGGCGGGGCTTCGAAGTGGCGGCGCACGTCCGAGCCGCGCTTGCCCGCGGCGCCCAAGAACGCGAGGATCGCCCTCGGTACCGGGTGCTCGTCCACCTCGCCACGATGGCCCAACGGCGCCAGCAAATCCGCGGCGCCGTCTTTGGCGCGCTTGATCACGGCCTGCCAGCGGCTGTCGTCGGCGAGCGCGAACTCCGGGAAGAGGCGCAGGACCGCGTTATCTACCGCACGTGCGAGCGACGGTCCGAGGGTCGCGTTGCCGGGCGGTTCGGCGACCTCGTTCCCGCCGGCCTGGTAGACGCGGGCTGCGGCCACGATCTGGGCGGCGAGTTGCCGTTCACGCTCCTGGGCGGTGTCACGGCGCGAAACCAACCCTGCCCGGGCGTTCCGGCCATCCTCGGTCGTGGGTACCGCCCGCAGGTCCACCGTGGTCCGCGCAGCCTGCGCCTCGACCATCGCCGCGCGCAGCTCATCAGCCTGGTCTCGCGGGATCCAGACGAGTACGAGCGGATTATCCGTTCCAGCTCGCTGGGCGTCCTCGCGCACCTCGCGCTCGGTGACCGACCAGCCGTCACGCACCCAGATAGGCACCTCCCCGGGCTCGCCTGCCGGCTCGTCTGGGCTCATCGACACGCGGACCTTGCGACTGACCTGGCTCTTGCCCTGACGTGGCTTCAGCCCCCGCACAACGTCCCAGAACGCCTCGCGGAACAGCTCTGCCCGCCGCTCAGCTTGCCAACGGGCGTCGGTCCGCAGGTCCTGCACGTGGGCCTGGAAGTCCGCGGCCCACTCGGCCGCGGCCGGCGTCTGGAGGAGGTACGCACCGTCCACCTCCAGCAGGACACCGCGCTCTACGAGGCGCCTGGTGATGGCCGGCACCCGTTCTCGGATGCGCGCGCCGTCGGTGCGCAGGTCCTCGATGAGCAGATCAGCGATCGTGTCGTTCGTGGCGCGCAGGCCGGTTGCGCTCGGGCCCTCAGTCGGCAGCTTTCCGAGGATGTACACAGCCTTGGTGACCCGCGACGCGAGCGCTCCGTGCTCCTCGTCCCGCGCGAGATCGGCCACCAGCTGCGCGGTGACCGTGGAGAGCGCGGCGCTCTGCTGCAGCGCGCTCTCCTGCTCGTCGTAGATGCGGTCGGCGGGCACCGCGACGCCGAGTTCGCGATCTGCGACCGCGCCGGTCGCGTCAAGCACCACGCGCATCTGGGTCCGCAGCTGGCCGGCGCGGCCGCCCGTGTCCACCGCGCGCAGGAAGCACTCCCAGAGGCGCCGCCGCGCTGGCAGCAGCGGGTAGTCGGCGACCAAGAACTCCCGGTCGGCGCCGGTGGGGGCGATCCCCGATCCGGCGAGCTCACGGCTGATCTCGCCGCTCACCTGCTCAAGGACCAGCTCGACGTCCTTCGCCCGCTCGGGGCGCTTGCGCAGCACGACGGAGCGCACCACGCGGTCGAGGTCGCGATCCTGGAGGGCGACGGCGACGCGGAAGCGATCGAGCAGCTTCTGGAGGGTCGGCGTCGCGCCGAGCGCCATCTGCCCCGCGCCGACGAACAGAATGCGGCTCCGGAAGTGCGAGCAGCACGCCTCCACGAGCTGCTGCACCTCGTTAACCCGGTCGGTGTCATCGCCGATGAACTGCTGGAGCTCGTCGAGGACGACCAGCGTGAGCGGGATCTCGCGGCCGGGATTCGTGGCGCGCAGGACCCCCTCGAGTACCTGGAGGAAGGTGGGCTCGTCGATCGTTCCCAGGGACGGGAACTGGGCCCGGATGGCCTTGGACGCCTCCGCGATCGACGTTGCGAAGGTGGGACGGGCGGCGAGGATCGCGCTCGCGAGGGGCGCAGACACATACAGGTGTGGCAGCTCCGTCTCGAGTTGCCGGCCGGCGGCGCGGAGGTGCGCGCGGACCGGGTCGAGGAGCCCTTCCTCGCGCAGCCATAGCACGAGCCTGGCCTGGGCGTAATCCTCGGGTAGGCCGGCTGCAGCAAATACGATCGCCAGCATCGAGAGCCCCACGCTCGTGCCACCCGCACTTAAGACACCCGCCGCGGCGAAGCGGCCGCCGAACTGCTGGCCCCGCGTCTCGAGTTCGCGGAAATGCGCGCGAAGCTCCTCGGGCAAGTGCACCAGACCCCGTGCGCGGGCGTGGTCGGGGAACTCGCGGTCCGTCCACAGCGACTCGAGGACCCGGATCAGGTGTGACTTGCCGCTGCCGTAAAAGCCGCTGACCCACACCGCTGGTTGGGACAGCTTGTCGAGGTTCGTGAGGTAGCTGCGCAGGATGCGCTCGAGGCCCGTCGCGTACTCGCCTTCCGCCACGAACGCCTCGAGCTCGTAGCGCAGAACCGCCCACTCCTCCTCGGTATGTGGCTGGCCCACCTTCGCAACGCCCAGGTTCGGGATGGACCAGGACGACGGATCACGAGCCAGGACATCACGGACCAGCGTCATCGGGAAGCCCCCTCCGGAATGGTGATCGGGATGGCGAGGTAGTTCCAGCCGTCGCGGGCATCGAGCAGCCGGTAGTTCCCGCGCTCCAAGGAGCCGGGGAAGAGGACGAGGAGCCGGCCTTGGATCCGGTCCGCCACGTGCTGGAGCAGGTCGGAGACACGAACCATCGGAAAGAGCGCCCCGACGCCGACCAGCGCCACGACGGCGCTCTGGCCGGCGTCTGCGCCCTCGAGGGTCGCCCGGAGCTCCGCCTCAAGCCCGGCGAGGAACCGAGGCAGTGCTGGAGCGAGGGCGTCTGGGTCGCGGTAGTAGGCGTCGCGGTATTCCTGCTCGGCGAGCCAACGCGAAAACGCGGTCGTGATGTCGTGCACCCGCCAGCCGTGGCCGCTCTCACGGGTGGCGAACTCGAAGTCCGCGAGCCGCGCGCGCACGCGGCGCTCAAGGTCGGGCGGGTAGACCGCCATCCAGACGCGCTCAGGGCCCGAGAGGTCGGCGCGCCAGGGCAGTGACAGTTGTCGCCGGTACTCAGTGATTAGCGCTTCGACGCGCTCCATCTTAGCCCGGATCCACCGAGCCTCCGGCTGACCGGGTCGGTTGTGGGCCGAAATG
>JBMFSS010000044.1:0-10687 GCA_049967415.1 Candidatus Limnocylindrales bacterium
ACCTGATTCCTCGTTTCAGCAGCTCGTCAGCGGCCAGCGGTCGGTGGATCGGGGCGTAAGGACCACCTTCTGCCCCGGCGGGTCCACGGCACCCGCGGCCCACGAGCGCGGGCGCGGCAGGATGCGCCGGGGCTGGGACCCGGCTGTTGGCCGCCCCACAGGTGCGCGCTCCTGGTACCTGCGGGCTAGGTGCCCGCATCCAAGCGGGGGGTAGCGCGGCCCTGCGGCCCGCCTACCCTTCGGATTGGCATGGCACCCGAGCACCTCCGGTCGGCGGCGCGCTGGCCGAGCACCCTCGGCGGGCGCGCCGCGGGGCTGCTCGTCGCGGCCGCCGGCCTGCTCGCGGTGTACGCCGCGGTGCGTTGCAGCGGGGGCGCGCCCAACCCCCTCACCCACTTCGCGTATCTCGCGATCCTCCTCGCGGCGCTGGCCGGGGGCTGGCCGGGCGGCCTGCTTGCCGGTCTCGCCGCCGGGCTGCTGCTCGGACCGCTCATGCCCGACAGCACGGCCGCCTCGCCCCACGATCTGGAGCCCTGGGGCTGGGCGCTGCGCCTGCTCGCCTTCGCCGCGGCGGGCGTGGTGGTCGGCTGCTTCTGGGAGCGCTCGGAGCGCCTGGCCGCCCAGGCCGCGGCGCGGGCGGCCGAGGCGCGCGGCGAGGCGGTCCGGCACGCGGGGGAGGCGCGCCTGCGCCATGCCCTGGAGGCGGCCGCCGACGGGCTCCTGGTGTTCGACGCGGCGGGGCGGCTCTCCTTCGCTAACGCGGCCGCGGAACGGCTCCTGGGGGCGCCGCGCGACCAGCTCCTGGGCACCACCTACGAGGCGCTTGCGGCCCAGGTGGGGCTCGCCCCGCACCCGGGCTCGCGCGAGGACCCCGCCCCGCCCACGGCGACCCGCCCGGGCGGGGCACCCCTGGCACCGGCCCTGCTGACCCTGCGCGCGAGCGACGGGACGCGCCGCAGCCTGGAGGTGCGCGGGCAGCCGCTGCTCGGGGAGGGCGCCGCGGGCGGGCTCGTCTACAGCCTCCACGAGGTGACCGCGGCGCGCGTCCTTGCCCGGGAGCGGAGCGCGCACCTGGCGCAACTGCAGGCGGCCGCCCAGGCGGCCGCCGGTGCCCCCTCTGCGGCCGCGGCGGCCGAGGCGCTGCTGGCGCTGGTGGCCCGCATCCGGCCCGTGGTGGCGGTGGCCATCTACCTCTTCGACGCCCAGGGCACGCAGCGCCTGGCGGGCTGGTCGGCGCCCGAGGCGGGTGAGCCCATCCCGCCCCTGGTGCCCAGCGCGGACGCCGACGCGCTGCGCGGCCTGGCGGCGCAGGGGCCGCTGCGGACCGAGCTTGCGCGGCTGCCGGGCTCGGGCGCGGGGGCGGCGCTGCTCGCCGCGCGGGGGGCGCACGCGCTCCTCGTGCTCCCCCTGGTCGACGCCGGGCGCCTGGTGGGGACGCTGCTGGCCGGCGAGCGTGGGGCGCCGGAACCCCTGGGTCCCGACGAGGCGGCCCACCTGCGCGCGATCGGCGGCCTCGCCGCGGGCATCGTGCGCCGCGCTGTGGCGGACGAGGAGGCGGCCCGCCGTCGGCAGCGCGAGCGGCTCCTGGCGGTGCTCGCGACCCCCGAGCACCTAGTGCCGGTCTACCAACCCATCCTCGATCTCGGCACCCGCCGGGTGGTCGGCTACGAGGCCCTGGCGCGGTTCCGGGTCGAACCCCTGGCGCCCCCCGACCGCTGGTTCGCGCAGGCCGCCGCGGTCGGCCTGGGGGTCGAGCTGCAGGCCCTGGCGATCGAACGCGAGCGGCGCGGGGCGGCTGCCGCGGGCCTGCCTGCGGGCACCTTCCTCTCGCTCAACGTGAGCCCGCGCTACCTCCCCACGCCAGCGGTGGCGGCCGCCCTCGACGGCGCTCGCCTGGACCGCCTGGTGATCGAGGTGACCGAGGAGGAGGCGGTGGCCGACTACGGGGCCCTGCGGCACGCCATGGCCCCCTACCTCGCGCGGGGCGCCCGCGTTGCGGTGGACGACGCGGGAGCGGGCTACGCCTCCATGCGCCACGTGACCGAGCTGCGCCCGGCCTTCGTCAAGCTCGATGCGGCGCTCATCCGCGGGTTACACGACGACACCGCCCGCCAGGCCCTGGTGGCCGCCCTGGTGAGCTTCAGCGCGGCCATCGCCGCGGTCCCGATCGCGGAGGGAGTGGAGAGCCCGGCCGACCTGGCGCTGCTGGCGCGCACCCACCGGCCCCTCCTCGCGCAGGGCTACGCGATCGGCCGCCCAGGGCCCGCCTGGCCGGCCGTCGCCCCGGCCGCCCTCGGGTTCCCTGCCGCCCGTCGGCCCCGCACGCTGCAGGCGGTGCCCGAACCCGCGCCGCTCTGAGCCGCGCGATCAGGCCACCCCGGCAAGTGCCTCGGCGATCCACCGCGGGACGATGATCCAGGTGGTGGGAACTGGAGGTTCAAGTCCTCTCGCCCCGACCAGATCGACCTTCTTTCGCGTAGACGGCGCCGGCCCCGAAGGCCGCGTCCCATCCTCGGGCCTTCGCCTGAGCGGTCAGCGTGAAGGTGAAGTCGCTGGCCCCCAGCACGTCGATCCGCTCGAACACGGCCTCGGCGATCGCCTTGCGTCCCGCGTCCGAGGTCTTCGCCCAGAGCTCCGGCAGCGACTCGAGGTACGCGCGCGCCTCGGCCGCAGTCGGGACCAGCGATGGGCGGACCACCGCCGCCTCGGCCTCGGCGTCGAGCCGCGCCATCGTCGCCTCCAGCCGACCGAGGTCGCGGTCCTTCGCGAACCGCAGCGCGGCGCGCTCGCGCTCTCGGGCGATCCGTGCCTGGGCCAGGACGTCGCCCCCGTCGGACGCCGGCCGCGTGGCCTCGGCGATCGTGCCGGCATTGAGCGTGGACGAGACGGCGACGTGCTCGAACGCGAGGCCGATCGCCTCCTCGTACACCTCGACCTTGTAGGACTCGCCCTTGACGCGGTGGTCGAGGTTCGTCCTCGCGTTGCGCCGGTGGCGGCGCGGGGCGGCGGCCTTGAACGGCTCGCAGGCCTCCAGATGGCGGTACCGCCCGACGTGCCCGGTGAGCCGGCGTCCGCAGGCCGCGCAGGCGAGGAGCCCGGCGAGGCCGTACTGGCGGCGGTTGACCCCGCCTCGGTGCCTCCGGCTGTACCGCACCCGCAGCCCTTGGACGTGCTCCCACGTCCCGACGTCGACCAGCGGCCCCGGCGCGGACGGCTCGCCGGTCCGCAGGCGGCCGACGTAGAACGGGTTGGTCAACACCTCTGCGACGTGCGTCGGCGCGAGGCCCATGGCCTTCGCGACCTCCCGGTCCGTGCGGCACTTCAGGATGAGAACGGCGGGCTTGTGACGCTCGAGACCTACGCCTTATTCTCGCGAACCCTCCGCCGGAGCGCCTCGTACCGGATCGCCCGCGCCCGCTCTCGGTTCCGCTCGAGCGGCGTGGGCTCAGGACCGGGGACGTCGAGGGCTGCGGCGACGCGCTGCGCCCGAGCCTCGACGGGCGCGGGGTCGCCGGCCCGCGTCAGCGCCCGGTCCAGCTCGACCGTGAGGGCGTGGATGTCCAGATGCCGGGACTGACGCCGGGTCTCCGGCCTTCCGGGCCTGATCAGATGAAGTAGTGGCCTTGTTCGATGTCCTCGATGAGGCCGGGATGCGTGGGCGTCCAGCCCATGAGCTCCTGGGTGATCGCGCTGGAGGCTGGCATGTCGGTGCTGAGGAGGCGCACGGGCATCCCCTCGAGCTCCTCCGCGGGCAGTGAGCGGGCGGGCAGATTCGTGTGTCGGCCGATGGCCTCGGCGATCTCGCGGACGGGCACGCCCTCGTCGCCCACGGCGTTGAGCACTGCGCCGGCGGGAGCCCGCTCGACGGCGAGGCGGTGCAGCCTCGCGGCGTCCTTCACGTGGACGGCGGGCCAACGGCTGGACCCGTCGCCGATGTAGCCGGAAACCCCCATGGCCCGGGCTCGGGCGATGAGCTGGGGGACGAAGCCGTGGCGCTCCCCATGGCCGTGCACCGAGCGGGGCATCATGACCAGGCAGGGGCGGACCCCCCTGTCTGCCGCGGCGAGGGCGGCCCGCATGTTGGTGATCCGGGCCGCCACGGGCCCCATGGCGACGAGCTCGTCGCGTTCGGTCGCAGGACGACCTGGAGTCACGAGGGTTGCGCCGGCGATCACCAGGGGCTTGCCGGAGCCCGCGAGGGACGTGGCGAACGTCTCGATCGCCTTGGCGTCGGCCCGCGTCGCCGCCTCGGTCACGCTTGGCACGACGAACGCCAGGTGGATGACGCCGTCGCTCTCGAGGTCCCCGCGCAACACCTCGGCACCCATGTTGCCAACGGCGTTGGCGGAGGCGTCCGAGCGGGCCAGCCCGAGGACCTGGTGGCCGGCACTAACGAGTTCGGGGACGACGGCCGAGCCGATCCAGCCAGAAGCGCCGGTGACGAAGATGCGCATGAACGGTCTCCTCGAGGCGCGGGACGCCCGCGGCCGGAAGACACCGATGCGATCCGTTCGCACCGATCTTACCACAACCATGCGACTACGTCGTATCACTGAGAGGTGATGCGATCCGGTCGCCTCGCCTAGACTGTGACGGTGAGCAGATGGGCACCGGACGCGCGTGAGCGCTTGGAGACCGCCGCGCTGGACCTATTCGTGGAGAACGGGTACGAGGGGACGACCGTCGCGCAGATCGCGGATCGCGCCGGCCTGAACCGCGCCACGTTCTTCCGTCACTTCGCCGATAAGAGGGAGGTCCTGTTCGACGGTGAGGACAAGCTGGCTGGCCTGTTCGCCGACGGCATCCAGGCTGCCTCCCCGGATGCGACGCTCACCGAGTGCCTGCAGGCCGCGCTCGCGTCCGCCGGAGCTGTGATGACCCCGAAGCAGCGGGCAAAGGCCGCCCAGCGCGTGCTGGTGGTCGCGGCGAGCACTGAGGTGCAGGAGCGGGGACTGCTCAAGCACGTCCGGATCGCCAGGTCGATCACCGCCGCCCTGCGCGCACGCGGCGCGGACGAGCTGACTGCCCGGCTGGGGGCCGAAGTAGGGATGCTCGCGTTCTCAATCGCCGTTGAGCGCTGGATGGCCGCCGACAGTGATGTACCGTTCCCGATCCATGCCGCAGCGGCCCTGAGCGACCTGAGAACGCGCGCGGCCCAGCTTGACACCGGGCCCCACCCAGTCTGACTTGAAGTCAGCGAATGAGGAAAGGCAGCTCACGCGGCCGCCCAGGCCCTTCGACTCGGAGCGTAGAAGCAGAGGCGCGCCGTGGAGTGCGCAATGGAGCGGCGCGCCAGTCACCGAGACGAAGGAGGTGCCGGCAGCCAGACCCCCTCATCACGATCGTCGGGCCGGCCTCGGGTTCGGGTAGAGGCCCCGAAGAAGATCCACACGAGCTGCGCCGTCGCTCCGCGCCCACCTCCAACCGCGCAGTCGACAGCTCGTGCGTGCCGCACCTGCGAGGTCTTGCGCCAGGGACCCTCCTGTTGGGCCCCTCGAGCACGGCCGGTCGAGGCCGACGAGCGAAGCGCACCCGCGGCTCATTTCCTGGCGGGCGAGATCAGCTCGATGGGCACGGGGAGGTCGGGCCAACCCGCATCCGTGGTGACCACGCGGGTAGCCTTGACGACCAGCGCCGTCGCGACGAGGAGGGCATCGGGCAGTCTCAACCGTGTGCCGTGACGTGCGCGCAGGTCCGCGGCCTGGGCGGCGATCGCCCTGGTGATCGGCTCGACGACGGCCGGCAACGCGTCCACGAAGGCGTCGACGGTGTCGACCGCCTCCTTCCCTCGACGGCAGGGTGCCACGAGGCACTCGGCGTACGCCGAGGCCGGGAGCACGAGCCTGTCTCCGCGGCTGACGGCCTCATGGACCACGCGGACCGAGGCGGCGTGGTGCGCGTCGGTCCCGTCGAGCACAGCGATGATCACGCCGGCGTCGAGAACGGTCAGGTCCACTCTCGCCGCAGCTCGTCGAGCTCGCCCGCCGGGTACACGTCGGTGAGCGCCCCGGCAAAGCGTGCAACCGGGTCAACGTCGCGCACAAGCACAACTTCTCCCGGGCCGTGCACCTCCGCCCGCAGACGATCGCCGGTGCGGATGCCCGCCGCCTCGAGCGCGTCGTGCGGGATCGTCACCTGGTGCTTGTCACTTACGCGCGTGTAGCCGCGCTGGCGCTTGACCTTTACTCGCTGATCCATGAGCAAAGAATACCGCCGCCGGCTTCAGTCGCGCAACAACGAAGCGGGCAGGCAGTGCCGCGGGCGGTCCGGTTTGTCGGGTCGAGCCCTCTCGCCCCGACCACTTACGGATATTCCGAACTCCTCCGGCAGCACGTCTGCGAGACCGTGCCGCACCGCGTGATCCGACAGGTGCGCGGTCGCCTGCCGCAGCCCCAGGACCTCGATCCGCTCGAACAGCGCGTCGGCCACGAGCTGGCGGCCGCTGCCGCCACGCGCTTTCGCCCAGGTCACCGGTAGCTCCCGCAGGTACCGGAGGGCCACCTCGGCGGGCACGCCGTCCTCCTCCCGGGGCTGGCGGGCGCGGGCCTCGTCGGCGTCGAGGCGGCGCATGGTGGTATCGAGCGCGGCGCTGTCGCGATCCCGCAGGTAGCGGGTCATGGCCTGCTCGCGCTCGCGGGCGATGCGCGCCAGGGCGGCGCTGTCCGGCCCCGGGGCAGACGGGACGACGGCCCCCCCACGGCGGCCAAGGCGGAGGCGCCGAGTGAGGCTTCGGCGAGGATCCCCTCCACGACCTGCTCGTAGAGGTCCATGGGGTAGGTGTGCCCCGCGGAGCGACCGCGGCCGTGGCGGGCCCTGGGGCGGACGGGCGGCCACGAACGCCGCGCAGACCTGGCGATGGCGGTGGTAGCCGGCGTCACCGGTGAGGCGGGTCCCGCAGGCGGCGCAGTAGAGCCGCGAGAGGGCATAGGGTCGGCGCGGGTCGGCGGACCGGCCGCTGTTGGTGGCGCGCCGGGCCCGGGCGGCCTGCACCCGGTCCCAGGTCGCCTCGTCCACCACCGGCGGCCAGTGGGCCGCTGATCCGTCGCGCAGCCGGCCCACGCACAGGGGCGAGGTCAACACGCCGCGCACGGTGAAGAGGGGTAGGTCGACCGCCGCGGCGACTTTCGGATCCGTCTCGCCGGCGGCGGAGAGGGCGAAGGCGCGCCGTACGGTTGTCAGGCGGTCGGGATCGGGTTCGAGGAGCTTGGCCTCGTTGCGACGGAACCCGTAGGGCGGATGGCCGCCGGGATCGCGCTGGGTGGCGCGCTTTGACGCGTAGCCTTCGCTGATCCGCCGCGACAGCCGGCGGCTGTACCGCTCGGCGTCCTTGGCCTCCTCGACGAGCTGGTCCCAGTGGCGCTCGCAGGTGGAGAGGATCTCCTCGTCCGCGAAGTAGACCGCCACGCCGGCCGGGTGCAGCGCGTCTTCGAGCAGGTTGAGCGTCTGGCGCAGGTTGCGCTGCCAGCGCGACACGTAGCCCACCAGCAGGACGTCGAACTCGCCGCGCCGGGCGGCGTCGAGCATGGCCGTCATCTCCGCGGAGCGGTACACCGTGCGCCCGCTGTGGGCCGCCCGCCAGACCGGGCCCGTGTCGGTCAGGCCGAGGCGGGCGATGGCGCGGTCCTGGAGCTCGGTCTGCGCCTCGGGGCCATAGCGGTCGAACTGCCCGGGCGTCGATTCTCTGATCCAGCGCGCCGCGCGCAGGCCGCGCAGCTCCGCCTCCGACGCCGGCACCCGCCTCATCGCTTCGCCTCCACCACGCTGAACCGCTCCCGGGCGGCCGAGCAGCGCGAGCTGCTCGGCCGCCCAGCGGTCGCGCACGAGCTGCGCCAGGGCCCGCACCAGGGGATCGTTTATGGGTGGAGTGCTGCTCGCGTCGGCGCCAGAGTCCAGGGGACGCTGGACGTGCACCAGCACCGAGATCGGCCGCGCCGCCACCGGGGCCGCCGCGGTCCGCGTGCCGGCCGTGCCCGGGGCCACGCCGAGCTTGCCGCGGGCGCGGGTGAGAGCCGCGGGCGCGATGTCGCAGCCGAGCACGCTCGCCCCGCGCTCGTAGGCCCCCACCAGCAGCGCGCCCGAGCCGCAGAAGGGATCGAGCACCACGTCGCCGGGGGCGATCCCCGCCATGGCCGCGAGCGCGCGCCCGAGATCCTCGGGCTTCTCGGTCGGATACCGTCCGCTCGTCCCGGGGCCGACGGCGGGCACGGTCACGAGATCCACCCCCTGGAGGGTCCGGGAGCCCGGCAGCAGGCCGACCAGGACGAACTCGGTCTGGTGGCGCAGCCCACCGCGCAGGCTCGCCAGGAGGCGCCCGATCTGCGGCCAGCTGAACCCGCCCCTGAACCAGCGGCGCAGGTGGGCACCCTCGCCACCACTTCGGTTGACGCTGGTGTACGGCGGGTCGGTGATGACCACGCTGACCGACCCGGCCGGTTCACCACGTCCACGGGACACCTCCCCACGGGGAACCGGCGCCGGGCCAGCCAGTGAGCGGTGCCGGCGCGACCGTGCGTGCGGCCGCGGTGCGGCGCTGCACGGCCTGCACCGTACCCTAGGCCACTCCGGCCACCGCCACCACGCCGACCGCAATGGCAAGGGCGGCAAGGCCCGATACCGGCAGGCGGCGGCCCGGCACGGCTGCGGCCGCGGCATTGCCGCCGGTCGGCGGGGGGATGACTGCGGGCGCGCCGGTCGGCGCCGCAGGCGGGGCTGGCAGGTCGGCGGTGACCGGTGCGGAGGTGGCGTTCGTGCCGCGGCCGCGGCCGCGGGCCGGTGCCGGACGCGTTGTCGTCGCGGGCGCGGCAAGGTCACCGCCGGGCACCGCCCGCGCGGATCGCGGGGCGGCAAGGTGATCGAGCGCCGTCACCGCGGAGTCGGCAAGGTCCGCCAGATCGCCGGCCACCGGCGACGCGGCAAGGCGATGCCACCCGTCGCCGTCACTGACCACGACCCCCGCTTCCCGCAACCGCAGCAGCAGGTGACGTGCGGTCCGCGCCGGGATCGCCAACCGGGCGGCAAGCTCCGCGGTGGACCGCGGGCCGGACGCGAGCAGTTTGCGGATGGCGCTGAAGCCGAGCGTCTCCTGAGCCTGCCGGACGGCCTCCTGGCCGAGCTCACCCGCGATCACACCGAAGGCTGGGACGACGAGGAGGGGCATCACGAGGTGGTGGTCAAGGCCGAGAACCAGTCCTGGGGCGGAGTCCACCTTGCGCGGGCCTTCGGCATCTCGGTCCCCCCGGGCCAACACTGGGCGGGCGCAGGTGCGCACCTCCAGGCGATGTACCTCCTGAGCGACGGACTCCAGGCGCCGCTGGAGCACCTGCTCCGGGTGCAGGCCGGCATTGTGCCCACCGGCGACGGGATGCGCGTTCAGGCCGCGATCGTGGCTCCGGGGCCTCTGGCGACGGCCTACCTGCAGACCCTGGACGAGGCGAGTTGGCCGGCGATCACATATGTCGGGGACCTGCTGCGCCTCGACTGGCGGGCACCCCGCCGCTGCCGTCGATGCGGCACGTCGTTTCGGCCCAACCGTAGGGATCAGGTGTGGTGCCGGCCACGCTGTCGCTGGGCGGCGTCGAAGGCCCGCCACGTCGCACGCATTGCGCACGAGGGAGGCGGGAAGTCCCGTTCTGAAAGGTCAACCCCGCGCTGACATTCGATCCGTGGGGCGGCGTGCCCCGGCACGGCGCGCGCCAGAAGGAGGTCTTTTCAGAGCAATCGGAGCGCGGCTCAAGGTGCCAGCCGAGCCCATTCAAGCTCGAGTGGTTGCGTGGGCCGGCCTTGCGCATCGAGGCTGGAGACGCCGCGCGACCAAACGAGGAGATCACCAGCGATCTCGGGGTGCACGTCGTTCAGAGGCCCGGCGGGCGAGAACTTCTCGAGGAGGACGGCCTTATTGCTGACCCAGTCGACCACGTAGAACTGCGTGGTGTCATTAGCCCAGGCCGTGACGAAACGCCGGCCCGCGGAGGGATATAGAACGCCGCTCCACGTGCCGAGGTCGAGCTGCACGATCGACCCGTCGCGCAGCGAGTAGCGGACGAGCTGGCCCCAGGAGAAGATGTTGGGGCCCTCCTTCCAGATCACGAAGCCGGGCGTCAACACCGGCATGGTGGCGTCGCGCGAACGGTCGAGCCGCTTTGGCATGGCGATCGGCGTGCGCAGATCGAGCAGATCTACGTGCTCTTGCCCCGTGCTCAAGTCCTCCACCCCGTAGACGAGCTCGCTGCCGAGGAGGGATGGGAACACATACTGCTCGCGGGTCGAAGGTGAACGCTCGAGCAGGCGCTTGGCGAGGCCAGGCACGGTCACTGTGAGCAGCTCGCTCGTCGTCTGTCCCTGCGGCCCGTGGAACGCAGCCCAGACGAGACGGTCGCTGGACATGGCGAGAATTGGCACCGCCGAGGGGCCGTCGGCCGCATCGAGCAGGACCGGTTGCGCGCCCGGGTGATCGAGATACCACAGGCGCCAGCCGCCGCCCGATCCGTAGAGCCGTTGATTGACCTCTACGAACGCGAAATGCTCGCTTGCGCCCGCGATAACCACGAGCGTCGAGTCGCGATTTGGATTGTGAAAGATGCGTTGCGGATCCCCGCCGGGCTGCTCCTCCCACAGGTCCGGAGCGGTGTCCGGGGAGTCAAGTCGGACGAAGTGGTGTAACGGCTCGTCGATCTCCTCAGGCGGCTGG
>JBMFSS010000045.1:0-8148 GCA_049967415.1 Candidatus Limnocylindrales bacterium
AGCGCTGCCAAGTGGGTCTCCGTTGAGGCCCAGCTCGGCACCGTCATCACGCCTGTTCGCCAGGCGCGCTGGATGTAGTTCCGATCGGGGTTCCCTCCGGGGAACCATCTGATCGGTCGAAGGGCCGGGGCGCACGCCCCGGCCCTTCGCGTTACTCCCCCTCGTTCGCACTCGGCTCCCCGCGCTCGTCGTGCGAGCAGGGGTGGCTCGCTCCCGGCTCGCTGACGACGGTCCCGCTGACTCGTCGAGGCAGGTTTGCTCTCCCCTTGGGCCCCAGAAGGACCTCTTTTCGGAACGGCTCGGGCAGCTCACCGACCGTCCAACGCGCGGCCAGTCTGCGCGGCTCCCATGTCGGCGCTGCGCCTGCGCTGCCGGTTCCGCGCTGCCCGGTCCCGTTGGGCCTGGCGCCGATGTGCTTCGCAGTAGCGCCGGTTCCCGTGCGCGTCCGCGGGAAGGAGGACGGCACAGCCGGAGGGCCACGCGCAGCGGCGCTGCGGCTGCCTGCCCGTCAGGGGTAGCCAAAGCGACCAGAGGGCGCGCGCAAATGCGCCGACGACCTCGTCAGCTGGGCGTGGCCAAGCGCCCACCTGTTGCAGCCTGAGGGTAAGGAGCGACGCAGCCTCGGCGCGCACCGAGTCCCGGGCAGGTGGAACTAGCCCTTCTGCCACGCCTCTGGAGACCCCGGCGAACGCCGCGAGCTGCGTGAGCGTCGACGTGAGCTGGTTGAGCAAGGGATCGAGTCGGGAGGCGGCGCCCGAATCGCGACCCAGCCTGCGGAGGCAGTGCACCGCTTCCTGCCAGAGGGCGAGTTCCGCGCTCGCCATCCGCCACGCCGAGACCGTCTCCGGCAGGTACAGCGGCGTCGCATCCAGGCCCGGGTACGCGTTGATCAGCGCGGTCAAGCCTCCAAGGGTCCCCGGTTCCAGCGTTGACCCTGGACCCCCGTGGTCGGCCATGCTTCGGAACGTCTCCTGCAGGAGTCGCCGCGCCGAGCGGAGCCGCTCCACGGTCGTACCAGGCGGGGCGGAGACGCGCACCAAGGCATCGCCTCGGGCTCGGTCGGCCTCGATCGCATCGCCCTGTGCCGTGTACCACGGCAGGACGCGCAGCCACTCGCGCCACAGCAGCTCACGCAGCTCAGCCCGTTCCGCCGCAGAGCGGGCGGAGCCGGGGGTGAGCGCTTCGAGCAGGCGCGCGACGAGGGACGGATCGACCTGGGCGAACGCCGCGAGCAGGTAGGCGGTGCGTGACAGCCGCCCTGGGATGGCAACCGAGATGCCGCCTCCGGCGGCGATCCAGCGGTCGAGCTCGTCCAGCTCGGTCGCGACGAGGGCGATCCCCTCGGTGAGGAACCATCCGAGCTTGCGCTCGTCGCCGAGGGTCGCCAGCTCGCCGATCGGCCCGAGTGGTCCGTAGCGTGAGGCTGCGGCGCACACGGTGGCGTCGTCCGCTTCGACCAGCCCGGCCAGCCGGCGGTACAGCGGTGCCTCGCCCGAGACGGGCACGCGGACCTGAGGCGGGGCCACGGGCACGAGCACGCCGTCGGCCGCCAGCCGGTAGGCGACCTGGACCCGGTAGAAGCGGGCGCCCATCGCGCTCATTCCACCCCAATCTCTCGCGTTCGCCGATTCGTTCGCCGATTCGGCGCCCTCCCAGCGAGCGCCCGAGCGTTCTCTATACGTAGCAGACAGCGCGACGGGTGCGCTGGCACGAGAGGAAGGACCACCGATGCACCAGGACGCCACCGGCTCGGCCGTCAAGGTCGATTCTGCACCACCTCCAGCCTGGCGAGTCTGCGCCCGCTGCGGCCACGCCTGGCGTAGCCGCTCCCGGGACCTGCGCTTCCCTTGCCGCACCTGCGAGCAACAGGCACGGGACGAGGCCCGGGCGCTCGGCGCCGCCGCGCGGGCGGCAGGTAGCCAGCCATGAACACTGGCCACTGCCTCGCCTGCGGCGAGCCTCTGGTCGGCTGGGCCCGGGCCGACCGGAAGACCTGCGGCTACGCCTGCCGCTCGCGCCTGTACCGGACCCGGAAGGCGGCCCGTCTCGCCGCCTCTGCCACACCTACAGACGCCCCCACGCCGCGATCCGCCCCGGGGTCGACCAATCCTCCCACCCCGGCCCCAAGCGCGCCGTTTCCCCGGGCTTGGCGCCCCGACCGCCGGCCCAACGCCGGGCGCGGGTGAGGTGCGCTGATGCGGACCCCTCGTCCTCCGGCCCCGACCCTCCTGCGGGCCAGCGCACAGGAGCTGCTGGCGAGCTTCCCGAACGGCTCGATCGATGTCCTGCTCACCGACCCGCCCTACACCAGCGTCGAGCGCAGCTCCGGCAGCGGGCACCTGCAGGATTGGTTCCGGGGAGGGATATCCTGGCCCGAGATCGGCCGGATCCTCACCCTCGCCCACCGCAAGCTCAAAGCCACCGGCCTGGCCTTGGTGCTGACCAACGCGGCCGGCCTGGACCAGGCCATCGCCGCCCTGCGGCGAGCCGGTTTCGCCGAGGTGCGCCCCATCACCTGGGACAAGTGCGCCCCGGGGTTGGGTGGCGGCCTGCGCCACCAGACCGAGTTCGTCCTCCTCGGGCGGCTGCCCGGCTCGCGCCCGGTCAGCGGGACCGACCTGGTCTCGGTACCGGCGGTCGGTCCGGGGACCCGCGATCGCTACCCCACCGAGAAGCCGGAGGGCTTGGGACGCGCCCTCGCCGCCATCGCCGGGATCGGCCCAGGCGACGTGGTGGTCGACCCCTTCGCGGGCTCGGGTGCACTCCTGGCGGGGGCGAAAGAACGCGGCGCCACCGTCATCGGCGGCGACATCGCCGCGCGCGCGATCAAGCGGGCGACGGAGCGCCTCAGCGGCCCCACCAAGCCCCGGCCTGCCACCCCGCCGAAGCCGCCGCGACCTTCACTTGAGGGCCGGCGTCCGGCAGGGCGCCGGCCGATAGAAACTCGGCACGCGGCCCGCCGCCCGCACCGAAACGGGGCGCCCCATGGCTGACTGCGGCGGGTTCTCGCTGGTGGGCGTCGAGGGCAACCGGTGCGGCATCTATCCCCTCACCTGCAAGCGCTGGGAGTGCCGGACCTGCGGGCCGAAGAAGCTGCGGGCCACCCTCGCCCGGATCCACAAGGGGATGGCGCTCCCCGGCACCTATCGCTTCTTCACCATCACCTCGCCCGGCCGCGAGGATGCCGCGACCACGTATCGGGAGCTCCCCCGCCGCTGGAAGCGCCTCCACGAGCGGATCGCCCGCCGCTTCGGGCGGATCGAGTACGTCACCGTGGTGGAGGCGCAGCGGCGCGGGGCAGCGCACCTGCACGTGGTGTACCGGGGCCCCTTCATCCCCCAGCGCTGGCTCTCGCGGGCCGCGGCGGCGTCGGGCTTCGGGCCGATCGCCGATATCCGTCTCCCGCCCCGCCGCATCGCCCACTACGTGGCCAAGTACCTCACCAAGGACCTCGCCGCGAGCGGCATCCGCAACCGCGACGGCTCCGGGTTCCGCTGGCCCAAGTACTTCCGCCGCGTCCGCTTCACCCCCGGCTGGTGCGCCTGGACCCGCCAGGCACGCGACCGGCGCTGGACGGACTGGTACATCGCCGACGCGCCACCCGCCCCCACGGCCCGCTCGGCGCACGCCCGGGGCTTCGAGGTGATGGAGCTGGCCCTCAACGGCTGGCCGAGCCCGCCCCCCTGGCGCCCCGTGCACTGGATGCGGGGCTTCGGAGGCTATCGCCCCGCCCCCGTCTACCCGGCCATCGCAGCCCCCAAGGCGCACGCATGCTGACCCGTACGGCGAGCCCCGCGTCGCTGGCGCAGGCCGCGGTCAGCACCGCCACTGCACCGTTGCGCGGTACCGCTGCCGCGGGCAACACCGCCGCTCCACCGTTGGGCGGTACGGCTACCGCGGCCAGCACCGCAGCGGCACCGTTGCGCGGTACGGTTGACGGACCGTTGGGCGGTACCGCTATTGCGGGCAACACCGCCGCCGAACCGTTGCGGCGCCCGTCAAGCCGGTCCCCACGGGCGGGTGACGGGACCGCCGTACCGCGAGGCGGCCCGGCTGGCCGTCCGCTAGCCGGTGAGCCCACCGCGGCCATCACGGCCGCGCCACGGTTGCGGCCCGGACTGGAGCGGTCCACACCGGCGGGTGACGGGATCGCCATACCGCGCGGCGGTGCGGTTGACGGACCGTTGCGCGGTACCGCTACCGCGGTCAGCACCGCCGCGCCACCGTTGCGCGGCCCGGCTTGCCGCCCGTTGCGCGGTACGGCTACCGCGGGCGCCACCGCAGCGGCACCGTTGCGGCCCGCACCGGAGCGGTCCCCACGGGCGGGTGACCGGACCGCCATACCGCGAGGCGGTACGGCTGGCGGACCGTTGGCCGGTGAGCCCACCGTGGCCACCGCCGCGCCACCGTTGCGCGGTACGGTTGACGGACCGTTGCGCGGTACCGCTACCGCGGCCATCACGATCACCCGGCCGGGGTCCGCACGCGGCCGTTGGCGCCGACACGGCGGCCCCGGGGACCGCTGCCAGCGGCCCGCGCCCATCGCGCGCGATGACCCGCGGTTCGCCCGTCTCCCCTACGGCGATGGCACCGTGCAGCGCTTCGCGTGCGCGGCGCCCACCGCGGAGTCGGTGGACCTCGCGGTGGGGCTGCTCCGCTCAGCGGGCTGGCGGGTCCACCGCGCGGGCGCCGCCATGGCGGCCCATCACCCGAGCGGCCGGCGCTGGATCGTGCGCTGGACGGTGGACGGCCGGGAGCCACCCGGGCACGCCCGGCTGGCGGGCCTCGCGGCGGAGCGCGCGGCATGACGCCCCATCTGGCCGAGGTCATCGCCGCCATGCTCGACGCCAAGCTCGACGCCGAGGCGGCTGCCGGCGGGCGAGGTACGATCGGGGCCCGGTCGGCTCGGGCACGCCCGCGCCAGGCGCCGCCTGCCGGTCGGGGGACCGTCCAGCGAAGAGGAGGACGCCGATGAGCCTCGCACGCGCGGTCGATCTGCGGCCCGAGGATCTCGCCGGCCGCACTTGGGCCGGGTACATCCGCGAGTCGACGGCCGGCCAGGCGGACCGCTACGGCCCGGCCATCCAGCGCGCCGAGCAGCAGCGCTTCGCCGAGCGGTACGGCCTGGTGGCGTCCGGGCAGGAGTACGTCGATCTGGTGTCGGGCAAGGACACCCTCCGGCGCACCGACTTCGCGCGCATGCTGGCCGATGCCGAGGCGGGGGCCTTCGAGGTGCTGCTCTGCTACGACACCTCCCGCTTTGCCCGCAACGTGGCCGACGCCTGGGTATACCGCGACCGGCTCGCGCGCCTCGGCGTGGTGCTCGTGTTCTGCGCGGACGGGCTCATCGCCGGCAACACCGACACCTACGAGCTGGAGGGGTTGAAGACCGTCTCGGACGCGGCCTACATCCGCCGCCTCTCGCGCAACGTGGCCCGCGGCTACGAGCAGAAGTGGCGCCTCTATAACGACCCAGGCGGCCATCCGCCGCTCGGCTTTGCGCGGGTCGGCGAGCGCCAGCTCCTGGCACCGGTCGAGGGACCCGACCTCGATCGGGTGCGCCGGGCCTTCGAGCGGTATGCGACCGGCACCTGGAGCGACCCGCGCCTCGCCGACGCACTCGGCCTCAGCGAGGCCGGCCTGACCGAGATCCTCACCAACCCGCTCTATGCCGGCCGGGCGGTCCGCCACAAGGGCCGGCCCGACGAAGAGGAGCGCCCCGCGCGCTTCCTCGCGCCCGTGGAGCCTGCCCTCTTCGAACGGGTGCAGGCCATCCGCGCCGAGCGCCGCACCGCGCACACCGCGGGCGGTGGTGCCTATCCGCGACGTGCCTATCCTCTGGTGCGGCTCATGCGTTGCGTGCGCTGCGGCAGCCGCTACCACGGCGACGCCGGCAACGGCCAGCGGCGCATCCGCCACAGCGCGCGCCCGGTCTGCGCACCCTCCGCGACCTACCGCGCCGAGCGCTACGAGACCCAGGTGGCCGAGCGGCTCAACGGCATGCGCTTCACCGAGCACGACGTGGCGCAGATCTTGGCGGCCATGCGCCGCACCCGCCCGACGACCCCGGCAGTCGCCCCCGTAGATGCCGCCACGGCGCGCGCCGAGCTCCAACGCGCCCTCTCGGCGGGCGAGCTGAGCCTCAGCGCCTTCAGCCGCGAATGGCGCCGCCTGGAGGCGCCCCAGCCGTTACCAGGGCCAGCCGGCCCACCGGACGAGCGACGCCTCCGCCGCGCCCGCACGCTGCTCGATCGCTTCGGCGACCTGTGGGCCGACCCGGCGGTGTCCGGCGAGCTGCGCACGGAGGCGGTCCACGAGCTGTTCACCCAGATCGACGTGGATGGGCCGCAGGTGGTGGCGCTGCATCCCCAACCGAACGAGAACGCCTGGCTCCTGGGCTACGCGGCGATGCGCGACGGGTCGTTGACGACGCAACAACAGATGGGAATGGTCGGGGCGAGAGGATTTGAACCTCCGACCTCATCGTCCCGAACGATGCGCGCTACCAAGCTGCGCCACGCCCCGACCGAGTTGCCGGCGGCGACGAACGCCGCACGAGCCGGGCGAGTATAGCGGAGTGCGGGCCCCGCCGCGACCGGCGAGCGAGCGGATGGGCACGTACAAGAACCGACTGGCGCGGCGCCACCGCCAGCGCCCTGCGCCCGTTCCTAGGCCAGCGCCGGCAACGATGCAGCCGCGACCGCCTGGCCGTGCCGCTTGGCGCGCTCCGACACCTCGTGAAAGGTCACCGACTCGGCCAGCTCCGGCGCCTCCGCACGCAGCACCTGCCGGGCCCGATCACGGATGATTTCGCCTCCCGGCCCGCTCATGACCCGGCCGAGCAGCAGCACGTGCTGATAGTCGTAGAGTCCGCGATACTCGAGCAGCGCGTACCCGAGGTAAACGCCGACGGTCTCGTAGACGCTCGCCGCACGGTCGTCCCCCGACGCCGCCAGTTGCTGCAGGAGCACCAGTCGCTCGGGCAGCGGCGCCGCCGGATCGGCCGGGATCCCCGCCGCCGGCAGCAGCCGCCCCACCGCCTGCTGCGAAAGGTACTGCACCCCGCACCCGCGATCTCCCGACCACTCGTCGACCGGGGCGTCTCCTGAGGCATCGATCGGGACGAACGCCAGCTCGTTCAGCCGGGACGTGAGCCGGCCCTCGGGCGTCACGTAGCCAGCCGCCTCGCTCGACCCCAGGGCGATGCCAAGCATGCCACCGACCCCTGACAGCATGGCTCCGGCAAGCGCGGTGACCTCCCCGTCGTTGGCAACCACGAACGGCACACCACCCCATGCTTCGCGCAGCGCATGGAAGATGCCGCGCACGTCCCGCTCGAAGGCGTCGCGTGGCACGCCGCGGAAGAGCGACGAGACTCGCACCTCGCCGTTGACGTACACGCCGGCCGCGCTCCCCCCGATGGCATCCACCCGGGGCAGGTGTGCGGCTGCGCTGCGCAGCGCAGCGTCGATTTCCTCGAAGTGCCAGCGAGGATCGGCGTGCGCGGCCGGGTCCCAGCGCACTTCCTCGCTGTACACGACCCGACCGTCGATGACCGCCGCAACCTTGCGGTCGCTCGCCCCGAGGTCGAACCCGATGCGGCACCCGTCGAGATGGCGCCCGATGGCGGCGGTCGACTCCCGGGAGACGGGAAACTCGGCACGCGGGGCGCGGACCACCTCGAACGGACGCCCGTACACCTCCTCGCCCATCATCCGGGCATCGAAGGTGCCCGCTGGGTCCGCGTCATAGTGCCGGCGGATCGCCTCCGCCAGATCGGCGGGCCCGTCCACCCAGACGCGCGAGCCCCCGCAAGCCCAGAGCATGGCCTTGAGCAGCCGTTCGGCCGCCCACGCGCCCATGGGAGCCTCGGGATGACCGGCAGGGAAGGCCCAGCTGTCCCGCACCAGCACCGAACCCCCCGGCTGCTCCACGGCCAGGTGGACCGCCAGGCCGCCCGACGCATGCGCAAACCGTTCGATCGCCAGTCGCACCGGCGTCAGCGGCCGGAACCGCGGGTCCAGAGGGGCCGCAACGCGGGGCGCCGGCGTGCGGGCACCGATTTCCCCTGCACGGGTGATCATGTGGGTTGGCCTGCCCGGTACGCGAGCTCGCCGTCCACCAGCGTGGCCACCACCTCCCAGTCCG
>JBMFSS010000046.1:0-7583 GCA_049967415.1 Candidatus Limnocylindrales bacterium
ATTCCTCGTTTCAGCAGCTCGTCAGCGGCCAGCGGTCGGTGGATCGGGGGTAACGCAGACGGGCGATCGTCGCCCGGTCAGAAAGGCGGCGCAGGCGATGCAGCAGGAAGCGCAGGCAACGGCGCAGCAGGCGGCGCAGGACGCGCAGGCGGCGGCGCAGGCAACCCGGGCAGGCGGTCCCCTCTCGGATGAGGAGCTCCGCCTGATCGACGCCTACTGGCGGGCCGCCAACTACCTCTCGGTGGGGCAGATCTACCTCCTCGACAACCCGCTCCTGCACGAGCCGCTCCGTCCCGAGCACGTCAAGCCCCGGCTCCTCGGCCATTGGGGGACCACTCCGGGCCTGAACCTGCTCTACGCCCACCTGAACCGCGCCATCCGAAACTGGGGCCTCGACGCCATCTACGTGATCGGTCCAGGGCACGGCGGGCCGGGGATCGTCGCCAACGCGTACCTCGAGGGGACCTACTCGGAGACCTA
Organism: Candidatus Limnocylindrales bacterium; assembly: GCA_049967415.1. GTDB lineage: Bacteria > Chloroflexota > Limnocylindria > Limnocylindrales > CSP1-4 > JAJYNJ01. The sequence continues at coordinate 481 of JBMFSS010000046.1, forward strand.
CCCCAGCATCACGCAGGATGCGGATGGGATGCGGAAGCTGTTCCGCCAGTTCTCGTTCCCGGGCGGCATCCCGAGCCACGTGGCGCCCGAGACGCCGGGATCGATCCACGAGGGGGGCGAGCTCGGCTACGCGCTCTCGCACGCCTTCGGCGCCGCCTTCGACAACCCCGACCTGCTGGTGGCCTGCGTGGTGGGCGACGGCGAGGCCGAGACCGGCCCACTCGCAACCGGCTGGCAGAGCAACAAGTTCCTGAACCCCGTGACCGACGGAGCGGTCCTCCCGATCCTGCACCTCAACGGCTACAAGATCGCCAACCCGACCGTCCTGGCGCGCATTCCCGGCGAGGAGCTCCAGCGCTTCTTCGAGGGGCTCGGCTATCACCCGTACGTGGTGGAGGGGGACGATCCGGCCCTGGTCCACCAGCGCCTGGCGGGCGTGCTCGACGACTGCGTCCGGGAGATCCACGAGATCCAGCGTGCGGCCCGGGAGGAGGGCCAGGCGGCCCGTCCCACCTGGCCCATGATCGTCCTGCGGACGCCCAAGGGCTGGACCGGCCCGAAGGAAGTCGATGGCCTGCCGGTGGAGGGGACCTGGCGCGCGCACCAGGTCCCGATCCCGGAGCCCCGGACCAACCCGGCCCACCTCGCGCTGCTCGAAGCATGGTTGCGCAGCTACCGGGCCGAGGAGCTCTTCGACGAGCGGGGCGCCCTGGTCCCCGAGCTGCAGGCCCTGCCACCCACCAGCTGGCGACGCATGAGCGCCAACCCGCACGCGAACGGCGGTCTGCTGCTGCGCGACCTGGCGTTGCCGGACTTCCGCGACTATGCCGTTCCGGTCGACCGTCCGGGGACCAGCCGCGCGGAAGCGACCCGGGTCCTCGGCACGTTCCTGCGCGACGTGATCGCCCGCAACCCCCGAACCTTCCGCCTCTTCGGCCCCGACGAGACGGCCTCGAACCGGCTCAACGCCGTCTTCGAGGTGACCGACCGGCAGTTCGACGGCGCGCACCTGCCCACCGACGACCATGTCGCCCCGCAGGGCCGCGTGATGGAGGTCCTCTCGGAGCACCAGTGCCAGGGCTGGCTGGAGGGCTACCTCCTCACCGGACGGCACGGCCTCTTCACCAGCTACGAAGCGTTCATCCACATCGTCGACTCGATGTTCAACCAGCACGCCAAGTGGCTGGAGACCACCAACCGGATCCCCTGGCGGCGGCCCATCGCGTCGCTGAACTACCTGCTGAGCTCGCACGTCTGGCGCCAGGACCACAACGGGTTCAGCCATCAGGACCCCGGGTTCATCGACTACGTGATCAACAAGAAGGCCGAGGTGGTCCGGGTCTATCTGCCGCCGGATGCCAACACGCTCCTCTCGGTGGCCGACCACTGCCTGCGCAGCCGGCAGTACGTGAACGTGATCGTGGCCGGCAAGCAGCCCGAGCTCAACTGGCTCTCCATGGACCAGGCGATCCTCCACTGCACCCGCGGGATCGGGATCTGGGACTTCGCCAGCAACGACCAGGGCGGCGAGCCCGACGTGGTGATGGCCTGCTGCGGCGACGTCCCGACCCTGGAGACGCTGGCCGCCGTGGACCTGATCCGCCAGCACCTGCCGGACCTCAAGGTCCGGGTGGTGAACGTGGTGGACCTGATGCGGCTGCAGCCCACCAGCGAGCACCCCCACGGGCTCTCGGACGGCGAATTCGACTCCCTGTTCACGGCCAACCGCCCCGTCATCTTCGCCCACCACGGCTACCCGTGGCTGATCCACCGGCTGACCTACCGGCGCCACAACCACGACAACATCCACGTCCGGGGGTACAAGGAGGAGGGGACCACCACCACGCCCTTCGACATGGTCATGCTCAACGACCTCGACCGCTTCCACCTGGTGATGGACGTCATCGACCGGGTGCCCGGGCTTGATTCGCGGGCCGGGCACGTGCGCCAGTTGATGGCCGATCGCCGACTGGAGGCCCGCGCCTATACCCGGCAGGAGGGAGACGATCTCCCCGAAGTGCGGGACTGGACCTGGCCGTACTGACGGACGCGCCACGAGGGCGCTGCGCCCGGCACGTGCCGGCCGGCGCATCGGCACAGAAGCCAGGGAGGTACGGACCATGCGCGTGCTGGTGGTCAACGCAGGATCGAGCAGCCTGAAGCTCCGTGTCCTCGACGCCGGGGACCGGATCACGGGCTCCGCGGATCTACCAGCGCCCCGCGGCCACGCGGACGACGCTGCGGTCGCCCCCGCGATCGCATCGTTCGGGCCGATCGACGCGGTCGGGCACCGCATCGTCCACGGCGGGCGGATCTACTCGGCGCCCGTGCGGATCGACGCCGCCGTGCGGGCGCGCCTCGAGGCGCTCACGGACCTGGCGCCGCTCCACCAGCCCAAGTCCCTGGCCGCGCTGGACGTGGTGAGCACCGCCCTGCCGGACGTCCCCGCGGTGGCCTGCTTCGACACCGCGTTCCACGCTGCCATTCCCCCCGAAGCAGCCACCTACGCACTTCCCAGCGAATGGCGCGAGCGGTGGGACCTGCGCCGCTACGGCTTCCACGGGCTCTCCCACGCGTACGCTTCCCGTCGCGCCGCCGGGCTGATGGGCCGGCCTGTGGAGGCGCTCCGGATCGTGACCTGCCACCTGGGGGCGGGCGCCTCGCTGGCCGCGGTACAGGGCGGCCGCTCGGTCGACACGACCATGGGTTTCACGCCGCTCGAAGGGCTGGTGATGGCCACCCGCTCGGGCTCGGTGGACCCGGGGCTGGTCCTCTGGCTGGAAGAGCACGTGGGCCTGCCGCCCGGCGAACTGGCGGCCGCGCTGGAGCACCGGTCGGGGTTGCTCGGTCTCACCGGGACGGCCGACATGCGGGCAGTCCTGGAGCGGGCCGACGCCGGCGACGACGACGCCGCGGTGGCCCTGGGGGTCTACCTGCACCGCCTCCGCGCCCTCATCGCGGGGATGGCTGCCGCCATGGAGGGCCTGGACGTGCTGGTATTCACCGGGGGCGTAGGCGAGAACGCCCCGGCGATCCGGGAGCGAGCCGCGGCCGGACTCGCCTTTCTCGGCGTGGCGGTGGACCCGGCGGCCAACCGCTCGGGGACGGGCGACCGGGATATCTCCGCGCGGCGGGCGTCCGTCCACACCCTGGTGATCGCGGCACGCGAGGACCTGCAGATCGCGCACGAGGTGCGCGCAGTCCTGGGCGGGTAGCCGGAGCGATGCCCGGGCGCGCCCGGTCCGTCCGGGCGGACTGTCAGGGGCCCCGGTCAGGCGCGGACCTCCTGGCGCATGAACGCCACGTAGCCCAGGCCGAAACAGACCACGGTCAACCCGACCAGCGCCACGCCCTGCGGCCAGCCCAGCAGGAGGCTCTGCTCGTAGGGCAGGATCGAGGGAAGCGCGCCCGCCGGCTGCTGCGAGGGCAGCACGATCCCCACCGACTGCACGGTGGGGTCCAGCAGGTACGCGGTCGCCTCGCCGTAGAGCTCTCCCGGCGAGATGCGCGACAGGTCGAGCTGCAGCTGGGCGTTGGCCACCTGCTGGCCCAGGGTCGGGTTGGCCGGGACCGGCGCCAGCACGCCGGCCACGATCCCCGTCAGGAGCGAGGCGAAGAGCGTGAGCACCAGCCAGACCGAGATCGCGGCCAGGGCGGAAGTGGCGGCGCGGCGCAGGACCACCGAGCAGAGCATGGCGAAGGCGAGCCAGAAGCCCACGTAGACGATGGTGACCACCACCCAGGTCGCCACCCGGGCCACGTCGTCCGGGCCGGGGACAATGCCGAGCTCGAAAAAGGCCACGCCGGAGACCAGGACCGTGATCGCCACCAGGACCAGCCCGATCGCCGCGATCCCCGCCGCGAACTTGCCGTTGATCACGTCGTCGCGGTGGATCGGCTGGGCCACCAGCCGCGGCAGGGTGCGCTCCGCTCGCTCGCCGTTGATGGCGTCGAACCCGAAGGCGATCCCCAGCAGGGGGCCGAGCAAGCCCACCAGCGTGGCGAACGAGGGGATCTGCGAGGAGGGCGAGCTCGCGCTGAAGAGGAGCACGAAGAGCCCCGGCGACCCGGCCGCCTGCTGCGCGTTGGCGCTGACGTAGGTGGCCGTGGAGTAGATCGCTGCCACCGCGGCCAGCCCCAGGACCGCGACCAGGATGAAGAGCCGGATGCTCAGGACGTGATCGCCGAATTCCTTGTCGGCAATCACCCGCCAACCACCGCCCGGCACGCGGTCCGGCCCGCCCGGCGATGGCGAGCGGACCAGTCCGGGCGCCACGGCCTCAGGCTGCGCGGTCATCGCCGGACCCCTCCTTCGCGAAGTAGCGCAGGTAGATCTCGTCCAGGTCGTCGCCCACCCGCCGCAGGTGCCAGACGCCCAGCCCCCGCCCGGCGATCTCGCCCGCCAGCCGCGATTGCAAGGCCCGCACGCCGGTCACCCGCCAGACGCGCGGGTCATGCTCGTCGGGCACCACTTCCTGCACGCCGCTGATCGAACGCAGCGTCGGCTCGAAGGCGTCGGCCGGTCCCTCCAGGCCCACCTCCACCTGCAGCCTGTCGCCGGCCAGCTGCTCAGCCAGCCGCCGCATGGTCCCCTGCGCCACGATGCGCCCCGAGACGAAGATGGCCACCCGGTCGCATATCTGCTGCACCTGGTGGAGCAGATGGCTCGAGATCAGGACCGCCGCCCCGCGGTCCCGCGCGATCGAACGGATCAGCGCCAGCACCTCGGTGACCCCGGCTGGGTCGATGGCCGTGGTGGGCTCATCGAGCACCACCACGGAGGGATCCTTCACCAGCGCGTCGGCCAGGCCCAGCCGCTGCCGCATGCCGCGCGAGTAGCCGTCGACAGCGCGGTCCGCGACGTCTCGCAGCCCGACCTGGTCGAGCAGCTCCTGCAGGCGCGCTTCTGTCGCCCGAGGGTCCAGCCGGTTGAGACGCGCGGTGTAGCGCAGGTTCTGCCGGCCAGTCAGGCTCCCATAGAACCCGACCTCGTCGGGCAGGTAGCCCACTCGCCGTTTGACCTCCAGGGGATTGCGGGTGGGGTCGTAGCCGGCCACCTCCGCGTGCCCCTCGCTCGGCTCCGAGAGGCCGAGCAGCATCAGGATCGTGGTGGTCTTGCCGGCGCCGTTTGGACCGAGCAGCCCGAAGACCTCACCGGCACGGACATCGAGGTTGAGGTGGTCGACGGCCACGATGGACCCGTACGCCTTGGTGAGCGCGCGCGCACGGATGACCGCGGCGGCTGCCGCCGACTCGTGCTCCGGCATCTTCAGCGCCGGCCGTAGCGGCGGAAGACCCAGCCGAGGCCCACCAGCACCACCGCGATCAGGGCCAGCCCGACGAAGCCCCAGAGCGGCGAGGTCTGGACCGTGGTGCGGATGTCCAGGTTCTGGGTGGCGCCGCCCGAGCTGGCTGTCATGGTCACGTCGTAATCGCCGGTCAGCGCGTTGCTGGCGGGGTGAATCGTGGCAGTCACCGTCCGGGCGTCACCCGGCGCCATCGAGGCGATCGAGGCGGGCGAAAAGGTGACCGTCCAGCCGGTGGGTGGCGTGGAGGTCAGGCCCACGTCGGTGAGCGGGACGGAGCCGCTGTTGCTGACCACCAGGGAGACCGTGCCGGTTCCCCCGGCGGTGACCTGCGCGTTCAGCACCTGGTTCGGGGTGCTCAGGCTCAAGCTCGGCGAACCGGTGATGTCCGCCTCCAGCTGGGCCTGTGCCGATTGCGAGCCGGCCGCCGCGGTCACCTGGATGGGGTACTGGCCGGCGTTGGCGGAACTGGGAGGAGTGACGGTCACGGTGAGCGTGTCCGAGCTTCCACCGGCGATGGTGTCGGTCAGCGCCTGGGTGTTGCTGGACGGGTGGACCTCCACCTGCCAGCCAGCAGGCCCCTGCCCCTGCAGCGTGAAGGTCTGCTGCTGGGTCCCGTTGTTCGCCAGCGTCAGGCTGTACGTGAAGGTGCTGCTGGCGGTGCCCGACAACTTTGCGAAGTCCGTGGTCAGCTGAACGCCGCCGCCCGTCGCCGCCTGCACACGGATCGAGATGGGGAGCGACTGCGTTCCCTGGGCCGCGCTCGCATCCACGGTCAGCGACTGGATGCCGGCGGGCGCGTTCTGCGGCACCTTGACCGAAAGCTGCACCGAGGGCGGCGTCGATCCGCCGGTGTAGACGGCGTCGATGGTGTTGCCGCCCCCGGTGAGGGTGGCGCTCCAGCCGCTTGGCACACCGGTGACGGCCAGATCCACCCGCTCCGGGGAGGGCGTGGTGATGGTGAGGTCAAAGGTCACCGTGTTGCCGGGCTGGACCGTCACGGCCGGGTACGCCGTGTAGATCGAAAAGCTGGCTGCCTGCACCACACCGGGGGCGGCGGAGAAAAGGAGCAGGACGGCCAGGGCCAGGGACGCAGCGCGACCTCGTGTCATGGTTCCCTCGTCAAGCGTGGCTCGCCGGGAGCGGCAGGGCAGCCGTCCCGCGACAACACCGACATGTTCGCGCGCCGGGATCGCGTCCCGGAATCGCGGCGGTCAAGATTGTTTAACACAGGCAGCGGCTGCATGTCACGGCAGCACCCTGCCGCAGACGGGTATCCTGTGACAGACGGGGGAGTAGCTCAATTGGTCAGAGCGAGGCTCTTATACAGCCCACGTTGGTGGTTCGAGTCCACCCTCCCCTACCAGCTCCCACCGCCCCGCCCGGCGCACCCCCGGCTCCGGGAGCGCCCCCGGGTCAGTGTTCTCGGGCGTAGTAGCGCTTCCAGATCAGGCGGTGAATCGGTATCCAGCGGGGGATATCGCGCAGCCCCGGGATGAACGGGACGAAGGCGAGCAGCCCGGTCAGGACGATCATCAGCAGGACCACCACCAGGTCGGCGTTGGGAGCGGTGCTGATGGGCGGGATCTGGTACCAGGCCGTATAGAGCCAGAGCCATGTCTGACCTGGGTAGCTGCCCGTCTCGTTCATCATCCCCCACTGGTCGCCCGTGAGGTGCTGCTGGGCCGCCAGGCCCGAGAGGTAGCTCCCATCCGCCATGAAGAGCAGCGGCCGCGTGTAATCCCGGATCCACCGACCGCTGGCCGCTGACGAGCTGCTGAAACGAGGAATCAGGCG
>JBMFSS010000047.1:0-7581 GCA_049967415.1 Candidatus Limnocylindrales bacterium
CATCCGATCCAGCGCAAAAAGGCTGAGATCGAAGAGCCGATCGGTCAGCTGGCCGAGTTGCCGCGTCTGGGACAGGGCACTGGCGGCATAGCCGGCGGCCGTGGCATCAACACCTGGGTCGAGACGCCGGGCGAGCAGCTGAACATACCCATGCAGAGCCGCGACGGGCGTGCGCAGCTCGTGGCTCGCCGCGACCATGAACTGTTCCTGGAGCGCCCGTAGGCTCCGCTCCGTCACCTCGCGGATCACGACCACTCCGGCCCAGCCCGGGATCGGAAGCTGCAGCCCTGAGCCTCTGGCCTCGAACCACCGCCGGGCCCCGTCCGGGCCGCGCCTCGAGAACTCGATGCTGAAGGACTCGCCGCGCCGGGCACGCTGCTGCGGCCACGCCTCTGCGTCGAGCGGCTGACTGTGCTCATCCTCGGGGACGAAGGGAATCGAGGGATCTCCGAAGGTCGCCTCGTAGGCCTCATTCCACATGACGCCCTGTCCCTCGGCGTCCACCGCCAAGACCGCGTCGGCCATCCCGTGCAGGATGGACTTCATCCGATCGCGCTCTTGGGCCAGCTCCTGTGTCTGCACCGCCAGCACGCCCGTCTGCGCGGCCAGCTCGTCGGTCCGGGTGGCGAGGTCCTCGTTAGCGACATTGAGCTCCTCGACGCTCGCCTGGAGCTCTTCGTTGAGGGTCTCGAGTTCCTCGTTGGAAGCCTGCAGCTCCTCGGTCAGGGTCTCGGCCTCCTCGCGCGCCGCCTGGGCGTCCTCGGCGCCCATCAGCAGTTCCTCGTTCGTCACGCGGAGCTGGTCGTTGGCGGCGGTGACCTCCTGGTTCAGCGCAAGGAGCCGCTGCGATTCATCGATCGCCTGCTGGAGTCGCTGGCGCAGGATCGGCACCGCCGCGCGCTCCTCCGCCGCGAGACTCGCGTCGCTGACGAGGAGGAGGGCGCCGGCAACCGGGTCGCCGGGCCGCTGGCGGAAGGGCATGCAGGTGACTTCGAGGTGGCGCGGCCTGCCGGTCAGCAGGTCCGGCGTGAGGGTCTCCGACACGGTGGTGCTGGCGTCTCCCTGGAGTGCGCCGCGCAGGACGCCGCGCAGGGCCGCCGCCGGGAGAGTCTCCGCGAGATGGGTGAAGTCGTCGCCGAGCGCGGAGCCGTGGATCCCGAGCAGTCGTCGTGCCGCCGGGTTGATGCGCAGCGTCTCCCAGTGCCGGCCGACGACGACCACGCCCACGGGCAGTTCGAGCAGGATCTGCTCCGCCTGCGCCCAGCCGGCCGGCGCCACGTCCCGAGCACCACGTCCACCGGGGATGGCGGTCGGTTCGACGCGCGCCCGCGGCGGCGCGTGGGCCAGTGCCAGGCTGGCAATGGTGGGTGGCGGGGCCGGCGCCGGGCCGTCCCGCCGATAGATCTTCAACGTCCCGCGCTCGGCGGTGAAGCTGGAGCCCAAGGTCGCGGCGCTCTCCGAACTGCCCAGTACCAGCCAGCCTCCCTCACGCAGGGCGAACGCGAAGGCTCGCAGGACGCGCTGCTGGAGCTCGGGCAGGAAGTAGATCAGGACATTTCGGCACAGCACGAGATCGATCCGTGGGAACGGCGGCTGGGCACCGAGGTCGTGCTCGCCGAAGACGACCAGGTCGCGCAACTCGTTGGTGACCGAGTACTCGTCACCGGCCGCCACGAAGTACCGTTCGAGCAGATCAGCCGGTACGTTGCGCACGGCCGCGGCGCCGTACACGCCGCGGCGCGCGAACGCGAGCGCTGCCACGTCGACGTCGGTAGCGAAGATTCGCACATCGACGTGCTCGCGCACCTCCTCGAGCGCACCGGCGACCAGCATGGCGGTGGTGTACGCCTCCTCGCCGGTGGAGCAGCCGGCGCACCACACCCGCAGCTCGCGGGTGCCCCGGGCGTGCGCGACGAGTTCAGGCAGCACCCGGCGGCGCACGTGGTCCATGACCTTCGCGTCACGGAAGAACTCGGTCACCTTGATGAGCAGGCTGCCCACCAGGCGCTCGTACTCGTCGGGCTCGTCTTCGAGGTACCGGACGTAGTCGGCGAGTGTTCGCTGCCGGGTGGCCGCCATGCGACCCTGCAGCCGCCGCAGGATCGTCGGCCGCTTGTAGGCGCCAAAATCGATCCCGCTCCGCTCGCTCAGCCGCATCAGCAGGAGACGGAGCCGGCGGTCATCGTCGGGAGCCTCGAGAGCGGACGCACCGGACACGAGCCGATCCAGCAGCGCACCCATGGCGGAAGGCTGAGCCACCATGTCGACGGCGCTCGCGTCCACGGCCAGCGGCATGGACGGAAAACCGGCGCTTGCAGGATCTTGGATGAGGACCGTGCCCCCGACCGCCGCGACATCGTGCGCGCCGGCGGCACCGTCGGAGCCGCTGCCACTCAGGACCACGGCAATAGTCCCGGCGCCGAGCGATGCGGCTGCGGTTCGCAGCAGCCGGTCAATGGACGGCGCCGCCCGCCCCGGGGAGACCTCATGGAGGACAATCGACGCCTCCTCGATCTCCGCGTCGTGGTTGGCGGGGATGACGAAGACGACCCCTCCCTCGAGCGGCTCCCGCGCAGCAGCGACGCGGAGCGGCAGCGGCGACCGACGGCTGAGGATCTCGTGCAAGTGGCTCGGTCGCCCGGGGTTGAGGTGCTGGGCGACGACGACCGGCGCGGTGAAACCCGGGGGCAGGGAGGCGAGGAACTCGGAGACCGCCTCGACGCCACCGGCCGAGGCGCCGACCACCACGAGGTGACGGCTCTTCCCGACGACGGACTCCTGCGGCATGCGATGGCCCTCGTCAGCGCCGAGCACACGTCCGACGCGTTCCGAGTCTACCGCTCGATCGCGAGCCGGGCCGCTGTGCGGGCTCTCGCCGAGACCATAGCCCGCAGGTTACTCCGCAGCGATTGCTTGCCCTCATCCTCGCGCAGGAACGGCCTGCCCACCTTGGCTCACCAGCTGACGGGAGCCCTTCCTCCCCCACCCGGGCCCGCCTCGGCAGCGCCGGAGACACGATTGGCGCTCTCGACGATGCCCGTCCAGAAGGCCACGGCGGCGCGCTCGTAGAGGAGGCCCATCTGCACGGTCTCCCCGCGCCAGCGTTCGGTGGTGCGCCCTCCCGGGCCGTCCTTGCCGGTTCCACGCTCGGCGCGCTGGTCCTCCTCGTAGTCGACGAGCTTCGCGCGGTGAATCGCGAGCTGCTCCTCGGCAATGGCGAGGCGTGCCTCGGGCGGCCCGAGATCGGCGAAGAAGAGCTGCAGCAGCCCGGGGTCGCGCAGCTCCGTCGGCTCGTGCGACGGCCGGGCCAGCCAGTCCTGCAGGGCGACCCGTCCGGGCTCGGTAATCGCGAAAACCCGCCGGCGGCGCCCAGACTGCTCGCGCTCCTCGCGGAGCAGCCCGAAACCGGTCAGTCGGGCGGGCTCGCCGTACAGGAGGGAGTGCGGGAAGGACCAGAAGTGGCCGAGGGTGGCCGCCACGTGCCGCTTCAGCGCGTAAGGGGTGGAGGGCCCCTCGCGCGCGAGGAGCCCAAGCACGAGGTACGAGGTGGGCGTGAGTTGCGCAGTTGACATACTCCAGATAGTACCATATGCTATGGACGGTTCGTGGCACATGATCACCAGGTTGATGACCCTTGCCAGCCGAGCCCGAGGCGCTGCCCGAAGCGGCAGTACCTCAGGAGATGATCGAATGACTCTGCTGCTGCGCGACCCATTCGCGGATACCGTGCCGCTGCGCCAGGCGATGGACCGGCTCTTTGAGCAAAGCCAGCCCCGCCCGAACCGCGGCTGGCTGCCAGTGGACGTCTACGAGACGCCCACCGCGCTCGTCGTCAGGGCGGCGCTCCCGGGCGTCACGCCCGAGGACGTCGACATTGCCATCGACGGCGACATCCTCACCATCACCGGCGAGTTCAAAGCCGACGAGGCACAGCCGGGCACCGAGTACCACCGCCGGGAGCTGTACGTCGGCACGTTCGAGCGCGCCCTCCGGGTGCCCGAGCGTTTTCAGGCCGAGCAGGCCGAGGCGAGCTTTGACCATGGCATCCTGACCCTCACCATCCCCAAGGTGGCGCAGGCCCTGGTGAAGCACATCAAGGTCCAGCCCGGCACGAGCGGTGCAACTGAGGCCTCGATCACGCGGTAGCGCCGAACGCCCGGGCCGCAGGAGCACCGGGTACGGGTAACCGCTGGCGCACCGGCGTGCGCCATCTGCCAGGACGTTGCGTGAGACCTGAGCCGGTGGTCCGGAGGCGTTGCGTCGGCTCCCAGGGAGGAGCACGCGCGACGCCCGAGCAGGAGGTGATCATGGAAGATCGAAGGGCCCGTGAACTGGTTGGCCGGGAGCGGGCGCGCGTCGAATCCATGCTGGCGGAGCTGAGCAGCGAGATCCGGGGCGAGGGGTCCCTGCAGCGCCAGCAGACCGGGGAGTACGAGGACGCCGGCACCACGCTGGATGCAGAGTCGGTCGCTGTCGCCCTGGTGGCCGACCTCCGCGCGCAGCTCGCGGCCGTGGCCCGCGCCGAGGAACGTATCGCGCGGGGCACATACGGCAGATCGGTCGAGAGCGGATTGTTGATCCCGGACGACCGACTCGAGGCGGAACCGCTTGCCGAGCGGACCACCGAGGAGCAGCGCCACTTCGAACATGGCGGGCCTGCGTAGGCCCACGCGGCCGGCCCGTGCAGGCCCAAGCCTCGCTGCTCGGGCCGCCGCGCCGACTCAGCGGCGGGTCGGGCGGGCAACCGCCGGCGTCGCCACCGGATCGTGCCACCCGCCATCGCGGGCGATCAGCCGGTCCGCCTCGGGCGGGCCCCACGTCCCCGGTGCGTACGGGTGGAGCGGGGCCCGGTCGTCCAGCACCCCGTCCACGATCCGCCATGCCGCCTCGACCCAGTCCTCGCGCGCGAAGGCGGTCTGGTCGCCGTTCGCCGCATCGCCGATCAGCCGCTGGTAGGGCGGGCGCTCATCGCCCGACTGGTGGGACGCAAGGAGCTCCACGGGCTCCCCCACCATCGCTTCGCCGGGCTGCTTGGCCCGGGCGCCGATCGAGATCGACATGTCCGGGCTCAGCCGCAGGCGCAGGTAGTTGGCGTTCGCCGGCTCGCGCTCATCGAAGACGTCCACCGGGGGCCGCTTGAAGTCCACCAGCACCTCGGTGGCGGTGACGGGGAGCGATTTGCCGGTGCGGATGTAGAACGGCACCCCACCCCAGCGCCAGCTGTCGACGTGGAAGCGCAGCGCGACGTAGGTCTCGACACTCGACTCGGGGGCCACGCCGGGAACCGCGCGGTAGCCCCGATACTGGCCACGGACCACGTCCCGGCGGGTGAGCGGACGGATCGCGTCGACGACCTTGAACTTCTCGTTGCGGACGCTGTCGGCGGTGCGGCCCGCCGGCGGTTCCATGGCCAGCAAGCTGATCACCTGGAGCAGGTGGTTCTGCACCACGTCGCGGATCGCCCCGGCCTGGTCGTAGAAGGCGCCCCGGTCGGCCACGTCGAAGGCCTCGGCCATGGTGAGCTGCACGTTGGCCACGTAGCGCCGGTCCCAGACGGGCTCCAGGAACGTGTTCGCGAAGCGGAAATAGAGCAGGTTCTGGACGGGCTCCTTGCCCAGGTAGTGATCGATCCGGAAGATCGCCGGCTCCTGCACCACGGTGTGCAGCGTGGCGTTCAGCCGGCGCGCGCTGGCCAGGTCGCGGCCAAACGGCTTCTCGACGATCACCCGCGCACCGTCCGCACAACCGGAGGCGCCCAGGTGCCGCACCACGGTCGCGAAGAGCGTCGGGGGGATCGCCAGGTAGTGGAGCGGGTGGCGGGCCTCGCCGAGCTCCGCGCGGAGGCGCCCGAAGGTGTCGGGGTCGTCGTCGGATCCCTTGACGTAGCGAAGGCGGTCGGTGAGCGCACGCAGCGCGCCCCGGTCGGTTTGGCCGTGCGCCGCCACGCTCTCCCGCGCCCGGGCCCGCAACGCCTCAAGATCGCCCGAACGCGCGACCCCGATGATCGGCAGGTCGAAGCCCTCGTCCCGGATCAGCGCGTGGAGGGCGGGGAAGATCTGCTTGTAGGCGAGATCGCCGGTGGCACCGAAGAAGACGAACGCGTCAGAACGAATCGATGGTGCCATCGGCGCCCTACCCCCAGCTGCTGCGGATGGCCGGGGGCTCAGCAGCGCGCCCGGGCCGGTCAGCGCAGTCTAGCCCGGCCCCGCCGGCGAGTGTCGGTCGAGGCCGCCCGACCCGCGCGGATCCAACATCCGTGGCCTGTCTCTGGCACGCGAGACCGAGGTCCGCCTTCGATGACCATCCAGCCCTCGTGCTCCAGAGAATCCTGGAACGACCCGGCCCGGGGGCACAAGGATGGAATCACGCCAGCCGCCGAGCCGCTCCGGGGGCGGCACAGTCGTTGTTTTGGACGGCAGCGCAGGCCACGCCCTCGCTCCCGGCGACGTGCCGCCCTAGACTTGTCGGCGTACCGTCACAAACGGAGCATCAGTGGAACAAGGAAGGGAGCCGATGTCCGATACCCCGACCACCGGCGTCTGGATCTCCGCCACCGCGGCCACGGTGGTGCGCTGGAGCCCGCAGGTCCACGTGCGCCACCGCATCGTCTCTACCGTCCCGGGGCGCCACCGCTCCACCGGACGACCGCCCACGGAGCTGCACCCGGCTGGTGAAGGGCATCGCGACGAGCACATGCGCACGTTCTTCGACGCGGTCGCGCGTGCCCTGCCGGACGAGGATGACCTGCTGCTCCTGGGTGACGGCGAGGTCGTCGACCACTTCGCGGACCACGTCCGGGCCCTGGAACTGCGCCACGGGCAGCCGCGACGGATCGTGGTCGAGAAGAGCGGACCCCTCACCGAGCGGCAACTCCTGGCCCACGTGCGCGCCTTTGCGGGCGCGCCGGCCCAACGCACGCTGCCGCGCTAGGCGTCCGCGCGGAGTCAACCCGGCCCGACGCAGAGGGCCCAGGCCCCGGTCCCTACTGGACTCCCTGGAGGATGTACAGGACGAAGAAGAGCGCCAGCAGCAGCGCGACCGCGTACACCCAGATCGAGACCCGCGGCCGGGGGATGCGCCCGAGGGGTGCCATGTTCCCGCCCCCGGCGTTCCGCTCCGGGCGCGCGGCCGGATTCCCGGGACCGGTCTGGACCCGGAAGGTGTTCGGGGCCCGCTCGTCCCGCAGGGTGTTGGGGCGGACCTCGAGGGGCCCGTGTTGCTGGTCGGTCATTACCTGCCTCTTCGCTGCCGGCCCTCTGTGCGGAGGCGGCCCGGCACCGTCAAGCCTGCCACCGGGGGCGGGGAATGCAAGAGAGGCATCCGCGTTGCGATGACGGCCAGCGCCGTCCACACCACGCCATAGAGGATCACGACCGCGCGCCTCATGGCAGGTACGCCCGCCCCGCGCCGAGGGTCAGCGCGAGGACCATCAGGACCAGGAGAATCCCCAGCAGGAGCCCGAGCATCTCGAAGTCCCCGCGTCGGAGGGCCCGACGGCGGCAAGGTGGGCGCAGGCGCCACTCGGAGCCCTCTCTGCCAGAATCAGGTGAGACGCCCGATCTCCAGCAATAGCTGACCAGA
>JBMFSS010000048.1:0-7495 GCA_049967415.1 Candidatus Limnocylindrales bacterium
TCGGCCCCTGATCCGTGCGGCAGAGAGCCACTACCCGGGCCGCGCCAGAAGGAGGTCCATGTAGAACGCCTCGGCTCTCGCTATCGTGAGCCCGAAGTCGCACGCGGTCGACGGTCGATGTATCACGGAACACGATGCTTGACGGGACGGCAGGCTGTGCTAGAGTGCCAACGTATTGATCCCACGGTCCCGCGAGTACGCGCGTCCGTGTGTGAATTCAGAGGGTCGGCCGCGAATACGCGCCCGGCCCTTTTCCGTGTTCGCAAGGGACAGATGGGAGAGGGCCGTGCGGGTCTCGATCTTCTTTGACGGCAAGAATTTCCATGCCGGATACCGAGCGACAACAGACCCGGCGGTTCGGCTCGACTTCCCGAAGCTCGCGAGCTGGCTGGTCGAGCGGGCGGGCGGCTCAACTCTCTGGGGTGCCCACTACTACACGGGCATCGAACGCGGCGACGAGGCGATCACGTCCGGCCAGCAAGGTCTCGCCAAGTTCCTCACGATGCTCGAGATACAGCCTGGCTTCTTCGTCCATAGGTTCGGCCGCAAGGTCGCGAAGCGCACCTGCCCGCGATGCGGCGAGGAGATCCGGTTCTCGCACGAGAAAGAGGTCGACACCACGATGGCGGCGGACATGCTTCGCCTGGCCGCCGTCGACGCTTTCGACATCCTCGTGCTCGTCTCCGGGGACGCAGACCTCGCGCCCGCGGTAGAGAACGTCCGCGAACTCGGGAAGAAAGTCTATGTGGCGACGTGGGGCCGAGCGTCATTGGCCGCGAGGCTTCGCCAGGCGGCCTTCGACCACATCGACCTCGAGACCGGCCTCGAGGCGTTCCGGCGCGAGTCTTCCGTCTCGATGACGGTCGGGGAGACGCTGGCGGCGGCGGATCTGCCGGTCCCGACGGGTTTGACGGACGCTATCGGGGGCACCGCCGCGACCCATGGCGAGCCGCTGGAACCCGCGCCCGTACCTCTCGCTCGCATCGATTCGTCCGACTCACTGGTCGTGGGCGCCGCCTCTGCTGCACAGGCCGCGTTTGTCAGCGAGCTCGAGCGGGCCGAGCGCAAGTTCGCGGGAGGCTACGTCGGCGTGAGCTACTTCCTGAAGAGCTGGCGATCCAACCTGCTGGATCCGGCTCCGGAGGTCCGACAGCGGCTCCTCGACGCTCTCGTGGACGCGGGCAAGGTCACGATCTACGATGCCCTGGACGGCAGCAAAGCCATGCGTCGCGCATAGCAGGACCTGCGAAGACAGGAACATGGTCTGGGACACACCCGGGCCGGGACGTCCATAGAGTGCCTCCCGGCCCGCTCCCGTCCAGCGACATGAAGGTGCGAGCTGCGCACACCGCGGAACGGTCGGCTTGGCAGCGCTACCGGCGCGCTAGCATCGCTGCGGGACAGTAGAACGCGTGGTCGACGGCAGCGCGGAGGTGCGGTGTGGCAGGCGGAGGCGTCGTCCAGAGCGGGAGTGGCGGAATCGGATGTTTCGGGCGCCTTTCCGTCCTGTGGTTCTTGGCCTACCCGGCGCTCCTGCTCCTCCTTCCAGCGCTGGGCGGCGCAAGTAGTGGCGCGGGCGGGCTCCTTGTCGGCGTCCTTGGAAGCGCGGCGCTGACCGGGTTCTTCTGGCCGTGGCTGATTGGCCTGATGATACTGGCGCTCTTGGCGTTGGTCACCCGTCCAGGCCCACGTGTGGAGGTGCGCGTTCCGGTCCCTCCGACCTGGCAACGTCCCGACGTCGAGCCGGCACCGGCCACCAAGATCTGCCCCAGGTGCGCCGAGACCGTCAAGGCCGCTGCCCTGATCTGCCGCTTCTGCGGCTACCAGTTCGATCAGGTCCCACCGGGGACGACGTCCGGCGGCACATCGACAGACGCGCCACGCATGTCGCCCACCGGGGAGGGGCCTAGCTCCGGAGCCGGACCCGCGGCCATGCACGCCGTCGAGCGCCCCGTGGACGGATCGGTGGTTCCGGACACGCAGGAAGCCAATCCATCTGCCCGCCAGCCCGAGCCCTCGCAGGGCGACGCCGAGGTCCCGTCGATCGTCTCCACCCGACTGCAGCGTCGTAGCTGGCTCGCACTAGCGGGGCTCGCGGTGGCCGCTGCAGGGGCAATCGGCCTGTTCGTGTGGACCCCGTGGGTGACCAGGGGGGTCACGTCGGCCACCGCCCCTACTCGGGTGTCCGGGGCCTCGGTCCCAGCGGCCCAGGACCAGAGCATCGAGAAGGTCAATGTGCCGACCGCGGCTTGCCCCAACCCATACGGACCGCTGCCCGGCCAAGGTTCGCCTCGTCCGCTTCCCGCCCAGGTCGTCGCGGAGCTGCCGGCCGCCTGGTCGTCGTTCTTCACCGCGTACGTGACGCACGCAGGTTCCACGTGGCTCCTGGCCCCCCGGGGGTGGCTCTGCCAGGACCTCAACGGGGGTGGAAGCGGCAATACGACTTCTATCGCACCGGTGGACAATCCGAACGCCCAAGTGTCGGTCTGGTACACAGGCTCTTACGGTGGCTCGGTCGAGGCGGCAGCTCCCTTTTTCCCGTCCGCCCGGAAGCTTTCCCAACAGATCTTTGGTATTGCCCCCGTCCAGGCCACACCCACGTCCTGGGACTTGACCGAGCAGTGGTATCGGCTAAGCCCGGAGGCCATCTACTTCGACGATCCAGCTGGCGTGAAGGGGACTGGCGACCTCTCGGGTGGGCCGTATGAGGCCCAGGGAGTGATGATCTACAAGGGACCGGGTCAGCTGAGTCTGATGACCTGCACGCTCCCTGATAATCAGGGTGAGCTGTGCCTGCCAATCCTCAACAATTTCTTGGACCAGGAGGGCGTGAATGCCCGGATCTGATGGGTGCGGCGCTTCTCGACAGGATGGTTCGTGGGCGAACAAGCGGATCGACAACAGTCAGGCCATCGTACTTGTCGGCCCGACCTCTCCACCGGGACGGTTGCTCTGCGGAAGGGCGAGCCTCAGCCCGGAAGGACCTCTTGCAAGCGCGGCCCCTTCCCGCGGGCCGGTCCTTGTGGGCGTGCGGCCGCATGCGCCTGTTGCTCGGGCTGCGGCCGTGGAGATCCCGGACATCTACCAGATCATGGTCGGCTGAGCGGCGACCAGCGGACCCCACAGCGGCTCGGGGACGAGGCGAGGTCGGAGCTTGAGATGCCTTGCACGCTCCGGTTGATTCTTCATGGTCCTGCCTGCCACCGCACGCCTAGCGCACGTCGTAGCGCAGCGGCGCAGTCCAGACGCTGTTCGCGTTGTACGCCGTCGGGTCGGCCACCGAGGTGACGTACCAACTGCCAACCGCGCCGAAGGTCCAGCGCAGGCTCGCGACACCACTTGCATCGGCGGTCGTCACGACGGTCCGGTACAGGGCCCAGGTCGAACCCGACCAGCGGTAAACCCGGAAGGTAGCCACCGGGGCGGGTAACTCCGGACGATCTGGCCGCAGCACGGTCGTGAAGGTCACGCTCGTTCCCCGGGTCACCGTCGCCAGCCGTCCGCCGTCAGTCAGGCGGGGCAGCGCGATCTGGCGCACCACGGTGCGCACGGCCGCGCTCGACTCGCCCGCAAGATCCGGCGATCCCGCAAACACCGCCCGGTAGTAGAGGTTCGTCGCGGGCCGGTAGGTGAACGTCGCCTGTCCTGAGGCGTTGGTCGTGAGGCTCGCGATGGTGGACCAGGCGATGTTGTCTCGCGTGGCGAGGATGTCGATCTGGCGCACGGCCCCGGGTGCGATTGCGACCGTAAAGCTAGCCGTGGAGCCCCAGGTGATGACCGGCGGGCTCGCGAGCGCGAGCCCGGACGAGACAGCAGGCAGCACGACGCCGACGCCGGCGGCGCTCGGCCCGTCTGGGAAGAGGGAGCGGTAGTAGGCGGTGGCGGTGGGCGTGAAGGTGTAGGTCGCGTTGCCACTCGCATCGGTGGTGAGCTGCGCCAGGCTGGTCCAGGTCACCCCATCCGGTGACGACTGGAGCGCCAAGGCGGTGCTGGGCGGTCCCGACTGGGTCAGCGTCACTGGTTCCCCAGCCGTGACGGTGAAGATCGTCGGCACGCTCGCCGTCGGACCTGGCGTCGGGGTTGGGGTGGGAACGGGCGTCGGGATCGGCGTCGCAATGGGCGTGGGAGTCGGAGGCTGCGTCACGATCACCTCGGTCTCCCAGGAGCTGTACTGCCCCGAGCTCGGGACGTAGATCCGGTAGTAGGCGGTCTGCGAGGGCGTGATGGTGTAGGTCGAGTCGCCCGACGCGTCCAGAGTCACGTTGACGAGGGGCGTCCAGGTGACCCCGTCGGTCGAGACCTGCCATTGCACGGACAGATAGGGCGATCCGCCCGTCAGGACGAGATTGAACGGCTGCCCGAGCGTGATGGTGGCCACCTGCACGGTGGGAGCGGGGGTGGGGGTGGGGACGGGCGTCGGGGTCGGCGCGGGAGTCGCTGACCCTGCGTAGCTCACGGTAAAGCCGGTCGAGGTGAGCACCGAGGGGACCGACACCGCGACGCCCCCCTGGACCATGGTGTCCGCTTCCAGGGTCGTCTCGGGTCCACCCATGCGCAGGTTGCTGAAGGTGACCGGTGGGTTGTAGGCGCCAAGGGTGTCCTCGGTGTTGGTCAGGCTGTCGGTCGGCGCCTCCACGATCCATTCAGCCGATGTGCCCGGCCCGGTATAGGTCTGGTCGGTCGTGAAGCTCTGGCCCGTAGTGTCGTCAGCCACGGTGATCCACCAGAGCGTCCCACTGATCTGGCCGATCGTGACCGTGACACTGTCGCCGGGGGTGACCGCCATGGTGGTGATGAGCGTGCTCGGTGCCGGCAGGATCTCCCACCATCCCTGCGTGTAGACCAGGTTCGCGCTGGGCTTGTAGGTCTCCGTGACCCCGGCCTGGATCAGTGAGCTGGTCCCGCCGCTGCCGTCGATCCCGACCCACTCGGACGTGACGGTTTCGGTGGGCGAGGCGGCGAGACCAGGCACGGTGAAGGTCCCCGTGACGCTGGTGTACGGCCCGTCCCCTACAACGTAACCGGACCAGTTGTTCGAGGTGATGCTTGTCGAGGAGACCGAGTTGAAGACGTTGCCAGTGGCCGCGACAGCAGCCAGCCGAGGCGCGACCCGGGCCAGTTGCCTGGAGCTGATGCCGGCGGGTGGGGTGCGGGTACCGGTCCGCAGCAGAGCGGCGAGGTCCACCCGACTGGCTGCGCCGATCATCGGCGGGCGCACGACGACCGTATAGCCGGGCCGGCTGAGTCCTGACGAACCCGCCTGCGCGGTCGAGGCGAACCCGGCCAGCACAGCTACCAGCACCGGGATAGCGAGCCGACGAAGCCAGCGCATCACAGCCATTCTCCCGGACTACCCGCCGACCTGCTTGCAGACGTTCTGCGCGTCCGCCGCGTACCCGTTGGCCGTCGCCACCATCTGCTTGGCCTTCGCGAGGTAGCCTGCGAACGTCTGCCTGGCCGCTGCCACGGCGGTGTTCGCCGACGCCACGGCCTGCGAAACCGCGGCGGCGGAAGGCAGCCCTGCTGGCTGGTACGAGGAGAGGACGGCCTCCGCGGCCTGCAGGTTTGAGACGTCGTGCTGCAGCGTCGTGATGTCCTGCTGGACGCCGTCGATGTCGGTCGCAAGTCCGGAGCCATCGGTTTCGATCCCTGACTCATCCGTGGCAACCCCTGATGCATCGGTGCCGACGCCAGAGGCATCCGTGCAGACGCCACCATTGTTCCCGCCGGGGTACTGCTGGGCTTCCGCGATGACGGCCTGCAGGTCCTTGTACGTGGCACTCACGTCGTTCTGCATGTTCGCAAGGTCGTTCGGCACCTGGCCGAGGTCCGCCTGCATGCTTCTCACGTCGCCGGCGACGGTTGTGATGTCGCTTGCCACCGCCTGTGATCCTGACTCGATGGCGCCTTCTTCCTGCGCCAGCTGCTGCTGTTGCTCCTGCGCTTGCTGCTGTGCGGCCGCGTCGGCCGCCGCGGCCGCCTGCGCCTGTTGGACCTGCGTCTGCACCTGGGCCAGGGCCCGGTTGTAGTCGGCCACGGTGGCGGGTCCGAACGTGAGCGTGGACAAGCTGCCGTCGGCGGCTGCGAAGCTGAGCACGAGCGAGGCACCGTTGAACGCGCCGGTCCACGTCGTGCTGATCCCGAGCCCCCCGGCGAAGCTCAGAGTCACCGACGATCCGCTGATGACGCCACCGAACGCGGCGTTCTGGGTCTTCAGCGTGGTCGGGTCATTCGACGGCGTGTAGGCCATGGTGAGCGAGCCGGTCAGGGTGTCCCCGGCCTGCGTCCACTGCAGGAACACGACGCCGTCGCTGGCGATCGCGAGGTACCCCGAGAGCCCCTGGGCAGCTGGGTTCGCCACCGCCGTTGCCATAGCCGCTGTGGCCGCGGGAATAGGGACGGCTGCGCTCGGCGGCGCCTGCGAGCTGCCCGCAACGCAGGCCGCAGTGAGCAGCGTGACCCCCGCACAGGCCAGCACCCCGAGATGCCATCGCCGGCCGCTCATGTTCGGCTCTACCCCTCCGCCGACCTCGGCTCCCACAGATTCTCCCTGACGAGTATAGGCGGGTGCCGCGCGTTCCAGCGAGGCTGATTGGCGCGTGACGACCGATGCAGGTGACCGCGCGCACCGAAACGGCCTCCTTCTGGCGCGGCCCGGGTAGTGGCTCTCTGCCGCACGGATCAGGGGCCGATGCGAGGGTCCCCTTTCGGGACAGGCTGGAGGCGCCGTCTCCGGGGGCGTGGCGAGGATGATCGAGCTGGCTTGACGGTCGTCTTGGCACCGCTGAGCTTGGCCGTGGCCTGGCGGATGGCCACGGGCGCGATGTCGCAGCCGAGGACCTGGGCGCCCCGTTCCCGCGCTCCGACCAGGAGTGCGCCACTGCCCACGAAGGGATCGAGCACCACGCCCTCTCGGCCACGGACCTCCGCGAGCATGCGGAGGAAGCGGTCCGCTCGGGCGAGCACGTGGAGGCGTATCTCGCCGAGATCGAGGGCAGCGCCGAGGCGGCGCAGGTGCTCGTGGTCGGGAGCCGCATCGGGATCGCGCATGGCGCCGATGCCGACTGGGGCGACCTGCGGGGGGCGACGCTGCGTGACGTGGCCGCGGCGGTGGAGGTTTGGCTGAACGATCCCGACGCCTGGGAGGCGCGACGATGAACTCGCACGAGGCCCCGGTGCTCACCCGCCGGGGCCTTCGCCTGTGCGCCACGTTGGCCCCACGCCCGCCAAATCGGCCCAGGACGCGCGATCGGCTCCGGGATGGTGTCTCTCTACCCCCTGCGCGTCGGGCGGGCTCGCTAGCGCGGGGCCGCCTTGCGGGGCCGAGAGCGCCGGGGCTCCCTGCAGGGCGGCGCCCCTCAGATCGAGCCTATAACTGCGCGATAATCGCAGCGCCGCCCACGCTCAGAAGGGGCGGCAAGTGCAGCGCTTCCGTCTGGCGGCTTATGAGTCCCCTGCTCTACCACTGAGCTACTCCGCCAGGGTGCCAGATCGC
>JBMFSS010000049.1:0-7242 GCA_049967415.1 Candidatus Limnocylindrales bacterium
CGTCTCGACCGGCACCGCGGGCCCCGGCGTTACACCACTTCTACCGCCTCGATCTGCGTGACAGCGCCCCAAGTTACCTCCCGCGTAACATCCGGCCATCATCGGTGCGGCACGTCACTTGCCAACCGGTGCTATGTCGCACGAGTCCATCGCGGCAGGTTGCCAACACGCTGACATTCCTCGAAGCGGTGGTTTCGTCCTGAAGAGCGGGACGAACCTGCGCCTGTTCTACAAGAGCGTCCAACTCTCCGAGGACCAGGCGCGGTCGTGAGTCGAGCGTGTCGCAGATTCTCGAAGGTCGCAGAAGCCGCCAACGAGATCGCGCGTCGGGCGTGATGACCCTGGTGGCGGCCAGGTTCGGATCTGCCTCGTCAGGCCGGAAGGTCCTCAGCGCGCGCGCCGACATGGCATCAGCCGCGACCAGGGCGGGTGAGCGGCGGGTCGGCTGCCTCACTGCACCTGGTCATGCGAGCCCAGGTTCACCAGGAAGGCTTCCTCGCCCTCCCAGTGAACGAGGACCCGCAGATCGTCGTCAACGCCGCATGCCCAGCAGGCGGCCAGGTCTCCCTTCAGCTCGTGCGTACGCAGGAGCGGATCCTGCGGGTCGAGCGCTGCAGCACGACGGTCGGCTCCTCGCTTGCCTGCACCTCGTCGATGACGTCGGCCACCCAATCTAGCAGGAACGTCTGTAAGCGCGAGCGTCCGCCGGACGCCGAACTTGGACCACCGCTGCCTTCGCGTCGGCGCCGGCCGGGGGTGCGGCACAGGTTGCCGGCGACGCGAGCGCGGGAGGCCCCGGGTCCCGTCGGGTCGGGTTCCCGGCGCATCCCTCGGATGGTGGGCTGACCGCTGCGCACGTCCGGATTCGTCTCAACACGCTTGCGCCAGTCGATGGCCATAGCGACACGCTACTGCTCGCCTCCCGTCGGGTCAATCTCGCGCGAGCCTCCGCCGGACGCCCACGCCGAACTCGGTCACCGTTCGCGCCGCCACAGGGCAAGCAACAGGAACCAAAGTAACTTACTTCCGTGCCTGTTATACTCTGCACATGCCTGAGCCATACGCATTTCCAAGCATCGGCGACTTCCGTGACCGCCGCGAGGAGCTTGCCGCGATCGAGGACTGGTTCTCGGACGAGACCGAGTGGCGGGTGCTGACGCTCTACGGACGGCGGCGGGTGGGCAAGTCATGGCTCTTCCGCGCGTTCGCCCACGGCCGCGAAGCCGACATCTTCGTCGCCAGCACCCGCGCCCTGCACGATCAGCTCGCTGGGTTCTCCGAGGCGCTTGAACGCGACGGTGAGCGGCCGGCGATACCAGATCTCGAGGCGTTCTTCCGCCTGCTATACCGCCGGGCTCGGGAGTCGCGTCGGCTCGCCATCATTGACGAGCTGCCCTACCTCTGGACCGCAGAGAGGGATCTCCCGTCCATCCTGCTCAAGGTGATGGAAGAGGAAGCAGCTTCGTCGCACCTCAAGCTGCTCGTGGCAGGCAGCCACGTGGGCCTGATGGAGAGGCTCCTAGCCGGGCGCGAGCCGCTGCACGATCGGCTGCGTCCGCTGCGCGTCCGTGCCCTCGATTTCTGGCACGCCAAGGAGATCCTCGGACCGGGGCTGCCCGAGCAGCTCCTGACCGCGTACGCCGTCGGCGGCGGCCTCCCGCGATACCTGACTGAGCTCGCCGGCGCCCCGGACCCCGTGGCGCGGCTGACCAGCCTCACCCTTGACCCGCACGGCCCGCTGTTCGACGAGCCGCGCTCGATCCTCGCGCAAGAACTCGAGGTCCCCCACACCTACTTCTCGATCCTGGCAGTGCTCGCTCACGGACCACAGGCATGGGGAGACATCTCAAGGGGATCGCGTGTTGAGGCCAACCGAATGGGGAAGTATCTGAAGACCCTGGAGAGCCTCGGGATTGTCGGCATCAAGACGCCAGTCACCGAGGCGCCTGGTGCGGGGCGCAACAGTCTCTACGAACTGACCGACGGGTTCCTCCGGTTCTGGTTCCGCTTCGTCTTCCCGTTCCAGTCGGATCTCGAGGCGGGACTCGCACCGTCGGCTGTGATGGAGTCCGAGATCGCTCCCGACCTGGCAAGCCATCTGTCGCCGGCCATCGAAGAGGTCGCGCGCGACTGGGTCCGCCGCACAGGCTTCGGCGGGGCCACGAAGGTCGGGTCGTGGTGGGGCCCGGCGCTCGATGCGTTCCGAGCCAGCAACGAGCGCCAGACTGAGGAAATCGATGTTGTAGGGACCGCGCGGGGCCGCGTGACCTTGATCGGCGAGGTCCGTTGGCGGAGCAGGCCCATGGATGTCGGGGTCCTCGGTGAGATCGACCGGTTCAAACTGCCGGCCCTGCGCAGGGCGACCAAGGTCGTCGCGAATCCCAGCATCGTGCTCGTGAGCCGCCTGGGTTTCACGGACGGGCTTCGAGAGGTCGCCGCACGCGAGCGGCACATCCGCCTCGTCGAGCTCGAGGAGCTGGTCGAGGGCTGACGCTGCGGTGGCCTGATGCTGCGCACAAGGACGGCGGCGGCCACACCTCCCGTGCTGGCCGCCCTCCGGCGTCGGATGACTCACCTCACCTGGGCCGGGCTCCGCGCGAGTCGGCGAGCGGGGCCACCGTACATCCCTCCGCACGCGCCATCGTCGCGAGGGGCGCATCGGACGTCGCCAGCCGGTCGCCGCGCGCAAGCGCCGTGGCCAGCGCCATGCAGTCGGCCATGGACACCGGCCGTTGCGCGCGGTCGTAGTGCTTCGCGCGAAGGCGCCCGCCGTGCCGTGCGATGGCATCGTCGACCGGGACCACGACCAGCCCGGCAGCCGTCAGCCAGTCCAGTCGCTCTGCTACCTCCTCCGGGGTTCGGCCCTTGATGCGCACCAGCACGTCCAGGGTCTCGGCCGCGTTGACGGCGCTGATGACGGCAGGGTCGCCGGGGTCACGCAACAGGGCCGCGACCTCGCCCGCCGCCGGTTCCCCGGTGAGAAACGCGACCAGGGCCTGGGCGTCCAGGACGGTCATCGCCTCCCCCAGCGCCGATCCTCATCCGCTGCCTCCTCGTCGCGGAGCATCGCCCGAGCCTCGTCGCTGGTGGGCCCCGGGCCCGCGAGCGATCCCATGGCCGCACCAATCGGGTCGTCGGGAAGGGGCCGCACCAGCAGGGAGTCACCGCGATCCTCGACCAGGACGCGGGTGGTGCGCCATCGCCGCCGGATATCGGCCGGGACGGAGATCTGACCACCCTTCGAAATCGTCGTCTGCCTCATGAGAAGGAGCCTAGCGCATGAGCAGGCGCCTGGCGACATGCGAAAGTGGCATGGCATATGCAGGGTGCCGGCCGCACATGGCGGGACCTGGGGGACCGCGGGGCGTCCGCCGCGGGGGTCGACTCGTGCTCTTTCAGGTCCGGTGGTCCGTTACGGGGTCGAGTCGTCCGCCAGGCGCGCGGACCGGGTCGGCTGGCGGGCTGCGGCCCGAACAGGGACAGCGCGGGCCGGGCGGGTCCCATCGGGCGCCGCCGTTGGGAGCTCGTCGAGCACCGGGATCCCGTCGACCACCGGGATCCTGTCGACCACCGGGATCGCCTGCCCGATCGAGCGGTCGGCTGGACGTCCTCCGTCGGACCGGCCGGTGCCGCCCGCATCGGTGGTGTCTGTCGGGCCGGTCGGCTCGCCACCGGGGCCCGACAGCAGCGGGAGCAGCACGTCGCGGAGCTGGCGGGTGCCGCGGAGCAGGTGGCTCTTGTAGGTGTTGAGCGGGACGTCCATCGCCTGCGCGGCATCGGCGTAGTCGAGGCCGGTCACGAAGCGAAGGACCACGGCGGCCCGCTGCTTGTACGGCAGGGCGGCGATGGCGCTGGTGAGGGCCCGGCGCAGTTCGGCGGTTTCCGCGGCCGCGTGGGGATCCGCGGCGTGGCCGTCGGCAGCGGCAAAGAGCGCGCTCAGGGCCGGCGGCGAGTCGGTCTCGGTGAGCTGGTCCAGCGACGCGACGCGCGCGGAGGACTGCTTCCCCGCCGCACGGCCGGCGAGTCGGACGCAGATGGTGGTGAGCCAGGGGGCGAGCGCAGGGTTGGGCTCGAAGCGCTCCATGGCCCGGAACGCGGCCAGAAAGGTCTCCTGCACCACGTCCTCGGCGGTCTCGCGGCTGCTGGTCAGTCGATACGCGAGGTTGAGCAGACGCTGCCGATGCTGACGGACCAGCTCGGCGTACGCTGCCTCTGAGCCCTCTTTGCAGCGCCGGATGAGCTCCTGCTCGCTCCAGACACTCTCTACCACGCGTCCTCCACGCGGCCCGTTGAGCGGCCCGACATGCCCTGAGGACCGACTGACGGGCAAGAGCAAGCTGGCCGACGCGTGTGTCGGCGCGTCATGACGCGCGAAGTCTGCCACATCGAGCCCTTGGTTGGCCATATCTCCTGATCAACGCGCAAGCACGGGACGATGGTTCCCACCGCTGCTGGGCCATGGGGGCGCGGGGGCGGCGAGCGGGCGCCAAGGCGGGGGCGCTCGCGCCGACCGGGGTCGCTCGCGCCGGGCCGCTGGCGACTGCACCGCTCCCCCGACGTCGAGCCATGGGGGCAAGTTTCTCCAAGTCGGATGAACCGCGTCTGAAAACGGCCCGAGAAAGTCGGCCGGACCGGCTCGGGCGTCGGGTCGCGCGTCGGGCGCCGCCGGGTGCTGCCGGGTACTGCCGGGTGCTGCTGGGTACTTCCGGGTGCCAGAAGCGAACCGGCGCCGCAGGAGCAGCGGGCCCACGCCACGGAGCGAGGGGGGCTCCCCGGGGCCATGGCGTGCACGGGCTGTCGCGTGCCTCCCGACAAGCCGTCGTACGGGCCTCCCGACGGGCCGTCGCACGGGCTGCCACGGTGGGCCACCCTGGCCGCCAAGGTCTGCCACGCTATACAAAGTATCGTGAACAGTGCGCTTGGTAAGATCGATCGCGCCAGCCATCCGTGCTGCGTACCCTTGGTCGGCGCCAGGCGGCTTCCATGACAACGCGCAAAGCATCGCGGCACGCACCGATCTCGCAGCCTGTACGGTGCCCGCCCGGCGGGATCTGGGCTCCGCACGAACGTGCCCAAGGGGATCGGCACCGCAATCGCGTGATCGCAGGGGTTGAAGCACTCGATCAAACGGCCGCGCCGCCGCCGGAGCGCCGACCCGCCGCGAACGGGACGACCGGGGCGCTATACAAAGTATCGTGGTTCGGCGGTGCCCCTCGGCGGGACCACGCGGGGCCGGCGTGGATAGCGGCGACTGCAACCGGCGCGGGCCAGGGCGCGGGAGCCGAGGCAGCGCCAGCCCCGTCCGCGACCCTGCCTCGGCCGCCCCTCGGCGGCTCGCCGCCTATTGCACGCTGTACCGATTGACCGGACTCCAGCCCGAGTTGGCGTTGAGCGGCAGCGGGTAGGCCTGTGCCCGCACGTACCACTGCCCGGCGCTGTCGAACCGATAGGAGAACGTGGCGATCCCCAAGTTGTCGGTGAACGCGTAGCGGGTAGTCAGGTAGACCCAGTGGCCGCCGCGGGAGATGTAGAACTCCCAGCCGACCTTCGCGTGCGGCAGCTCAGGCCGATTCGGCCGCACCGTCACCCGCCAGGTGATCGTGGTGCCCCTCGCGATCGTCGCCACCCGACCAGCGTTGGTCGGTCGCAGCAGGGCGATCTGACGGACCACCACCCGCACGGGCATGCTGGTCGCCGCGGCCAGGTCGGGCGTGCCCGCGAACACCGCCCGGTACCAGAGGTTGGTGGCGGGTGTGTACGGGAACGCCGCATCGCCGACCGAGTTGGTGGTAAGCATCGCGATCTGGTACCAGTTCGCCTGGTCGGTGGAGGCCTGCAGTGCAAACGTCTTGCCGGCACCGTTGACGCCGAAGTGGGTGGTCAGGACCACCGTCTTCGCCCAGACGATCACGCGCGTCGACGGCGTCACGGTGATCTGCGCGGCGGGCGCCGACACGCTGAACGCACCGGTGGCGGCCGAGGCGAGAGGGACGTTGGGCACGACGTTGGTGGCCAGCGCGGTGATGACGTAGTTGGCGCCCTGGGCGTTGATCGAGCAGCCACTGAAGGCGGCGACGCCGGCGTAGGTCATCCGGGACAGGCCACCGGTGCAACTGAGGACAGCCCCGGGGGTCCCGCCCGAAAGCGCGAGCGTAATCGTCGCGCCGGAGGTCGTGGCGACATTACCGCCCGCGTCGGTGATCGCCACCACTGGCTGGGTCGGCAACGGCTGGCCCGCGTATCCCACGGTGGGCTGGGCGGTGAACGTCAGCTTGGCCGGCGCACCTGCGGACACCGCGAACGCGTTGCTGGTGGCCGGCGCGTTGTACGGGGACGAGGTCGCCGTCAGCTGGTAGGTGCCAATCTTGTCGATGGAGCAGCCGCTGAAGGACGCGACGCCGGAGGTGACGCGCAGCGACGTGGCGCCTGCGGCGGTGCCGGTGCAGGTGAGCGTGGCCCCGGTTCCGCCGGTCGCGATGGCCAGGGTGACCACGGTCGAGTTATCGCTGCTGACCGTGTTGCCATTCGCATCCTGGAGCACGATCGTGGGCTGCACAGGGAAGGGCGTGCCGCCGGTGCTGCCGATCGGGGCCGTCCTCGAGCAGCCGGACGAGAGGGAGCCCCAGCAAAAGGCGAGCCGACTGGCCGGGCCGGAGGTGACGCCGAAGGAGCTCGATTGCGCGCTGATGTACCCGTGAGCGCTGGCGGTGAGCTGATACCCGGAACCGGTCAGGCTGACCGTGCAGCCGGCGTACGACGCGAGGCCGTTGCTCGTGGCAAGGGTGAGGTGGTTCGTGCCGGTGCCGTTTGAGCAGCTCAGCACGGCCCTGGTCGGGTTCGGGCTGAGCGACAGGGTCACGCTGGCGGATGCGCCGCTCACCAGGTTGCCGTAGGCGTCGGCGATCCCGACCGTGGGCTGTGGCGTGAGCAGGGTGGGGGTCGTCGAAGCAGGTTGCTGGACGAAGATGAGTTTGGTGGCGGTGCCCGGGGTGACGGTGATCGCGAACGACTGGGCCGAGCTCAGCCCAGGCGATGCGAACGAGACCCACTGGGTGCCGGCGGTCACCAGGGTGACGCTGAAGGCGTGGGTGCCGTTGTCGCCATTCGCGCCGGTCGTGTACGGGTAGGAGCCGGGGAGGACGCCGTGCGGATCGCTCGAGGTCAGGCTGACCATGCCGGTGAAATTCGTAAGCGGCACCCCGGTCGAGTCCTGCGCCTGCACGGTGATCGACACGGCGGAGC
>JBMFSS010000050.1:0-7202 GCA_049967415.1 Candidatus Limnocylindrales bacterium
CCAGCCGCCTGAGGAGATCGACGAGCCGTTACACCACTTCGTCCGACTTGACTCCGGGCTTATGCGTCGTCATGCTTGCTTGGCGATCGCTTGCAAGGGTCCGCCAAGTTGGGGTGATCTGATGCAGGTCCCGTCCGTCACGATGGTGGCCGGCGCGAAGAGTCTCTCGGCACTGCTGCCTCGCCGTGCCATCCGGCTGCGGCAGCCTGCCCGCGACTGGCGCGAGGCGGTCCGGCGTGCCGGGGAAGGGTTGACAGCCAGCGGAGCGGCTAGCCCCGCGTACGCAGATGAGATGATCGCGACGGTCGAGCAGCTTGGCCCGTACATCGTGATCGCGCCGGGCATCGCGCTCGCTCATTCGCGCCCCTCACCTGCGGTGCGCCACACCGGGCTGGCTTGGGTCACCCTGGCCCATCCCGTCGCGTTCGGGCACCCGGAGAACGATCCAGTCGGCCTCGTCGTGGGGCTCGCCGCAATCGACGACTCCTCGCACGTCGAGGCGCTCGCCACGCTCGCCGACCTTCTCGCCGACGACAAACGCCGGGCCGCGCTCATGGCCGCCGCGGACGCCGCCGCCCTCAGATCCATCATCGCGGCGTACGAAGCGAGTCATGCGGAAGAGGGCGCGTCGTCGCCGGGGAGCGCGTCGTCGGGCTAGGACGGCAGTTCATGCAGGTCGTATCAAGACGCGGAGGCTTGGGCGAGGCGTGAAGATCTTAGCGGTGTGCGGTATGGGGCTCGGTACTGGCCTCTTGCTGCGCATGCAGGCCGAAAAGGCACTGAAGCAGCTTGGTATCAGGGCCGATGTCGAGGTCGCGGACATCGCATCGGCTCGCGCGGCGGCCCAGACGGCCGACTTGATCCTCACCACGGCAGAGCTGGCCCAGCAGATCGGGCAGGTAAAGCCGCCGATCGTGACGATCCGCAACTTCATCGACCTGAATGAGATGGTAGAGAAGCTCCGCGCCGCGTTCCCGCAAGATCAGAAGTAGACGGCCGCATGGCCGGCTGTATCCACGCTGAGCGTGCGTCCTGGGAGGAGGGCAGCGGATAGTTAAGGGCCGTCGGCAATCGCCAGTGACGCCGGTCCGAAGGTCGACGCCGATGACCGGCCGACTGCCTCCACGGCATCGAAGGGGAGTAGAGGGTCCTAGCGGCGTCTCTATCGGGTAGCGGCGCCACCAGGGTGAACGTAAGGAGTGTTGACTACCCATGGATGTTGGGTATCTGTTTAATTGGATCTCGTCGGAGGTCTTTGGAAAGCCTGCGTACCTGATCGGGCTCTTCGCGGCGCTCGGGCTCATCGCAGGGCGTAAGAGCATCGGCGACATCATCAGCGGCACGGCCAAGGCCACGCTGGGTTACATCATCCTGGCGGCAGGGGCCGGCGTCGTCATCGCGGCTCTGACGCCCTTCGGCAATATGATCTTCGGGGCTACCGGCGCTAAGGGGGTGGTGCCGACCAACGAGGTCATCACAGCGCTCGTTAACGCCAAGCCCGCCTTTGGCACCGATATCGCGTATGCGATGTTCTTTGGCGTGCTGCTCTCGCTCGTCATTGCCCGGCTCACGCCGCTGCGCTATGTCTTCCTGACCGGTCACCACATGCTCTTCATGGCGACCGTGCTGACCGTGGTGCTGCTCAGTCAGAAGGCGACCGACCTGCTGGCGGTTGTGGGCGGCACGGTGGGCCTCGCCACCATGATGGTGGTCATGCCCGCCTTTGCGCATCCGTGGATGAAGAAGATCACGGGGGGGCAACCTTTCGGGATCGGTCACTTCAATACGTTGAGCTACATCACAGCTGGCTTTCTTGGGCAGTACGTCGGCAGGGGCAGCAAGAGCACCGAGGAGATGGAGCTGCCCGATGCGATCAAGTGGGTGCGCGATCCCATGGTCGCGACCGCAGTCGCCATGGTCATCCTCTATCTCGTGTTTGCGCTCGCGCTCCTCGCGCGGGTCGGCGAGGCAGCGGCGATCAAGGCCGCTGGCGGCGGCACGGTCGGTGGCGTCGGAGGGTACCTCGCGGCGCAGTTCGGTAATGCGCTTTCCTTCGGTGCCGGCGTGGCCGTGATCCTGCTCGGCGTCCGGATTATCCTGGGCGAGCTCGTCCCGGCGTTCGCAGGCATTGCGGAGCGTGTTCTGCCCGGTGCGGTCCCCGCACTTGACATCCCGGTCACCTACACGTTCGCCCCGAACGCGGTCATCATCGGCTTCCTCATGAGCGTCGTGGGGGGCCTGGTCGGGTTTGTGCTGCTTAGCGTGTGGCTTGGCCCGTGGCTCGCGCTGCCACTGATCCTGCCCGGCATGGTGCCGCACTTCTTCGACGGGGCGGGCGCCGGTGTCTTCGGCAACGCAACTGGGGGTAGGCGCGGAGCAGTCGTCGGGGGGTTCGTCAACGGCATCATCATCACGCTTCTAGCGGCATTCTTGGTGCCTGTAATGAGCGGCATTGGCTTCGTTAACACCACCTTTGGCGATTCGGACTTCCAGTGGTTCGGTATCGTGGTCGGGAACGTGGCACGCCTAGGCGGAACGGCGGCCGTTGCCGGTGTCGTTGTCGTGTCTGCCGTGCTCATCGCGGCGGCGAGCTGGTGGCAGAAGCACTACGTCGATACGGGCTGGGTTCCAGGCGGTCTGCCCGGTGGCGCCCCTGCTCAGGAGCAACCCTCACACGCGGCGTGATTTTGGTATACCCCGGGAAGGACCAGGTGGGCCAGCCAAGCCGAGCCCCCCTGTGTCACTTGGCCGCACATTCAGCCCAGCTGCAATGGCGCGGGAGCTGGACAGCGAGTTCGGCGTGAGCCGGACAACGATTGGCCAGACGATGCGCGAGCAGGCCGACGAGAGCGCGGTCTTCACGGCGCTAGGATGAGGGAGCCTGGGCGTCGCCCAGGCTCCCTCATCGGCTGGGCGCCCTCAACGGGTTCGCCTAGGATAGGGTCCAACGTGGCCTGACCCCGTGGCCGCGGCTCTTAGCCGGGCGAACAGATCACCGATCCGCACATCGCCGACCGGGTTGGCGTTGTACCGGATGGAGCGCTTTCCTGCTTTCGGCGCCTGCGCCTTGCGAATGGCGAGCCGATAGCCTTGGAGGTCGCCCACCAGTGGATACTTCTACGTGGCCATTGACACGTGTTGTCGAGCATTCACGCGGACGGCGTGCCTGAGTAACTCGGAATGGCAGCCGATGCCGTTCGTTGTCGGTCGGGCCCGAACTATCTGGCGCCGCCCGTCCGCGAGCGCGCCTTGTCTTGGCACGCGAGAGACTCACTTTTGTGCGCAGACGGTGATCGCATTGCAGGGAGGGTGCTGGACAAGGAGGATGGGTTAAGCACAATGGGCAGAGTTCCTGTGGTTCTGGCGGAGCCCCAAGCGGACTGTCATGATGAGCTCGATCGTCTTGCGATCACGACGCTTCGAACGCTCGCGATCGACGCGGTGGAGGCCGCCAACAGCGGCCACCCGGGGACGCCGATGGGCGCCGCGCCAATGGCCTACGTCTTGTGGACGCGCCACCTGCGACACGCACCGTCGCGCTCGCACTGGCCTGACCGCGATCGCTTTGTTCTCTCGGCGGGCCACGCATCGATGCTCCTGTACGGCTTGTTACACCTGAGCGGCTACGACCTTCCCCTTGACGAACTCCGGCGGTTCCGCCAGCTCGGCTCGCGCACACCAGGGCATCCTGAGTACAGAATGACGCCGGGCGTTGAGGCAACCACCGGTCCGCTGGGCCAAGGGTTGGCCAATGCTATCGGGATGGCGATGGCGGAACGGCGCCTGGCAGAGGAGTTCAACCGTCCAGACCACGCCATCGTCGATCACTGGACCTACGTTCTTGCCTCCGACGGCGATATGCAGGAGGGGATCAGCTCCGAAGCGGCCAGCATCGCCGGGCATCTTGCCCTTGGCCGGCTCATCGTTCTCTACGACGATAATCGGACGCAGCTCGACGGGCCGACTGAGCTTGCCTTCAGCGAGGACCTCCCGACTCGTTTTGCCTCCATGGAGTGGCACGTCCAGCGGGTCTCCGACGCGAACGATCTCGTTGCGGTCGGTGCCGCGATCTCCACCGCACGGGAGGATCCCCGCCCCAGCCTCATCGCGGTTCGCAGCCACATCGCGTACGGATCGCCGCACAAGCAGGACAGCCACACAGCGCACGGGCAGGCGCTCGGCCCAGAGGAGGCGCAGCTGACGAAGCTCGCCTACGGAGTGGACCCGGACGCGATGTTCGCCGTGCCCGAGGTCGTGTCCGGTTGGGTGCGCGGGCAATGCGAGCGCGGAGAGCGGATGGCGGACGCATGGGAGAGAGCGTTCGAGCGCTACACGGCAGACTACCCAACCCTCGCGGGTGAGCTAGCCCGACGCCTGCGCGCCGAGCTGCCGTGCAAGTTCAGGGACGCCCTCCCCTTTCAAGAGCTGGGCACGAGGTGCTCGACGCGCAAGGCCTCCCACGATGTGCTCACGGCCCTTGCACCAGAGGTGCCTGAGCTCATCGGAGGCGCGGCAGACCTCTCGCAGAGTAACCTCACCGACTTGCCGGCAACACCGCCTTGGAGCGCCGCGCACTCGGCACGCAACATCCGGTTTGGCGTGCGGGAGCACGCGATGGGCGCCATCGCCAACGGCCTCGCGTACCACGGGGGGCTGCGCCCGTTTGTCGGCACGTTCTTCGTCTTCAGCGACTATATGCGTGGGAGCGTGCGACTCGCGGCCTTGTCCGGTCTCCGCACGATCTATGTATGGACGCACGACTCCATCGCGCTGGGCGAGGACGGCCCGACGCACCAGCCCGTCGAGCACCTTGCATCGTTTCGCGCGATGCCGGGTCTCTTCGTGGTCCGCCCTGCCGACGCCAATGAGACGGCGGCGGCGTGGGAGATCGCGCTGTCTCGTGCGGACGGACCGACCGCACTTGTCCTGTGTCGCCAGGACGTACCGGTCGTGGTGAGCCCCGACCGAGCAAGAGATGGGGTCCGGTCCGGCGCGTATGTGGTCCTTGAGGCGTCGCGAGGCAAGCCCCGGCTCATCCTGATCGCCACAGGAAGCGAAGTACACCTGGCAATTGAGGCGAGTGCATGTCTTGAGGCTGCGGGGGTCCGGACGCGCGTCGTGTCGATGCCGTGCTGGGAGCTGTTCCAGCGCCAGCCAGCCGACTACCGCGAGTCGGTCCTTCCGCCTCGCGTTCGCAACCGCGTATCCGTCGAAGCCGCCGGTTCGCTCGGGTGGGAACGGTGGGTTGGCGACCGGGGGGCGATCATCGCCGTCGACGAGTTCGGACTCTCCGGGCGCGGCCCAGCCGTCTGCGAGGCATTCGGGTTCACGGTCGATCATATTGTGGAGACAGCCCTCGCCGTGGCACGTGGCGAGGTTTCCGGAGTGGTCTCTGTGGTGCCCTCTGGGCTGGCTCCCCACCTGGGACGACCGCCCGTATGAGGAGCGAAGCCGTCTGGGGGCGGTCTTCCGGTCGCCAGCTGGACTTGTCCGGCGCGCCAGGGCGTCGCCAGCTGGCGAGTTCCGCTGATCGGCGTCGATGACGGCGGCGCTCCAGCAGTCCGGTTCGGGCCTGCTGGATGCACTGCGAGGGGCGGCACGGGGTCGCTCGCTCGCCGCGTCGATTCGATCAGTCGTTGGCCCTCGTGGCGGTTCCGCTGCGGCCGAAGAACGCCCCTCAGTGATGGTCCCCGGTGGAGATAAGACACCGCAGGCCCCTCTGTGTCAATCTTCCGTGAGGAGATGCGCCTCGTCCACCACGATCACGACCCGCCGGTGGCGCTCGGCCCCTTCCGCTTCGAGCAGTTCGGAGGTCTGGGTCATCACCTCGGCCTTGTGAAAGCGGGGCGGTGTGCCCCCGACGATGCCCACCATGGGGCCATGGTGTTGGGGTCGATGATGCGAACCGTGCGCCGGCCGGGCCGGTTGCTCGGGCGGGCACACCACCGCGCACCCAGGAGCATCGCAGCCGGCCCGGCGGACCCGGGACGGCCCGGACTGGCCCGCTGCTCGTGGGCGCAGCCCGCGGGCGCCTCGCCGAGAGCCGGGTGGGCGGCCGCTGCTACGCGCGCCAGCGCCGTTCCGCGCGACGCTTCCTGAGGAGCCGGTGCGCCTCCACGACGGCCTCCTCGACCTCCTCGTCTGTGCCCCCGAGTTCGCGCGCGATGCGCCGCGCCTCCGCGTCGATGTCGACGGTGATGCGGTCGCCGTACACGCCGGGCCGGAGGTGCTGCAGGAAGAAGACCAGGAGGCGCACGTTGCCCTCGAGCGCCAGCTGCCGGGCGCGCGCCTCGATGACGTCGACCGCCTCCTCGGCGGCCTCGTCCCAGGCCTCCGCGAAGCGCGCGTCGCGGCTGCGCACGAGGTACACCTCCGAGCGCGACACGCCCGCCGCCTGTGCCGAGGCGCGCACGTTTCCGGAGTTCCGAAAGGCCGCGAGGAAGGCCGCCTGCCACGCCTTGGGGCGGGTGCGACGGCGCAGCGCTCGCGCGCGTGTGGGGGTGTCCGATGTGTCGAGGCTCATCGGCCGGCGCTCTTGCTCCGCCGCAAGCGCAGCGCAGACCGCGGCTTTGGGGCGGGGAACCCCCAGCGGGTCGAGTCGAGGTGTGGTCGCGACCAGGAGGCGGTCTTGCCCGTGCGCACGGCGTACCAGCACGGCTCGTGCTGCCAGTTGTAGGCGGAGCGCCCGATCGCGGGCTGCGTCTTGGCCCAGATGAGCTGCTGGCGCAGCTCGAAGCCGATGGCGAGCAGGCCCCCGAGCACCTCGAGCGTGTGCGCGGACGCGTACCAGACATATCCCACCTGGAGGGAGGGCACGAGCGCGTAGGCCTCCGACCAGTCCGCACGGGTGTCGCCGCTGATGCTGGTGTGCCGATGGCCCCGGGTGCGCCCGTGGGCGCCACCGTTGGCCCGTGGCGCGCCATCGGACTCGGGCTGGCCAGCTGCGCCATCGCGCAGCATGTACGGCCGTTCCGCAGGATAGGCCTTGGCTCCCAGCCGCCCGGCCGTGTTGTACACCCCGTCGCGCCAGGTCGGATCGAGCGAGACCCCATAGGGTGGATCAGTGGCCAGGAGCCTGGGTTCCGCCCCATCGAGGAGGCGGGCCACGGCGGCAGGGTCGGTGGCATCGCCGCACAGGAGCCGGTGTTCCCCGAGGAGCCAGAGATCGCCAGGCTGGACGTAGAGATCTGCGTCCGCGGGCT
>JBMFSS010000051.1:0-6716 GCA_049967415.1 Candidatus Limnocylindrales bacterium
CCGTCAGTGTGGAGGTCGCTGTCCGCCTACGGGGAGATTGGCACGTCCGCTGTCACGTGGTGGAGAGGGCGATCAGTGCCGCGAGCGTGACACCTCCGCACCCCAACTGCTATGGCGTGAGAGCACCTCGTTGCGCCCGCAACCATGTGCGGAGGTGATTGCATCCGCAACCGCCCCACAGTTAGCGAACCCGGCGGGGCCTCCGTGCCATAGAAGCTGGCAAACGGCGGCGGCACGATCCCGGGCATGGCACTGTCCACGATCGTCGCGCCGCCCCGCCGGGGACGCCCGCCTCGGCTCGTCGAGGGACGCCCGTCGCGCTGTCCCGAGAACCATCCCGGGCGGGTGATCTTCTGGGGGCGGCGCCACTGGACGAGCGCGCCCTTCCGGCGCCAACGCCTGCGCTGCTACCCGTCCGACGGCTCGCCGATCCACGCCTTCTCCCTGGAGCGGCGGCAGAACGAGCCGCACCACCAGCACGGCGAGGACTGCCCGACCTGCGACGTGCGTCCGGGCGCCGCGCAGGGGCCGCTCGCCCTCGTGGACTTCTTCCACACGGCCAACGAGATCGCCCGCCTGCTCCAGCTCGTCGGGCGGGGTCTCTCGCTCCGTCGGGCGAGCGAGATGGTGCGCCTGGAAGCCCACCGCTATGCCGAGGATGCCTTCGGCATGCGCTACGCCAGCCGGCAGTGCGAGCTGGCGGCCCGCTATCTCGACGTGCTGGGCGGCGAGATCGACCGGGCCCTCGCGCCGCGGCGCTGGCCGCGCATCCTGGTCCTCGACTCCAAGCCGCTCAACCTGCGCGCCCACGATGCGGCCGAGCACGGCGAGCGATGGAACCCCGACGATCGGGCGGGTGCGGTGCTCGTCGCGGTCGGCGGCGACGATCCGGCCGCGCGCCTGAAGCCCTGGCGCATCGGCCTCGCCGGGGACGAGACCGCGGATTCGTGGCGCGACTTCCTCGACGAACTGCCCGGCACGCCCGAATGGGTCGTTTCCGACGGCGCCGGAGCGATCGCGTCAGCCGTGCGGGCGAAGTGGCCGGGAGCGGTCTTCTACTCGTGCGAGTATCACCTGGGCCAGGCACTGCGAGAGGCCGCTCTGGCCGACGGCATCTATCCCGACGCGGCGCAGACCGCCCCGCTCTTCCAACGGGCGTTCTGGTCGGTCGCCGACTGGGAGAAGCTGGTCGAGTGGGCGTTCGAGGACGAGGACGCGCATCCGGTGCTGCTCCACTGGATGGCCACCAACGACGAGCTCGTGCGGGCACAGGCCGCCCACCATCGGGCGCATGCCGGCTTCCCGCGCAGCAACGGGGCCGCCGAGCGCGTGTGCGACTGGATCGATCGCCACTTCCCGCGCCGGCGCCGCAGCAGCCTGCGCAACGCGAAGCGGCTCGCGCTCGTCCTGGCCCTCGCGCGGGCAGAGCTGGCGAACCAGGCCGACCTCTCGCTCTACGCGCGGATCGTGAAGGACCGACTGGCGGCCCTGCCCGCCGAGTTCGAGGTGGCCTGGCGCGTCCTCCAGAACCCCGCGGAGCGGCTCGGCTCGATCGCCGCCCTCCTCATCGGCGCCCGCGACCGGGCCAGGCGCAACACCGCGGCCTACATGGCCGACGCGAAGACCCGCTCGGTGCTACGACTCCTGGAGGGCGAGCACAAGGAGCGGGCCCGGGCGGGGCTCGCGCCCCTCGTGGCGACCATCAAGCCCGGGCGCCGGACGCTCTCGATCGAGGTGGGCGGGCTGACCCTCGCCGACTTCCCCTCTCGCCTGCGCGACTGGGACAGCCGGGCGAACAGGAACGTGGATCCGCTGCCGCTATCGGCGGGCTCGGGCTACGAGGCACACTGGCGGTGCCACCAGTGCGGTCATCGCTGGACGGCTCCGGTCGCCCAGCGCACCAAACGCCTCACCCGCTGCAGGCGCTGCCACACCGAGCGCGCCGACGGGCTGAACTCGCTCGCCGCGATCCATCCCGAGTTCCTGCCCGAGTGGGACGCCGAGGCCAACGCGCCGCTGCGCCCGGAGCGCATCAAGGCGACCTACGACAAGACGGTGGCATGGCGCTGTCCGGACGACGCGACACACCCGGGCTACCGGATGTCGCCGTATGCCCGGGCGAAGGTCGAGATCGGCTGCCCGATCTGCCGGAAGCGGCAGCGCGCCGTGACCCGCCGGGAGAGGAAGCGGGCCGCGTAGGCCGTGCCGGAGCGTTCAGTCGCGCTCCGGTTCGTCGGGTCGCGGCGCAAGGTGATGGTCGTGCTTGCCCCGAGCACAGTTCCAGCACAGACCATTCTCGCCGAGGTTCTCTGCTCGAGGACCGGGCCTTCCACCTTCGCGGCACTGGCATGTTCCGAGCGGACGGGGTTTGGGTATCTTGGGCTCCGGCACTTGGATCCTCCCCGCCCTGCTTACGCGGCGACTACCGCAGCCTCATGGGCAGCCGCGCGCGCCTCCTCAAAGACTGCAACCCGGCTCGCACCGCGCGCCTCTACGGTCGCGCGTCCGAACGCCCGAACGGAGGCATGGTCATACGAAACGACGTGGCACACGCCACGCGCGGCGACCTCCGAGTGATCTCGGGCGGTCACCTCGACCGACCCGAACGCGTTCACACGTGCCGCGCCACTGGCATCGACTCGAAGCGGACGATTCGACGCGGCCTTGACGCTCGCATGGCCACTGGCCCTGACGGTCGTTTCCCCGAAGGCGTCCACCGTCACCTCATCAGTTGCGACAACGGAGGCACGATCCTGAACGATGACCCGCGCCCGTTCAGATGCGGTCACGGCCACCTCGCCGCGCGCCAGCACGTGCCCCTGCCCCGAGACGTCCACGACGGCCTGCTCCTCGGCGGTTACGAATGCGGAGCCTGTCACACGAACGCGAGCTCGCTCACGGGCCACGACCTCGTGGCCGCTGGCGACCACGAAGGAACCGTTGCCGCGACACACCGCCACGCGCATCCCTTGCGACGGCGATGCGAGGGCGCGATCCAGTTCCGTCTGGTTGAAGACGTCCAAAGACTCCATGACAGTAGCTTTCGGCAGACTGCGGCGCTTGTCAACGTGGCGGCCTATCCCGGTCGGGAACGCATCTGCCAGTCCTGGGCACTTGACCGGATAACTCCACCTGACCGAGACTTGACCTGACGGGCGTTCCGGTCACGCTGAAGTCGTTGGGGGAACGCGGTCACGGTCGGTGCCAAGCGTCTTGATGGAGGGTCTAGATGTTCGAGGCCTACGGCCTCTTCCTGGATTGGGACCCAGGCAAGGCTCGGGAGAACCTGGCCAAGCACAAGGTCTCGTTCGAGGAGGCGGCGACCGTCTTCGGCGATCCGCAGGCCCTCTACGGCGAGGACGAGGAGCACTCGACGCCGGACGAGCGGCGCCAGGTCGTGATCGGAACCTCGGACCGCCAACGCGTTCTGACCGTGACCTTCACGGAGCGTGAGAGAATGGTCCAGATCAACGGCCACAAGCGGACCGTCGTCATCCGCATCATCACCGCAGCGCGCGCCACGAGGCGTGAGAGACATGACTACGAAGAGAAATGACCCCGACATGTCCGAGGAATACAACCTGAAGGGCGGCGAGCGCGGACGCCACGCGGCGGCCTACGCGCGCGGCACCAACCTGGTCCTGATCGATCCGGACTTGTTCGTCGAGTTCCCGTCCCGCGAGGCGGTGAATGACGCGCTCCGCGAGGTGCTGCGTCAGCGTCGGCGACGCTTGACCGTCGCCAAGTAGGTCCTACCGCCGGCTCACCGCCAGACCGAGTAGGGTCGTAAACGCGGTCGCCGGATCGCCACGGAACTCCGAGCGGAAGCAGAACTCGTCGAGGTAGGGCGCGTAGTCGGCCGGCGGCTTGTGGTAGGTCGCCAACTGCCAGCGTTTGTAGTGGCTGATCGCTCCGTCTGCCGCGGGCGTGGCCCGCCCCTCGCCATGTCGCAGGCCGCTTCGCGGATGCGGGATGCGAGTCCAGGCGTAGCCGGCTCGCAGCAGGCCGCGATAGCCGTCGTGGCCGTCGGTGACGACGGTCGCGCCGGGCGCGACCAAACCCATGAGGAGCGGGACCAGGGTCGTCCCCTTGCGGTCGGGGATCACCACCAGCCGGGTCCGCGAGCTGCCGCGCTCGACCACCGCGAGCACGATCCGCTTGCCAGTCCCGGCCACGGCAAAGCCCCGAACGCCGGGGGTGTAGCCGCCGATCACCGTCTCATCGGCCTCCACCGTGCCCGTGAGTTGGGGCAGGGCCAGGGCGGACATTGACTGCCGCAGGCGGCGCATGACCGCGTGGGTCGTCTCCCGCGACGACAGCCCGAGCTGGCGGCCCAGGGACAGGGCGTTGAAGCCGGGTGTGGTCGCCAGCAGGTAGGCCGCCCAGAACCAGGTCACCAGCGGCAGCCGGGTGTGATGGAGCACGGTCCCGGAGGTGACCGAGGTCTGCCGCCGGCAGCCAGCACATACCAGAAGGGTCCGCGAGCGGCGCTCCCAGGCCGCCTCGCTGCCGCACGCCGGGCAACGGAACCCGTCCGGCCAGCGGCTCTCCGCCAGGAAACGTCGGCAGGCCGTCTCGTCGGGGAAGGTCGCCTGGAACTCGGGCAGCGTGCGCGGGAATGGCCGGCTCACCCCGCGACCCTACGCCGGTGGAGTTAGCCGGTCAAGCACCCAGTCCTGGCCCGGCGGATTATGTCTGGACTCCGTCCGCCTCCTTTACCAACCGGCTATGCCGCACTGGCGTCCCGGTCCCTATTGACACCGCGGCAGTTCTGCACAAGCTCTCAACGCCGCCCGAGACTGCGCGGCGGATGCCATCGAGCGAGTGCGAGTCAGTGAACGCCGGAACCCAGCCAGCGAGCGACAGCAAGACCGACGGTCTCCGCCTGGGCGGCGACCCGATCGTGGTCGCGCTTGTGGCCGCGCTCCGGTCAATCGAGCGCCGGCGGGCGGAGAAGCGAAGCGTGGGCGTCCAACGGATCGAGTCGTCGATCGAGGTCAGCTCCGAAGACGAGCAGGTGGACGAGGAGGAGAGCGCCGCATGACCGCCCAGAACGCAGGCCAGCCTGACTTCGCCGCGGTGTCGCCCGCGACGTATGCAGGGCGAGTCCTGGCTCGGGTGCCCGAGGAACTGCGAGGGCTTCGCTGTGCGCGCTGGAGACGAGAATCCTCAAAAGGGCAGCTCGACAAGCAGGGGCCGAAGGCCCAGCGCCGGATGCAGGACGCAGCGATCGCCGAGTTCGACCTCCGCGACACGGGCCTCGAATGGCTGGTCGCCAAATCGGGCTGGTCAGGTCGGGAATCGATGGATGAACCTCCGGCAACCACGACCAAGGAGTTCCTGGCCATGCTGGCGGCCGCAGTCGCGGGCCAGTTCGACGTCCTGCTCGTCGGCTACTCCTCGCGCTTCATTCGGGACACTCGCCTCGCCCTCCACTACCGCCATTTCTTCCAGAGTCACGGCGTCGTGATCTGGATCTGCGACGACCGCATCCTGGGGGCGCCGGTGTCTCACCGCACCGCTGGGCGAGGCCGCACGAGAACAGCCGTCGTAAGGTACGCCCGGGAGACAAGCGGGGCTAAGATGCGGTCGGCCCGTACTCGAAGATGCCGCGCGCTGATGTCAGCAGCTCCCGGGCGGCGGCCGTCGAGAGGTCACCGGCGGCGACCGCACGCCAGAGGAAGAAGAGATCGCGGGTGTCGACAATCACACCGTCGGCCTCGCCGAATGTCTCGACGTCGCCCTCCGCGCCACGCAGAGGCCGCGGACGTTGGGCGGGGTCGTCGTTCTTGAACTGGTTGACGACGTACCACTTTGCGTCGGGCGGCCTCTTCTCCTCTCGAACAAACAGTTCCGTGTACCTGATGAACCGAGCGAGGTCTGAACCGCCCTGACTTCGATGGAGACTCCACCGCTTGGAGGAAGATGGAGTCATGGCAGAGCACAGCAGCAGCCCGTTCCAGCGGCGGTACCCGCCGGAGCTCAGAGAGCGGGCCGTCCGGATGGTCCAGGAGACGGCGAGCGAGCGAGGTGAGCGCTTCGGGGTCGTGACCCGGGTGGCCCAGCAGCTCGGCATCGGCCCCGAGTCCCTGCGCAAGTGGGTGAACCAGGCCGAGATCGACGGCGGGAAGCGATCGGGGCTGACCACCGAGGAGCGCGAGCGGATGAAGGCGCTCGAGCGCGAGAACCGGGAGCTGCGCCGGGCCAACGAGATCCTGAAAGCCGCCGCAGCTTTCTTCGGGGCGGAGCTCGACCGCCGGTCCGCGAAATGACCACCTTCATTGACGCGCAGCGCGTCAGCTTCGGGGTCGAGCCGATCTGCCAGGTGCTGGAGATCGCCCCATCGAGCTACTACGCCGCCCGTTCCCGGCCACCTTCTGCCCGCTCGCTCCGAGACGCGGCACTCCAGGCCGACATCGGACGCCTCCACCGGGCCAACTACGCGGTGTATGGCGCCCGCAAGCTCTGGCATGCCCTGCGCCGCGAGGGGACCCTGGTGGGCCGCGACCAGGTGGGCCGCCTGATGCGCGGGCTCGGCCTGCGCGGCGCCGTGCGGGGCAAGACCCGCCGGACGACGATCCCCGCGCAGGTCGCCGAGCGGCCCGCCGACCTCGTCGAGCGGGTCTTTGCCGCGCCCGCCCCCAACCGCCTGTGGCTGGCCGACATCGAGCGCCACGAGGCGCTCACGAACCGTGCGGTGATGAAAGGACACCGCC
>JBMFSS010000052.1:0-5162 GCA_049967415.1 Candidatus Limnocylindrales bacterium
GACGGACGGCCACGGACGCCAGGGCGCGCACTTGAAAACCGCTGACCGAAAGGTCCGTGGGTTCGAATCCCACCCTCTCCGCCAGCCACGCCGGGCCGGCCCCCGGCCAGGCCACGCCCGGCTCCAGCGCGCCACCGAGCGGGCCGCCGAAGGCCCGCTATTGGCTCGGTCGCAGATCGACGCTGAAGTCGAGGTGCGCGCGGAGCATGGCGAGCGCCTCGCTCCAGAACTCGATCGCTTCAGCCCAGGCGTCAGGTCCACCCGGGGTGTCGAGCGCGAACGGGCCATCATCGAGCTCGAGGCGGGTGCCGTACCCGACTGGCCCGATCTCCACCCGCACGTCGGTCACCAGGGACCCGTCGGGGAGCCACGGCCGGCGGAACTCGAAACGGGAGTCCGGGTCTGCCCGGGTCACCTCCCACCAGACCCGGCGGTCCGGCCAGGTCAGCACGGATCGCGATCCCACCGCCAGGCCCCCCTCGACCTTGACGGGCAGCCAGCGCGCCAGCTCGGCTGGGTCCGCCCAGGCGCGAAAGACCCGCTGCGGAGGCGCGTTGAGGCGGCGAGCGAGGCGCACGTGGCGCTGCAGACCGGTCCCGCCCGGCCCGTCCGCCGCATCAGCCGCCAGTGGGGTCCCCATCCCGGCTCCCTCGCTCCTGGTGTTTGGGTTGCTCCCGGCGAGCAACGGTCCGCCGCTTCCAGCCGCGAAGTCTGGACAACCGGTGCCTGCTGCGCAAGGGGCGATCCGCCCCGCGCGCCCGTGCTGCTTTCACGGGGTCAGGCACGGGGTCAGGCCCGCTGGAGCTGGGGCTGGGGCTGGGGCTGGGGCTGGGGCAATACAGGGCGCACCGGGCCCAGTCGGTCGCGAAGGTCCGGAACCTCGTCGAGGAGCGCGAGGGTTTCGAACGCGAGCTTGTTGACCGCGCCCGTGGCGGCCTGTCGCGCGGGCGCCTCCAGGATCTGGGTGAGTCGGTCTGCGGCGTCCGGATCCTGGAGGCGGAGTGCATCCACGCCGAGGTCCTCGGCGACAGCTGCCGCGAGCACGGCCGCCACGCGTGCGTCGACCCCGGCCAGGTGCAACCGGGTGGCCAGATTGGGTGGAACCGGACGAGCGGTCTCCATGGCGCCCACCTCGGGCCGCGTGGGCCCGTGCACCGCGGTTCCTGGCGGCCGCGACATGGGCCGCGCCTCGTAGCGTGCCGCGATCCTGGCCGATCGTCACCCGCCGCGGTGGAGCCGTCCAGTGTCGTTGCTCCCGAAAGCGGCCCTCGGCTCGCTCTGCCCGTCCCTCCCGTGGCCGCCCGCCCCTGCGTTGAGAGCGCCGAATGCGGCGTGACCCGGTACGCTGGGAGGGTGCACACCGGCTCGTTCCGCATCTTTCGCATCGCCGGCGTCGACGTCTACATCCACGTCAGCTGGCTGATCCTCTTTGTCCTGGTGACCTGGTCCCTCGCGGTGGGGTACTATCCGCCGCTGCTTCCCGAGCTGTCCTCGGCGCAGGCGTGGACCTTGGGGGCCATCTCCGCGATCCTCCTCTTTGTCTCGGTCCTCCTGCACG
Organism: Candidatus Limnocylindrales bacterium; assembly: GCA_049967415.1. GTDB lineage: Bacteria > Chloroflexota > Limnocylindria > Limnocylindrales > CSP1-4 > JAJYNJ01. Next base: position 1,559 of record JBMFSS010000052.1, read on the forward strand.
AGCTCGCGCATTCGTTGGTGGCACGGCGCCGGGGGATCCCCGCCACGTCCATCACGCTCTTCATCTTCGGTGGCGTCTCCAGCCTGGCGAGCGACGCGCCGCGCGCCTCCACCGAGTTCCTGGTCGCGATCGTCGGACCTCTCACCAGCTTTGCCATCGCGGCCGCCTGTTTCCTGGTTGGACAGGCCGTCCCGGACCCGCGGGCATCCGCGCTGTTCGGGTACCTCGCTCTTCTCAACGCCCTGCTCGGGGGCTTCAACCTCATCCCCGGTTTCCCGCTGGACGGCGGCCGGGTCCTGCGCGCGGTGGTCTGGCAGCTCACGGGCAGCATGCGCCGGGGGCTCGAGGTGGCGGTGGGTGCCGGGCAGCTGGTGGGCTATGGGCTGATGGCCTGGGGCGTCCTGCTGGTGCTGGACGGCAACGCGTTCAACGGGATCTGGATCGCGGTGATCGGTTGGTTCCTCCAGGGAGCCGGTTCGGGCCAGCTGCAACACCTGCGCTCCGAGGAGCGGCTCAGCGGGTTGACCGTGCGCGACGTGATGCGTCCGGACACCACGGCGGTCGGACCGAACGCCACGGTGGAGGCGCTGATCGAGGAGTACCTGATGCCGGGGAATCGGCGCGCGGTGCCGGTGACCGACGGCGAACGCCTGGTGGGGATGGTCACCCTGGGCGATATCCAGGGAGTTCCCCCGCAGGCGCGTCCCCTGACGCGCGTGGTCGACGTGATGGGTGGGCGGGCCGGTGTGACCAGCGTTGGGCCAGCGACGCCGCTGGCGGAGGCCCTGGACTCGATGCTGGCGGGGGACTTCGAGCAGCTGCCGGTCCTCGACGATGGGCGCTTGGTGGGGGTGCTCAGCCGAGCGGACATTGTGCGACAGATCGAGCTCCGGGAGACGCTGCACCTCCGGACGGGCGGCCCGGCATCGCGCGGGTGACTGGCCGGTCGTGGTGCCGCCGGGACCGGCCGCCCGAGCTCGCCGGCCGGCCTCGGATGGCGTGGGCAGCTGCCCGGTAGGGGTGCCGTTTGGACAACCGGGTTGGCTGCACGGCGGCGAACGCGTGCGTAGGATTCGGACACTGCAACGTGAACGGACGCGCATGAGCCATTTCGTGTCGCTGGCGGCCGCGGTCGGTGGACTGCTCGGCCTCGGTCTCTCCGTGCTCGGTGCCGTCGCGCTCGGGATGGTCGGGGTCTCGGCCTATGCCCCGCTGGTGGTGACGGGGCTGGGCGCGGGGCTCGGGATCGGTTTGCTGGGCGGCGTCTGGATCGGCCAGGACGAGGAGGCTCGGCGGCGGGAACGGGCGCGCCGTCGCAGAGGCGATCTGCCCGGCAGAACGCCGGACGGCGAAGGCCCGCATCAGCCGCTCTTCGGCCCGCTGGCGTTCGGGCTGACGTTTGTCACCATCGGCACGTTCGTGGGGCTTCGGGCGGCGCAGCAGCTGGCCGCGAACCCCACCTGGGAGTCGCTGGCGGGCCTGGCGTGGCTGACGCTCGCGATCGCCGGGGGCGCGGGCGGAATCATTGCGGGCGCGATCTGGCAGGTGGTGGTCGCGCGGCTCCGTGAGGCGTCCGGTGACTGAGTTGCGGGCCGGAGGCGCCGCGGAAGGAGGCCCCGGCCCGGAGACGTGGCGTTTGACACCCGGCCTCGGCTGCGCCTAGACTCCCGGCCAATTGAACGAGCGGGCGATGAACGGGACGAGTACCCGCCATCCCCTCGGGACAGCGAGCCGGCGGCGGTGCAAGGCCGGTGCGAGGGCGGCGGCGAATGGACCCGGGAGCCTCCGGACCGAACCGTCGTGGGTCACGGCGCAGTAGGCTCCGGCGCAGGGCGCCAGCGATAGCGGGCAGCACCGATCGGCCGCGAACCGCGGTCCGTCGGCGGAGCGCGGCGGCAACGCCGAACGCGGGTGGCACCGCGGAGGGTCTCGACCTTTCGTCCCAGCAGGACGGAAGGTCGTTTGATTCCCGGCCCATGCCGGGCCATGAGGCAGCCGCAGATGGCACTTACTCGCCCGCTCAGTCTCGCCGAGGCGCGCCGCCTGGCGACGGGGTTCGACACGGTCCTCCTGTGCGCGTCGCGGGAGGCCGATCTGGAGACGCCGGTGGGGGCCTTCCTGGCACTCGATGACGGCGGACCGGCGTACCTGCTCGAATCCGTCGAGGGCGGTGAGCGGGTAGGTCGCTATTCGTTCCTGGGAATCGGGCCCCGCCGCACGCTGGAAGTCCGTGACGGGGTCGCGTCCATTGTCACGCGGCCGGTCGCGGTGGACGCGTACGCGGCCGACCTGCCGGTGGAGCGCGAGCCAGCCGGCGACCCGATGGAGATGCTCCGCCGTTTCGTGCCGCGCCGGCGCGTGGCGCCCCTGGATGGAATGCCGCGCTTTTTCGGCGGCGCCGTGGGCGCGCTGGCCTACGATGCGGTCGCCTCCTTCGAACCCGTGCCCCTCCCCGCCGCGGACCCGGTGGGGACACCCACGGCCGCGTTCCTGGAGACCGACCTGGTGCTGGCCTTCGACCACCTGACCCACACGCTCAGCGCCATCGCCTCGCTCCACGCCGACGGCCCCGACTTCGAGGGTCGCTATCGGATCGCCGAGCGTGCGGTCTTCGAGGCGCTGGAACGCGCCGCACAGGGGTCCTCGGGAGCCGCGCACCGGTCGGCGCCGGCGCCGACCGTGCTGGCGTCGCCATCGGTGCTGCCCGAGCGGCCGTCGAGCATGGATCGCGAGGCATTCGAGGCGGCCGTGGCCATGGCCAAGGAGGCCATCGCCGCCGGGGAGGCGATCCAGGTGGTGCTCGCCCGTCGCCAGTCGTTCCCCGTTCCGGCCGGCCCCGGCGGCGGGCCCCTGGGCGGGTTCGCGCTCTATCGCGCCCTCCGGCGGGTCAACCCGAGCCCCTATCTCTTCTACGTGCGAACGCCGGCATTCGAGGTGGTGGGGGCCAGCCCGGAGCTGCTGCTCCGGGTCGAGGGAGACCGGCTCACCACGCACCCCATCGCCGGGACCCGCCCGCGAGGGGCCAATGACGAGGAGGACGAGCGGATCGCGGAGGAGCTGCAGGCCGACCCCAAGGAGCGGGCGGAGCACGTGATGCTCGTGGACCTGGGCCGCAACGACCTGGGCCGCGTGGCACGGCCCGGCAGCGTGGCCGTGACGCGCTACATGGAGGTGGAGCGCTACAGTCACGTCCTGCACCTGGTGAGCCACGTTGAGGGACGCCTGCGTCCCGGCCTTGACGCACTCGACGCGCTGCGCAGCGTCTTCCCCGCGGGCACGCTCTCCGGGGCGCCCAAAGTGCGGGCCATGCAGCTGATCGCAAGCCTCGAGAAGGAGCGGCGAGGGCTCTATGGCGGTGCCGTGGGCTACCTTGGGTACGACGGCGGCCTGGACACTGCGATCACCATCCGCAGCGCGGTGCTGACCGGAGGGATGGTGCACATCCACAGTGGCGCGGGGATCGTGGCCGGGAGCGTCCCCGACCGTGAATACGAGGAGACCGAGCACAAGGCCGCAGCGCTGCGCCGCGCCTTTGAGCTGGCGGCCGAGCCGGCCGGGATCCCGCCACGTGCGGCACCCGGGGCAGCGAGTGGCGTGCCTGTCG
>JBMFSS010000053.1:0-4467 GCA_049967415.1 Candidatus Limnocylindrales bacterium
AAAGGGCCCGCGCAATCCACGATGGTGCGCGATGGCCGGTCCTTCCATGTTGACTGGAGGTGACGCGCGGGCCGGCGGCATGAGCGGCATGAGACGCTGATGATGGGTGATGGCGGACACGTTGTGGAGGCGTGATGCGCTGGGCCGATGCTGGACAACGCGCCTACAGTCATCTCGGATATGCCCACTGAGATAGGCCGCTATGTCCGCCTCGGCGCCCGGCCGGAGGAGCGGATCCTCGCCGGCAAGCCCGGGAACGGCCAGCGCCTGCCGGGCGAGCACGAGTTCGCGCAACGGTTCGGGGTCAGCCGGATGGCGGTGCGCCATGCGCTGGCGGAGCTGGCCGAGAAGCGCCTCGTCTCCACCCGCCCGGGCGCAGGCTCCTTCATCACCTTCGACGATCGGCAGTTGGACTGGGAACAGGGCGGGATGTCGCGCGCGCTCGCCACTGGTGGGGCACACATCGAATCGCGGGTCCTGCGCTTCGGTCCTCGTGAGGACGAGACGCTCACGCGCCCTGCTCGACATCGACTTCGCGCACGCGTCGCTGATGGACGCCCTGCGCCGCCGCGCGGGCCGCCTGCCGGCGAGCGCGGAGGAAAGCATCGAGGTGGCGCAGCTCACCGCCGAGGAGGCCCGTACGATGGAGCGCGTGATCGGTACCGCCTTCCTCCTCGCGCGGCGGGTGAGCCGGGACGCCAAGGGGGATTTGGTGGAGCACATGACGACGCTCCTTGATCCGGCGCACTTCCGGCTCCACATCAAGTTCGACCTGCGAGCACAGACGGCGAGGTAGACGAGCCATGCACGCGAACGACGATGCGGCAGGACGCGCCCGCGGTGCGCTCTGTGGGTTGGCGATTGGCGATGCGTTGGGCATGCCCACCCAGCTGCTGCCTCGTGCGCGAGTCGCCGCGCTCTTCCCGACGCTTACGGGCTTCCAGGCGGGGCCGCCCGAGAACGCGATCAGCGCGGGACAGCCGGCCGGCGCGGTCACCGATGACACGCAGCAGGCCCTCATCGTGGCGCGCCTCCTCGTGGCGGGCAAAGGCCGTTTCGACGCGGACCGGTTCGTCGCTGAGCTGCTCGCGTGGGCGCACGACGCGGAGGCTGACGGCTCGGAGCAGCTGGGGCCCTCCTCGCGGAGGGCGCTGGAGGCGATCCAGCGCGGCGTGGCCCCCGACGAGGCTGGCCGGCATGGCGACACCAACGGTGCCGCCATGCGCATCGCGCCGGTTGGCATCGTCGTCCCTGTCGAACCGCTGACGCGGCTCGTTGATCGGGTTGAGGAGGTCTGCCGCCCGACGCACTTCACGGGTCTGGCCATCTCGGGTGCCGCGGCGGTGGCCGCGGCCGTCAGTGCTGGCGTCGGCGGTGCTTCGGTCGCGGAGGCCGTGTCGCTCGCGCGTGCGGCCGCGCGTCTCGGGTGCGCGCGGGGAGCGTACTCGCCGGGCGCGAGCGTGGCCGAACGTATCCGGTGGGCGGTGGACCTGGCCGGACGCTTCGACGAGGCGAGCGCGCTCGACGCCATTACGGACCTCGTGGGCACCGGCGTTGCGACGCAGGAGGCCGTGCCAGCCGCCTTCGCCCTGGCTGCGCGCTGGCCATCCGATCCCTGGGAAGCGTGCCTCCAGGCGGCGCGACTGGGCGGCGACAGCGACACGATCGGGGCGATCACCGGGGCCATCGTGGGCGCCTGCACCGGGGTGACCGCGTTTCCGGCGGCCGCGCTTGAGGTGATCAGGCGGGTGAACGCGCTCGATCTCGCCGAGCTGGCCGACGGGCTGCTTGCGGTGCGCAGAGCGCTGGCCGACGGTGGCGGGCGAGAGATCAGAGAAGGACCTGCGGCATGAGGGCGGGAAGCCCGAGAGGTATGGCGTGAGCATGGGGCAAGGCAAGGTCAACGTCCCCTGGCGGATCGAGACGTATGGCATCGATGTGGTGCCCGACGCGGAGCGGCACGGGCGCCCGATCGATCTCTTCTGGATCTGGTTCGCCGCCAACATCGGGATCCTCGCCATCCCGTACGGGACGATCATCCTGAGCTTCGGGCTGAACTTCTTCCAGGGCTTGGCAGTGGCGATCATCGGCGTGCTGTTCTCGTTCATGCTGGTGGGCGCCTTCAGCGTGGCCGGCCGTGATGCGGGCGCCCCGATGTTCACTCTGTCCAGAGCGGTGTTCGGGCTGCGGGGCAACTTCTTCCCAAACTTCGTGAGCTGGATTTCGATGGTCGGGTGGGAGTCCATCGCCGTGATCCTGGGGACGCTCGCCATGATGTCGCTCATCGGCACGTACTGGCATCTGGCCACCGTCCCGCTCGGGCTGATCTCGATGGTGATTGTGGCGGGCTTGGTGATCGTGGTCGGCCTCCTCGGCCAAGCGACGCTGGTGATCGTGCAGACCTGGGCGAGCTACGTCTTCGGCGCGCTCACCCTGATCGTGGCGGTCCTCCTTATCCCCCGGACGAACTGGAGCCAGCTGGTGAACCAGCCCGCGGGCCCGTGGCTCGATGGCTTCGTCCCCGCCTTGAGCATCGTCATGGCAGGCACTGGCCTGAGCTGGGCGAACGCCGCCGCCGACTACAGCCGGCACACCCAGAAGAAGTATTCCGCGGCCTCGGTGTTCTGGAGCGCCACCCTGGGCGGCGCGATCCCTTTGCTCGTGCTCATCGTCGTGGGGCTCTTCTTCGCCACCAAGGAACCCCAGCTCGGATCGGCGTCGAACCCGATCGCGCTGATCCAGTCGGCTTTGCCTGCCTGGATGGCGGTGCCGTATCTCCTGACCGCGGTCGCGGGACTGGTCGTCGAGGCCGACTTGAGCCTCTATTCATCGGGGCTCGACCTGCTCAACCTGGGCGTGCCCCTGGAACGCTACAAGACGGTCGGGATCGACGCGGTCATCATGCTGGCGGCGACGACCTACGTCGTGCTCATCGCGCAGAACTTCTTCAGCCCCTTCGAGTCGTTCCTCCTCTTGCTCGGCGTCGGCCTCGCCGCCTGGGAGGGCATCTTCCTGGCCGACCAACTCTTCATCCGCCGACGGGTCGGCGACTATCTCTCCCCGGTCCTCTACGACCGGCACGCGACGCAAGGGCTGACCCGCCAGGGGTGGAATGTGCCGGCGGTCGCCGGCTGGTTCGTAGGGGTCGTACTGGGGCTCCTCACCACGGTCTCGCCCTGGTTCTCCGGCCCCTGGGCCGTGGGTGTCTTTGCCAGCTCGAGCCTGGAGTTGGCGGTGGCGTTCTTCGGCGCCGCCGCGGTCTTCCTGGCCTGGTCGCTGGTCGCGCTCCGGCAGCGCCGCGCGGGGCCGGCCGGACGAGCGCTGCGCACGACCCCTGGCAGCACCGGTGCCTGAACCAGTGGCGGCTGTCGCGGGGTCGGGCAGCTCGCCCACGCCCCACCCCCGGCGGCCCGTTCAGCGCCTGGTCGTGACCGGCATGGTGCTGGTCGACTGGCTGGTCTACCTCGAGCGCACCCCCACCGGCGGGGCGGCCGTTACGGCGACGGGCTTCACCGCGGCAACGGGGGGCGGTTTCAACATCCTGGCAGCCGCGCGCCGCCTGGGGCTGCCGGCGGCCTACGCCGGCAGGATGGGTTCGGGCTTCTTCGGCCGCCAGGTACTGGAGGATTTCGCCCGCGAGGACGTCGTCTGCCTGCTCCCTGTCGAGCCTGGGCAAGACACCGGGTTCGACATCGGGTTGATTGAGGCGGGAGGCGAGAACAGCTACATCAGCATTCCGGGGGTGGAGGCCCACCTCCGGCTCGAGGATCTGCGTTCCTTGCCCCTGCAGCCGGGTGACGCGATCTACCTATCGGGCTACGACTTCGTCGAGGGCTACAACGGGCGGCCGCTCTTCCAGTGGCTGGAGGAGCTCCCGGATCGCTATCTGGTGGTCTTCGACCCCGGCCCGGTGATCGACCAGATCGCCGCAGGTTGGCTGGAGGTGCTCCTGCGCCGCACTGACCTGCTGACCCTGAGCCGCCGCGAGGCCACGATCCTGGCGGGGTCGGAAGAGGCCGAGGCCGCGCTGGCTCGCTGTGCCGCTCGCATCCGCGCTGGCGGCTGGGTAATCCTGCGAGATGGTGCGGAGGGGTGCTGGCTGCAGGGCCCGGAGGGCCCGCCGACGCACGTGGCCGCCCGCCCGCCGACTCGAGTGGTGGACACCACGGGCGCAGGCGACACGCATCTCGGGGCGTTCCTTGCGTGGCTCGCGCGCGGGAACGATTTCAAGACGTCGGCCTGGGCGGCCAACGTGGCGGCATCGATCTCGATCGAGCGGTCGGGACCCGCGACCTGCCCCTCCTTGTCGGAGTTGGAGGCAGCCCTGGCTGACCAACCGCTCGGGGCGGCCAATGGCTCGCCGTCGTCGTGACGGGCCGCGCGTCCCGATCTCATTGTCGACCACGCTATTCGGTGATGCCGCAGCAGGATTGGGTGGGGACCTGACGGCAGCGCTGGATGGGGACG
>JBMFSS010000054.1:0-4313 GCA_049967415.1 Candidatus Limnocylindrales bacterium
TTGACGCCATCCTCAGAGAGGACGCCGGCTCTCAGGAACGCCGACACCAGGCCCAGGACACGCTGGTCCCCGATCCGAGCTCGCACCCGGTCCAGCAGGGCCCGGTGGTCGATCTCGTCGAACGAAACCGCGACACACTGCCCATCTCGAGGGGTTTCCGCCTGGGGTCGCGATCGTCCGGCCGCGCCACCCCTTCGAAGGATGCCTGCTGCCGATCCTGAGCTGGCGCCAGCGCCCTGATGGATTGTGGCTGACCCTGATCCTCCCGGATGGCTCCAAGGCGCTGATCCCGGCCGCATGGACGGACCTCGACGAGCAGCGCGACACGAGTGCGCACGAGGACAGGGCGGCGCCTGGGTCGGCTGGCGCGCCTCGCCGGCCGCTCCGCGGCGCCGCCGGTCTGGACGAGCTCCGCCCAGGGCCGACGGTCGGGTCGCTCGGTGGACTCGGCGACCTCCGCCACGCCCGAGCGGTCGTCAACGGATTGCTGCGCCACCTCGAACCCGCCCCCGGCGATGATCTGCGGGGCACAGCCAAGGAGGTGGCACATGCAGCAACTGGTCCTGGAGCTGGGGCTCCCGGCACCGCCGCCCGCGGTGTGGGAGACGCTGACGCCCGACGAGCGCGAGGTGACGGTGGCCGCCCTGACGCGGCTCATCGCGAAGGCCCTCGTCGACGACGAGGCGCCACCCGAGGAGGTAGCTGATGACTGACCGCTCGATCATCACCGCAGCCCACCGGCGCCGGAGCGCGATCGTCTACGTGCGCCAGTCGACCCAGGCCCAGCTCGAGCGCAACCGCGAGTCGACCGCGCGCCAGTACGCGCTCGTCGAGCGAGCGCGGGAGCTCGGCTGGGCCCAAGAGCAGATCCTCGTCATCGACGAGGATCTGGGGTTGTCCGGCTCGGGAACGGCCGAGCGCAGCGGGTTCGCGCGCCTGGCGGCGGAGACCGCTCTCGGCCGGGTGGGCATCATTCTGGGCCTCGAGGTCAGCCGCCTCGCCCGCAACAGCGCCGACTGGTATCGGCTCTTGGACCTGTGTGGGATCACCGATACGCTGATCGGAGACGGCGATGGGATCTACCATCCCGGTGCCTTCAACGATCGGCTGCTGCTGGGGCTCAAAGGGACGATGTCGGAAGCTGAGCTGCACGTGCTGCGGGCCCGCCTCGAGGGCGGCATCCGCAACAAAGCGGCGCGCGGGGAGCTGCGCCGCGGGCTGCCCATCGGCTTGGTGTGGGGCGAGGGCGACGGCGAGATCCTGCTCCATCCCGATGAGGCCGTGCGGGGCACCATCGCGACCTGCTTCGCGCGCTTCGCCGAGCGCGGCTCGGTGCGTCAGGTCTGGCTGTGGTTCCGGACGGAGGGCCTGGGCTTCCCGACCCAGACGAGCCCGGCGGACCCGATCCGCTGGGTGACGCCGACCTACAGCGCGATCCACAACACGCTCACCAACCCCGCCTACGCCGGCGCCTACGCCTATGGCAAGACCCGCCACGAGCGCTTCGTCGACGCGGCGGGGCAGCTGCGCGTGCGCACGCGACGCCTCGGGCGAGACGAGTGGGCGGTGCTCATCCCCGAGCATCATCGCGGCTACGTCGACTGGGCGACCTTTCTCGCCATCGGGGAGCGGATCGGGCGCAACATCCGGCCCCGGCCCCACGCCGCCGGGGGCGCCGTGCGGGAGGGTGCGGCGCTCCTCCAGGGGCTCGCCGTCTGCGGGCGCTGCGGCCGCCACCTGCACGTCCACTACAGCGGGCGGGCCGCGACGCCCGGCTACCACTGCTCGGGTCGCGACCTCGTCGAAGGCCGGGGCCGCTACTGCCTCTCGGTCGGCGGCCGCCAGATCGAAGAGGCCGTCGTCCACGCATTCCTCGCCTCGCTCGCTCCGGCCGGGATCGCAGCCGCGATCGCCGCCGCCGGTGCGATTGAGGCTGGCACCGAGGAAGCGCTCGCCTCCTCGCGCCTGGAGGTCGAGCGGGCCCACTACGAGGCCGCCCGCGCCGAGCGACGCTACCTCGCGGTCGATCCCGACAACCGGCTCGTGGCGCGGGGTCTCGAGGCGGCCTGGGAGGAGCGGCTCCGGGAGCTACGCCGGGCCGAGGCCGAGCTCGAGACCCGGATCCGCCGCCGGCCCCCCGAGCTCACCGACGCAGAGCGCGCCTCGATCCGCCGGCTCGGCCACGACGTCGAGCGCGTGTGGGCGGCGCCCACCACGACCGACCGGGACCGCAAGGAGCTCCTGCGCACGCTCGTCGAGGAGGTCATCATCGGGGCCGACCGCGCGGCGGCAACCGCGGCGCTCACCGTGCGCTGGCGGGGCGGCGCGCTCTCCGAGCTCGAGGTGGCGTTGCCGCGTTCCAACCCGCCCGTGATCCGGACCGCCGAAGACACGATCTCCTTGGTGCGCCGCTTGGCCCATCATCACCCCGACGCGCAGATCGCGGGCATCCTCAACCGCCAGGGACGACGCAGCGCGACGGGCGAGCGCTTCACCGCGGGCATCGTCGGCAGCCTGCGCCGCTCGTGGAGCATCGCGCGGTTCGAGCCGCCGGCCAAGCGGGATGGCGAACCCGTGAGCGTCCAGGCAGCCGCGCGGATCCTGGGCGTCGTGCCCTCGACCGTCCACCGCTGGGTGAACGACGGGTTCATCGCCGCCGAGCAAGTCACGCCGGGCTCGCCCTGGCGGATCCGGGTCACCCCCGACCTGCGTGCCCGCTTCGTGGAAGAGGCACCCCTGGGCTGGCTCCCGATGCTCGAGGCGACGCACGTCCTTGGGGCCTCGCGTCAGACGGTGTTGCAGCGTGTCAAGCGCGGCGAGCTGCGTGCCGTGCACGTGCGGCAAGGGCGCCGCAGGGGCCTGCGGGTCGAGATCCCGCAGGCCGACCGAGGCCTCTTTGACGCCCTCCCCGCAATCGCGGGGGCAGTGTGATGGGGCGTCGAAGCACGCCGCGATGTCGGCCTCGAACACCCACTCGTAGTTCCGAGAAGGTGAGGCGAGGTAATGGATCTCGGCGATGGCGTCTTGGGCTCGGCGCCTCGGGCGGAAGCCGTACGAGCACGGCTTGAAGTCCGCCTCGAAGATCGGCTCGAGCACCAGCTTCAAGCTGGCTGTTGCCTATCCCTCAAGCACAGGCTGAGGGTTCTCATCAGGGTACTGGAAGTAGGGCAGGTCCTGGGCCCCGAGGATCGTGTTGGCGCGGACGGGCGCGTGCTTTGAGCCGAGGCCCAAGAGCGTCTGAAAGGCGGCTTCGAGGTTGCCGCGGCGGTTGTGCCGGAACACGAACTCGTCGAGGTAGGCTTGGAGATGTGGCCGACCGACCCCGTGGTGGGTCCCGTTGAGCCAGCCCTTCAAGTTCCTGATCGTGTTGTGGGCCACCGGTACGACCCCGACGGCTCCGGGCTTGCGCAGGTCGCCCTGGACCCTGCGTTCGTGAGCGAAGCCGAGTTCTCGCGTCACGTCCGTGTACGGGTGGAGGCCGTCGCTCACGATGACCGAGCCCGGCTCGATCAGCCGTGTGATGAAGTCGGCGACCGAAACGGCATCCTCGTTGTACACGACCTCGGCCCGGATGCGAACGGCGCGGGTCTGCTCCTGCACGGTCACGGTCTCGGCCGCCACGAGCACCATTGCCGCTTTGCGGCCTTTGAGCTGACGACCGCCTTTGAGTCCGGGCTGGTAGCCGCCGACCCAGGTCCCGTCGATCTCGATCCGGCCGTGGAGCTTCGTACGGTTGGCGTTCACCATCGCCCGGCGCAGCTTGTGGAGCAGGAACCAGGCCGTCTTGTACGAACCGAGCCCGAGGTGGCGCGCCAGAAGGGTTGCCGAGAGGCCACGCTTGTCGGTGACCGCGAAGAAGGCGGCTAGGAACCAGATGGTGAGGGGCAGCTTGGTCGAGTCGAGGATCGTCCCCGAGGTCAAGCTGACCTGCTCGTGGCAGTCGGCGCATTCCCAGACGACGCGGCGCAACGTCGTGCCTGGCGGCGCGGATCTTGCTCGGCTCCGGACCGCGCGCACGATCCGCCAGCCGTGGAGCGAGCCGCAGCGAACGCACACGAAGCCGTCCGGCCAGCGGGAGCGTTCGAGATAGCTCTCACAGGCCTCCTCTGTGGAGAAGAGCGCCGTGAACTGCTGGACCGTGGTCGGGAACGGGGGACGGGGCACCCACGGATCCTAGCTCCAGCCTGTGCTTGAGGGATAGGCAACAGCTGGCTTGCACGACCCGGTCGGCAGCGGTCGGGATGCCCAGGCGGCGGAACTTGCCGTTCGCCTTGGGGATCGCCTTCTCCCGCACCCGGACCGGGCTGAACCGA
>JBMFSS010000055.1:0-4233 GCA_049967415.1 Candidatus Limnocylindrales bacterium
CGGACTGGGAGGTGGTGGCCACGCTGGTGGACGGCGAGCTCGCGTACCGGGCAGGTGCGGGAGCGCAGCTAGCCGTTCGATCGGAGGAACCATGACCCGCTCGACGTTTCCCGCGCAACGCCACGCCCGCCACGCCCGCCCGTCGCTCCACGCTGGGGCGCCGGTCGGGCCGCAGGCAAGGCCGGCGGCCCCCGAGGCCGCATGGCGGGGAGCCCGTCCGTGAGCACGACCCGGGTGCACTCGCCCTCGATCGCACCGACTGGCGCTCCGTCGGCGCTCGAAGCCGACCTGCGGCGCGCGCTGCGAGGCGAGGTCCGCTTCGATGCCGCGAGCCGCGCGGTCTACGCCACCGACTCGTCGAACTACCGCCAGATCCCCATCGGGATCGTCTTCCCCCGTGACCACGAGGACGTGGTGGCCGCGCTCCGGGTGTGCGCCGAGCACGATGCCCCGGTCCTTGCGCGCGGGACCGGCACGAGCCTCGCCGGGCAGGCGTGCAATGCGGCGGTGATCCTCGATACGAGCCGGTACCTGACGCGCATCCTCGAGATCGATCCCGAAGCGCGCACCGCCCGGGTCGAGCCCGGCGTGGTCCTCGATGACTTGCGCCGTGCCGCCGAAGCGTACGGCCTGACCTTCGGCCCGGACCCCGCCACCCATGCCTGGTGCACCCTGGGGGGGATGATCGGGAACAACTCGTGCGGCAGCCACGCCCTCTTCGCGGGCAAGACCGTTGACAACGTGGAACGCCTGCAGGTTGTGCTCTACGGCGGCGAGACGCTCGAGTTCGGCGCCTATGACGAGGCGGCCTACGCCGCGGCTCTGGCGGCCGACGGGCGGCTCGGTGAGGTCCTCGGTGGCCTGCGCGCGATCTCGGACCGGTACGGCGCGCTCGTCCGGGAGCGTTACCCCGACATCCCCCGCCGCGTCAGTGGGTACAACCTCGACCAGCTGCTCCCCGAGCACGGCTTCCACGTGGCTCGCTCCCTCGTCGGCTCGGAGTCCACCTGCGCAGTGATCACCGAGGCAACCCTGCGCCTCACGATCAGTCCGCGACACCGGCGCATGGTCGTGCTCGGCTACCCTGACATCTTCGCCGCCGCAGACGCGGTCCCCTCGCTCCTGCGCCACCCGCTCCTCGCGCTCGAGGGGTTCGATGTCACGCTCACCGACCAGATGCGCGCCCGGCCCCTCAACGTCGAGCACCTGCCCCTGCTGCCCGAGGGGCGCGGCTGGCTCATCGCCGAGCTCGGCTCCAACGACCCGGCCGAGGCCGATGCGCGCACCGAGGCGTTCCTGACGGACCTCCCGGCGGAGGTGACCTGGCGCCGCTACGATGACGTGTCGCGGCAGGCCCGCGTCTGGTTGGTGCGCGAGTCGGGGCTCGGGGCCACCGCGATCACCACCGAGGGCCGGCGCAACCACGAGGGCTGGGAGGACGCCGCAGTCGCGCCCGAGAAGCTCGGCGCCTACCTCCGCGCGATCACCGCGCTGTGGGCCGAGTTCGGCTACCACGGGGCCTGGTACGGCCACTTCGGGCAGGGCTGCGTGCACACCCGCAACAACTTCGACTTCTCGAGCCCGGCCGGCGTGGCGGCCTTCCGGGCCTACATCGAGCGGGCTGCCGACCTGGTGGTCTCGCTCGGCGGCTCGATCAGCGGCGAGCACGGCGACGGGCAGGCCCGGGGCGAGCTGCTCGGGCGGATGTACGGGCCCGAGCTGCTCGAGGCGTTCCGCGCCTTTCGGGCGGTCTTCGACCCGCGCGGGCGGATGAACCCGGGCAAGCTCATCGACGCCCGGCCGCTCGACGCGGACCTGCGCTTCGGGCCCACCTACCGGCGCTCGACCCTTGGCCCCTCGCACTTTCGCTTCGGGGCCGCGGGCACCTCCCTGCAGGCCGCCGCTGAGCGCTGCGTCGGGGTGGGTGCGTGTCGGCGCGACGACGCCGGCAGCATGTGCCCTTCCTACCGGGCCACTCGCGACGAGCGCCACTCCACGCGCGGGCGGGCCAAGCTGCTGGTGGAGCTGTTCCAGGGCGAGATCACCCCGGCGAGCTGGCACAACGAGGACGTGCGCGCGGCGCTCGATCTGTGCCTCTCCTGCAAGGGCTGCGCCACCGACTGCCCCACCGGGGTCGACATGGCGACATACAAGGCCGAGTTCCTCTCCCACTACTACGCGGGGCGCCTGCGCCCGCGCTCGATGTACGCCTTCGCGCTGCTGCCCTGGGCGCTCCGCCTCGCGGCGCCCGTGACACCCCTGGCGAACGCGCTGCTCGGGGCGCCTGGCCTTGGGCGCCTGGTCCGACGCGCCGCCGGTGTCACGACCGAGCGGCCCGCGCCCCGTCTGGCGCGGGTTCCCTTCCGCCGCAGCGCGCTCGCGGCGACGCACCGGGACCGGGCGGACGCGAGCGTCGTGGTGTGGCCCGACACGTTCACCGACGCCTTCACGCCGACGGCCGCCGAGGACCTGATCGCGGTGCTCGAGGCGGCCGGGGAACGCGTGGCGGTCCCGTCGCGCTGGGCCTGCTGCGGCCGCACCCTCTACGACGCGGGGATGCTCGCCCTGGCCCGGCGCACGCTGGCACAGCTGCTCGACGTGCTCGATCCCTGGATCGCGGCCGGGGTGCCCGTGGTGGTGCCCGAGCCGAGCTGCCTCTCCGCATTCCGCGACGAGTTGCCGGCGCTCCTCTGGCGTGACCCCCGCTCGGCGCGGCTGGCGTCGCTGGCGCGCAGTCCCGCCGAGCAGCTGCTGGCCTCACCGGGCTTTGCGGCGCTGCTCGATCGACGGGTTCGCTCGCCCGGCCAGACGCCCCCCAGGCTTGCGCCCGGCGAGGTGGGCGAGCATGCCGACCGAGACGTGCCGTCCGTCGAATCGCGCGGCCGTGTGGTGGTGCATCCGCACTGCCAAGGGCGCGCCGCCGGTCTGCCCGCGTCGGACCGGGCGCTCCTCGAGCGGCTCGGCTTCACCCCCGAGATCCTCGATGCCGGCTGCTGCGGGCTCGCCGGCTCCTTCGGCTACTCGCACGAGCACGAGGCGCTCTCCCGGCGCATCGGAGAAGAGCAGTGGCTGCCGCGGGTCCGGGCCGCGGTCGAGCCCGGAGACCCACTCGTCATCGACGGCTTCAGCTGCACCATGCAGCTCTCGCACCTCTCGGAACTCCATTCGACGCCACTTATCTCGCTCATCCGGCAGTCGTTGGGGGTCTGACTGCCTGCCCTTCCACGAGGCTTGTGCTTGCCGTCGACTTCATGACGCGACCAGTGCCGCACGATCCGTTCATGGCGTAGGGCCACCGGTCAACACGGACGCGCCCGGGCCAGACGCATCCGGCTCCCGCGAGCTGAGGGCAGCGGGGTTGTTCCAGTGCCCGGCGCGGTCGTAGCATGGGCCGCGACACGGGTCGCGGGCATCTCGTGAACGCGGCATCCCAGGCGGGCCAGGCTGAGGGGACGCTGGGGGATGGGTCAGACCAGCGTCATCGAGGTGAAGACCGGCCCGCCCATCCTGGTGCGGATCGTCTGGTACCTCCTCGTCGGCTGGTGGGTCACCGGGATCGCCATGGCGATCGCTTGGCTGGCGGCGCTCGTCATCGTCGGCCTGCCCCTGTCGTTCTGGCTGGTCAACCGGGCCCCCACCCTGCTCACGCTGCGGCCGCGTCGCGAGGCGTACCTGGTGGTGACGGGCGCCGACGGCGTCACGCGCATGCAGAAGCTTGCCACGGCGCAGACCGGCGTGCTCCTGCGGATGGTCTACTTCGTCCTCGTTGGCTGGTGGCTCTCGGCGCTCTGGATGGCGGCCGCCTACCTGCTGATGCTGACCATCCTCGGCATTCCGCTCGGGATGATGATGGTCAACCGCATCCTCTTTGTCTTCAGCCTCCATCGCGGGTACGCGTCGCCCATGCGCCCAGCGTCGCCTGGTGCGGTGGGGGCCCTGGGCGCGTCGGCGCGCCCAGGGGGTTGCGGCGCCCGCTGCCAGTGCACGCCGTTCCGGGGCGAGGCATGACGAGCCCTCGGCGGCGGTAGACCTGCCGACTCCATCGCACCCCGCGCGTCCCCCCGCACGTGATCCGTCCTTGCCAGTCCCTCGGCTACCTGGCCCCCGCGGAGTACCTGCCTCGCTGGGGATCGAGGCGTAGCGAAGGTGCCGGACGAGCACAGGCCCTTGACGGCGATCTTATCCCCGATCCACCGACCGCTGGCCGCTGACGAGCTGCTGAAACGAGGAATC
>JBMFSS010000056.1:0-4179 GCA_049967415.1 Candidatus Limnocylindrales bacterium
TGGGCGCCACACCCCGCTTTCACAAGGCCGAGGTGATGGCCCAGACCAGTGCGCTCCTGGAGGCGGAAGAGGCCGAGCGCCACCGCCGGGTCGTGATCGTGGTGGACGAGGCGCATCTCCTCACCCCCGAGCAGCTCGAGGAGCTGCGGCTCCTGACGTTAGGCCGAGCCGTGGATTATGCCGAAGCGGGGGGGCGGGCGGGCCACGCTCAAGCGGGTTCTGCCCCTCGAGTCCGGTGACGTGCTCGGCATAATCAGAGGGCCTCGAGGAAGGCGAGCAGGGCGTCGGGTGGCCGATAACGGCCCGGTGTGGTGCTGGGCGGGGCCGTGCGGGCGAGCGCCCGCTCTTTCAGCGCCAGGTCGGCGTGCAGGTAGATCTGGGTCGTCTGGATGCTTTCGTGGCCGAGCCACAGGGCGATGACGGATGTGTCGACCCCGCTTTGGAGCAGGTTCATGGCAGCCGTGTGACGGAGCACGTGCGGCGAGATGCGCTTGGCGACAAGAGACGGGCAGTGCCGTGCCGCCGTCGGCGCGTACTTGGCGAGGAGCCACTGGACGGCGTCGACGCTGAGAGGCGCGCCGCGACAGGTTGGGAACAGCGGGTCGGTCGGGTCACCGGCTCGCTCTCGCATCCAGACGCGCAGCACCTCGACGGTCTGGGCCGTGAGCGGGGTCGCCCGCTCCTTGCGGCCTTTGCCGTGGGACCGTAGGTGCGCTCCGGTGCCGAGGTGGAGGTCGCCGCAGGTGACCCCGGTCAACTCGGAGGCCCGCAGCCCGGTCTGGACCGCGACGAGCACCAAGGCGTGGTCCCGGCGCCCGATCCAGGTGGTGCGGTCCGGGGCGGCGAGCAGCGCGTCGACCTCGTCGCGGCTCAAGAAGTCGACCACGGTGCGCTCGTAGCGTTTGGTGGGGATGGCGAGGACCCGCCGGATCAGCTCGGCGTGCTCGGGGTGGCGCAGGGCGGCGAAGCGGAACAGTGAGCGGATCGCGGCAAGCCGGGTGTTGCGGGTGCGGACGCTGTTGTGCCGGTCGTGTTCCAGATAGGTGAGGAACGAACCGATGAGCGCCGCGTCGAGGTCGGCCACGTCGAGCCGTGAGGGTGCCTTGCCGGTGGTCTGCTGCGCGAAGGCCAGGAGCAGGCGAAGGGTGTCCCGGTAGGCCGCCACCGTGCGGGGGCTGGCCCGCCGTTGGCTGAGCAGCCGTTCGGTAAAGAACGCCTCGAGGGTGGGGGCGAGCGCGCTCATCGCGGCTCGCTCCCGAAGTGTTCGAGTCGCTCGGCGGCGAGAGCCAGCAGCTCGGGGGCGGCCTGGAGATACCAGTACGTCGACGCCGGGTGGGCGTGGCCGAGGTACGCGGAGAGCACGGGGAGCTTGCCGGCGATGTCGCCGCCGGCGGCATACCAGTCGCGCAGGGTCGCGAGGGCGAAGCTGTGCCGAAGGCCGTGAATCAGCGGGCGGCTCGTCCCGGGCCGGGCCACGAGCCCGACACGAGCGACGAGCGCAGTGAACACGGCGTGCACGCAGGTGTCGAGGAGCCGCGTCCCCCGGGTCGAGACGAAGAAGCTCGTTGCCCTCGGCCTCCGGCAGAGGGCGTCGCGCCGCTCGGCGTAGCTGGAGAGCGCGGCGACGGTGGAGGCGTGGAGCGGCAGGCGTCGGCTCTTTCGGAACTTCGCCTCCGCGATGAGGAGCACGCCGGCGTGCAAGTCGACGTCGGTGCGCTCGAGGTGGATCGCCTCGCCCACCCGCATCCCGGTGACCGCCAGCAGGCCGAACAGCGTCTCGTGCGTCGCGGCCCGCAACGCCGGGTGGAGCGTGCCCGCGGCGGCCAGCAGTGCGGTGATGTCAGCCTCCGAGTAGAGGTAGGGCACAGAACGCTCCCGGCGATACGAGAGCAGCTCGACCGGCGGCACCTCGACCGAGGCGTCGAGGGCGTGCAGATGGCGGGCGAAGCCCCGCACCGCCGCGAGGCGCTGGCCCCATCGGACCGGTTGCATACCCACCGGCGCGGTCGCCCAGCGCAAGGCCAGCTCGGCGGTGATCGTGGTTGCCCCTGCCCCCGCGAGGAAGTCGGTGAAGTCCCAGAGGAGCCGGTCGTGCCCCCGGAGCTTGAACCCGAGTGCCCGCCGGATCGCCAGGTACTCGTCGATCGCCCGGCGCAGCTCGTTCATGCCGCACCTCCTGGCCAGCGCCGGGCGACCGTGGCGAGCGCGTCGAGGTCGTCTTTGGCGTACACCGCGGTGGTCACCGTGTGACGGTGCCGGAGGATCTGGCCGATCTCGAGGAGCGGCGCTCCGGCCCGGCGCATCGCCGTGGCAGCGCTGTGCCGCAGCCGGTGAGCGCCCGCAGGCGGCAGGCCGGCCCGGCCACAGGCCCGCACCACCACGTGGCTGACCGCGCTGGGTGACAGCGCCGCGTACGGTGCCCGCACCTGCAGGAACAGCGTGCGGCAGCGGCCGCTGCGCCGGCCTCGCCGGCAGTAGTCGGCCAGGGCCCTTCCCACATCGACGGGCACCGGCAGCTGGTCGTGCCGGTTCCCCTTGCCCGCCACGACCAGCGCACCGCCACGCCAGTCCACGTCATCGAGGCTGAGCGCGGCCACCTCCCTCGCCCGCAGCCCGAGACGGGCGAGCACGGTCAAGATCGCGAAGTCGCGCCGACCCGCCGCACTGCGCCGGTCACAGCTGGCGAGCAGCCGCGCCACCTCACCCGCCTGGAGCGCCCGCGATATCCCGCCGTCGCGCCAGCCCGGACCGGCGTGCACCGCACCGGCCAGCGGCGTCGCCGTGTGGCCCTGCACGTAGCAGAAGCGCAGCAGCGTCCGCAGCGCGGTCGCCACGTTGTTCAGCGACCCGGCGCCGCGACTGGAACACTGGGAGAGGAGGAACGGGGTGACCTCCGCGGCGGTCAGGCCGCGCAGGCCGCTGCCGTCCACCCTCAGCGTGTCCCGGTGGGCCGACAAGAACAGCTCCGCCACGTGTCGGTTCCAGCGGATCGTGGGTTCGGAGAGACCTCGCTCGGCTGCAAGATACCCGGCGAACTCCGCCACCAGCCGATCCAGCGGACCATCCGGGACCGGTGTTGCCGGCTCGGGCACCACCCCCAGCTCGCGCAGGTAACCCAGCAGTGGGATCAGGCCCCGCGGCGTCAGCCGCCGCACCTGTCCGCTCGCGCGCCGCTCCCGCAGGAACAGCTCCACCCGCGCAGCGCTCAGGTCAGCTGGCCCCAGCTGCGCCGCGGCCAGCCATCGGCTCACGTGCGCCATGAGCTGCAGGTGCGCTGTCGCGGTCGACGGCGCGTAGCCCTGTCTCGCCAGCTCCTGCCGGAAGCCCGTCACGTACGGCTCCAGCGGGCCCGTGACCCGCACACACGTCGCCTTCTTCATGCTCGCCTCCTCTTTCGGAGCCCATGCTCCGGCTGAGGAAGCTTCGATCAGCGGCCTGGATTATGCCGAGCACATCACCGGACTCGAGGGGCAGAACCCGCTTGAGCGTGGCCCGCCCGCCCCCCCGCTTCGGCATAATCCACGGCTCGGCCTAACGTCAGTTATGCCGAGCTCGGCATAACTCCCGAACGCCGAGATGGACTCCCGGAGCCCCTTTGCGGGGATCCTGCTGGGCCAGCCGTCGCTCGCCCGGCAGCTGCGTCTGGGGGTCTTCGCCGCGCTCGACCAGCGCATCGCGGTGCGCTACCACATCGGCCCGATGGACCTGGGCGACGCGACCGCCTACCTGCGCCACCACCTCGCGCTCGCCGGACGGAGCGACCAGCTCTTCGCCGACGATGCGATCGTCCGTCTGCACCGGCTCTCCAACGGGATCCCCCGGGCCCTCAACAACGCCGCCGTGGCGGCTCTGATCGCCGCGGCCTCGGACGGCAAGGAGCTCGTCGACGACGCCTGCGCCAAGAAGGCCGTCGCCGAGCTGACCCGCGATCAGTGAGGTTCAGGCGGCGGCGTCTCCATCCAGCGCTGCCGTCACATGCCCAGCCAATCCTGCCGGATCATCACCGAATAGCGTGGCCGACAACATCACCAAGCTCCTCGGACCCGTGAAGTGGACCTACTACTACTGCTTTGTCATCCTCGACATCTACAGCCGCTACGTGCCGGGTTGGATGCTCGCGCACTCCGACCGGGATTCCGCAGCTGATTGGCCGCTGAGGCACACCGACGGGTCTATCTG
>JBMFSS010000057.1:0-4056 GCA_049967415.1 Candidatus Limnocylindrales bacterium
CCCCTCACCTGCCGAGCTACCTCGTGCTGCGCCTCAGCTTACCGACCGGCGTGCCAGCTCGCATGGCACAGCCGTGCAGCCAGCGGCCCCACACCATCACCACATAGCGCGGCCGGCAACAGGCCGCAGCGTAAGGAACTCTGGTGGACAGGCGAACTGGATTGGCTCGGGCGAGCTGCCCCCTGCTGGCGGGAGAGCCGCCGAGGTCTTACCTCAAGGTCGCCGAAGTCCGCCGGAGAGCTGGGAGAGCGTGTGGCCCGTGTTGGTGAATGCCACGCCACCATAAGCGATCCCACTCTCTCCCTGAGGCCCGCCGGCCGCGACGAGCGACTCAGCAACTGGCATGCAGACTTACGGCGCGCAGAGCGTTGCCTGCGAACCAGGCATCGTGTCCCAGCCGATCACATCGAAGTGCACGAGGTCGGGGTTGAGCGCGAGGTAGAAATCCTCGGGGAACGAGCGCTTCACCCCACCCGGGGCCCCGAGGCGGAGAAGGGTGTCATTCGAGCGCGCCAAGGGAAGAACGACCACCTCCCGCCCAACAGTCGGGTTCTCCTGATAGAACTCGACTTTCCAGTGGTCATGCTCGGCGAACCGGGCGCGTAGGTAGGTCTCGATCGCCGCGCGACCATTCACGCTCACTCCGGCATGGGTCGAGTAGCCGCAGTCGGCGAGGTGCGGCTGGGGCGATAGGAGAGCCATCACGTCTGTCGAGCGGCCGGCATTGTAGGCGGCGTAGAAGCGGACAGCGAGAGCGATTTCCTGCCCCTGCTGCTGGCTCACGTGATATACGCTCAGGGGCAGTGGCGACGGCGGCAACACGAAGCCGATGGTGGACACCGGAGCGACCGACGCCATGGTCGATGCGGGCGCAGAGCTGGAGGGAGCGGGAACCTCCACGATGCGAGTCGATCCCAGTTGGGCGCCCGCGATAAATGCCACCAGCGCGATCGTCACCACGGCAACCGAGGTCCGCGACGGCAGCGGCGCCCCACGGCTCCGCACGCGAGGGCTTAGCGGCACTGTAGGCTGTCGCTCACTGACGAGGATCGGCACCTCGGTGGGCTGGCCGGGGAGCAACTCCTCCTCGGCGCCGGATGTCACGAGCCGCCCTCCCTGTTCTCGCGCCGTTCGCCCTGGAGTCTGCGCTCCCGTTCCACCCCTCGCCGTCAGGCGGGCCCGAAGGCAGACTGGCGTGCCCCATCATATGCCGCCGATTGCGGACCAGGCGGAAACCGCGGCAGCGGCTGTAGATGACCCCCCGTGTTCCTGCGGACTGGGCGGCAGCCGGGCAGCGTACAGGCGTGTTGCCCAACGCGCCTCAGTGATCTTCCCCGGGGCAAATGAGACTGGGTAGCGTGTCCTTCCGAGAGGGAGGTACGAATGGGTCTCAAGTCGGATCCTGGTCGGCTACCGCGGCGAAACCACTACCAGGAGGGCCCCGGGTTCCTGGGCGTGGCGACCCAGGGAGGCCGCCCCATGGGCCCGCTCGCCCCGTTGTCGGTCACGACGGTCGTCCGGTCCAGGGCGCAGACCCTGCGCACCTGGGCCGAGGGCGGCTCGATCGCCGATGCGTGCACCCTCGGCGGCTGCAGTCGGGCAACGCTGTTCCGCTAGCGGAGCCGCCTCGAGCACGACGGGCTCGCGGGTCTCGTCGATCCGGTCCGCGTCGGCGACCGGAGTGATCTCGCCCCCGAGATCGAGCGGGCGATGGTGCTGTTGAGCGGCGTACTATCGGCCGCCCCGCACCTGCCCAACGAACCAGTCGAACGCGGCCGTCAGACGGCCGAGCGCGTCGCCACCGGCGAGAGCATCGAGACGGATACTCGGCCTCTTCGTCAGCGCCGCGTCCGGGATGCTCACGTCCGGGACCTCGTGGAGACGATCGCGGAGGGCCGCGCGCATGTCGGGCTGCGAAAACGGCTCGGCGCCCATGTACTGGAAGTCGACTTCCAAACGGCCGTAGGTCCACACGGTGAAGAGGAAGTGCCGCGCCGTCGGAGTGTCGAGGACCGGGATCATCGAACCGTCCTGGCTCCCCCGGCCCCACAGGACGGTGAACCCCTGCCCAGTGGCCCAGGCTTGCAGGCGATGCGCGACGTGGGCCGCCTGGTCGCCGGC
Organism: Candidatus Limnocylindrales bacterium; assembly: GCA_049967415.1. Classification (GTDB taxonomy): domain Bacteria; phylum Chloroflexota; class Limnocylindria; order Limnocylindrales; family CSP1-4; genus JAJYNJ01. Next base: position 2,122 of record JBMFSS010000057.1, read on the forward strand.
CCGGCGCGTGAGATCCGCATAGAAGCTCGCCTCGTCCCACGCCCGCTGGGGGACGCTCGACGCCGCCTTCGCCTGCTGCGCCTCCGCGGTCTGGCCGATCACTCGCGGCACGAGTGTCCTAAGACCGTCGGCGGCGGCGTACTGCTTCACCTCGAGCGCGAGCACCTGGGTCTGGTTCATCTGGTCGTTCAGGAACTCGACCACCCGCTGGAGCTCGAGCGGGATGACGTCGGCCACGAACACGAGCCGCAGGCGCCGGGCATCGAGGTTGGTCTTCACGCGCACCCAGTAGTCAGCCGGGTCGGCGCCATCGGCAGCGATGAGGCGGCGGATCTCCTGCTCCTCGAGGAGCCCCTCGCTCGCACACCGCGCGGCGAGCATCTGCTGGATGGTTCCGACCGGCCAATGCAGCACGACGTTCGCCGCGTAGTCGAGCATCTGGCCGACGACCTCGCGGCGGATGCGCGTGTCGGAACCGCGCTTCACCTCGACGAGCGTCGGGACGCCGTCCTGGTCGAGGAACAGATGGTCGATCGACCAGCGACCCGGGCCGCCATCGTGGTCCGGCACGCCCGCCTCTCGGGTCACGAGGAGCCAGCGTCGGGGCTCCGCGGGATCGACCTGGGCACCCGCCAGCAGATCTGGGTAGCGCGCGAGCAACTCCTGGAGCACAGCCTCCGAGTCGTAGGGGCGCTCCGTCATCTCCACGAGTGTGCTGCCCTCCTGGACCAGGAAGATAGAGCCGCTCACCAGTTCCTCCTCCCCGCTCTGGGTCACCGCGTCGTCGCTGCCAGGCGACGCTCCGGAGATTCTCGCATCCACGGCGCCCTCACTGGGTGGGATGGGGGCGCGATGGGCGCACTCCCTGCAGGAGCGGCTCGGCGCGCGCGTGAAGGCGCTGCTCGAGGTGGCCTCCGTCGATGCGCGCAGCGCGCACGAGCAGCTCCGCCGGCAGGCACGCGCTCGCTATCTGGAACTCGAAGCCCACGAACACCCTGTCGGCCGCCCGGACGTCCATCGCGACCGCGCCAGGGCATAGGTCGTCGGGCTCCAGGAGGAGTGTCGGACCCAAGACCCCTCCGGGTGCCGTGGCGGCAAGATGCAGGTAGGCGACGTCGGTCCGACGGTCGAGGGTCAGACGGAGCGTGACGGGCATGCAACCCTCGTGGCAATTGGTGGACACCGCGATGCTCGCGGACCGCCGTGACAGCTCGTGTGACACGATCGGGGCCACCTGGCGCCGTTCCTGCTGGGAGTCCGCCATCCCGCGCCGGCCTTGAGCTCGTGGGCGCACAGTCTGGCACGATCATTCCATGGTGTTGACTTCTGGCCACCGCGGAGTGATCGATGTGTCCAACACGATCCCGCACGAGGACACCCACCATGACCAGCCCGCGACTCCTGCCCGCCGCCTCGGGCGACGCCGATCCCTGGCATCAGGCCCTATACGCGTTCCTGGTCGAGAAGGGTGCCCGCTCGGGGTCTCGCCGCACCGTGGAAGGCTATGGACGGATGCTTTGGCCCCTCTTCGCCGAGCTCGGGACGACCCCCGACCAGGTGGCGCCAGGGGACGTCCTTGCCTGGGCGCATGGGGTCGGGAAGTCCGGGCGGACCCCGTCAGCCGTGACGATCGGCGCGCGGATCGCCTGCCTCTCCTCCTTCTATCGCTTCCTGATCCGGATGGGGCTGCTGACCAGCAACCCCTGCGACGCCCTCCAGCGGCCCCGCACCAGCCCGGCTCCGGCGCGCGGCTTGAGCGCTGACGAGGTGCGGCGGCTGCTCTCGGTCGTGCCCGATACCGCGCGCGGCCGCCGTGACCGCGCCATCTTGCTCGTCTTCATCCTGACCGGGCGGCGGCGCACCGAGGTGATCGACCTCAAGGCAGGAGACCTCTCCGTCGAGGACGGCACCTGCTTCTATGCGTACCGGGGCAAG
>JBMFSS010000058.1:0-4011 GCA_049967415.1 Candidatus Limnocylindrales bacterium
CCGGCGCGCCTGGCTGCGCCGCTCGTCCGCCGGGCGCGGCCCGTTCGTGCGGCTGCCGCCACGGGCATGGTACCCGCGCGGGGGCGGTCCGGCGGCCGAGGCGGGGGCTCCCGCTCGCGAGAGCACGCCCGACCCGGCCGGGGCAGAATCCCCCCATGGACCGATCCCAGCTGCATCGCAAACTGAGCCCCATCCAGTACGCAGTCACCCAGGAAGCCGTCACGGAACCTCCGTTCACGGGCGCCTACTGGGACCATCACGGAGACGGTGTTTACCGGTGCGTGGTCTGCCACGCTCCTCTGTTCGACTCGACGAGCAAGTTCGACTCGGGTTCCGGCTGGCCGAGTTTCTCCGACATGGTGGCGCAGGGACGAGTGACCACGCGCACCGATACCAGCCACGGCATGGTCCGGACCGAGGTGCTCTGCTCGGCGTGCGGGGCCCATCTGGGCCACCTGTTCGACGATGGTCCCGCGCCCGCCGGCCTGCGCTACTGCATCAATTCGGCCGCGCTCGACTTCAGCGGTCGGGGGGAATAGCAGCGGCTCGGCGAGCGGGTCGGGAGCGGGGGCAGCGACTCCACGCCTGGCCCCCGGGAGCAATGCCGCCGGACAGGCCAGATCGGTCGCGCCGGTCGGCGGCCGCGGCTCGCCCGCTCAGAATCGGCAGAAGCGCCGAATGCGTTCCTGGTGGGCAGGATACCGCCCCTCAAAGTCCGCCCAGCGCGCAAAGGTGACGCCCGCGTCGGTGTATGGCGGTGACATGAAGGTCGACACGAGGCTCCAGGCACCGAGCGGCTCGGCGGCCTGCCAGACGTCCGGCGGAACGATGACCTGGGGCCGCTGCCCGGCCTCCAGGTCCGGACCCAGAACCGGCTCGCTGACCCGCCCCGCCGTGTCGATCAGCAGCATGCGCACCGGCGCCCCGAGATGGTGTGCCCAGATCTCCACGCCTGCCAGGCGGTGAAGGCCGGAGAAGTCAGGGTCGGCCATGAGGTAGTAGATGGCGCTGGAGCCCGCGTCCTGCCAGGTCTGCGCGACGTGCCCGCCCTCCGGCACCAATGGAGCCAGCCCCAGAACCTCGACGATCCGCTTGGCGGTCAGCCCGGCGCTCATCGGTCCTCCCCTGTCATGCTCTCGCTGGCCAGCGCCGGCCGAAGGCGGGAGCGGGCCAGCAGGTCGACGTCGAGCCCACCCAGCCCCCCGAGCTGCGATCCGCAGAACACGAACACCTGAGTGACCAGTATCCAGACCGGCAGTCCGCGCAGGAACCGGCGATCGGCACGCGCCCTGGAGCGCGGTACCTCCAGGATGCCACGCACGAGCAGCAGTGCACCGGCGAGCGTCGTCAGGCTCCCGCCCGCACGGGAGGCAGTCCACGTTGCTGTCGCGGCGGAGGGCCCGATGGCGACCGCCAGGGCAAGCACGCCCCGACCGCGGCGGCGGTGTGCGCCCCGACCGCGGCGGCGGTGTGCGCCGCCACGGCGGCCACGCGGAACGTCTCCAGCGGCACGGCGGCTTCGGCATTGCGCGTTCGGCGTCGCAGGATGGGGCCGGCCATGGCTGCGAGGATACGGCACGTTCGAGGACCTGCCATGCGCTTGCCGGCCGCAGCCGGAGACACCGCCTTGGGTCGCGAGGCCCGGGCGGGGGCAGGCAGGTGCCCGGAGCCGAGCCGCGTTTCGAAACGCGATTTCGACCAGGCCGTGCCAGGCGCGTGCCCCCTGCTCGTCGTGCGTACGATGGTGACCGGCACGCGGCGCCTGGTGGTGGAGGGAGGCCGGGAATGGAGAAGCGGACGCTCGGAGCAACCGGGATCGAGGTCGGCGTGGTCGGCCTGGGCGCCTGGCAGCTTGGCAACGCCGACATGTGGGATGGCCCGGGTGAACGCGACTCGCTGCGCATCGTGGACGAGGCGTTGGCGCTCGGCTGCACGCTCTTCGACACGGCGCCGGGATACGGCGAGGGACGGAGCGAGGAACTGCTGGGCAAAGCGCTGCGCGGCCGGCGCGACCGCGTGGTGATTTGCTCGAAGTTCGGGCACACGGCCGACGGGCGGTCCGACTTCAGCCCCGCCGCGATGGAGCCCTCGGTGCGGGAGAGCCTGCGTCGGCTGCAGACCGACTATCTCGACCTCCTGCTGCTGCACAGCCCGGCCAAGGAGCTGATGGACGGCAGGGCGCCCCAGTACGCGGAGCTCGAGCGCCTGCGCCGGAGCGGGATGGTCCGCGCTTACGGCGTCTCGCTCGACTGGAATGACGATCTTCAGCGCGTCTTGGATACGACCGGGAGCCAGGTCGTGGAGGTACTGTTCAACGCGTTTCACCAGGATCCTCTCCCGGGGATCCAGCGCGCCGGGGCGCAGGGCGTCGGGGTCATCGTGAAGGTCCCGCTCGACTCCGGCTGGTTGTCGGGCAAGTACCGGGAGGCGAGCAGGTTCGATGGCGTCCGGAGTCGCTGGTCGCCGGAGGAGATCGCCCGCCGGGCCGACCTGGTCGATCGATTCGAGCGCCTGCTGCCCGCCGGGACCAGCACCGCGCACGCCGCGCTCCGCTACGTGCTGGCGCAGCGGGGGGTGACCGCGGTGGTTCCGGGAGCCAAGTCGGTGGCGCAGGTCCGCGAAAACGTCGCCGCGGCGGACGGAGCGCTGTCTCCGGAGACGCTGCACGGGATCCGGCAGCTCTGGGAGGAGCAGGTCGGGGACGTCCCCGTGCCGTGGTGACCGGGGCCTTGCCGGATCCAACGGTCCGGGCCTCCGGCCTACAATCGCGTGTATGCCCACACCGACGCCTGACGACATCAAGCGCTACCGCGAGAACCTGCAGGGCGAGATCGATGGCGCCGCCATCTACCTCGCCATGGCGGACGGCGAGAAGGATCCGCCGCTGAAGGAGCTGTACCGGAGGCTCGCGGAGACCGAGCAGCGGCATGGCGCCGTGTGGGAAGCGCGACTGCGGGAAGCCGGGGTGGAGACTTCGCGCATGGGACCCTCCTGGCGTGCCCGCGTGCTGATGGTCTCCGCCCGGCGGCTGGGCGCGGGGGTGGTGGCGCCAACGGTCGCCGAACAGGAAGGGCGCGCCCAGGACATGTACGATGCGCAGCCTGAGGCGGCCGGTACCTCTCTGCCGCGGGATGAGCGATCGCACGCGCGTCTCTTTCGGGAGCTGGCAGGGGGCCAGGGACTGGTCGGCAGCGAGCTGGCCCGCATCGAAGGGCGGCATCGCTCGACCGGCGGTAACGCGCTGCGCGCGGCGGTCCTGGGGGCCAGCGACGGTGTCCTGTCCAACACCAGCCTGATCATGGGGGTGGCGGGCGCGGCCGTCAGCAACGGGACCGTCGTGGTGGCCGGGCTGGCGGGCCTGTTGGCCGGCGCGTTCTCGATGGGACTGGGCGAGTGGCTCTCGGTTCAGAGCGCACGCGAGCTTTACTCGCACCAGATCCGAGTGGAGCGGGATGAGCTGGAGGCGATCCCCGAGGAGGAGGAGGTCGAGCTCGCGCTGATCTACCAGTCGAAGGGGGTTCCCGACGAGCAAGCGAGACGGCTTGCCAGGCAGATCATTCAGGGAGACCCTGGCGTCGCCCTTGACACGCTCTCGCGCGAGGAGCTGGGGATCGATCCGGAGGGGCTTGGCGGGTCACCCTATGAGGCGGCGTTCACGTCGTTCTTGCTGTTCGGGTCGGGCGCGCTGGTTCCGTTGCTGCCGTTCCTCGTGTCGAGTGGCGCGCCGGCCGTCATCGTGGCCCTGATCCTGAGTGGCGTCGCGCTGTTCGGGGTCGGCGCCGCGATCACGATCGTGACTGGCCAGAGCGCGCTGCGCTCCGGCCTGCGCCAGGTCGCGTTCGGACTGGCGGCAGCGGTGGTCACGTTCGGGATCGGCCACTTGGTGGGCACGGTCGTCCGGTAGCGGCGGCGCGGTGGCGCGGTCGCCGGATCAGCGGCCGCATCAGCGGCAGGATCGGCCGCCGATGCCGCTATTGCACACGTGCTGCGCATCAGCGGCAGGATCGGCCG
>JBMFSS010000059.1:0-3886 GCA_049967415.1 Candidatus Limnocylindrales bacterium
CTCGGCTGCGACACCGCGCCCTTGGCCATCCGCCAGTCGACGGCGAAGCTCAGCGCCGCGGGCACGACCGTCAAGCCAGCACGAGCATCCTCGCCACGCGGCCGAACGGCCCACCCTCGCCCTGTGCCGAAAGGGCACCCTCGCCAGGGCACCTGATCCGTGCGGCCCGGAGGCACTACTCGGGCCGCGCCAGAAGGAGGTCCTTCCGGGGAGGCCCCGGGAGACCTCCGGCTCAAGGTGGCACAACCCCAGGGCCCCGATTACTTCAGCAGACGGCAGCCAGGGATCGGGCGTGCGTGCACTTGGGGCTGACGAAAGTGCGGGGAAGGTACGCAGACATGCCTATGGACACCGCCGAAGCGGGGGGGTACCGTGCATGGCCACACGCGAGGACGACGCGGTGACGGCTCTTGGGTCGGCACTGGCTCTGCTGGGCCAGTGAGGCTTGGGTCGCTATCCCGGGAACCATTACGGATAGTGGATCGGGCGGCCCCACGGCGGGGTGCCTGCGCAAGTCGATTCTCTGGGACGCCACAGAGGCGCAACTGAGGGGGATCCAAGCATGACCCTTACATGGTTGAGAATGTCGCACCCTGCTCGCACCGTCATTGGGGCAGTGCTTGCGGCTGCCGTCACTGTCGCGACGGCACTTATGCCTGGTGTCGTGACGTCTAAAGCGTTGGCGGCATCGATGCCGTCGAACTACACCTACAGCATCTACGTCAACTCGACGAGCGGCAGCGATGCGAACACTGCCGGATGCAACTTGGCCGATAAAGTCAATTCTGGATCACGTCCACTCAATTCCTTTGTCATCCTCGACTTTGGGACACCCTATCTCAACGGCAGTACCTGGGGAACAACACTGCTGGGTGGTACTGGCCAATTCGTGTCTACGACTTTCATTTCGGACGTCACCGAAGACTTCGGCCAAGGCTATCAGAATTGCCTGACCAACGGATCCGCATCCCTGCGAGTAGCGCCGGGCGAGAACGACGCTGCGTCGCCGATCGATGGAAAGCATTACTTCACCGGCTCGAACGGCACGGCCTGGGGTGGGCTCGTGGTCTCGGTGAACAATTGGTTTGCGGCACATGGCGACGCAAACGTGACAAGCGCAGCGGGCGTCGACGTCGAGCCAGATTGGTACAGCCCGGCCACTCCACTGTTGTGGGGCTCGTACTTCAGCTCCGCCTCGGGCGCATACGCGTACTACGATTTTGGATCGGCTGACGGCTGTCCATCCGGGAACGGTCAATACACAGACATCGGCTGCGACAACGGGTGGAACCAATACGATTTGTGGGACATGAGTTGGGGCATTGGAGCAGCTTGGCCAGCGCCCGAGGATTACAATGACTACTATCTCACAGATGCGGCGCAAACTGGCAATGTCGACCCGCAGTCACGACAGTGGGAGAACATCAGCCGGTACGGCTACCATTACCAAAACACGGAGCCGATAGCTGTTCAGACGGTCGTCACTCAATGGGAGGCTTGCCATCAGGTGAATCTCCCTGATGACGGATCGAACACAAACTCTTGTTACAGTAAGGGAACCAATAACACTCCCGCACAGGGAGACGGCGACATGTTCAATGCGTTGAACTATGACTGGGCGCCATCGGAGACTGGTCAGAGTATCTCATGGCTCACGGACATGGAATGGGGGTATACCTACTCATGAGCTGCAAATACCGCCTGATCAGGTTCAAGTTTGCTCGATCCCATGTGATGGCGGTAACCGTGGCTGCGGCGTTGGTCACGGTAGTGTCCGCAGCAGCACTGGGCGCCGGCGTGTTAGCCGGAGGCCCCGCAACACCGAGCCTCCCGGCTACCAAACAGGCAACCCTGGACGCCTATGCATCGCTAGTAGCTCGCGAAAAGGCCAACGCCGGTGTCACTAAGCCGACCTGGACACCGATCCCGATTGCTAGCCAGGACGTGGTCCAGCTCATTTCACATCGCGCCGCCGGTGCCGGAGAACTCTACGATGGGGCAACGCAGCTCCCAGGCCAGACTGGCATCGTAGTCGCCAATGTGTGGGTCGAGCAGCAGCAAGGACGGATCGTCGACGTGTTCGCAGGCGGCGTCGTCGATGATCCAACCAAGGGCGTCGTGACGGTGGCGATTTGGAATTCCAGTCGCGCGGTCTGGCTCGGTGGCGGAACATCGTTTGCGCCTGGAGACCATGGGGCTCTCAGAATCGTCGGCGCAACCGGCGAGACGCTGAGCCTGCGCGCCACGGATGGTTCAACCATCACGTTCGATGTCCCCACCCTTTCCTTCCGCTAACCGCCAGCCTGGACGATTATGAAGGGACCGCTGGGTGAGGCCGACCAATGACGCGGCGCTCTATCCTCCTGGCCTGTGCTGCGGCGCTCATGGTGGGGTGCGCCGCGCCTAGGCCATCCGCAAGCTCGCCGCCGCCGAGCGCGACCTCGATGCCACCCGCAATGGCGGCAGGTACCGCCCCTATTGGGAGCCTTTCGCCAGTCGCCACCGCGCCACCGTCGTTCGCCGCTACAGGCCGGGCGATCAAGCGGGTCCCGTTGCCGTCAACGCCGCTGGGCCCGCTCTGGACCGCGGTCGCCGGAAGCGCCCCGTGGGTTGCGCTCGGCGGCGTGCCGAGAGGCTCGGTCGAGCGGATCGATCCGACGTCCGGCCGCGTCACCGAGCGCATCGCCGTCGGCTGGGCACCGGAGTACCTCGCAGCCTACGGAGACTCGTTGTGGGTCTCCAACACAACGGGGGATGGCTCTCAACCTCGGTCCCCGGACCTGAACACGGTGGCCCGCATCGACCTCGCCAGCGAAGACGTCGTACTGACAGCGCCGGTCTTGCTTCCTGGGTTGATCACGGCCGGCCCGTTGGGCGCCTGGGTGGTCAGCGCGCAGCAGTCACTGGTGCATATCGTGCTCGCCTCGGGACGGGCGCTCGGCACCGTCAGGCTCGCCACAGGCCTCCCGGTAAGCCTCGCCCTCTTTGGCGGCCGAGTGTGGGTAGTGCTGGCCCATACCGGTTCGTCGGCGACCCTGCAGGTGATCGACCCTGCATCCGACACCGTAGTACGCACGGTCGAGGTCGCCGAGGACATCACGTGGCTCGTCCCCACGCCGACCGCCCTGTTCGCCACCGTCCAGACGGGCCGCTCTAGCTTCTCTTGGGTCCGTCTCGACCCGCAGACCAGCCAGCCGACGACGCTGGGTCCACTGCCCGCCCATCCGGCGCAGTTCGAGGGCGTCGCGATCACCGCTGAGGGCGCGTGGCTCCTGAGTAGTGGTGGCCCGGTGATCCCCTTCGATCCCCGGACCGGTGCCCAGGACGGGACCGCAGTGGAACCTCCTGATGCACCTCCCGGCGGAGGATGCGCGGCCATGATCGCGATCGGTCGCGACGTGTGGGTGGTGTGCGGGCGAGCGGTCGACGAGATCCACTTTTGACACCCGAGCGCCAGCTTGGCCGGCAGTCTTCTTCCGACGGCTCGGAAAAGACCTCCTTCTGGAGCGGCCCGGGCAGTGGCTCTCTGCCGCACGGCTCAGGTGCCCTGGCGAGGGTGCCCTTTCGGGACGGGCTGGGGGCGGCCTCTCCGGGCGCGTGGCGAGGATGCTCGTGCTGGCTTGACGGTCGTGCCGGTGGCTCGCAGCTTGGCCGGACCGGTCGCCCGGGCTCCCTGTTTCGCCGGGCGCTCTCCGCCGCGCAGCGGGGCTGGCTGGCAGCAACAGCGGCGGTCCTGGCAGCAACAGCGGAGCAATCGGGGCGGACAGAGCGGGCCGAAGCATTCGAACGGATGGGCGGTTCACGCGTGAATCAGGCCCCTCGAAGGTCGCTGACGGACGGCCACGGACGCCAGGGCGCGCACTTGAAAACCGCTGACCGAAAGGTC
>JBMFSS010000060.1:0-3846 GCA_049967415.1 Candidatus Limnocylindrales bacterium
TCAGGACCGCCACCACTATCACCGTCAGCACCAGGGTGCCGGTGGTGCGCATGGCACCCCGCACGATCTGGGTCCAGAGGTCGGCCATCGGGTGGCGGTGTGCGTGGCGCCGGCGCCGATCCTCCAGCGCGGCGAGCAGGACTCGCTCGTCGAAGTCGGGCGTGGGTGGCACGTCCGGGAGGGTGGCGAGGAGCTCGACCAGGCGCGAGGCGCTCGCCATCTGCGCACTGCAACTCGAACACCCGCGCAGGTGCTCGGCCAGGGCGCGCGCATCCTCCGGCGCCAGCTCGTCCGAGACGAAGCTGTCGATCAAGCGCAGGGCAGTCTCGTGCGTCATCACACTCTCTATAAGGCGCGCGGGCAGGGAAAAGTTGCAGGCGCCGGGGCGGCGCCGCAGTGCGCCAGTCCGCTATGCAGGGCTCACCCGTCCGTCGAGGACGGCCCATGCTTCGGCCCGGATGCGCGCGATGCCGCCTTCGGCACACCGATCACCGTGACCGCGTGCTTGCGGGCGGCTGGAAACGCTGCCACCGCGGCCTGGATCAGCGGCGTGATCTACTCGACGACGAGCCGCCGCGGATGGATCAGCACGATGGCGAGATCGAACGTGCCGAGGTTCTGCTGATGCCCGACGTTGGTGTCGCCAGTGACGAGGATGTCGCAGTTGCCAGAGAGCGCGGCGAGCAGGACGCCGTTCTTCGTGCCCTTCAGCCCAATGTCCTCGACATGCTCTGCGAGAAGCCCGGGTCGCGCGAAGAGCGGGGTCAACTCCTTCGGGATGTCCTCGTCGATAACGACGATCCGCGTCCCGGTGAAAACGGGCGCGCCGCTGTGGGTCTCGGGATCGCGCGTGATCGCTGGCTGCCTCTTGCGCTCCATCGAGCCTGACCTCCGCCGCAAGCCTACGCTCTGCCAGATTCGGAGTCTGAACCGCGCGGACGATCGGTCGCTCCGCTCCGGCCCCGAGCGGCCACCTTCGACCAGGTGCGCGTCTTTGGGCTCCAACGCAGCGTGCGGTCGCCGCCCAACACCGGGGCGAGGAACGCCACGAGCGCCTCGTAGGCATCGTCGGCTGTCGGCTGCTCGAGATCCATCTCGCGACGGAGGAAGGCGTACTGGCGAGCCCAGACCGCGGGAGGCGCGGCCAGGATCGGCGGCCACGGATGCTCTCCACGGCGGACGAAGGTGGCGAGCCCAGCCTCGATGAGGGCCTGCGATCGGAACGCGTGCCGCGTCGTGAACCAGACCATGTCCGCGAGGTCCTTGGCTCGGGTGTTCTCCACATCGCGCGGACGCGTGTAGGCATGGATCTTCTCGGCGAACTGCTGGGCGATCGGATAGACGGGGAACGTCGCGCGCGCCAGGCCCAGTCGCTCGACGATCGGGTCGCTCCGGTGCCTCTCGAGATTGCCGACAACCGCGTCCTGGCTGCTCACATCGACCTTGAAGCGGACGAGTTCCTGGCCGATGAGCCGCGCCACCATGATGTAGCGGAGGCCGCCGCCGGGCGGGCCGACGAGGGTCCGCGGTGGCGTGGCCATCTCGAACGAGAACGGGTCGTCGAGCTCGTGCGCGGCCGCATTCGCGATCATCTCGGTTGCCCGCCCGATCACGGCATCGATCTTGAGGTCGACGTCCTCGGTGAAACGTGCCTCGTCGGGGTGTCGGAGCTGGTTCGCGTAACCGCCTTTGAGCGCCCAGGTTCCCCACCCCGTCGTGGCGAGGAGCCGCTGGAGGAATCGGTCGATCGAGACGATCAGGTGGACCCGGCGCGTCGGATCGTCACCTCGGACGTCCTTCGCGATGGTCCGCATCTTCACGAGCAGCGCGCTCCGTTGACCGATACGCCGGGCCCTCTCGTCGGTCAACGGATCTTCCCTGCGAAGGGGTAGGTGTTCATCAGGCGCGCCAAGGCATCGCGGCCCAGGAGACCGCGTTCACGACCGGTCTCGAGCGCAGCGAGCAGTTGCTCGGCATCGGTCCCGAGTCGCGCGCAGTCGAGGAGCGTCCGCGGTAGGGACGTGAGCCAGAGGTCGTCACGCAGGACCCGGTCGTGCGGGTCGAGCTTCGAGCGATGGATCGTGATACCTGGCCGCGGCTTGAGCCCAGACGAGGGCGGCACGGTCACGTGGATCGTGGTGGGCAGCACGTCCGTGAGGCCGTAGAACGCGAGGGCGGTGTCGTGGCTGAAGGTTGCTGCGGGGACGCTGGCTTGAAGCGCGTAGAACTCGTCGCGCGGGGTCGGCGGGTATTGCCGGAGCCGGTAGACCCCGTGAGAGTCGCGCTCGATCAGGCCCTTCAGCAGCCGGCCCGAGAGGGCACGCCGGCTGATCCCCGCGGCCCCGGCCTGGGCGGTCGTGAAGTACCCATGCTGCTGACCGGCCAACTCGAGCAGTTCGGTATCGCCCATGGCCGAATGTTACTTCGCAGGTAACAACAGGTCCAGTCTGCTGCGTGACAGTCAAGTCGGACGAAGTGGTGTAACGGCTCGTCGATCTCCTCAGGCGGCTGGTAGCTGCTTCACCTCCTCCCGGTCGACCTCTTGTCCCTCGACGACGAGGGCGAGCGACTCCTCGGACAGGTAGCGGCGGCCAACCAGCCATTCGTCGTTCTGCTCGATGAGCAGCGCGCCGGCGAGCCGGAGCGCTGCAGCGTCGTTGGGAAAGATGCCGACCACGTCGGCCCGCCTCGCGATCTCGCGGTTGACCCGCTCCAGGGGGTTCGTGGAGCGCAGCTTCGAGCGGTGCGTCGTCGGGAACTGGTAGAAGGCGAGCAGATCCTCCTCGGCCTCGGCGAGCAGCTCGGCGACCCGGGGCGCTGGACCGGCCAGGCGCTCGATCACCGCGCGGGCCCGCTCTCGTGCGGTAGCCTGGTCCTCGGCGTTGAAGACCTCGCGCAGGGCAGCCGACACCATGCCCCGCTGGCTCGGCCGGCAGTGGCGCAGCATGTCCCGCACGAAGTGCACGGTGCAGCGCTGCCAGGGGCAGGCGAGGATGCGGGCGATCGCGTTCTTGAGGCCAGTGTGCTGGTCGCTGATGCACAACCGGACGCCCGCCAGGCCGCGCTCGCGGAGCGAGCGCAGGAAGGCGACCCAGAACGCCTCGGACTCCGTCTCGCCGATGTCAAGCCCGATCACCTCGCGGCGCCCCGACTCATGGACCCCGTAGGCGATCACGAGCGCCTTGGGGTAGACGTGGCCGCGACTCCTGACCTTGACCACCTTGGCGTCGAGCCACAGGTAGGGATAAGTGCCCTCGAGGGGCCGGCTGCGGAACGCCTCGACCTGCTCGTCGAGCGCGCGGCAGAGCGCCGACACCCGGTCGCGGGTCATGCCGGAGATCCCGAGCTGCTCGACGAGGCGGTCCACCTTGCGGGTACTGACGCCGTTGACGTATGCCTCCATGACCACCGCCACGATCGCCTGCTCGCTCCGCCGACGGGGCTCGAGGAACGAGGGGAAGTAGGCCTCGCCCGAGCGCTTGCGCGGGATCGCTAGCTCGAGCTCGCCGACCCGCGTCTCCCACGGCCGGAGGCGATAGCCGTTGCGGTGCGTCAGGCGCTCCGGGCTGACCTCGCCCCAGGCGGCGCCGATCTCGGCGCTGATCTCGGCCTCCATGAGTTGGGCGGCGACCAAGGCCACCGCCTCGCGGAGGACATCGGCGTGCTCGGTCATGAGCGTCTTGGCGACCTGGTCGGCAGACGCCATGCTGTGTGTGTCGGCCATCGTGGTGCTCCTCTTCGTCGATCGACTTGGCTTGTCAACCGACGAGTCTGGGACTCCGCGGTGGCCGGCGTCTCGACCGGCACCGCGGGCCCCGGCGTTACACCACTTCTACCGCCTCGATC
>JBMFSS010000061.1:0-3808 GCA_049967415.1 Candidatus Limnocylindrales bacterium
CTCAGCTCAAGGAATCGACAGCTCGATCTGCCTCACGCAAGGTTGACACAGAGGGCGGAGATCGTCGTGCGCCGTTCACCGCCGTCAAGGAACCGCGCGTTTGGGCGCGAATGTTGCGAATGATGCGAACCAACCGACGGGCACGAACCCAAGGCGTAGCGCCAACCCCGGTCCGCGGCGGACCATGGCAGCACGACCGCGGACGGGACGCCCTAGGAGTGTGTGTCAGTAACGCGATTCCGGGAGAAGGCTCCCCACTGGGCTGTCATATCTGCCCGATTGGGTGACGATCTTCCCCACGTGAGGCGAGAAAGCGGTCTCGAATAGGGATCGCGTCCTCGGAGTGGCATTACCGACACAGCCTCCTAGTCGTGGAGGTTGCGATGCGGATCATGCTGCGGGCCCTGCTGCTGGTACTGGTGATCGTCGCGTTCGTGATCGGCGCCGTCGCGGTGGCGGTGGCGCTCGCGGCCCTGGGGGCGGCAAGGTTCCTGGGCGACGGTGACAGGCGCTGACATGCCCGAGGCCCTGGACCCTTACGCCGTGCTCGGCTGCCGGCCCACCGACGACGCGGCGCGCATCCGTGGCGCGTTCCTCGATCTGGCCTGGCGCGCGCACCCGGACCGCGGCGGCGACGTGCGGCGCATGCAAGCCGTCAATGCCGCCTACGAGATCCTCGGGAACCGTCGACGACGGGCAGCCTACGACCAGCTGCAGGTCAGGCACGCTGGCTCGACGGCCCGTCAGGCACCACCGCCATCGGCGACGACCGGCCCGAGTTCGTCGGCTCGGCCATGGCCACGCACTGAGCACGGGGCGTCGCCGCCGACCCCGCCGACGGAGCATCCGGGCCCGGGCCTTCGCCGAGGCAGCGACGGTCTCGCCGGCTGGCTGCTCGGGACTCGGCTCGGCCAGTGGGGATCGGCCCTGATCGTGTCGTGCGGCACGCACCTGTTCGCCGCGGCCCTGAGCCCGGCGCTTGGCGCCGCGTGGGCCATGCAGGTCATGGCAGCGCTGCTCGCGCTCGAGGCCCTGCGAGGTGCGGCACCGGCAGACACGCCGTACTGGCCGCTTCTCGACGTGCAGCGCGGCGCCGGCTGGTGCGCCTCACGGCTCCGTGCCGCCGGTGAAGCCCCACCGCCCCACGCGAGTCGAGCCCGTCCCGGCCGGTGCGGCATAGCCGGTTGGTAAAGGCGGGGCCGGGGTGTGCTAACTGTGGGGCGGTTGCGTATGCAACGACCCTGGGCAGCGCGGACTGGGTAACCCGGCGAAGGCAGGCCTGACGAGGGAACGATCGGCGCCTGGTACCTCGTTGCATCCGCAACTCGCAATCACCCATCGAGCGTGGCGATCGGCAGAGGTAGGGGTGGTCGGCCGGACGAACGCCGGCGTTCGCGCCCGTTGCCCGTGCCGGGGGTACGCCCGTATGCTGTATCTATCCCAGCCGGTCAAGCGGAAGAAACAACGTGCGGCACGCAGTGGACGATCGCGCGGACTCGAGACCCGCGAACGGCACGCCCCTCGCCCGTCCCCTCTCCCGGCGCCGGCTGCTGCAGGGCGGGGTGGCGCTGGGCGCTGGGCTCCTGGCCGCATCGTGCGGCTCGAGCACACCGACGCGCAGCCCGCAGGGTTCCGCGCTCGCGCGGGCCACCACGGCCGCCGCGAGCGTGCCGCCATCGACACCGCCCGCGCCGGTCCTCACGGCCTCGCTCCTGCGCACCGCGCTTGGCGATCTGCCATCGGGCGGGACGGTCGCCCTGCCGGGCGACACGAGCGCGCCCTATGCCGACCTCGCCGCTGTCGCCGCCGCGTTCGCCACGGCGGAGTCCGCCAACCCGGACCCAGTGACCGATCCGATCGCTTCGCTCGGCTTTGCTCTCGCCTGCGCCGACTGGTCAGGCAGGACCGGGCTCATCGATCTCTCCACCACGCTCCCCAAACTCGGCATCCCGATCGTTCGCCTCGAACTCCCGAAGCTGCCGGGGAGCGATCTCACCGACACGCTCGCGCAGGCCGCTCCGCCCGAGCTCGTGCTGCGCCCCGGTGCCGCATTACTCCCGGCTGCCGTGCTGCCCGACGGACGGCTCGTTCTGGGCGTCGTCGACCCGGCCCGTCAGGTGGCCGCGCATCCACGCCTCGAGCTCGCCCTCGTCGCGCCGGCGACAGCGGCGCCCCTGCTCGAGGCCGCCGGGGCGACCCTGGATGCGTCCGGTGCGATCGCGCTCGCGGGCGAGTCGCCCGTCACGCTCGCCTCGGTGGATCCCGCCTTGACCTCCCGCCTCGCCACGGCAGCCGGCGTCCTCTTCGTTGATCTGGTGCCGCTGCAGCCGCCGCAGGCCGCGAAGCCGGTCCTCACGGCCGATCCGGTGGTGCCGGTGCCTGATGCATCGGTCGTGTCGCGCGCCATCCGCGTCAGCCCGGCGAAGGATGGACGGATCCTCGCGCTCGATGCGAGCGGCAAAGCCGTGGGACGAGCGGAATACATCGGGGGCACCCCGGCCTGGGATTGGCTCGGGGCCGGCGAGATCGCCTGGACCCTGCGAGAGGAAGCAGACGCCATCGACTGGCGCGTTGGCTGCGAGATCACCGGCTACGCGTTCTCGGACCAGGCATGGCGCTCGATCATGCGCGCACAGTTCAACCAGGTGACGGTCGACTGGGGCATCTACTGGGGAGAGATCGAGCCGGCCCCCGGTCAGTTCACGTTCTCGACCGCGCAGCGCCAGATCGCCTGGGCCGTCCCGAACAACGTCCGGGTCCGGGGTCACGCGCTCGTCTTCCCCTCGGAGATGCCGGACTGGGTAACCTCGAGCCGGCTCTCGGCCGCGCGGGCACAGTCCCTGCTCCAGCGCCACATCGCGACGGTGGTGACCGAGTTCAAGGGCGCGGTGGCCGAGTGGGTCGTGGTGAACGAGCCGTACTTGCCGCCATACCGGCCGAACGACCCCTTCTACAGCGCGCTCGGTTACGAGTACATCGACCTCGCCTTCGCCGTGGCCCGCAAGGCTGACCCGTCCGCCGTCCTCGTGTACAGCGATACCTTCAACCACACCGCCGACGGGATCACCACCCCCCTGACCCGGTCGAACGTGCGCCGGCTGCGGGCCAAAGGCTTGGTGGATGCGGTTGGGCTCGAGATGCACCTCGACGGCGCCAATCCGCCCGCCGAGGCGGATGTCCTTGCGACGATGCGCAGTTACGGCGTGCCCGTGTGCGTCACCGAGTTCGACATCGACCTGACGAACGTGCCTGGCACGACCGCGGAACGCTACGCAGTCCAAGCCCAGATCGCGACCTCAATGGTGCGCGCCGCACGAGACTCCGGCGTGTGCCGCAACTTCACGGTGTGGGGCATCGGCGACGCGTATGAGGCGTTCTTTGCCGGCAGCCCAACGCGCGCCGAGGCGACTCCCTTCGACGCCGAGCTCAGGCCCAAGCCGTTCTATAACGCGCTGCTCGCCGGGCTGTCCTGACGCCGTAACTCGGTCGCGTGCGAGGGCGGCGCATCTGCATGGACACGTGCAGGAGGCGTGCGCCACCGCGGGAGAGAAGGTGCGCCGCCGGTCGAGCGAGGCCGGCCGGGATGGCGAACGCGCAGCGCGCACTGGCCGACCCGCGCCTCCGGCGAGCGCGGCACCGCGTACAGGATATCGAGCACGTCGTCGTCCTTGAGCCGTCCGCGGCGGGCAAGCCCCTCTGCATCCTTGCACAGGCGGTCCTCGCCGCGGCAGTGGATCGCCCTCTGGAACGTGGTGTCAAGGGACAGCGGGACTTCCTCGTAGGCGGTCAGCAGATCTCCATCTTCGCG
>JBMFSS010000062.1:0-3434 GCA_049967415.1 Candidatus Limnocylindrales bacterium
GAGCGTGTCGGAGATCCTGACCGAGCAGACCTTGGGGCGCGGCATGCGCCTCCCCTTCGGGACGTACACCGGCATCGAGATCCTCGACACCCTCGAGGTGGTGGCCCACGAGCGCTACGAGGAGCTGCTCAAGAAGGCCGGCGTCCTCAACCAGGCGTTCATCGACTACCGCACCCGGGCGGCCCTGCGGACGAACGCGCAGGGTCAGCGGGTGGTGGTGAGCGAGACGATCCAGACCACCAGCGAGCCGATCGTGGGGTCCGAGGGTGCCGAGCCAATCGTGCAGGACGCCGAGGCCTACCCGGTGCTAACCAGCGTGGGGCAGCGCACCGCGCAGGTCGCTGAGGCGGCCCTGAAGCTTCGACGGCAGATCCTCCCTCGGCCGGATGCTCCGCCGATCACCATTCCCCTGCTGCGCATGTCGAGCGTGGAGAGCAGCTTCACCCTGGCCGACATCACCGATACCGACCGCTTCCGCCGCCTCGGGGCCTCGCTCGCGGCCGACCCCGAGGGGGAGCTGGCGCGCACGCTCGTGAGCGCGCGGATCGTCGTCGGACCCGACGGCCTGAAGCACACCGAGCTCGTGACCTCCGGTGCCGCCGACCGGGTGCAATCGATGCCCACCCTGTTCGCCCTGGAAGACCTGCGCGCTCGGCTCGTCGAGCTGGTGCTCGCCTCGCCCGCGGTGCCCGCCCGCAAGGATCAGCGGGCCGCCGTGGCACCCCTCCTGGACGCCTTCTTCGCGGGCCTGGGCGACGCGGCGGACGACGTGCTCTCGGCGAACCTCGAGCGGGCGGGGGCGCGGCTCGTGAAGCTGGTGGCCGAAGCGCAGCGCGCGTACATGGCCGCGCCCTCGTATCGCGAGGTGATCGAGCTGCGGGATTTCGCCCCGACCCGTGCGACGGACAGGCCGCTGTCGGGCGA
Source organism: Candidatus Limnocylindrales bacterium (assembly GCA_049967415.1). Taxonomy (GTDB): domain Bacteria; phylum Chloroflexota; class Limnocylindria; order Limnocylindrales; family CSP1-4; genus JAJYNJ01. The sequence goes on from JBMFSS010000062.1 coordinate 925, forward strand.
CCGCTTCGGGGAGTTCAGCCGCTCGCTCGCTTACGAGGGATGGAAGCGATCCCTGTTCCCGCTCGAATGGTTCGACTCGAGACCGGAGCGCACGGTCGCGAACCTCGTCGATGACGATGCGGACGTGGCCCTCTGGGTCCGTCTGCAGGTCGGTGACCTGCCCATCCTCTGGAACTCGCATGGGCAGGAGTACCACCCGGACTTCATCGTCCTCGACGCCGACGGGACCCACTGGGTCGTGGAGGTCAAGATGGACAAGGAGATGTCCGCCGAGGACGTCCGGGACAAGCGTGACGCTGCCAGGCGCTGGGCGAACTACGTCAACGCCGATGCGCAGGTCGGGGTCACCTGGCGGTACCTGCTCGTCTCGGAGTCCGACGTGGATACCGCCAAGGGCTCTTGGGGCGCACTCAAGAGGCTCGGCGGCGAGTAGGCGACGGAGGCCGCGCTGCGGTGGGAGGGGTCGGCATGGCGACGCAGAGCGAGGCGTGGACGAGCTACGGCAGGGCGCTCACGGGCGCCATGGCCGAGGTGCTCGATGAGATCCCCGAAGAGCTGCGGCCGCAGGTCCTCGAGACCGCCGACTACTGGATCAGCGTGGGCCTGACGCTCGGCCTGGAGCGGCCCCATCAGGCGCGGCGCCTGCTGGAGCTGATCGAGGCCGAGGAGGCCGAACGAGCCGCGCTGGCAGAGGACGCGGCCGCGTTCATCGAGGAGGCCCTCGCATGAGGCGCCGCGGCCTCGTCTCGCAGCTGTACCGGGCCGCCCGACTGGCCAACGACGTCTCGGCGATCGCCTCGGGCAACCCGCACCGCATCGCCCGCCGGGCGAAGAACAAGATCGTCGGGCGGACCTTCGCCCGGGCCGGGCTGTGGCGCCTCCTCTGGGGCCACTGAACGGCGCCCAGGGCGCCAACATGGCGACGAGCTCGAAACCCGCCAACCAACCGACCGCGGAGCAGCGTAAGCTCCTGCAGGCCGTCTTCGATCGCTTCCACGCGAATGGCGAATGGCCCCTTGTCGATACCCTGCAGTACGAGCTTGAGGTTGGCGACGTCGATCTCGATGTCGTCAGGGTCGGTGAACATCTGGACCCGGCGCTTGGGCTCGTCCACGTCGGCTACCAGGGGCGCGCCTCGCTGACCATCCACGGGGTCGCGCTCTGTTCGGGTGCGGATGGGGACCTCGAGGATGCGACACGGACCATGAGGTACGCCTACGCGCGCTACCGCGCCGCGGGACCGAACGCCCAGCTCACCAACGACGACCTCGTCCGGGATCTGGGCATGGACCCGCTCCGGACACGTCGAACCTACGAGCTCATCCACTGGCTCCCGGGTATCGGTGGCGGCGGCGGTGACGGCGCGGGTTCGTGGTACCGGCAGATCACGGCGGACATCCGACGCTTCAAGAACGTCCGCACCAGGGAGGATCTACTCGCAGCGGCGCCCCGGCCGGAGCGCCTTCGCCCGCCGGCGCAGGTCCCCGTGGGTTGGACCTGGCCGGCAGTGCCTTGCGAGCAAGGGGACCGGTTGCGCCAGCTCGGAGAGCACGTCAGCCGCGAAGTGCAGCGCATCACGGACAACGTCGAGCGAGATCCCGCCGATGCCATCACCAGCGCGCGAGCTCTGGTCGAGTCCGTCTGTAAGGACGTGCTGGTCGAGCTCGGGCAACCGGTGCCCCAGCACGACGATCTCCGGACCCTGTACAAGAAGACCGCGCTCGCCCTCAGGGTCGATCCCACGCAGTACGAGGCGGTGTACCGCCAGACGCTCCAGGGATTGGTCTCGACGGTCGGCGGTCTCGGCATTCTCCGTGATCAGATGGGCGATGCGCACGGACGGGACCGGACTGCCCCGTCACCACAAGTCCGACACGCGCGCCTCGCTGCCGGCGCTGCGATGACAGTCTCCGTCTTCCTGGTTGAGGCCCTTGAAGCGTTGGACCGGAGCGACGCGAGCTTGGCATAGACCCGCACGGTGGTGTGCAGGGGTCGTGTCGGAACGGCGGACCCTGGAGACGCGCTGGCGATCGTGAGGCTGTCTGGGACGCCCAAAGAACGATGGCTATCGGCCCGACACGATGGGTGCGTGGTGTTCGAGGTTGTGCCACGCTAGCTGACACGGCCGAGCTGCAGTCTTCGTCCGGCAGGGTTCCGTCTCGCACAGGAACCACGATGCGGAGAACGCCAGCATGGCAAAGAAGACCGTTCCTTTCACCGAAGCTAGCATCGGCAAGCTGCCGAACGACAAGCCGGTCGTTTACAAGATCCTGACGGGCGGCGGCAGGAACAACTACGCCGGGGTCGCGAAGCAGAGCCGCGTCCAAGACCGGCTACGCGAGCATTTGCCTGGCGGGCAGGACCCGATCCCCGGCAAGAAGATCCAGATCGAGCAGATGCCCAGCATCAAAGACGCCAAGGCAAAGGAGGGCCGCGTCATCAAGTGGAGCCGGCCACCGTACAATCAGCGAGGCAAGTGAGATGCGCCGCTCCGCTGTGGTGCGACCTTG
>JBMFSS010000063.1:0-3349 GCA_049967415.1 Candidatus Limnocylindrales bacterium
GGCAGGAGACCTCTCCGTCGAGGACGGCACCTGCTTCTATGCGTACCGGGGCAAGGGCGGCAAGCGCGGGCGACGGGAGCTCCCCCGACCGGCGTATGAGGCGATCGTGCGGTCCCTCGCCGATGCGGGCAAGGTGCTCACGGCGATGGACCCGGACGAGTCGCTCTGGCGGATCTCCTCCGGCACGTTCTATTCAAGGTTCCGGCGCTACCTGGCCGTCGCAGGTCTCGCGCCCACCGGGCTGCACATCCTTCGCCACAGCGCGGCGAAGCTCCGGCGGGATGCCGGGGCGTCGATCGAGGCGGTGTCGAGCTTCCTTGACCATTCGAGCCTGGCGGTCACCTCGGTCTATCTCCGGCGGCTCGAGGGTGAGGCCGACCGGACGTGGCCGGATGTCGCGGAGGCGATCGGGCTGTAGCCGGGGAATGGGAGCCCCGCCGTCCGACGGGGAAGGTGGCGGGGCCCCTGGAGCAGACCTCCACTCCGGAGGGGGGAAGCGGCCGTCTGCGCGAGATTCTCCGGCGAAGATCAGCTTCGGGTGGGCGGCGCCTGCTAGGATCGGCGCGGGTCGGGCTCCGCGGGGTGATCGGGCCGATGCCGGACGACGGTGAGCGAGCGGGTGAGAGCGATGCCGCAGTGAAGGAGCAGCCCAAGGGCGACCGGTTCAGCATCCACGAGAAGTGCACTCTCCTCATCAGGGTGATCCTCGGCGAGGATGGCCAGCCTCTCTTCACGGAGGCCGACCTTCCTGCCCTGATGGACCAGGGTGCCACGGTGATCGACAGGCTCTTTGACATCGCGGCGCGCATGTCGGGGATCGACGTTGGCGAGGGCAGGCCGTCGTACCTCCAGACGCTCTTCCCGGACAAGCTGATCCGCGCCTTGGTCGATCGCGGCGATAGTGACGCGGAGATCCTGGCGGCGATCGACAGCGACGAGCTGAAGTGGTGGTTTGATCGCCTGGTATCGTCGCCGGCCGAATGCCGGGCCCTTCTCGCTGAGCTGCGGCCGCAGCCCTCGTCCAGGGAGGGCAGCCGCCGCCCGCCGGGCCGGCCTGGTTGGACTGACGAAGACTTCTGGGCCCGGTATCAGGAGGCCCAACTCCGCGCGAAGCCGCCGTACACGTACCGCGCCATCGCTCCGCACTTCGAGACGCTCGACGGAACCCTCGGCACCGATCCAGAGTACCTCCGAAAGCTCGTGAGGAGGCACGGCCGGCCGCCCGAATAGGTGTCCGGATAATAGGTCGGATTGCGTCCCTTTTTCGGAACGGGTCAGCTGCACGACGCTGCCTTGCGTCATGCACTCGACCTTCATCGCAATCCCGCACGAAGCCGCCGAGAGGCTCCGCGAGCGGCCGCGGCGGGAGTTCCGGGCACCGCGACAGCAGGCGGCCGTTCTCGTTCTCGCGGGTCTGGAGCGCGCGGGACTCAGCCCCGACCTGACATCCGAGACCGGCGCTGAGCCCCGGGTTCTGAGAGCGCGCCGCGCGCGGCCATCGTCCGGAGCGGCGACCCCCGCGAGCATCCCGGGCGGCGCCGGATGAACGACGGCCTCCTGCCCCGGCAGGCCACTTTGCTGACGGCTTCCGCGCCCCGCTCGCTGGTCGCGGTGTCCGAGGCCGCCCGGCTGCTGGCCGAGGCTCGGACGCTTGACGACGTGCGCGAGGTGCGCAACCTCGCCGAGGCAGCCCGCCTCTACGCGCGCAAGGCGCATTTGGGGCTCGCGGCGCAGAACAGCGCCGCCGCGATCAGCCTCGAGGCGCAGGCGAAGGCCGACGAGATCATCCGGGCCGCACGGGAGGCGGGCGCGCTCGCCACGCAGGGCCAGGGCCTCCCGAAACAGTTGACGAGCTCAACTGTTTCGCTTCCCACCCTCGCCGACCTCGAGGTCTCGCGCAACGAGGCGGTCGACTGGGCCAGGGTGCACGCGGTGCCCCCGGAGCAACGCGCCGCATACGTCACCGCGGCCTCGGCAGCGGGCGAGGAAGTCACACGCGCCGGCCTCCTGCGCTACGCCGAGCGGGGGCGGGTGCCCGACCCGCGCGCCGACGAGCTGCTGCCGCTGGTCGAGGAGCCGTATGTCCGGCCAGGCGATCTCTGGCTGCTCGGGGAGCACCGGCTCCTGTGCGGCGACGCCACCGACCCCGCGGCGGTCGCACGCCTCCTCGACGGCGCCGTGCCGAGGCTTCTGGTGACCGATCCGCCTTACGGGGTGCAGCTCGATCCCACCTGGCGCGACGCCGTGTACAACGTCGCCGGTCGGCTGGGGCCGGCGGCGTATCGCGCCGAACGGCCGTACATGCTGCGCGCTGGTCCAGCTGGCCAGCCCGACCCAAAGGACGCCACACGGGCCAACGGTAGCGCCCACGGGCGAACACAGGGCCATCACAACACCAGCATCTCGGGTGACACCCGGGTCGATTGGTCCGCGGCGTTCGCCCTGGTGCCATCGCTCCAGGTCGGGTACGTGTGGCACGCCGGGCTGCATGCCGCCGAGGTGGCGCAGGGCCTGCAGGCGATCGGCTTCGAGATCGTCAGCCAAGTGATCTGGGATAAGGGGCTCTTCGCCATCGGGCGCAGCTGGTATCACTGGGCGCACGAGCCCTGCTGGGTGGTGCGCAAGCCGGGCGTCCCCAACCTCTTCCTCGGCGAGCGCAACCAGGCCACCATCTGGCGGGCTCCCTCGCCCAAGATGATCATGTCGGGCTCGGACGAAGAGAAGCTCGACCACCCCGCGCAGAAGCCGGTGCTGCTCTTCGAGATCCCGATCCGCAACCACCTGGCGCCGGGCGAGGCGGTATACGACCCCTTCCTAGGCTCGGGCACCTGCCTGATTGCCGCGGAGACTCTGGGTCGGCGCTGCTATGCCATGGAGATCGACCCGAAGTACGTCCAGCTCGCGCTCGAACGCTGGCAGCGGTTCAGCGGGCGCCAGGCGGTGCGCGCATGAGCGGCGCCGAGCGGCGCATCGACGGGTCCGCCACCAGCGGCGAGCGCCATCGGGCCACCGGCGAGGCGGAGGCCACGTTCGGCGCCGACCCGGCCGGCACCGGGGGGGAGCCCGCTCCGTTTCAGCTTCGGTCGGAGCCCTGGGAGGCGCCGCTATCGCTCGATCGGACTGCCGAGCTGCCGGTGTTCCCGGTCGGCGGACTGCCTGACTGGCTCGAAGCGTTCGTCATCGCGGAAGCCGAGGCCACCCAGACGCCGCTCGACATGGCCGCGATGTTCGTGCTCGCCGCGCTCGCGGCAGTCGTGGCTGGACATGTCCAGATCGAGCCTGTGGCCGGCTGGGTCGAGGGGCTCAACCTGTTCGTCGCGGTGGCGATGGAGCCCGGGTCACGCAAGAG
>JBMFSS010000064.1:0-3124 GCA_049967415.1 Candidatus Limnocylindrales bacterium
ACCGGGCGAGTGGGGGATGGTCCGGGCCGATCGCCACCACGTCGAGGAAGGCATGCGCCTGGGGGCTCCAGGGCTGGTCGGAGGGGATCGGGATGCTGGCTGCGAGCCGGTCCAGGCTCTGGGGGTTGAGGTCGGCGAGCAGCTCAGCGGCCATCGGACCGCTCCTTCGCCGCGGCCGCGCCGCTGTCGCGCCCCTCGACTTCGGTGAGCAGGCCCTCGATCTCGGCGATCGGGGCGACCTCCCCGTCCGACAGGCTGAGGCGGCGAGCCTTCATGGCGCGCAGCCCGAGCTTCGCCATGTACGCCTTCCGGGCGAATGCTGCGCGGCGGGTGCGTTCCTCGGGGGGGAGCGTTCCGTCGGGATCAACTTCGTGCTCGAAGCGGTTCAGGAATGCGGCCGTCCCGGCGCGGGTGGAGGTTCCGCCCTGTGCGTGGAGCGCGAAGGCGGCGGCTCGGGAGCGGAGCCGACGCTCTGCGGGGGTCAACATCAAACAGCACCTACCAGCCCGGTGCCGCAGGTCGTGAGAGCGGTCGGTAGTAGGTGCCGTGGACAGGCCCGTTTGAAGGGCTACAGGTCGGCTGCCGGTTACAGAGACGGCGCTCCTATATAGCTGGCGGTAGTCTACCACGTCTAGTTTCGGCGTGCCTCAGCTACTCCAGCCGGTCCTTGGGCCACGCGTAGTGCCTTCCGGGCTCCATGTTCTGCCAGTCCTTCGGGTCCACTCCCAGGACGGCCGGGTCGAGCCACTGGGGCGTACCGCAGAACGGGCAGACGGCCGGGCTCGGCAGGTGGTGGGCGACCTCGCCCCTGACCTGGCCCGGTGCCGCCTCCAGGTCCGTGGGCGTCATGTTCGCCCCCAGGGTCGCCTCCATGTGCGCTACGCCGTGCCGGGTCGACGTGCCCGTTCGGCCCCCCAGAAAGCCACGGCTGCGCCGCGCGTGGGCCGTGACGCGCCAGATGCCGTCGCGGCCCCGGTGCCAGGCGTCGGACAGGAACAGGTACGGTGGATCGTCAAAGATCGAGGTGTCGTTCATGCGCCAGATGCCCGGCAGCTCGCGCCGGCAGGAGGGCTGGGCGCAGACGACGGCCCCGTGAGGTCCCGGGGCTGCCACGAGCCTGGTCACAGCCGGTCCGCCGGGCTGCGGTAGGCGGCGCGGGCTCGGGCGTCGGCGAGGCTGGCCCCGTAGCGGCGCAGCATCTGCGGGCTGCGCCAGCCGGCGAGCCGTTGCAGGTCCCCTTCCTGGCCGCCGTCGGCGAGGTACTCGTGCGCGAAGGTGTGGCGGAACTGGTGCGGGTGCAGCCGCGGCAGGCCGGCCGCGGCGCAACGCTTGGCGAGGATCTGGGCGAAGGCCCCGACGGTGAGCGGGCCGTCCTGGCCCAGCCAGAGGGCCTCGGAGGCGGCCAGGCGATGGCCGCGCCGCAGACGGAGGTAGCGATCGAGCGCCACGGCGGTCGTGTTGCCGAAGCGGATGGCGCGGACGTGGCCCGCCTTGCCCGTGACGTAGGCCAGGCCCGCTTTGAGGTCGACATCGCCGAGCCGGAGCCCGGCCAGCTCGCCGCGACGCATCCCCGAGTCGTACAGCAGGAGCAGGATCGCGCGGTCGCGCCGGCTCGTGAAGTCGCGCCCCTCCGTCGTCCTGAGCAGCGCCCGGAAGGCGTCAGGCGGCACGATAGGCACGGGTACGTCCGGCACCCGCGGCGCCTTCATGCGCTCCATCGGCGAGCGGTCGATCTCCTCTTCCTCCAGGGCCCAGCGCCAGAACTGTTGGAGCGCCCGGTACTCCAGCGAGAGGGTGGTGGGCTTCACGGTCGCGCGGCGCATCGCCAGGTAGCTCTCGACATGCTCGCGCCGGACCGAACGCGCGGCGGTCGGCATCCCCTGCGCTGCCAGGTGGCGGATGAGGGCGTCGAGCGCCGCCAGGTAGATGCGCGTCGTCTTGGGTGAATAGCCCGAGGCGAGGTGCAACGCGAAGGAGTCGCGTAAACTCGTTAGTGCGTCCGGGGCGTAGGTGGAGGTCTCCATGGCGGCTCCGTCTGTTAGTTGCTCAGTGGCTCGACGTGCTAACAGTAGGAGCGCGCGTCCCGGGCGTCAAGTCGCCCGTTTCGTGCGTGAACTGAGCGACTAACCGCGTCCCCGTAGCTCAGTGGACAGAGCAACCGCCTTCTAAGCGGTCGGTCGCGGGTTCGAATCCTGCCGGGGACGCCATCACAAGCTCGGGGAGTACCACGGCCAGGCCGTGCGCGTATGCCGCGGGTGTCAGGCGTGCCGAGACGATGCGCGGGCCGGCGACCGTGATCCGCTCATACACGGCATGGACGAGTGCAGCTCGCTGCTCGGGCAGGTCGGCCGCGACGCAGACCTCACCAAAGGCTCGCAGCCACTCGACAGCCCGATCAGGCCGTACCCCGAGTCGGGTTGGCTCGTCGAGTGTGGCAAGCTCAGCCCGGAGCTGCCCGAGGCGGGTGAGGTAGGCATCATCGCTCATCCGTGCTGCGACGTGATCGAGGGCCAGCTCCCGCATCTGCCGCTCGATCCGGGCCCGGTCGAGGCTGACAGGTCGGCTGGCCGAACCCAGCGCGCTCACCACCTGCGCGATGAGCCCGTCGTTGAGCTCGATGCCGCCGAGCTGCGCCATGACCGGCCCCTCCCAGGTCACGTCCGCTAGGCGCGCGTGCCGACCCCAGGCCTCGCATGGGTCGGGATGGAGCTTGCGGTGCCGTCCGTCGGCGAATGTGCCGTCGGAGCGCAGCCGTCTTCCACACACGCATTCGAGCAGACCCGCCAGGGGATCGATGCGGCCGCTGTTGCGTGGACCGCCACCGCGCGTCTTGCTGCGGCGGACCCGCTCGACCTGGACCCAGAGGGCATCGGACACCGGAGGGTCGGCCCGCCAGGGCGCTGGTCGCCGGAGTTCGTCGGGTCCCCGGTGGCGGCGCATCCAGCCGTTATAGATCGGGTTCCGCACGATCTTCTGGATGCGCTCGGCCGCGAGCCCGGTCTCGTCGGCCAGCCCGGCGATGCTGATCGTGCCGAGGGCATAGCGCTCGAAGAGCTGCACGGCCTGGTCGATCGTGGCCGGGTCGATCTCGAGGGTGTGGGGTGGCTCCGCGGAGCGGCGGAAC
>JBMFSS010000065.1:0-2971 GCA_049967415.1 Candidatus Limnocylindrales bacterium
CGGGGGGACGGCGGTGGGACGCGCCATGCAGCTCGCCGACCGGTCGTGGTCCTGGGTGGGCAGCACACCCGCTACGAGCTACCTACTCGACTACACGCCCCGGGAGTACGCAGACGCGATCGGGGTGCGGATCGGCAGCGAGTTCGGAGGGCTCTTATCCGATCCCGTCGGTCGTGCCCTCTACGTCGAGCAGACCAACTTGGCCGTGATCGACAGCGGCATCTACTGGAGCCAGATCGAGCCCGAACGGGGGGTGTTCGATTTCGGCTCGCTGGATCGCCAGCTGGCGATCGCCAAGGCGCTGGCTCAGCGAATCCGGGGCAGCGCGTTGGTCTTCGCGCACGCGACCGACATGCTGCCGACCTGGCTCACGCAGGCGCCCTTGAGCGCAGCAGATGTCCAGGACATCCTCGTCACCCACGTTGCCGCGATCGTCGAACACTGTCGGGGCCAGGTGGATGAATGGATCGTGGTGAACGAGCCGTATTTCGCTCCCAACCGGGAAAACGACCTCTTCTACCTGGCCCTCGGCGAGAACTACATCGATCTTGCGTTCCAAACGGCGCGCCGTTCCGATCCGGCTGCGCGGCTCATCTTCAACGACACGGACAACCACCACGCGAGCGGCAGTGTCGAGTTGACGATGTCGATCGCGCAGAGGCTCCGCCCCAAGGGGCTGCTCGACGCGATCGGGCTGGAGATGCACAACAAGGATCTGCCCTGGGTTCCCGGCGGCATCCCCACGGCCGCAGACGTGACCGCGACGATCCAGAGCTACGGGATGCCCTGCCTCGTGACCGAGTTTGACTACGACCTCAGTGCGTACCCCGGCACACAGGCGGAACGGTACGCTCGGCAGGCTGCCGTGTACGCGTGGCTCATCGGGGCCGCCCTGGACGCCGGCGTCTCCGAGATCAGCTTCTGGGGCCTGGACGGCAAGGACTCCTGGCTGGCCCAGACGCCGGGGGCCGATGCGACCATGTTCGATGCCGCCCACGCGCCGAAGCCCGCGTACTACGCCGTGCGCGAACTGTTCAGGCAGCGAGCGGGACTGGGGTGATGGCGCCTGACGACCCCCTCTCCTGTCTCCTCACCCGCCGCCAGCTCTTGCGGCGCACCGGCACCCTGGCCGCGGCGCTGGTATTGGGAGAAGCCTGCGGTGCGACGACCAGCCCGAGCCCGCGCCGGAGTCCGGGGCGCACGCCGTCAGCGTCGTCTCCGCCCCTCCCCAGCCCCACGGCCCAGACCGCCCTGACCGCCGAGGCGCTCGCCAGTGCGGTGCTCGATCTGCCGCTCTCGGGAACGCTCGCCTTGCCCGGAGACAGCAGCGTCCCCGTGACCGACCTGCAGACGGCGGCTCAGGCGTTCCTCGCCGCCGGCAACCCCAACGTGCTCGCCTACCGCAACCCAGTGGCCGCCCTGGGCCTCGCGCTCGCCTGCGCCGACTGGTCGGGCAAGATAGGCCGGGTCGATCTTGCGCCAACCCTGCCGAAGCTGCCCCTGACACCCGTGCGCCTGGTGCTGCCGCACCTGCCCGGCGGGCAGACCGCCGATGTCCTGGCCGCAGCTACCCCGCCCGGCCTTGTCCTGCGCCCGGGGACCGCCCTGCTTCTGGCCGGGGTCCTGCCCGATGGGCGGGTCGTTCTCGGGGTGTCCGATCCGGCGCGCCAGGTGAGCGGCCATCCGCGCCTCGAGCTGGCCCTCCTCGCGCCGGCCACCCTGGCCCCCCTGCTGTCCCTCGCCGGGGCCGCGCTCGAGCCGTCCGGCGCCCTCACCCTTGCCTCGGGCACGCACGTCCGGCTCGCCGCGGTCGATCCCGGCCTGGCGACCACCCTCGTCGCTGGGGCCGGGGCCCTGTTCGTCGACCAGGTGCCGCTGCAGCCCAGGGGAGCGAAGCCGGCGCTCACCGCGGACCCGATCGTGCCTGTGCCGGATGCCGCGCTTACCGTCGCCACGGTGCAGCGCGCAGCGGACGGGCGGTTGCTCGGGGTGAACCCGAGCGGCACACCTGTGGCCCGGGCTCGTTATAGACCTTGGGTCCCAGACTGGCAGTGGACCGTGGCCTCGGACGAAGTCGAGGGCTACACGATCCGGGAGCTGGCGGATGCGCTGGGGCTGACCGTCGGGTCCTTTGCCCACCGCAACGTCCTGACCGATCCGACCTTCATCGCGGCCTACGAGAAGATCGCCAACACCCTGCTCATCGGCAACGCGCTCGACATGGCGGACCCGAACTGGGCCTTCGGCCCGTGGACGCGCGACGACTGGGCAGGCGTGCTGGCTCGCTGGTCCGATGTCTCCGCCGCGTTCGCCGCGCGTCGGGTGCCGGACGGGTTCAGTTTCGTGTGGAGCGGGGCGGAACAGGAGCTCGCGTTCGCCGCGGTCGCCGGGGTCCGCTACGTCCAGGCGGGAATGCTGCTCTGGGGTTCCAACGGCGTGCTGCCCGCCATCTACAACGGCGGCTTTTCCGCCGACGAGCTGCGCAAGATCCTCGAGTTCATGGTGAAGGTGCGGGTCCTCCGGTACGCCGGGCGCGTACAGGAGTGGATCGCCGTCAGCGAGGCTGCAGCGGATCTCCTCTGGGGAAATGCGGAACAGCGGTTCTGGTACGACCAGCTGGGCGTCGAAATCATCGACCAGGTCTTCGTGTGGGCCCGCGAAGCCGACCCAACCGCACGGCTCGCCTTCTGCGAGGACGGGGTCCTCGACCGCGACACCGACGCGACCCGGGCCACGGGCGACAAGTTCATGGAGTTCCTGCGCCACTTCAAGGCGGCCGGGATTCCCGTTGACAAGGCCGTGCTTGAAAACAACCTGTGGATCTACGCGCCGCCCTCGAAAGACAGCATGGTGACCACCCTGCAGGCGATCACCGAGCTCGGCTATCCCATCGGCGCGGCCGAGACGACGGTCAGCATCTCGGCGCAGGATCCGATCTGGGCGGGGCGCCCCAGATCGGTGGCTTCGGTCG
>JBMFSS010000066.1:0-2474 GCA_049967415.1 Candidatus Limnocylindrales bacterium
CGCAGGATGCGCGGAGAGTCCGGCAGGGTCTGGGTCATGATGTCGGACGGCGAGTTCGAAGAGGGACAAACGTGGGAGGCCCTCGCCTCGGCCGCGTTCCACCACCTCAACAACCTCCGGGTGGTTGTCGACGCGAACGGGCAGCAGTGCGACGGCGAAGTCTGCTGCGTGACGCTGCTCGAGCCGCTTGCCGACAAGATCCGTGCCTTCGGCGCGACGGTCGACGAAGTTGACGGACACGACCTGCTCGCCTTGGACGAAGCGCTGGAGCGTCCTTCCGGCGCGCCGCACGTTGTCGTCGCGCGGACGGACCCCGTGCGGGGGGTTCCACTGCTGGCCGAGCGTGCGCCCATGCTGCACACGGTGCGGTTGACCAACGTCGAAGAGCGGGCCCGCTACCAGGCAGCCTACGAGGCCATGGTGCGATGAGTGTGGAAACAGTCGTTCGGCCCCACGTCCAGAACTTCATCGACTGGGCGCGCGACAAGCCCGAGGTCGTCGTACTGGCCGCCGACCTCACAAACTCCTCGGAGGTGGGGCGCTGGCGAGACACATATCCCGACCGGTTTTTCTCGATGGGGATGGCGGAGCAGCACATGCTGAGCTTCGCGGGCGGACTGGCCCGCGAGGGATACACGCCTTTCGTCCACACCTTCGCGGTCTTCCTATACCGGCGTGCCTACGACCAGCTCGCGATGTCGATCGCGTACCCAAACCTGCGGGTACGGCTCATCGGCTTCCTGCCGGGGATCACGACGCCAGGTGGGGTGACGCATCAGGCGATCGAGGATGTCGCGATCATGCGTGCGACCCCGAACATGACCGTGCTCGAGACCGGCGACGCGACCGAGGTAGAGAGCGTGCTGGATGTCGCGCAGGCGGTCGATGGCCCCGTCTACGTGCGTATGCTCCGCGGCGTCCTGCCGCGGCTCTTCCCCCGCTCGGACCCGATGCGTTTAGACCGGGTCCGCGTCCTCGCTGATGGCGAGGACGTGACGCTCTTGAGCGCGGGGATCGAGACCGAGGAGGCGATGAAGGCCGTGCGGGCGCTCGCGTCTCGCGGTGTCGGGGCGCGACATCTCCACGTCTCGACTCACAAGCCCTTTGACGACCCAGAGATTGTCGACAGCCTTCGCCGGGCACGCCACGGTGTCGTGACCGTGGAGAACCACTCGATCATCGGCGGTCTCGGTTCGGCCGTCGCGGAGCGCATTGCCGAGGGCGGGCTCAGCACCCGGCTGATCCGCGTTGGGTTGCGTGACACCTACGCGCATGGGGCGAGTCGGGGATATCTGCAGCGCGAGTACGGGCTAGACGCGCTCGCCATCGTGCGCGCGGTGGAGGAGCTGCTCGGAGCTTCGACCGGCTTGGAAGGGAAGGATATCCCCGGTGAGGCCGCGGCGCCGGTCGGATCGGTCGAGCGGGCCGATTCGCTGTGACCATCCCGTCCGTCTCGCTCTCTGTGTCCGGGCTCCGGATCACTGCCCGTTACGCCTTGAGCGGACCCCTCGAGGACGCCCCGTCACGGGCAGCGGCGATCGCGGTCGAGCAGACCATCGAGTTCCCCGCAGATCTCATCAGCGACGACGATATCCGGCGCTACGTCATCGGTCGCGTCGAGTCTATCGAGTCGACCGGGCCGGCGCTGGCCATTGCGGAGCTCAGCTATGCCGTCGAGACCACGGGCTTCGAACTGCCACAGATGCTCAACGTGCTGTTCGGCAACTGCTCGCTGTTGCCGGGGGTGCGGCTGATCGAAGTCGGTTTTCCATCCGAATTCCTGGCACGATTCCGGGGCCCGCGCTTCGGCATCGGCGGCCTGCGCCGCCTCTTGGGAGTTCCACGGCGCCCGCTTCTGGCTACGGCCCTCAAGCCGATGGGGCTGGACAGCTCGACGCTGGCGCAGATGGCGGGGACCCTTGCGCGAGGCGGCATTGACCTGATCAAGGACGACCATAGTCTGGCCAACCAGCCGTTCGCCGTATTCGTCGAGCGCGTTGCCGCCTGTGCAGCGGCGGTGGCGGACGCGAATTCAGAGACTGGCCGCCGCGTGCTGTACCTGCCTTCGGTCAATGCCCCTGCTGGGGAGCTCGAGGCGCGCGTGGCACTCGCCCGAGCCGCGGGCGCGGGTGGCTTGCTGGTTCTTCCCGGCCTCGCCGGCTTCGATGAGATGCGCCGCCTAGCTGATGACGACGCGGTTGGGCTTCCGCTTTTGGCGCACCCCGCGTTTCTCGGCTCCTTCGTGGCCGACGAACGAGCAGGCATCGAGCATGGCCTGCTGTTCGGGACGCTCGCGCGGCTGGCCGGCGCCGACATGACGATCTTCCCGAGCTACGGCGGGCGCTTCTCATTCAGTCCCGCCGCCTGCGGGTCGATCGCGCATGCGTGCCGTGAGTCGCTGGGCTCGCTGGGGGCGATCCTGCCGGTCCCGGCGGGAGGCATGACACTGGACCGCCTCGCCGAACTGGTCACGT
>JBMFSS010000067.1:0-2105 GCA_049967415.1 Candidatus Limnocylindrales bacterium
CGGTTGGGATGGGCGTCCTGCTGGCGGTGCCCTATCGCCCCAACCGATACCTGGTCCCGCTTCTTCCGCCGCTGGCCGTGCTGGCCGGTCTCGGGTTCGTCGTCCTCCTGCAGTGGGCGGGTAGCCGCCGCGTCCTCGCCCTCGGTTTCGGCCTGGTCCTCTCGGCGGTGCTGGTTGCGCCCGGGCTGGCGTTGCAGGCCGACTGGGCGACGCTGACGCCCTCCAGGCTGCCTTCGGTTCAGGCTCGGATTGCCGCCCTGGTGCCGGCAGGTTCGGCGGTTCAGGGCGATCTCGCTCCGGTGCTCGCCATGCAGGCGCGCGCGCGCACGATCGTGTCTCGCCCCGCCACGAGCGTGAACCCCGGCGACCTGTACCGCACCCAGGGCGTGCGCTGGGTGTTGACCAGCGGGCCGGCCCCTCAGTGGGCGCCGCTCCACGCCGCGGCCTGGGCCGCTCGGGTCAAGGAGCTCTGCGTGGACTGGGGGCCACCGGGGCCGACCTGTCTCTATCGGCTGCCCTGAGCGCCCACCCGCGGGCCGGCGGCGGCCACGTCCAGTCGATGGGGAGGGCGGCGCCGGCCAGCTCCCGCCGTCGGCCGAGTTCGGTCGGCGAGATCGCCAGGATCCGGTCGACCCGAGTGGCGCGGCCTGCCCGGTCGCCCCAGATCCGGGTCGTCTTGCGGTGGGCGGCGACATGATCTGCTGCGATCCCGGCCAGCCGGTAGCCCTCCGGTTCGGCGGCCGCCTCCCAGGCGAGCGCCGCCAGATCGATGTGGCGACCGAGCCTGTGACCGCCGTCCGACTCGACGTCGCCAAGCACCAGGACCACCACCGCATCGTCCGACAGTGCGCCCTGCAGATCGGCCAGCGTCTCGCGCAGGAAGCGGAGCCAGGCCTCGGTCCGGTGTGCGTGATCGAGCCTGGCATCCAGCGCCTGTGGGTCGAGCCCCAGGAACCAGAGCCGGAGCCAGTTGGAGGCCCCGTAGTGCACCACGCGCAGGTAGGGTGGGCTGGTGACCACCAGGCGCACGCGGTCGGGAAGGGAGTGCCCTTTCAGGGCGCGGCGCGTCCGACTGCCGGCGTCGCGCGCGTCACCCAGGAGCGCGATGCCGCGCATCGAAGGGAGCGGGTCGCGCAGGAGGCGGCGGATCTTCATCTCCAGCAGATCGAAGAGGTCACGCGACTCGGCGTGGAACCCGACGGCACGGGCATACCGGCACACATAGGCCGAGGGCAGGGAAAAGGCGTTGGGCATGACTCCGGAGAGAAAGCCGTGCCCTCGCCCATGCAGGATCCCTGCGACGGCCGCGGCAAGGAAACGATCGGTCCGGTCGGAAAGGCTGATGGAGGAGCGGAGGAAGCGGAGCTGGGCGAGCGTCCGGGGATGGAAGCAGACCGCCACCTCGGCCGGTACGTCGGGTGCGGATGCGGGGCTTGTGGCCTGGTCCGTCCATCTCGCGCGCAGCTCGCCGAGGCGGCCGGCGAGTTCGGCCGGCTGCGGCGGGTCGACCTTGGCCGCGGTCAGCAGGTAGGCCAGGGGGCTGAGATCGTTGCCGACGCCGACGCGCCCTTCGGCGCAGGCCTGGAGGGGCGTGGTGCCGCGCCCCGAGAAGGGGTCCAGCACCACGTCTCCGGGTCGCGTGTACCGAGCGATCAGGGCATGCGGCAGCCCGGCAGGAAACGCCGCCAGGTACGTGCACATGGGGTGCAGCGAGGGGCCCCAGAGCCGCGGCTGGGCTTTCCACTCGAGCTCGAGGGGAAAGAGGGGTACCGGCGGCCGCAGCCCGTCCGGAGAGGGTGCACCCGGACCAGCCGCCGGCGCCGGGCTGGAGCGGCGCATGGCCTCGGAACGCGCTGCAACGGTCACGACCAAGCCCCCCTCGGCGCCCACGCCAGGCGCGGCGCGGTCAATCTAGCAGCTGGGCATGTCGCCGATGGGCCTCCCCCGTCGCCGACGGCCGAGCGGGCTGGAGGGGCCGGACCGAGCTCGCTCCGCTGCGATGGCTGTCGGCCCTCCGGGTCGGCCCGCGCGGACCGCTCGCCACGGAGGGTACGATTCGTCGAGGTCCCCGTAGCTCAGTGGACAGAGCAACCGCCTTCTAAGCG
>JBMFSS010000068.1:0-1788 GCA_049967415.1 Candidatus Limnocylindrales bacterium
GTCGGTCCCGGTCGAGCCGCCCCCCGTGCTCCGGGAGGATGAGCTGCGCCGCCTCCTCGCAGCCTGCGCGGGCCCCGGCTTTGACGAGCGCCGCGACACCGCGATCCTCCGACTCTTCCTCGATACCGGCATGCGCCGGGCCGAGCTGGCCGGGCTGCGCGTGGCCGACGTGGACCTTGACCAGGACGTGGCCCTCGTGCTCGGCAAAGGACGCCGCCCGCGCGCCTGTCCCTATGGGCACAGGACCGCCAAGGCGCTCGACCAGTACCTGCGGGCACGGAGCCGCCATCCGTACGCAGGGTCCGAGTGGCTTTGGCTCGGCAAGCGCGGGCGCTTGGGCGAGTCGGGGATCGAGCAGGTGGTCAAGCGCCGGGGCGCGCAGGCGGGCCTGCGGCTCCACCCCCACCTGTTTCGTCACACGTTCGCCCACACCATGCTCGCCGACGGCATGCAAGAGGGCGACCTGATGCGCCTGGCCGGCTGGCGCTCGCGGCAGATGGTCGGCCGCTACGGCGCCTCGGCCGCGGACGAGCGCGCACGGGCGGCGTATCGGCAGCATTCGCCGGGAGACCGGCTGTGAGCCGCTCCGAGGCCCGCGCGTACCCGCTCGCGCGGTTCGATCCGCCACAGCTCGCCGAGGGCTATAGCTTCCCGACCTGGTTCCGTTACTTCCGCTGCGGGGCGTGCGGCACGACCCTCGGTCGGCAGCGCATCGGCCAGACCGTCCGGGTCGATCAGGCGAGCGGCGATCGGGTCCCCGACTACCGCCTGGAGCGCGTCGAGCTGCATCCTGACCTCATCTACTTGAGTGAGCAGCGCGACGGCCTCTACAGCTTCGGACTTCCCGCCCGAGCCTACACGGAGCCCTCCGCGCCGCCCGGGGTGACGCGCCGCAGCCTGCTCCGGCACCATCGTGCCACCCTGCCCAGCGTCAGCCGCCATAACCCGTACGAAGCCCCACGCCACGAAGCGCAGGAGGCCCGGACCCCGCCGAGCGGCGGGTGGGTGTTGGCGCTGACCACACCGGACGGCATCGACCCGCTGCCCTTCGACGGGCTGGACGTCACCCGTCCGTTCGTCGTCACCTGCGTGAAGTGCCGACGGCGGTGGCTCGTCGCCGGGCGGCCATCCGACGCCGAGTTGCGCGCCGCGAGCACAGCGGTATAATCCTGATGCGAGCTGAGGGGCTGTTGCCTCTCAGGCGCATCCCTGTACCGGGACGCAACAACCCGGGTTCGGGCCAGGTCTTCCGGGGCACCGGAGAGACGGAGACCACCGCAGCGCAAGTTGCGGTGGGCAAGGTTTCTTCGGTATGTCTCGAAAATGGCCAGCACTGACTCCCTCCCAACGCGCGCTCCGCGCCCGCATCGGCGCTTATGCGCTGCATGCGCGCCATGACCCGCGCGAGACCACGGCGTATGCGCGCGCTGCATTCCTCAGCCGCTTTGAGCGCGAGGTCGACCCCGACGGCTCGCTGAACCCCGCTGAGCGCGCCCGGCGCGCCGAAGCCGCCCGCAAGGCGTACTTCACTCGGCTCGCCTACCGCTCTGCAGTGGCGCGCGCGGCCAAGCGCCACGCAGGAGCCGGCTCCGATCGGCCGAATCCCTCCGGCGAACGCTCGCGGGAGGCCGACGATGGCCGCTGAACCGCTCGTCAGCCTCGACCCGAACGAGCTCGCCCAGCTCGCCGCCCGCATCGAGATCCCCTCCGACCAGCCCTGGAGCGCCAGGGCACATGCCTTCCTCGACGTGGTGGCGATCGGCCCGGACCATCCCCCACTCGCCCGGT